>JBJLGX010000015.1:0-67163 GCA_045564655.1 Dehalococcoidia bacterium
ATGGGATTAACACGGATTCTATTGTTAATGCATGTATATCTGCATTAGATATATAATGTGTAAGCAAATTATGGAGGAATAATGTGTCAAATATTTTAGTTATACATGGAGCCGGCATAGACATGAGAGGAAAAACTCAAGTTGACATTTTCGGTTCTGAAACGATGAGCGATTACAATTCTGCGATTATAAAATACGCTGAACAGCTAGAATTCACTGTTGATATTTTTCATTCTAATATTGAAGGAGAAATTATTAATAAAATATATGAGGCACAAAATAAGGGATGTCACGCAGCTATCATTAATCCTGCAGGGTTTTCTATTGGATATCCAGCATTATGTGCTGCTATATCTCAAGTTGAATACCCTACCATCGAGGTTCACATATCAAATCCTGCTAAAAGAGGACAAACATCAGATATATCTACTGTCTGTAAAGGGTCAGTAACTGGATTAGGGTTACAGGGATACTATGTAGCAATGAGAGCCATTTCAGATATTATTTCTTAGGTAAGTTAGTTGAATTTATAGAGATGACTTGAAGTTAAATAATTTACCGTAAGACCCGATCCAATCATTATTTTGTATCATTTTATCTTCAATAACGGGGTTGTTGTTTAATCTTACAGTAGGGGTTGTCCTAGAATTTTGTATTGTTACTTGGGTACCCGTGAATTTGAAGTCTATTCCTATCATCTCATCTAATCCCGTATCTTTGCCTTTCACATTATTTATATTAAATATTTTGTTAAATTTAGTTCTTTCTAAACTTGAGAAATCTATTAATACAGATCCTTTTTCATCAATTATGAATCCAAAAGGTTGGGTTTGAGATTTGTAATACAAACCAGCTACTACTAGTAAAATAATTATAGGTGAAAATATTATTGCAATTATAATAACAATATTTATGCCATCTTCTGCAGACAAAATAGGTTTGTCTGTAGCGGGTATGCTCAATGGATTACTTCGTTCTATATGTTGTACACCGGCATAAGATATATCTAAGATTAGATTTATTGCCTTGTTCCCTTCAGTAGAAGGAGTAACAGCGACATCATACATCCAGGCTTTTCCGTCTGTACCTGGAGTTCGTGGAGTTAAAGTGATCACATAATCCTCTTGGGGAGAAGTTGATATTCTGTAAGGGGAAACAGGATACGGATCCTCGCCAACTTTGATATACGCTGTAGCTACAATAGTAGCCTCATTGGTATATATATTTGAGATATTTAGAGATTCTACATCTATTGTTGGAAAAGGTTGAGAGTTAAAAAGTATGTTTTCTATGATTGTGTTTGAAGAATTGTACCACCCAAGTGTTACTATAGCTGAATATTGCCCCGGACTTCTATCGGATGGTAATTTTGAAGTAAAGTAGCCGTCTCCTGCAATAGCATCTCCTTCAATTCCTTGGTCATTTAATGCATAAACAACATTATTGCCAGAAGGGGATATTAAGTTTACTTCAATGTAAACATCTTTTGGATATATCATTAATCCTTCGTTAGTTACATACAATATTAACTCTGTAGTGGAATTAGAAGGGAGTGTTTTATTTGATTGTAAGTTAACTCTATAATTACTAGAAGCTTGATACCATGATGATATTTGGCCATTAATTCCACTTATATCAATTGTCCATTTCCCTGATATAGGATTTTCTAATTCCCAAATAACAACATGAGGAGATTCGAAAACCCTTGATGCTTTTCGGTCGGAAGCTGATGTTTCAACTCCATCGGGATTACGTAATCTTAAAGATCCAGATGGATCCTCTTTAAATATCATGATGGTCATTTTATTTGTAGCAGGAGGTATTGGGATTTCAGATGTTAGTTTTTCTTCTTGTTTTAAAATTTGATTACTAGATGGGATTAAAGATCCTAATGAATTTTCAGACATTATGATGTCTGCAATATCTTTGAAACCATTTTGGAATGTTACATTTAAGAAATTCGAACCTGTGTTTGAAGATAAATTTTCAAATAATTTGGAGGTACTAGGGGAAGCTCCTTCAAACGCTAATCCCTGTATTTTCCATCCACCTTCATTGAATTTTTTAGATATTAAGTTTAATGATTCTTGTTCTATTTTTTCAGGTGCGCGAATGTCAGATGAGCTTAATAAATATAAATAAGATCCAGGAGAAACTTTGTTAATACTAAAAAAATCATAGCTTTTTGTTAATGATTTAGCTAATGAAATTGATTCGGCTGCATCTGTTTGATCTATTATTTGTTTTAGATCATCGTTGTAAGAATCGAATTTTAAATCGCCAGCCACATAAGGGCCGTACAAATCGTCAGTTGCATCCATCATGAATATATAAAACTCATCTCCTGTTTTAAGAGTTGAGGATAATGTCATAAATGACTTTATCGAATTCCTTCCATATTCGTAAGTTAACGTGTTAGGGTCTATAGCTATCATGTTTACACGTTTGGATGTACTATCCGCGGAAGTAGAGCCTGATGGAGCTACTAATACGAAAGTAGTTACCAAAATGGCTGTTATTCCTAATATAATATGTTTGAATTTATTCATACTGAACTTTAATATTAATCTTAAATGATGAATATGCAAATGATTTTAAATTATCAGGTTATCAGCATGCACTGAATAGTGCTTTTTGTTCAATTACAATTAGGTCCATTTTTTTATTAAAACTTACTGGATATTTGATGTTTTTTAGAGATGAAACAAAAAAAAAGTATCTTCTAACAGCTATCTTTGTGACGTGGATTTTAATTTTAAGTTGTAATGATGATTTAGAACAACAATCAAAAGAATACGAGACAATCGGACGAATAATTGAAGTACAAGCAGAGACGTTGTCAATTGCTAACAAAATAACATTGCAGTCAAAAGATGAAATAGTTGAAGACTATTTTATCCAAACGTATATAGAAGAATTTTCTCCTATGCATCTTAGAGAACATATGATTACGGGGGATCCTGTTAAAGTTTTTTATAAGATTTCAGATAATAAAAATGTAATTAATCATATTGAAGATTTTGATGAATAAACGCGTAAACGATTAATTTTTCACCCGTCGATATCTTAAAATGAGTACGATGCTCCCTGTTATTAATACGGAGAATACAAATAAGAAAAAGAATCCAGCTTCTCGGCCGTCTTTAACTGATTCTCCACTTACAGATAGTGGAAAGTTAATTGTTGAAAATTGTTCTGGGATCGTTGAAATTTCAACTTCTATATCCCAAACTCCGCCTTCTTTAAACGTAAAATTAGCATCATATAATTTGGGAGAATCTGGTGTGTTAACAGCTCTAGATTTATATGCATATGAATCATTTCTGATAAATACAGTTATTAGAGCTTCTTCAATAGATTTTTGAGATTTTTTATATTTAGGCTCTATGGTTAGGTGTGAAAATCCCCCGGTGACAGGATTATGGGGCAGTATGCTTACAGTTATATCGTAATCGTCTATAGTGCTTCTGTGTATTTCCTTCATATCCCCATGGGCTATTACAGAATCCGGGCTAGACAATATAACCACACTTGAAATTAATAGACCGATTGTTATAAGTATTAGTCTTGATAAGTTTTTGGACATAATATTGGAATTGTATTCCTGTTACATTAGCTATTTTTAATGGTGGGCCCGGTAGGGATCGAACCTACGACCGATCGATTATGAGTCGATAGCTCTAACCACTGAGCTACGGGCCCCTAATATATAGTTGAAATATATTTCAGAACACATATTATACATCTATACCGAGGTTTTCTAAAAGGAGATATAAATGGGAAGGTTAAAAAGTAAAGTTGCATTAATTTCAGGTGCAACTGGAGGACAAGGTAGTGCAGAGGTGAAACTTTTTTGTAGTGAAGGCGCTAAAGTAGTATTTGGTGATCTTGATGATGCAAAAGGTAAGCTTCTAGAAGAAGAAGTTCGGAATTCTGGTGGAGAAGCTACATATGTTCATCTTGACGTTACTAGCGAATCTGATTGGCAAAAAGCGGTATCTAAATCGGTTGAGATATATGGTCAATTAGATATTTTAGTTAATAATGCGGGGGTTTTATTAACTAAACATCTAGAAGAGACATCAGAATCCGAATGGGATTTTGTGCATTCAGTTAATTTAAAAGGTGTGTTTTTAGGATCTAAATCTGTCATCGCAGCAATGAAAAAGTCAGACGGAGGATCGATTATTAATATATCGTCTATAGCCGGATTAATCGGTACGGCTATGGCTCCTGCTTATGGAGCTAGCAAAGGCGGTGTCCGATTATTAACAAAATCTATTGCTGTTCAGTATGGTTCAGATGGGATTCGTTGCAATTCTGTACATCCTGGAATTATAAAAGATAACCCCATGGGAGAAAAAGTATTACAAAACAGTCCGATTTCAAAGGAGCAACTTTTATCGGATGTTCCTCTTGGAAGATTTGGATTTTCTAAAGAAATTGCTATGGGGGTTCTTTATCTTGCAAGTGATGAATCAAGTTATGTTACGGGTTCAGAATTAGTAATAGATGGAGGAAGATTCGCTAAGTAGATCGACAATTATGTGGAGGTAAAAATATGGGGAGACTGGAAGGAAAGATTGCATTAATTACAGGTGGAACAGGCGGTCAAGGTAGTGCAGAAGTGAAACTTTTTTGTAGTGAAGGCGCTAAAGTAGTATTTGGTGATCTTGATGATGCAAAAGGTAAGCTTCTAGAAGAAGAAGTCCGGAATTCTGCTGGAGAAGCTACATATGTTCATCATGATGTTACTAGTGAGTGTAATTGGCAAAATGTAGTCTCTAAAGCTGTCGAATTATATGGAAAAATAGACGTATTGGTTAATAATGCAGGTTTTTTTCTGGACGATACATTTGAAAATACTACAGAAGAAGAGTGGGATAAATTGTTTGCAGTAAATGCAAAATCTATATTTTTTGGTATAAAATCTGTTATTCCGATCATGAAAGAATCTGGTGGAGGATCAATAATTAACATTGCTTCTATGGCAAGCGAGTGGGGATCGCCTGTCACGGTCTATGGAGCTTCAAAAGCGGCTGTATCTAATCTTACAAAGTCTATTGCTGTTCAATATGGATCTTATGGAATTCGTTGTAATTCAGTTCACCCGGGAACACTAGAAGGAACAGACATAGGAGATGTTTATTTAGATGATCCTGAATTTTACAAAAGAAGAGTGTCTCAAGTTCCACTTAATCGAATTGGTAATCCTATGGATATTGCGACTGGGGTTTTGTATTTGGCTAGTGATGAGTCAAGCTATGTAACAGGATTAGAATTAATTGTTGACGGAGGTATGAATGTTAAAAGGTAGGCTAGAAGGCAAAGTTGCATTAATTTCAGGTGGAACAGGCGGTCAAGGTACTACAGAAGTAAAACTTTTTTGTAGTGAAGGTGCCAAAGTTATATTTGGAGATATCAATGACGAAAAAGGTAAGCTTCTAGAAGAAGAAGTTCGGAATTCTGGTGGAGAAGCTACATATGTTCATCTTGACGTTACTAGTGAATCTGATTGGCAAAAAGCGGTATCTAAATCTGTTGAGACATATGGGCAATTAGACATTTTAATTAACAATGCGGGGTTTTTTCTAAGAAAAACATTAGAAGAGACATCAGAGTCTGAATGGGATTTTGTTCAGAATGTAAATTCTAAAGGGATTTTCTTAGGATCTAAGTCTGTTATATCAGCTATGAAAAAATCGGGTGGAGGCTCTATTGTTAATATCTCTTCTATAGCTGGATTAATTGGAGTTCTTGCATCAGCTTATGGAGCTAGTAAGGGGGCGGTTAGATTACTTACAAAATCTATTGCAGTTCAGTATGGTTCAGATGGTATTCGTTGTAATTCTGTGCATCCAGGAATAATAGGAAAAACTGAGATGGGAGATAATCTGATAGAAAACTTAGGAGAAGATTATTTATCAGATGTCCCTCTTGGAAGATTTGGGATTCCTAAAGAAATTGCTATGGGAGTTCTTTATTTAGCTAGTGATGAATCACGTTATGTTACAGGTTCAGAACTAGTGATTGATGGGGGAATGTTTGCTAAATAATTGTAAATTGGAGATAAAAATATGGGTAGGCTAGAAGGCAAAGTTGCATTAATTTCAGGTGGAACAGGCGGTCAAGGTACTACAGAAGTAAAACTTTTTTGTAGTGAAGGTGCCAAAGTTATATTTGGAGATATCAATGACGAAAAAGGTAAGCTTCTAGAAGAAGAAGTTCGGAATTCTGGTGGAGACGCTACATATGTTCATCTTGACGTTACTAGCGAATCTGATTGGCAAAAAGCGGTATCTAAATCTGTTGAGATATATGGGCAATTAGACATTTTAATTAACAATGCGGGCGTTATATTGATGAAAGGCCTAGAAGATACTACGGAAGAAGAATGGGATTTTGTTCAGAATGTAAATTCTAAAGGGATTTTCTTAGGATCTAAGTCTGTTATATCAGCTATGAAAAAATCGGGTGGAGGCTCTATTGTTAATATCTCTTCTATAGCCGGATTAATTGGATCCCCGATGAGTGCTTACGGTGCTAGTAAGGGGGCGGTTAGATTACTTACAAAATCTATTGCGGTTCAGTATGGCTCAGATGGTATTCGTTGTAATTCTGTACATCCGGGAACCTTGGGGGAAGGGACTGAAATGGGAGTAGAGTTTTTATCGCCTGAGAATTCAGCGGCAGTAAACCGAATATTAGGATTAACTGTGCTTGGTCGATTAGGTAAACCTATAGAAATTGCTATGGGAGTTCTTTATTTAGCTAGTGATGAGTCAAGCTATGTAACAGGTTCAGAACTAGTGATTGATGGAGGAATGTTTGCTAAATAATCAATATTTCAGAGATTGTTCATATGAGAATGTCAGTCAAATATCTTTCTAATCTAGGAACCTTGACTTATCGACCTACTAACTTTATCTGATATGTCTATTTAATACTGATTATTACTGAGTAAATAAGGGCCAATGGAAAATTCACATATCCTTCGCTATATATACAAATAATTTTTTGCCTTTTGATATGATTTGAGTTAGAGTCGCTATAATTCCCGAGTGTTTTTTTGGCTAGATTTATATGAACTAAAACTGTTTAATTCTTAATATCTTTCAAGCGATAGATAATTCTCATAACAGCTATGCATTTAGAAGTATATGATGGATTACCTGTTAAATTATTTATGTTTTGAGGAGGGATTTATATGAGAAGATTGGAAGGCAAAGTTGCCATAATTTCAGGAGCTGGATCTGGAATAGGACGAGAGGGAGTGAAACTTTTTGCAAGTGAAGGGGCAAAGGTTCTATTTGGTGATGTTCAAGATGAAAAAGGTAAAGGATTAGAGTCAGAAGTTAGAAAAGATGGAGGAGAAGTTACTTATGTTCATCTTGACGTTACTAACGAATCAGATTGGCAAGATGCAGTTTCAAAAACAATTGAATTATATGGTGGAATAGACATATTAGTTAATAATGCAGGCGTATATGTGGCAAAAAATCTAGAAGAAACTACTGAAAAAGAATGGGATTTTGTTCAGAATGTTAATTCGAAAGGACCATTTTTAGGATCTAAATCTGTAATTTCCGTTATGAAAAAATCAGGTGGAGGATCAATAGTAAACATATCTTCTATAGCTGGACTACTAGGAAGCAGATTTTCAGCTTACGGAGCCAGTAAAGGTGCAATTAGATTATTGTCAAAGTCTATTGCTGTTCAATATGGGCTAGATGGAATACGTTGCAATTCAGTACACCCAGGATTTATAGAGGCAACTGGTATGGGCAATGATCTGATAGAAATGTCAAAAAATGGGAATCGAGATTTAAAAGGAGATACCCCGCTTGGAATACTGGGAACCCCTAAAGATGTTGCTTTAGCAGTTCTTTATCTTTCAAGTGATGAATCACGTTATGTAACAGGTTCGGAATTAGTAATAGATGGTGGGATAACCGTTAAATAATTACTTTTAAAGGAATAATAATATGGGAAGACTAGAAGACAAAGTTGCTCTGATTACTGGAGCTGTTGGAGGGCAAGGGAGTGTTGAAGTTAAACTTTTTTGTCAGGAGGGAGCTAAAGTTGTATTCAGTGATTTAAATGATGAAAAAGGGAAAGCACTAGAAGAAGAAGTCCGTAGTTATGGAGGAGAAGCTACTTATGTTCACCTTGACATTACTAACGAATCAGATTGGCAAAGTGCAGTTTCAAAAACAATTGAATTGTATCAAGGATTGGATGTATTAGTTAATAATGCAGGGGCAATGTATGATGTGCCGATAGAAGAAACCTCTGAAGATCAGTGGGATTTTGTATACGCAGTAAATGTAAAAGGGGCTTTTCTGGGAATAAAATCTGTAATTTCCGTTATGAAAAAATCTGGTGGCGGCTCAATAATTAATTTGTCTTCTATGGCGGCATTGTGGGGATCCCCTTTACCTGTTTACGGATCCGCGAAAGCAGCTGTAGCTAGCCTTACAAAGTCTATTGCTGTGCAGTATGGTTCTTATGGGATACGTTGTAATTCAGTTCATCCAGGTGTACTTGTAGGAACGGAAATGGGAGATGCTTATTTGGATGATCCTGAATTTCACGAAAGAAGATTATCTCAAGTTCCACTTAATCGACTGGGGACTCCAACAGATCTCGCTACTGCAGTTTTATATTTAGCTAGTGATGAATCAAGCTATGTTTCAGGATTAGAATTAATGGTTGATGGAGGAATGTTTGTTAAAAGGTAGATTAGATGGCAAAGTTGCATTAATTTCAGGAGGAACCGGAGGTCAAGGGAGTACAGAGGTAAAACTTTTTTGTAAGGAAGGCGCTAAAGTTGTATTTGGTGATATTGATGATGAAAAAGGGAAGTTATTAGAAGAAGAAGTTCGTAATTCTGGAGCAGATGCCACTTATATTCACCTTGATGTTACTAACGAATCAGATTGGCAAAATGCAGTATCTAAAACTGTTGAACTATATAACAGATTAGATGTGTTAGTTAACAATGCAGGAGTAATGTATGATGTTCCACTAGAAGAAACTCCTGAATCTGACTGGGATTTCGTATACGCAGTAAACGTAAAAGGGACTTTTTTTGGAATCAAATCTGCTATTTCAATTATGAAAGAATCTGATGGGGGATCAATAATTAATTTGTCTTCTATGGCCGGGTTGATTGGATCTCCTTTACCGGCTTATGGATCTTCGAAAGCGGCTGTAGCTAGTCTTACAAAGTCTATTGCTGTGCAATATGGCTCTTATGGGATACGTTGTAATTCAGTTCATCCGGGATCACTTAAAGGAACTTTAATGGGAGATGTTTATTTAGATGATCCTGAATTTACTAAAAAAAGATTGTCTCAAGTTCCACTTAATCGAATGGGGACTCCCACAGATCTTGCTATGGCAGTTTTATACTTGGCTAGTGATGAATCAAGCTATGTCTCAGGATTAGAATTAATGGTTGACGGAGGCATGTTCGTAGAAAGAGGTGGGAGTACACCTTGGTAAATGGTAGATTAAAAGACAAAGTTGCATTGATTTTAGGAGGGATTGGCGGGCAAGGTAGCACTGAAGTGAAACTTTTTTGTCAGGAAGGTGCCAAAGTTGTATTCGGTGATATTGATGGTGGCAAGGCTGCTAAATAAAAAATTAACTGGGGGAAAAATATGGGAAGATTAGATGCTAAAGTCGCGTTAATTTCAGGTGGCACTGGAGGACAAGGTAGCACTGAAGTGAAACTTTTTTGTCAGGAAGGTGCCAAAGTTGTATTCGGTGATATTGATGACGAAAAAGGGAAAGCTTTAGAAGCAGAAGTTCGGAATTCTGGTGGAGAAGCCACTTATGTGCATCTGGATGTCACAAGTGAATCAGATTGGCAAAATGCAGTATCCAAAGCTGTCAAGTTATATACTGGAATAGATATTTTAGTCAACAATGCTGGGGTTTTATTAACAAAGCGTCTAGAGGAAACTACTGAATCAGATTGGGATTTTATTCATTCAGTTAATTCGAAAGGTGTTTTTTTAGGTGCTAAATCTGTCATATCAACTATGAAAGACTCAGGTGGTGGTTCTATAATTAATATTTCTTCTATTGCTGGATTAGTTGGTAGACCATGGTCTGCTTACACTGCTAGTAAAGGTGCAGTAAGGTTGCTGACAAAGTCTATTGCTGTTCAATATGGAGCTGATGGGATTCGCTGTAATTCTGTACATCCAGGGATTGTTAATGATAATCCTATGGGAGAATTAACATTAGCTAGTTTCCCTGACTCAGAGGACGAATTACTTGCGGATACTCCTTTGGGTAGATTTGCCGTTTCAAAAGATATTGCCATGGGAGTTTTGTATCTGGCTAGTGATGAATCTAGTTATGTTACTGGTACTGAATTAGTAATAGATGGTGGAATATATGCAAAATGATGAAAGTAGCTAAAACTTTTCGAGTTCAGTTTATTTTTTTATCAATTCTGGTGACGTTGTTTTTTTATTCTTGTTCTTCTGATTCATCATATGAATTAGATTCATCTACTCCATATAATGATCCAGATTTTTATCAATACGTGAGAGCTACAATAGGAGGTAATGCCCTTCCTTATAGTGACGATATTATGATTTCTGATAATGCAGTTGGAGTAAAAGTTCCTTATATTGAAGGTACTGCACTTGATGGAGATAGAGAAATTATTTTTGATGATTCTGATATTACTTTGGATCAAAACACTATAGTAATTATTTTGGCTCATTGGTGTCCTCATTGTAGAAATGAAGTTCGCGAGTTATCAAAATATTTTAATGAAACGGAAATGCCGAAAAATGTACGGATTACATCTTTAGCTACTTCTATTGATGCTTCTAGGGCAAATTATCCGCCTCATGATTGGTTTGAACAAGAAGATTGGCCTATTCCTGTTATTGTCGACACAATAGAATCAGACATTGCAGATTCATTAGGAGTTAATATATTTCCATTTTTTGTTGTTATAGATGAGAAAGGAATCGTCAGATTAAGGCTAGCAGGTAGAATAGGAATCGATGGAATGGAGCGCCTTATATCTGATTTAAGTAAATGAAGGTTTCAGTGTAAGGATTTTTAATTATCACTTGTAACACATTGCTATCGTGCAACTTATAATTACTAGTTCTTATTTTTCAATTTTAGTAAGTTCATTTAATTTCATATTATTGTTACAATCTAAACAAGTGGCGATTTGAAAATCAGCTTGCGGGCACTTAAAAAATCTGCTAAAAGGCAAAATTCTGTGTGCCCGTATATTGAAAAGTATGCGGGTTTTTTATGCCACTTATTATTCAGTAATAGGCGGTATTAAATAATGGGCATATCAAATAAAGTCAGTACATCTATGAGTCAAGGCTCCTGGATCAGAAAGATGTTTGAAGAAGGAATTGAACTTAAGCAAAAATATGGAGCCGAAAACATATTTGATTTATCAATAGGAAATCCTGTTATGAATCCACCTGAACAGTTTTTTGAAGAGCTTATGAAGATAGCTCAAGCTCCTATTTCGGGTATGCATAGATATATGCCAAATGCAGGACTTACCAGCACAAGAGCTGCAGTAGCTTCTCAAAAATCATTTGAAACCGGACTTTCTTTTACCTATGAAGATATTATTATGACTTGTGGGGCTGCAGGAGCATTGAATGTAGTTTTGAAATCAATTCTTGATCCTGGTGATGAAATAGTTATTTTCGCTCCATATTTTGTGGATTATGAATTCTATACTTCTAATCATGGAGGGGTTTGTAAAATAGTTCCCCCGGATGAATATTTTTTTCCTGATATGGATGCTTTAAAAGAATCAATTAATGAAAAAACCCGAGGGGTTTTAATAAATTCACCTAATAATCCTAGTGGAGTTGTATATTCTGATGAAGTTATTTCCGAGATTGCCCAAATAATTATTAGTAAAGAAAAAGAATTTGGAACAGAAATATTCTTAATTAATGATGAACCATATAAGAAGATTATTTTTGATGAAATAGTATTTCCTGATATATTTCAGTACCATAAAAGGACTATAGTGGCTACTTCTCATTCAAAAGATTTAGCAATTCCCGGTGAGCGTATTGGATACATAGCAGTAAACCCGAATTGTAATGATAAAGAAAACCTAATGGGAGCATTAGTTTTTTGTAATAGAGTTTTGGGTTTTATTAATGCCCCTGCATTGATGCAACATATCGTTGCTAACCTTCAAGCTACAACTATCGATGTTGATTCTTATCAACAGAAACGAGATTTTCTATATGGGTCATTAGTTAATATGGGATATGATGTTGTTAATCCTCAAGCAGCCTTTTATATGTTTCCTAGATCGCCTATAAAAGATGATGTTGAATTTGTACAAATACTTAAGAAACACAAAGTCCTTACTGTTCCGGGAGTAGGATTTGGTCTTGAAGGATTTTTTAGGATTTCTTACTGTTTGGAAGATGATACTTTAACTGGTTCTTTACCTGGATTGGAAGCGGCTATTAATGAGGCAACCTCTTAGAAATTTTACATACTTGGAGTTATATCTTTTAATCCGAAACCAGTGATTGGGATTAAAATTTTTTCCTCTGTCGATATGACGTTTTTTGAAATTAATTTCGGGATTGCTGCAAATGATGTTGCACAAGTAGGTTCACAATAAATGCCTTCTTTTTGAGCTAGTTCAATTTGATATTTGGATATTTCAGATTCACTTATAGAGATAGCTGTTCCGGAACTATCTCTTAGGACGTCTAGGATTTCAGATTTTCTAGGTGGACTACTTACCGCTATACCCCCGGCTATTGTTGGTTTTGCATTTAAAGTATTCCAAGGGATTCCTTTATATGAATTAACCAATGGCATCACGTTTTCAGATTGTATTGCGTGAAGTTTTGGAAAATTGAATGATAATCCTGAATTCTCTAACTCTTTTAATGCTTTCCATATCCCTATGTATAGCGAGCCGTTCCCTACTGGCATTACGATATGGTCAGGCAGATCATTTTTAAAATAGTCATATATTTCATATCCAGCAATTTTCGTGCCTTCTATAAAATATGGATTCAAATTATGAGAGGCATAAACAAATTTTTTTTCTCGTACAAACTTTTCAGCTGCTATTGTGGTTTCGTCACGAGTGCCAGCAATAGAATATGTTTGTGCTCCATATATTTTTATTTGATCAACTTTTGGTTTCGGAGCAGATCCCGGTACAAATATATGAGCATTTATACCGGCACGAGAGGAGTACGCAGATATTGAGCCTCCTGCATTTCCGGAAGAATCTTCAACTATATCTTGGACATTCATTTGCTTTAACATCGACAACATCATTGCACTACCACGATCTTTAAATGACCCGGTAGGATTTAAGAATTCTAATTTTGCTTTTAAAGATATATTTAGATTAGAAAATATATTGGTTAAATTTATTATTGGTGTACTGCCTTCGCCAAGGCTAATATATTGATCTAAACTTGATATGGGAGTTAATACAGGTATGTTTTGTAAGTAAGCAAATATTGAAGTGCTATTTGGTGGGGTAAAGTATTTTATTTTTATAGGATTATGACATTTAGTGCATTTGAGCAAGGAGATGTCAGGTTTAGATTCCCAATCACACACTGTACATGTAAAGGCATGGTTATACATGAATTTTTATGCTCTCCTACTAATTAAATAGAGATTAGTTAAGTTTAAATATGATACACCCTATATTTAATATATAGTTTTATAATTAATATAGTTTTATAACTGAGGAATATATGGGTATACAAAAAAATGTAATTTTTTATATTATCGCTATCCTTTTACTTATCATTGATCAGATAACCAAATGGATTGTCAGTACTAATATGTATTTAGGTCAAGCAT
Organism: Dehalococcoidia bacterium; assembly: GCA_045564655.1. Classification (GTDB taxonomy): domain Bacteria; phylum Chloroflexota; class Dehalococcoidia; order Lucifugimonadales; family UBA826; genus UBA826. The sequence continues at coordinate 13,873 of JBJLGX010000015.1, forward strand.
TGCCTGAGGAAGGTTTTTTGAGGCTTGTGTATGTTTTGAATACTGGTTCTGCATTTGGGTTATTTCAAGGATGGACAGATATTTTAATTGTCTTTTCTTTTGTTGGTATCGCTTTAGTCCTATATCTCCTTTTGAAATCAGAAAACCAACCTTTTTTTTACAAACTTGGATTATCGATGATTTTAAGTGGGGCATTTGGCAATTTAATTGATAGACTTGTTAATGGTGCTGTCGTTGATTTCATTAGTGTAGGGTGGTGGCCAGTTTTCAATATTGCTGATTCATCAATTTCAGTTGGTATGTTTGTTTTGGCATTTTCAATTTTATTCTTGAATAAGCAAAATTCAGATTGAGGAATATGTGATAGATTCAGATATTTTAATACTACATTCTAAGAGTTATATTGATCGTATAGATAAATTTATAGCTAATAATCTTGATGGTATTACGAGATCCCAAGTTAAAAAACTAATTAATGCAGGGAGTGTGAAAGTTGATGGCCGTATTGCATCTCCGGCTACTAGCATTTCGCCTGGCCAGTATATAGAAGTTATTTTTGAAGATGATCCTATTGATATACAACCTGAAGATATCCCAATAGATATCATATATGAAGACGAAGACATTATAGTTGTTGATAAACCTACAGGACTTGTTGTACATCCAGGGGCAGGGCATAATTCAGGTACTCTTGTTAATGCCTTATTATCAAAATATCCTGGAATTAATAGGGTTGGCTCTGCCGATCGACCAGGAATAGTTCACAGGCTTGATAAAGATACTTCGGGGTTGCTTGTAGTTGCAAAAAACAATAATGCGCATTCAAATATTTCAACTCAAATATCTGATAGGAAGGTTGATAAACGGTATATTTCTTTAGTAAAAGGTCATATGACAGATAAAGAAATATTTATTGAAGCTCCAATTGCAAGAGACCCGAATAATAGAAAAAAGATGGCTATAGTTGAGAAAGGCAAATATGCATTAACAGGCGTTAAAGTATTAGAATCTATCAAAGAATTTGATTTGTTAGAAATTAAACTTTTGACGGGGAGAACTCATCAGATTCGAGTTCACCTTCAATCGATTGGATTTCCTATAGTGGGAGATCCAATCTATGGAGTTAATCACACTTCTATTACTAGACAGTTTTTGCATTCACAATTTTTAGAATTTTCTCATCCTAATTCAGGTAAAATTGTTCAATTCAAGTCGGATTTACCATATGATCTTCAAGCTTTTCTTGATTTAATTAGATAATTATATTTTTAAGGATAATATTTAATGGAAGGTTCTGGAATTAGAGTCAGGTATGCTCCTAGCCCAACGGGTAAGCCTCATTTAGGTAATCTAAGAACTGCTTTATTTGATTGGCTATTTGCCAGGAGTTTAGGTGGGGAATTTATAGTTCGGGAAGAAGATACTGATCAAACTAGAAAAATAGATGAAGCTATGGATTTACAAAAACTTTCTTTGAATTGGCTTGGATTAGATTGGGATGAAGGTCTAGGGAAAGATGGTAAATATGGACCGTACATACAATCCCAAAGGTTGGATTTTTATAAAAAAACAGTTCAAGCTTTACTGGAAACTAATAAAGCTTATAAATGTTATTGTTCTTCTGAAAGATTGGAAAAACTGAGAGCTGATCAAAAAAATGCTAAAGCCTCTAAGCTAGGATATGACAGACACTGTAGAAATATTGAGCAAGACTCTAGTACTAATGTTTCTGGTAAGAGTTATGTAATAAGATTCGCTATGCCTTCTGCTGGGGTATCATCAATAGACGATGCTGTTAGGGGATACATAGAGTTCCCAAATGAAGCTGTTGACGATTTTGTTTTGATGAAAACTGACGGATTCCCCACTTACCATTTGGCCTCTGTGGTAGATGATCATTACATGGATATTTCACATGTTTTTAGAGGTGAAGAATGGCTCCCTAGTGTCCCTAGGCATATACAACTGTATAAATCTTTAGATTGGACCCCACCAATCTATGCTCATTTACCATATATATTAGCTCCAGATAAATCCAAACTTAGTAAAAGGCATGGTGCGACATCTGTTTTAGAGTATAAAGAAAAAGGATATATACCTGATGCTATGGTGAATTTCCTTAGTCTTTTAGGTTGGTCCTTAGATGGAGAAACAGAAATAATTGCACGTGAAGACATTGTTAACCATTTTTCTATAGATAGAGTGAATGATTCGGGCGCAGTTTTTGATATAGGGAAACTAGATTGGATGAATGGACATTATTTAAGAACAATGGATGCAGAAAAATTGGCAGGCTGTTTATATAAATATTGGGATGATTATTCTCCGAAAGAATTTGATCGGATTCCTAGTATGGATGAAACTAAAGAAATAATTATCTTAATCCAAGAGAGGATAAAAACTTTAAAAGATGCGGCCCCGTTTATTGCCTTTTTATTCAAAGATGAAATAACGTATACCTCTAATCAACTAATTCAGAAAGGACTTGATCTTGAAAAGACTAAGGAAATATTGAATCATGCGGTAGAGTTGTTAAATAATATAGATGACTTTTGGGAAGATAATATAGAAGATTCACTTAGAACTTTTGCTAAAGAAAACAATATTAAATTAGGGCACTTTTTAGGGAGTATACGATTTGCAATCACGGCTCAAGACGCGTCCCCACAATTATTTAAGTCAATTGAGATTTTGGGTAAAGATTTAACTTTATCAAGATTGGATCAAGCAATACAAATATTGAGTTCTTAAATTGTTACTTTCTTGACGCTGTGAAGAGCCCTATTTATACTCAATTCACAGAGATTAATTATCTTGTAAAAATGGAGATATACATTGTCTATTATTGAACTACTTAATGATAATCTTAAAGATGCTATCAGGAGTAAAGATGCACTGAGACGCACTGTTTTAAGAACACTTTTATCCGAAATAGCTAATGCCAAAATAGCTAAACGATCAGATTTGACCGAAGAAGAGATATTGGTTGTACTAACTAAGCAATCTCAACAAAGGAAAGATAGTATTGAAGCGTTCGCAGATGCTGGGAGAAAAGATTTAGAAGATAAAGAGAAATTAGAATTGGAAATTATTTCCAGATATTTACCGGAACAATTATCGGAATCAGAAGTACAAGATATTATTGCTGATGTTATTGTTAAAGTTGGAGCAGCAGGTCCTGCTGATATGGGCAAAGTTATGGGGGCTGTTATGCCAAAAGTTCGTGGTAGAGCTGACGGTAAAATTATAAACTCTATTGTTACATCAAAGCTTAAGGATCTATAAGTTTTGAAATTTGGAGTTGTGGTCTTCCCAGGTACGTGGAGCGATGTAGATTGCTATACTGTGCTTTCTGATGTCTTGCATCAAGATGTTGATTATGTATGGCATAAAGAGACAAATATTTCGTCTTATGATTGCTTAATACTTCCTGGAGGATTTTCTTATGGAGATTACTTGAGATGTGGGTCAATAGCTAAATTTTCGCCAGTGATGCAAGAACTTCCAAAGTTTGTCGATTCAGGTAAAATAGTTTTTGGTATTTGTAACGGGTTTCAAATTCTTTGTGAATCAGGATTGTTACCTGGTGTTTTAAGGCGTAATGATCATTTGCAATTTAGGTGTGATTGGACCAATTTAAAAACAGAAAATTCCGATTCAGTATTTTCTTCAAGAATTCAAGAAGACAACATTATTAAAATTCCTATTTCGCATGGGGAAGGTAATTTTTATGCAGACGAAATTACCTTAAAAAACATTGAAGCCAATGGGCAAGTTGCGTTTAGGTATTGCGATTCCGATGGAAACGTTACAAGCCAAGGTAATCCTAATGGCTCCTTGAATAATATTGCAGGTGTCACTAATGCTAAAGGTAATGTGTTGGGTATGATGCCGCATCCTGAGAGGTGCTGTGACCCTTTACTTGGCGGTATAGACGGCGAGCTGATATTTGGATCTATAGTTGATTCATTTATTGGAGGGGATACCTTTTGATTATAGGAATGCTATTCGCATTATGTGCAGCTTTAGGATTTGCTGGAAGTGCGGTATTTGCAAAAATGGGAATGGCGCGCATATCTCCACCATTTGCAACTGCAGTATTAATAATACCTGCTGCAATAGTGACATTGGCATTAGCCTTTATCTTTCATTGGTCTATTATATCCGGCTTATCTGGAGGGATTTTCCTCTGGTTCTTATTGATAGGATTTATAAACTACCCTGGTGGGAGGTTGATGAATAATATATCAATCAATGCAATCGGACCCTCTAAATCTGCAATTATAGTTTCCACAAGCCCAATATTTGCGGCGGTATTTGCTGTAGTTTTTGCAGGAGAATCTTTAAAATATATATATTGCACTAGGTACTCTAGCGATTATATTGGGAGTGATATTAGTGGTGACTGATAGATGATTGAAATCGTTAGTATGTGGTCTGGGACACCATCTCCTACAGTTGTTGATATTGATAGCTATTTATCTAAACCTAAAACTGTTAGGACAGAAAGTAGACTATCGGCCTATTCAGGTTACATCGCAGGTATCGCTGCATCCGCCATATATGGTGGACTAGGAGTTTTAGGAAAGAAAGTTGCTGCAGACTCACATCCTATGGTTGCTACTGGTTTTGGGTTTTTGTTTGGCTTTTTGCTAATGTCATTATTTTTCGGACATACATTTCCTAGAAACATAAAAAAATCGGTTAAATCAACATATGGATTTCTGATATTGTCAGGACTTACAACAGGTTTTGGGGTATCTTCATGGTACATGGCATTAAGTCTGATACCTGTCATAGTTGTTGCCCCTGTTGTTTCTGCTTATCCTTTATTTACTATTGGGTTATCAGCTATATTTTTAAGGAATATAGAAAAAATTACATATAAAACTGTTGTAGGAGCTTTATTAGTGTTAGTAGGGATTACTGTTGTCGGGTTAGGAAATATTTGAGATAAATTTATGAAATTTACTAAACAAACTTTAAATGATTTGGCATTGAGTGAAGATGAATATTCATTAATTGTAGATCGCCTCGGAAGAGAACCTAATTATTTAGAACTTGGCTTATTTGGATCATTATGGAGTGAACATTGTGGGTATAAACATTCAAAACCCTTGTTAAGTATGTTTAAAACTGAAAGCCCTAGATTACTTGTTGGTGCTGGAGAAGAAAATGCAGGAGTACTGGATATTGGGGACGGGTTAGCGATTGTTTTTAAAATAGAATCTCACAATCACCCATCAGCAATTGAACCTTATGAGGGTGCAGCTACTGGGGTAGGGGGTATAGTACGGGATATATTTGCTATGGGAGCAAGACCAATTGCTTTATTAAATTCTTTACGATTTGGGAATCTAGATGATTCTAAAAACCAATTTTTACTTAATGGTGTGGTAGCTGGAATATCTGGATATGGGAATTGCATTGGAATACCAAATATAGGAGGGGAAACTGTTTTTGATAAATCTTATTCAGGTAATCCTTTAGTTAATGCCATGTGTATTGGATTGCTGAAAACTGAAGAATTATTGAGAGCAACCGCGGGTTCTCCAGGGAATCTATTGTTACTTGTTGGGTCTGGAACAGGTAGAGATGGTATTCATGGAGCGTCAGGCTTAGCATCTAGAACTTTTGAAGAAGAACGAGAATTAAGGCCTACAGTTCAAGTTGGAAATCCATTTTTAGAAAAGATATTAATAGAAGCTTGTTTAGAAGTCGCAAAAGCAGGTCTTATTGAAGGGTTACAGGATTTAGGGGCAGCAGGGCTTACTAGTGCTGCTGTTGAGAGTGCCTCAAATGGTGGAGTAGGGATAGAAATAAACATTGATAATATACCTAGAAGAGACTCAGGCATGGAACCATATGAAGTTATGTTATCTGAGACACAAGAGAGAATGTTACTATCAATTAAGCCCAAAAATCTGGACCAAGTTAATGAAATATTTAATCGATGGGATATTGAAAGTAGCGTTATAGGTACTACAATCAAGGAAGCACAAGTTAAGATATTTGATAAAGATGAACTTAAAGCTCATCTTCCTGTTGATATATTAACTGACCCTCCTTTATATAGACTGGATGGTTTAAAGTCTCAAGATGTATCTGATGCTCAAAACTATGATTTAAAAACTGTTTCTACTCCTGACTTATCCCCGCTTCAGGTTTTGCAGATTTTATTGTCTGACCCTAACATTTCTAATAAAGAACATATATTTAAACAATATGATTATCAAGTACAAACTAATACTGTAATTCCTCCAGGTAATGATGGCGCGTTAATTCGTATAAAAGGTACTAAAAAAGGTTTGGCTGCATCTACAGATGGAAATGGTAGACTCTGCTATTTAGATCCGTATATCGGGGCTCTTATTGCAGTATCAGAGTCATGTCGGAATATTTCATGTACAGGTGCTACTCCAATAGCTTTGACAAATTGTTTGAATTTTGGAAACCCAGAAAAATTAGATGTGTACTATCAATTAGAAGAATGTATTAAAGGTATAGCTGATGCGAGTTTAGCTTTCGAATCTCCTGTGATAAGTGGGAATGTCAGTTTGTATAATGAATCTCATGGTACCGCAATATATCCAACCCCGATTATTGGAGCAGTTGGTTTAACAGAGAATATTTTAAACCATTGTACTCCTGCATTTAAGAATATAAATGATATTGTTTTATTGCTTGGAGACGATAAAGTTTCGTCAAATATTGATTCTTTAGCTGGTAGCGAATATCTATCATCGATACATTCATTGGTAGCTGGACTTCCTAAATTAGATTTAGATTTAGAAGTAAATTTACAAAAAGTTTGTAGAGATTTAATAGATGCAAGATTGTTAGAATCTGCCCATGATTGTTCAAACGGTGGCCTTGCGGTGACATTATCGGAATCAGCTATATTAGGTAGCTTAGGGTTTTATGGTACTTTCGAAGTAGAAGACAGGTGGGATACAGCTTTATTTGGGGAACAGCAATCTAGAATAGTAGTATCTGTAAAAAAAGATAACTTGGATAAATTAATAAAGATATGTAAATCATCTAATTTGCCATATTGCGAATTGGGGATAGTTAAGGAAGATAAATTTATTATAAATGACTTGATAGATACAAATATGGAAAAAATTTATTCTTCATGGATGCTAGAATTAGAAAATAATATTTAAAATTTGTTATCATATTGTAAATCTATTGCAGTCTTAGGGGCTGCTTTTTATTTGGAAATTTTTGTTGGAGGAAAAAGTAAAGTGCCTACTTACGATTATATTTGTAAGAAATGTGAAGCTTCTTTTGAGCTACGACTAAAATTCAGTGATGATGTTGATCAACCATGTATTATTGACGGATGTGGTGAAATTGCCACGCGACAATTTTCTGCTGTTCCTATCGTGTTTAAAGGTGGAGGGTGGTATGTTAATGATTATGGTAAGAAAGGAAGTTCTTCAGGGATGCCTGCAAAAGATACTCCTTCAACTGAAGGTTCAGCTAATAAAGAGTCCAAATCTAATGATGATTCTAAAACATCAAAAAATGCTACATCGGATAAAAAGAAAGATAACTCTACTTCTACTAAATCGTCTTCGGAATCTTAAATTTGAGGCTACTTCTTCAAAGGGTTAATTCGGCTTCTGTTGAAGTAGACGGAAATCTTGTTTCTTCAATAAATACAGGTCTTCTATGTTATGTTGGATTTTCTGTTTCTGATACTGAAGAAGATATTGACTATATTGTTGATAAAACGATCTCATTGAGAGTTTTTTCAAATAATGATGGTAAATTTGATATTTCTGTTGCTGATTATCCAGGAGAAATATTATTAATAAGTCAATTCACTTTGTATGCAGATATTAAAAAAGGCCGTAGGCCTAGTTTTACTGAAGCAATGGGAATTGAAGAAGCTAGAGCTATGTTTGATAACACTGTAGAAAAATTTAAACAAAAGGAAATTAATATTTCTGCAGGTATATTCCAAGCTCATATGAATGTTAAATCAATAAATGATGGTCCAGTTACGATTATTATAGATTCTATAATGAAGTAATATCTAGGCTGATATCTAAATTAGGGGCAGAATGTGTAATTGCTCCAATTGAAATAATATCAACTCCAGTTTCAGCGATTTTTCTTACAGTAGATAGAGTAACTCCACCAGACGCTTCAGTAACTGCCTTCCCATCACACAACTTGACGGCTTCAAACATCATGTCTGTACTCATATTATCAAGCATGATTATGTCAGCTTTAGCGTCTAAGGCCTTTTGAACTTGAGTTAGTGTCTCAACTTCTATTTCTACTTTTAGAGTATGAGATGAATTTTTCCTTGCAGCATCTACTGTGCTTTCTATAGACCCACCAAATGCTGCGATGTGATTGTCTTTTATTAGTATCCCATCACTCAGGTTGTGTCTGTGATTTTTCCCACCACCGATTTCAACAGAATATTTTTGAAGTCTTCTAAATCCGGGTATTGTTTTTCTAGTATCTACAATTTCTGCTTTTGTTCCATGAATAGCTTCAACATATTTTGATGTTTCTGTTGCTACTCCACTGCAAAGTTGGAGAAAATTTAGAGCGGTTCTTTCGGCGCTTAATATACCTGATAAGGAACCTTCAATGCTGGCTATACGTGACCCTTTTTTTAAATTGTCACCATCAGATAATAATGCCTTAGTGCTTATTGATGATGATATTTTTGAGAATACGAATAAAGCTACATCAATTCCTGCTAGTACCCCTTCTTGATCAGAAACTATCACAGCTGATCCTAATTCTGAAGAATTTATTAATGATTCTGTAGTGGGGTCGCCTGATATGTAGTCTTCAGATATAGCTAAGTCAACTAAGGTTTCTATGTCTTTAGTTATCTGCATAATAGCAACTCAGAATAGAATTTTCTCAGTTTAGTTCCAACATTCGATTTAAAGATATTTTCGAATATTTTTTTACATTGGTCGGTACTTTTATTTGGTTAATAACTTTGTTTTCCAATAATCCATCTAATATCCAAGATAAATATGCAGGATGTATTCGGTACATAGTTGAACATGGGCAGACTACTGAATCTAAGCAAAAGATTTTTTTGTCTGGATTTTCTTCGGACAGTCTATTAACCATACTGATTTCTGTACCTATTCCCCAAGAGCTACCAGGTTCAGCTTCGTCTATCATTTTCTTTATGTATTCAGTTGACCCATAATAATCAGCAGATTTAACAACATCTAATGTGCACTCAGGATGAACAATAATGTTTATATTTGGATCTTCTTTGCGAGCTTTGTTAATTTGGTCAGTAGAAAATCGTGCATGTACTGAACAATGCCCTTTCCAAAGAATGAGTTTTGAATTATCAATTTCTTCTTTGGTATTACCTCCAAGGGGTTTAAAAGGGTCCCAAACAATTATTTCTGATAAATTTATTCCCATATTGACCGCAGTATTACGACCTAAGTGCTGATCAGGTAAAAATAGGATTTTACCTCTCTGTTTGTACGCCCAATCGAATATTTGTTTAGCATTGGATGATGTGCATATGACTCCACCATTTTCTCCACATAATGACTTTATATCTGCTGTAGAGTTCATATATGCAATAGGTGTAATATCATCGACATCCATGATGCCCATCAGGTCATCCCAACAATCTAAAACGTCATCAGTTTGGGCCATATCAGCCATCGAGCATCCAGCTGTTAAGTTTGGAAGGATTACTTTTTGATGGTCACTGCTTAATATATCGGCTGTTTCTGCCATGAAATGAACACCGCAAAACACTATGTATTCTGCATTTTTTTGTTCAGCTGCATATTGAGACAATTTAAATGAGTCACCTCGTAAATCGGCAAATTTAATTACTTCGTCTCTTTGGTAGTGATGACCTAATATAACTACGCGATTGCCAAGTTTTTTACGAGCAGACAAAATATTTGATTCTAAATCTTCTGGGGAAGTACGCATATACTCTATAGGTAATTTTTGCCAACGCACACCCGCGTTGAACTCCTCTTCAAGAGTTTTTGAATTTAGCCCATCATCACTTCTACAGAAGGAAGATTGTTCTAATTCTGAGATAGGTATTTTAATTTTATCTCTTAGCATTTTTTACCTCTACCATTAGTGAGGATCAATTAATGGAGCCTTCTAAATACCATGGGCTAGACTTCTCTATTTGTACCGTTAGAGTAGAGCCAGGTACCACATTACTATCATCAATGAACACTATCTTATCATTACGGTTTCGTCCGTACCACCTTTCTTCTTTTTGCCCTTCTATCAATATCTCAGTTTTACTACCTATAAGTTTTTTGTTTATATTTGTAACTATTTTTTCTTGAGTACTATTTATAAGATCTAACCTTTCTTTTTTAACTTCTTTTGGTACATCGTCTACCATTTTTCGATCAGCTATAGTTCCTGTTCTTGTCGAGTACGATGCCGAATGAACTTTATCAAATTGGATATCTTCTATTAATCTTAGAGTTTCCTTAAATTGAGCATCACTTTCACCGCAGAATCCTACGATTAAATCTGTACTAAGACTAATGTTAGGAACTCTATTTCGAATTTTATCAACAAGATTACGATATTCATTATTTGTATATCCGCGACGCATATTCCTTAATACTTCGTCATCACCAGCTTGGAAAGGCAAATTTATATTTTCACATACCTTATCTAAATCTGATACAGCGTCAATAATTCTATTATCCATATCATTTGGATGAGAGGTTAGGAATCTAATGCGGCTTAATGAGTCGATCTCATTTAGTTCGGTTAGTAAGTCTGCTAAATTTATATTCCCAGGTAAATCATGACCGTATGAATCTACATTTTGACCCAATAGCGTAATTTCCTTTACCCCTCGATTTACTAGCCTAATAACTTCATTATTAATATCCGTTATTGTTCTGCTTTTCTCTCTCCCTCTTCTGTATGGGATGATGCAAAATGAACAAAATTTATCACATCCATGAATGATTGGAACAAACGTGGAAATATCGGCAGGAGCATTTAATGGTCCAATACAGCCACTCACATCCATCTGTAATCGTTCAGATAAAAGATCTAATAATGGATCGTATTCTTGGGGTCGCATAAATACGTCTACATATGGAAATTGTTTTTTTAAGTTGTCTGAATTAGGTCCTACCATACAACCCATCAAAGCAATTATTTTGTCTGGATTTGCTTCTTTATAAGGCTTTAGACTTGTTAAGGTGCCAACAGCCTTATTTTCAGCATTTTGTCTTACAACACAAGTGTTCAGAACAACAATGTCCGCATCATTTCTAGATGTAGAATTTTCTAATCCAAGTTGGTCTAAGGCATCTTCTAATCTATCAGAATCAGCCTTATTCATCTGACATCCAGTTGTCCATATATGATAATTTTGCATTTTATTATTTTTTATAATTATGGCGGAGGGAATGGGATTCGAACCCATGAGAGGGCTTTCGCCCCCTAACCGCTTAGCAGGCGGCCGCACTAGACCTCTATGCGATCCCTCCAAATTGATGGTTGGGTTGACATTATAATCTGCGCAGGCGTTAGTATCAATCTGTTTGTCTTTAATTAACTTTTTCTAAAGGCCTAAACCCATCTGCATCCCCTATCCAAATTTCACCACCCACAAAGTATTCTTTTTTCCATATTGGGACTATTTGCTTAATTCTATCAACGGAGTATTGACTTGCTTTATAAGCTTGGTCACGATGCTTTGATCCGACTACAACTATTAGACTAGATTCACCAATTTCAACTCTTCCTAATCTATGTTGTATTGAAACTCGAACATCCCATTTTTTGCACATTTCAGATGCTACAGTCTTAAGTTTTTTTTCTGCCATAGGAAGATATGCTTCATATTCTAGAAATAAGACCTTTCTATTGTCTGTATGGTCTCGAGTGATGCCATCAAAAATGATGATAGCTCCATGAGAATCTAGGCGGACAAAATTTACTGATTCTGTAGAATTGATTGGCTTCTCAGTTATATTGATAGAATATTTTTCTATATTACTCAAATGTAATTAATCCTCGTGCTAATTGACCTTTTTCAAGAGCATCAAATCCTTCATTTATATTATCTATTTTATATTTTTTAGTTATCATTTCATCCAGTAATAATTGACCTGACATATATAAATTAGCTAATTTAGGGAAATCTATTCTAGGCCTACTTTTACCATATGAGGTTCGGATTATTTCACGTTCTCCCATAAGAGTATAAAAAGGTAGATTTATTTCAACTCCGTAAGGGGTTTTCCCTAAAATAACTATTCTTGCCCCAGGTCTTGATGATTCCAAAGTTTGTAGTATTGTTTCGTTATGACCTGCTGATTCTATTGCGCAATCTACTCCTCTGCCTTCGGTTAACTCTATACAATATTCTTTTGGGTCAACTCGTTTAGAATTTATAGCGTGTGTAGCACCTACTCTTTTTGCAAATTCTAATTTACCATCATTGATGTCTACAGCAATTATTTTTGATGCACCAGCAATTCTTGCTCCCTGTATAGCACTGAGTCCGACTGCTCCACATCCTATAACAACTACGGAAGACTCAGGTTTTATTTGTCCCGCATATACTGCTCCTCCATACCCCGTCATTACTGCACAACCTAATAGTGCTGCTCTATCTAACGGGAAATCATTTCTGACTTTTACAGCAGATTGTTTAGGGATAACAGTATATTCTGCATGAGATGAGACCAAACTATAGTAATGTATTTTTTCTCCATTTATTGATGCCCTAGTGGTTCCATCAAAAAGAACACCTCGAGAATTATATTTTTTTTGCATTTCACACAATATAGGCTGTCCCATATCACAATAAAAGCAAAGTCCACAATTTGGATTCCATGAACAAACTACATGATCTCCAACTTGAACATTGTGAACCCCTTCTCCTACTTCCGTGACAACTCCTGCCCCTTCATGCCCGATTATTGCAGGAAGATTTACTGGTTGATATCCATTCATTGTTTCCCAATCTGTATGACATAATCCACTAGAATTTATTTTCACCAGAACTTCATCTTTTTTAGGTGATTCCAGATCAACGGTCTCTACAGATAATTTTCCATTTGGTTCAAATAAAACAGCAGCTTTCATGTTACTTCCTTGATGATCTAGCCCCCACTTACTGGCGGGATTAATGCAATTATATCTCCATCATTTATTTTGTATTCGTGTGTTTGATATTCTTCATTAATAGCAACAACAATTTTATCCTTAGGAGTGGATATATTTGGATGATTTGTAAGGATAATTTCTAAAATGTCAGAAATAGTATATTCGTTAGTTAATTCTAAGAGTAAATATTCTTTATTAATTCCGGATTTATCTTTGTAACTTGCAAAATATAGTACAGTGATTTCCATATTATTCCCATCCAAATTTATCTAAATTAATTGATCCGTCTGAATCAAATATGATTCCTTCTTCTTCTAGTAGTTTTATTTGGTGTTCCATAGAATCTTTATCTCTTAAGCTTACTTTACCGAAACGATTAACTATTCTGTGCCATGGTACCTGAGAGTTCGTTTTATATTTTAAGCTTGATAAAGCGTATCCTACAGTTCGGGAGTCTCGTAAAGAGACTTCTGATGCTATTTGACCATATGTGGCTACTTTACCAAATGGGACTCTGGTAATCACATTTAAGATTTTTGTATGTAAAGAATTGTTATTTTCAGAGGCCATATTTATTTTTATGTTCATATCGTACTATAATCATCAAAACTCATCGTGTATTTAAATTTTATCAAATGACTTTATACAGATATGAAGAAAATCAAATTGGAGGCTATGATGTCAGAGGAAACATTCCAAACTATAAAAAAGAAACCAGTTTCAGAAATGGATGTTAAGCCTAATCATGATTTGGTGAAATCCTATGAAAATTTTTCATGGGAAACAATGTATGACGATTTAGATTGGTTACCAGGTGGTGGTCTAAATAAGGCTCACGAATGTATTGATAGACATGCAAACGGCAAAAACAAAGATAAGTTAGCAATGATTTGGGAAGGGAAAAATGGAGAACGAGAAGATTACACCTTTGGGGATATGCAAAGGTTAACTAATAGATTTGCTAATGTTTTACAAAGCTTGGGAATAAAGAAAGGGGATCGAGTATTCATTTTTATGGATCGATTGCCTGAATTGTATATAGCGTTTTTTGGGATATTGAAAGCAGGGGCGGTTGTTGGACCATTATTTTCGGCTTTTGGACCAGAACCAGTTAGAGATCGTATGCAGGATAGTGGGGCTAAAGTTTTAGTAACCCAACCTGACTTGAGAAAAAAAATTGAAGGAATAATTCCAGAATTGTTCGAGTTGCAACATATTCTTGTTGTAAATAAAGATAATAGAAGTAACGATCCGATTCACCCTCAAGATTTATCATACGAAGAAGAAATGTCTAAATCTTCAGATGATTTTACTACTGTAGTGACTGGCCAATATGATTATTCGATTATGCACTATACTTCTGGCACGACAGGTAAACCAAAAGGAGCAGTTCACAGGCATCAGGCTGTTGTACAGCAAAAAGCTACGGGTAAATGGGCATTAGATTTACATGATGATGATATATATTGGTGTACTGCTGATCCGGGGTGGGTTACAGGAACTTCGTATGGAATGCTTGCTCCTTGGACTAATGGAGTAACCCAATTGATTTTTGAGGGAGGATTTAGTGCAAGTAAGTGGTATGGCCAAATAGAAAAGCATAAAGTTACTGTATGGTATACGGCTCCTACTGCCATTAGGATGCTTATGAAAGCTGGAGACGATGCACCTAAACGTTTTGATATGTCTACATTACGGTATATGTGTAGTGTAGGAGAGCCCTTGAATCCAGAAGCAGTTGTATGGGGTGTAGACGCCTTTGGAATGCCTTTCCATGATAATTGGTGGCAAACTGAAACTGGAGCAATTATGTGCGCCAATTATCCTGGAATGGATATCAAACCAGGGTCTATGGGAAGGCCTATCCCAGGAGTTGAGTTAGCAATAGTAGATGAAGATTTCAATGAAGTTCCAGATGGGGAAGATGGCAATCTTGTAGTTAAACCAGGTTGGCCCTCTATGTTTCATGCATATTGGAATAATTCTGAAATGTACAATTCGAGATTTAGAAAGGGTTGGTACATAACAGGTGATACTGCTAGAAAAGATAAGGATGGGTACTTTTGGTTTGTTGGTAGAGCTGACGATGTTATAAATACAGCAGGACATTTAGTTGGACCTTTTGAAGTAGAAAGTGCACTTATAGAACATCCTGCAGTTGCTGAGGCAGGGGTTATAGGGAAACCTGATGAAATTGCTATGGAAGTAGTTAAAGCGTTTGTTTCATTAAAGGATGGGTATGAAGAATCTACTAAACTTAGAAACGAACTCATGAAATTTGCTAGAGAAAAATTATCAGCAGCAGTTGCTCCACGAGAAATAGATTTTATTCCTTCTTTACCAAAAACTAGAAGTGGGAAAATAATGAGACGATTACTTAAAGCTAGAGAACTTGGGTTGCCTGAAGGAGACACATCGACTCTAGAAGATGATTAATAATTAATCATCTTCTAGATGTATTTTGATGTTACCAAGATGGGATCAATATTTTTTAACGATTATTAAGGAACTTTTCTATCTCAGGGGTATACTTATCTATCCAAGTTAAATTTAATCTTATTCGCTCAAGTGCTTGTTTTATTGTTCTTCCTGCAGCTGGGGTAGGGTTATCTGTAAAGAATTGCTCAACATCTTCTAATTCTTGTTGAGTCTTAAAACCGGAAACTAATGAGACAAGTCTCATTAACCCAAACCCTCCGTCACCATATCGGCGATCAATTTCGGACCAATTTTCTTTTACAAAATTCCATGCAAGAGGTCTACCGACATTAGAAGATGCCACACTGACTATCAATCTTATAGTGTCTTGAGTCCTAATTCGTTCTCCTAAAGAGTGTTGTAAAGTTTCTTGTAATAAATCAGGGTTTTTAAAACTTGAGAGTGCTCCATGTAGACGCACTTTTTCTTCTTGTAGGCTACTACTTTGTTCTAATTCCCACATTATGTCGTAAGTATCTCTAGTACCATTTTTAGCAGAAATATTAAACACTATAGAACGAATGTCGGGATGTACATTTGCGGTATCTTCTTGATATCTCTCAAATCTTTGAAGAGCTTCTTTTATTGTTTCAGGATGTTCGTAGTGACCAAGATTACTTAGAGCAATATTCCTTAATAAAGTATCTAAATGAGTTTCATTGGATTTTTTATTCCATCCAATTTTGTCCCCTATATTTTTAAATATAGAGACACAAAAACCTTGATAAGCATTATGGAAATTTGAATTATCAATTAGATGTTCTATTCCCCTTAAGCCTGAAGCAAGGTCGGAAACTACAGAAGCATCATCTTCTTCAATATATGAAGTTGCAAGGCTTAAAAATGTTACAGGCGAATCATATCCAGCTCTGGCTATTGCGTATGCATCTCCTTGCAATCCTAACCTATCTCTTGGAGGTAATGTTTTAGATAAAATTAAATTATGGAATTGTTCTATTGATTGAGAGTCATATTTAACTCTGTAGAAACCGGTTTGGTCTGGATTTATTTTCACCCAACTATTATCGGAACTATTCAATGGAATACTTTTAATATTTGTATCCATTAGTTCAGATATTATTCCCTTATTAGAAGTTTGTATATTTATTGGAATGTACCATTTACTCTGGTCATCAAAATCATCTTTATAGTTTATGTTTTCATATAAAAATCTTTTTTGCGATAGAATTATTTCATTATCCGATTTTTCAACAGACAGCACAGGGAATCCTGTTTGTTTTACCCATGAATTCATTACTTGTGCTACAGGCTTACCTGAACTTTTCCCTAGGGCATCCCATAAATCTGAAGTTTCTGCATTATTGTATGCGTGAGTATTTAAATATTCAGTTATTCCAGTTTGAAAGTCTTTTGCTCCAATGTAGGCTTCCAGCATTCGTAAAGTTGAACCGCCTTTACTGTAACTTATAGCGTCAAATAACTGACCTATCTCAGCAGGATTTTTGACTTCTTGTTCAATAGGATGAGAATTTGATAGGCCGTCTAAACTAAACGCTGATGCAGTGTCAGATGTTAAAAATTGTGTCCACATTTCCCATTCGGGGAATACTGCATCAACAGCTTTATCACCCATCCAAGAGGCAAAACTTTCATTTAACCATAAGTCATTCCACCATTTCATAGTTACTAAATCACCAAACCACATGTGAGCCATTTCGTGAGAAATTATTGCTGCAACAGTTTGCTTCGTGGAAGCAGAAGTGTTTTTAGGGTCAACGAGTAATGCTACTTCACGATATGTTATTGCCCCCCAATTTTCCATGGCACCTGCCGCAAAATCAGGTATAGCAATATGATCTAACTTTGGTAGAGGGAATGGTATTCCAAAATATTCATTATAGAAATCTAGTAGTTTTATTGAAGTGTCTAATGCATATTCTCCCTGTGATTCTTTTCCTTTAGTTGCCCAAATTCTCATTTGGGTGCCATGTTGAGATTTTTGTTCTATACATGCTAAGTCCCCAACTACAAATGCTAATAAATATGTAGACATTACAGGGGTTGTATTAAAAGTTACTTCTTTGGTGTTATTGTCTAATTGAGTCTCGCTTTTAACATCCATATTGGATAAAGCTGTTAACTCATTCGGAACTATCAGTGTTACATCAAAAGTTGCTTTACGTTCTGGTTCATCCCAACAAGGGAATGCTCGTCTTGCATCAGTAGCTTCAAATTGAGTCGTAGCAAGATATTTTTCGTTGCCCTTAGGGTCAACGTACTTACTTCTATAAAACCCTAATAAACGATCGTTTAAAATCCCATTAAATTCGATATCCATATCTAAAATTGTATTTGCAGCGACAGGTTCATTTAAGGTTATAGTCAAAGTCTCATTATCAGGATCTAATGATATGTTTGAATTATAGGGAGACTCATCTGATATGGTTAGCGTAGCTTTTTCAATTTCAAGTTCAGCCGCATTAAGAACGACTTCAGATATTTGATTTTTAGATATTGCGCTAATTACTACATGCCCTTTAAACGTAAAGTTTGTTAAGTCAGGAATTAATGTTATTTTGTAATTTGACGGGATAACTTTGGATGGTAAAAGCACTCTATTCTTGTCTGTCATTTTTATAATCCTTATTATTTTAAATAATTATGAAGCAGTCCAGTTAGGTTTTCTTTTTTCTGAAAAAGCTTTTGGCCCTTCTCTGTGGTCAGAAGAATTTTGATATTTTTCTTCTTCAGAGTATTCTGCTTCCATGGCTTCTTCAAAAGAGTATTTTAATCCCTCGTAAGCCATTTGTTTAGAGACTCTTATGGATAGTGGAGCGCATTCTAGTATTTCTGAAGCCCATTTTTTTGCAGTATCCATAACTAAATCGGGGTCTACTATTTCATTTACTAACCCTAATTCATAAGCTTCTTGTGCTGTTATCTTCTTACCCGTTAGGATCATCCCCATTGCTCTTTTGAATGGAATCTGTCGAGGTAGTTTATGGATTCCCCCAGCACCTGCTATGAATCCTACTCTTGGTTCGGGTAATCCTATTACTGCCTTATTTGACATAATTATGATGTCGCAGGCCATGGCTAATTCTAATCCTCCACCTAGAGCATATCCGTTAACAGCTGCAATTATTGGCTTTACACATTGAAACTTTGATGTGATTCCGCCAAAAGAGACCTTAGATGCCGAGTATGGCTTATCTTCGTTTTCAGCTGCATATCGCAAATCATTACCAGCAGAGAAAGATTTGTTTCCTGAACCTGTCAATATTGCTATCCAGCTCGAATCATCGTTTTTAAATTTATTAAATGCGTCTAATAATTCTTGATTTGCTGGAGGGTGTAATGCATTTAATCTTTCAGGCCTAATTATAGTTATAAAAACTAGTTTGTCTTTTTTTTTGTATTCTATGAACTTATATGTCATGTTAATCTCCTGAATTATGTTGCCGAGAGCTTGAATTATATATAAAATTTGTAATTAGGTTAAGGTAGGAAATCAATTTATTCTAATTATCGGAGTGATAAGTTATGAGGGTTAAAACTAATTATGCAGAGTCAAATATTGCCGGGAATAAAGGTGATGCTTATTCAATGGAAAAAATCATAAATAGTTCTAAAAATGCTGAACTATATGGGTTCGATATTTTTTCAGCTTCGGAGACCTCTCATAACCCTTACCTTCCTCTTGTATTAGCAGCTGAGCATACAGATAAAATTGAATTGCAAACAAGTATAGCCCTAGCTTTTTCTAGGAGCCCAATGGACACTGCATATTTAGCTTGGGATTTGCAAAATATTTCTGAAGGGCGTTTCACATTAGGATTGGGAAGTCAGGTTAAAGGGCATATTAAAAGAAGGTTTTCTATGTCTTGGTCTCCGCCTGCCTCTAGAATGAAAGAGTATATTTTAGCACTGAAGCATATTTGGTCTTGTTGGCAAAATGGGACAAAATTAAATTTTGAAAGCGAGAATTACGCATTTAGTTTAATGCCTCCATTTTTTGACCCAGGCCCCATTGCTAATCCAAATATAAAGATAGCTATTTCTGCAGTTAATCCTTATATGCTGGCTTTAGCAGGAGAGCTTTGTGACGGGGTAGTTTTGCATTCTTTTACAACCCCTAAATATACTCAAGAAATTGTAATGCCAAATTTGCTAAAAGGTGCGGGTAAGTCAGGGAGATCTATAGAAGATATTAAGATTGAGGGGGGAGGATTTATTGTGGCAGGGCATGATGAAGAAGATTTAGAATCGAAAATAATTGATGTTAGGAATAGGGTCGCATTTTATGCTTCCACAAGAAGCTACGCTCCTGTTATGGCAGTTCATGGATGGGAAGACGTTCATGAAAAATTATACAGAATGTCAATTGATGGAGACTGGGAGAATATGGGGTCTTGTATAACGGATGAGATTCTTAATCAGTTTGCAGTTATTGGGACATATGACGAGATTGCTAATAAAATTAAAAGTAAATATGGAAATAATATAGATTCTGTATGGTTCCCAATTGAAGTAAATAACTCGAAAGATGAAGACGTTTTGAAGAGTGTAGTTGCTGAATTAAAGGCTACTTAAATATAGGCCCTCTTTCATTTTTTTTTGATTTAATTATTATTTCTTCTAATTTTGATACAGTGTCTGTTATTCTTTCATCTTCATTAATAATAATGTGATCAAACCATTCGGATTCAGTATTTTCACTTGTAGCTGTCTTCAATCTGGTTTCTAAAGCGTCAGGAGATTCTGTCATACGTTTTTCTAAGCGATTGCGAAGGCTGTCAATTGTTGGAGCAGCTAAGAATATGAATACAGCATTTGGGGCTAGTTTTTTTATCGTTTTAGCTCCTTGTACATCTAATTTCATGATGACGTCTTTTCCGTTTGAAAGTGCATCTAAAACTTGAGATTTTGGTATTCCGTAAAAATTGCCATATACCTCTGCTGATTCTAATAAATCGTCATTTGCTTTAAGTGATTCGAATTTAGATTTGTTAATAAAAATATAATCTATACCGTCTACTTCATTGGGTCGTTTTTTTCGAGTAGTGACAGTAACAGTAAAATGATAGTCAAGATCATTTGATTTCATATGATTTAGGACAGCGTCTTTGCCAACTCCTGAGGGGCCAGATAAAACTATTAATAGTGAGTTTGATTTAATAAAGTTTTTAGAGGTATCCATACTTAATCTCCTAAACTTTTTAGTGTTTCCCAAAAAGTTGGATATGATATGTTTGCAGATTCAGAGTTTATTACTGTAGTTTCACCTTTAGCAATTAATCCTGCTATACCATTAGTCATAGCTATTCTGTGGTCTCCAAAACTATCCACTTCTGAACCTATAAGAGGGGTGCCTCCAGTAATTACCATCCCATCGTTAGTTTCTTCTATTTTGGCCCCTAATTTTGATAGGCTGTTTACTGTTGCTGAGATTCTATCAGATTCTTTTACGCGTAACTCTTCAGAGTCCTTTATTATTGTTTTCCCTTTGGCAAAGCAGGCGGCAAGTGCAAGTATAGGCAACTCATCAATAACTCTTGGGATTATTTCGCCTGATATTTCTACCCCTTTCAGGTCACTACTTTCTACATTTATATCGGCAACAGGTTCTCCGCCCTCGAATCTTTCGTTACTTATATTAATAGTAGCTCCCATATAACCTAATATCTCAAGCATGCCAGTACGAGTTGGATTCATACCAACATTTCTTAAAGTTATGGAAGCATCAGGATGACAGCACCCTGCAACTAACCAGAAAGTTGAATTACTTGTGTCGGAAGGTATATTCATATCTAAAGATGTCAACATACTTCTTTGGATTTGGACAGTTAAGCCATTTATTTCTATTTTGGCTCCCATAGACTTTAAAATTCTTTCAGTATGATCACGTGACGCACCTGGTTGATGTACGATCGTTTTTCCACTTGCGTATAAACCTGCTATCAAAAGACAAGATTTTAACTGCGCACTTGATACGGGCATTTCGTATTCGATACCTTCAAGGTTTCCTCCATTAAATGCAAGTGGGGCTAGAGAGTTTTGTTCTCTACCTAATATTTTTGCGCCCATTTTAGTCAGAGGAGTAACGATTCTTTTCATTGGACGACTTCGAAGTGATTTGTCACCTGTGATAACACTGTAGAAATCATTTCCAGATAATAATCCAGATATTAGTCTTATGGTAGTTCCACTATTGCCTGCATTTAATACGTCTTTTGGTTCTTTTAAACCGTTTAATCCATTTCCTTCAATAATAATCGCGTCATTAGTTTCTGTTATGTTTGCCCCTAATCCATATAAACAATTTAATATTGCTGATTTATCATCTCCAACACAAAAATTAGTTATCTTTGAAGATCCTAATGAGATGCTATTAAATAATGCAGCTCTATGAGAAATTGATTTATCTCCAGGAACTATTATATCTGCTTGAATTTTATTGACTCTAGCAACTTTTTCAATCAATTTTACGATTATCCTTGTTTAGGGTATTTCCAACTATGGCGTTTGTCTGCATCTTGGTTTCCACTCAGTCTTTTTGATAATTTACTACCTAAAATACTATTTCCCATAGCTTCTGCGGCAGAAGGTAAATGTGGTGAGTCAGGAGTCTGGCTCATAGCTCCACTTTCCCATTTTGCTTTTTGTTCCCATGCATTTACTAAATAATTTAGTAAATCGTCATTTTCTGATTTTAATGTTTTTTTAAATTTGGTTAACGAGATTATCATTTCATCAATCCAATACGATAACGGATCTGATAATGTTAAACATTCTGCTTCATTTGTTATGGGGTCTTTTGTTGCATTTTTAGATTGATGGTCAAATTCTATTCCTGCAGATTTGTACATTTCAATCCAAGATGATTTTGCAGTGGTTGCATTAATATAAGCGGCTGATATCACATCAGAAAGCTTATCCATTGCAGTGAAGTAACTATCATGTTCAGTAACATCTAAGAAATAAGGAGTAGCGCCTATTTTTTCTATCAAATGGACTATATTCTGAATAGAAGCATTATCTGTTGTAGCTTTAGGCATTAGGCAAATATCTAGATCTTCTAATACTAAATCAGATGCATCAGCTATGGTTGGGATATCAGTTTTTAGGATAGGTCGTATTCCTAAATAATTAATATTTTTGTTTAATTTTTCACTTGCCCAATCCATGCATTTTACTTGAGATCCGTTTAGATTCAATACAGTCTTTACGGTAGGAGAATTATTTATAGCTTCAAAAATTAAAGGGATTTCGATTAATGGAGAATCGATAATTATTAGAGTTGATCCGTTAATCGACTTTTTAATATCTTTACTGACGTCATCAAATATATCTAATGATTTTGCTGAATTTATGAGATCACTGTTTTCAGAGTAGGCCATCATTTTATTTACTTCAAGTGAAGAATTTTTTATTGATAAAGCCAAAGAGATTCCTATTGGTTGGATACCTAAAATTGTGATGTCTTTCAAATCTTTCTCCTAATTGAAATATTTCTTTGTATAAAAAAATAAGGGGGCGAGTTTAAGCGCCCCCTTATTTTTTACGGTTATTTGTTGGCGTTTTTAGTGCCCACCGCATCCTCCACCGCCACATCCACATCCACCAGCACCAGCGCCAGCACCGCATCCTCCCGCAGCAGGGGCTTCATTTCCGCAGCCACATGCGCCACTTCCACATCCGCCTCCACTTGGGGTTTCAATGTTTGGGTTTGATATTACAAAGCCACTTCTCATTAAACCATCTACGTAATCTATTTCAGCGCCCTCTAATAAAGGTGCACTGTCTTTGTCGACAACAACTTTTATTGAATGAGCTTCGATAACAATGTCATCAGAATTAGCTTCTTCTTCAACTCCTAATACATGTTGGTAACCTCCATCTGGGGTAGGGGACACCATTACTCGGAGCATTCCTGAATCTTCACCTTGTTCTTTTAGTATCTCAATTAACTTATCTGCTGCTAATTCAGACACCTCTATAAGTGCTGTTGTTGCCATTGAACATCTCCCTATTAAATTTAAAAATTATTTTAAATAGTATTCCCTCAATCGTACATCAGTAACTATTAAGGGTCAATTGAGTGTTAAGTTTTGTATATTTTTGACACCTTATCAATAACAGATTAATATTAAAGTATAAGTTTGTAGATGTTAAGGTTACTTAGCAGATTTTTAAAAGTTTAATAATTTCCCTGGTGGTACAAGCGAGCTGGAACCACCCGTACCCATCCCGAACACGGAAGTGAAACGGATCAGCACCTACGATACTGCGCTGGTAACGGCGTGGGAAAATTGGCCACTGCCAGGGTTTAAAACTTTTAAATTTTACTTAAGTTATATATTACAAGTTGTGCTCTTGTACTAGTTTAATATAAGCTTTTGAAACTTAAATAAATTTATGGTTGGTGTTTTTACAATATGTCTCCAGAATCCCAAGATGATTTTCCGACAACGATGCAAGAAATACTTGAACAAATAGAATTCAAGGTTTTAAGAAGAGGCGAAATAATAGAAGGATCAGTAATGAAATCAGATCCTGATGGAATCTATTTAAATATAGGTCACAAAGAAGAAGGATTTATTCCGCCTAATGAGATGAAATCTATTACCTCAGAAGAATTCAAAGAAATATCTGAAGGAGATTCTTTGATTGCTTTTGTTCTTAGACCTGAATCTCATGATGGCCCGATACTTTCAATAGATAGGGCTCGTGGAGAAGAAGGATGGAGAGATTTGCAGAAATTAATGGAGTCTGATGAGCCTATTGATGGGGTGATATTAGGATTCAATAGAGGCGGATGTATTTTAGAAGTTGCCAATGTTCAAGGTTTTGTACCTATGTCTCAACTTGTAACAATAGCTCATGAAAACTTGCAACCTCCAGAAGACACTCAAGCCTCAGAAGATGAATCTATGTTAGATGGTTCGGAGTATGTAGGGAAACCGCTTACTGTTAAGGTTTTAGAAGTTAATAGGGCTAGAAATAGAGCTATATTTTCTGAAAGATCAGCTATGAAAGAACAGCGAGAGGCTCAAAAAGCAGAACTGATTCAGGTTCTAGAAGAAGGTGAAATTCGAAAAGGCAGAGTTACGGGTATTAGTAACTTTGGTGCTTTTGTTGATTTAGGTGGAGCAGATGGGCTCATACATATATCAGAGTTATCTTGGGGTATGGTTAATTCTCCTGAAGAAATTGTTTCAGTTGGTCAGGAAATTGACGTATTTGTCTTGAAGGTTGATAAAGAAGGAATGAAGATAGCATTAAGCCTTCGTAGAATTCATCCAGAACCTTGGGATACCATTGCTGAGAGATATCAAGTTGGAGACATTGTTCAAGCCACAATTACTAAGTTGGCAGACTTTGGAGCCTTTGCAAGATTAGAAGACTCAATTGAAGGGTTAATACATGTAACTGAAATATCTGGCAGTGAAATATCACATCCTCAAGAAGTGGTTTCAGAAGGCGATTTATTAGATGTAAAAATATTAAGAATAGAATCTGATAGAAAAAGGCTAGGGCTATCTATTAAACAAGCACAAGAAGGATACGTTCCAGATCAGGAAGAATCAGATCAGGACGCAGTAGAAGAATCAGATCAGGACGCAGTAGGAGAAGTAGAAGAATCCCCGGATTCCATATCAGAAGATTAGTAATTTAGGAGTTTCTAATTTATGGCTAGTAGATTTGAAAAGTTTTCTGAGAGAGCAAGAAAAGTTTTATCACTTGCTCAGGAAGAAGCCCAAAGGTTTAATCATAATTATATAGGCACTGAGCATGTTTTACTTGGGTTGACTAGAGTCAATGAAGGTACAGCAACCAAAGTTTTAGCTGGCTTAGGTGTTGATATGGAAAAAGTCAAATCTGCTGTTGAGTACATTGTTGGAGATGGAGACTCATCTGCTACTGGGGACATAGGATTAACCCCTAGAGCCAAAAAAGTCATTGAACTTGCTGTGGATGAGGCACGTAGAATGACTCATCAATATATAGGTACAGAACACCTGCTCGTTGGGCTACTAAGAGAAGGAGAAGGTGTTGCTGCGGGAGTACTTGAGAGTTTAGGTGTTAATTTAGATCAAGTTCGTTCCGAGATAACTAACATTATTGAAAGGACTTCTGGTCCTAGTGTTTCTTCAGGTACATCAAATTCTACAAGTAAGACTCCTACTTTAGACCAATTAGGTATAGATCTTACTGATAAAGCTCGTGAAAATAAGTTAGATCCTACCGTGGGGAGACAGCAAGAAATAGAGAGAGTAACTCAGATTTTAAGTAGGCGTACTAAAAACAATCCTGTTTTGATTGGAGAACCAGGAGTTGGGAAGACCGCAATAGTAGAAGGATTGGCTCAGAAAATTGCATCAAATGATGTGCCCGGTACCTTACAAGGGAAAAGATTAGTTACTTTAGATATGGGTTCTCTGGTTGCTGGAACGAAGTATAGGGGAGAATTTGAAGAAAGACTTAAAAAAGTCATAGAAGAAATAAGAGAAGCTGGGAATTGCATTTTGTTTATCGATGAAATACATACCATGGTTGGGGCTGGGGCTGCTGAAGGAGCTGTAGATGCAGCTAACATATTGAAACCTTCATTAGCACGAGGAGAGATGCAAACTATTGGAGCCACTACAAACGATGACTATCGAAAGTATGTGGAGAGAGACCCCGCATTAGAAAGAAGATTTCAGCCAGTCAAAGTTGGTGAACCTTCTGTTGAAGAAACTGTAGACATATTGCGAGGAGTTAGAGGGAAATACGAAGATCACCATAGTCTAGAAATTTCTGATTCAGCATTGAGGTCTGCGGCCACCTTAGCTTCTAGATTCATTGCAGACAGGTTTTTACCTGATAAAGCTATTGACCTTATTGACGAAGCTGCATCCAGAGTTAGGATTAACTTTACTACTGTCCCAGGATCCTTGAAAGAAGTATCCGAAGTGTTAGAAAGTGTTAGAAAAGAAAAAGATGAAGCAATTTCTAATAGGCAATATGAATCTGCTGCCGAGTTACGTGATAAAGAAATGAATCTTATCGAGAAATTAGGTAATCTTCAAAAAGAATGGGAAGATGAAAAAGGAATAGAAACCCCAATTGTCGAAGAAGATACGATCGAAGAAGTGGTTAGTATGTGGACAGGTATCCCGGTAACTAGACTGGCTGCAACTGAAACTGAAAGATTGATTAACATGGAAAAAGTTTTAAATAAGAGTGTTATTGGCCAAGATGAAGCTATTGAAGTTTTATCAAAAGCAGTAAGGCGATCGAGGTCAGGATTAAAGAACCCTAAGCGACCTACTGGGGCATTTATTTTTCTAGGTCCTACAGGAGTTGGCAAAACCCATATAGTAAAAAAATTGGCTGAATTCTTATTTGGTTCTGAAGATTCAATGATTAGATTAGATATGTCTGAATTCATGGAAAGACATGCGGTGGCGAGATTGGTTGGAGCTCCTCCTGGATATGTTGGTTATGATCAGGGTGGTCAATTAACAGAAGCAGTTAGAAGAAAATCTTATAGTGTCATATTGTTGGATGAAATTGAAAAAGCTCATCCTGAAGTTTTTAACATCTTGCTTCAGATTTTTGACGATGGACATTTGACAGATTCTAAAGGACGAAGAGTGGATTTCCGTAATACTATTGTTGTTATGACTAGTAACATAGGCTCAGATCTTATTAGACAAGATAAATCTTTGGGCTTCAATTCAAGAACAGATACAGCACAAGGATCAGAAGAACTGTACTCTCGAATGAAAAATAATGTACTAGATGAAGTTAAACATTTTTTCAGACCAGAATTTCTGAATCGTATTGATGGAACAATAGTTTTCCATTCTCTTAATAGAGAGCATATGGAAGATATTGTAGATAATTTCATGCAAGAAGTTTCTATGACTTTGTTAGAAAAAGGCATCTCTTTGGAACTTACAAAATCGGCGCGTTCTTGGCTAGCGGAGAAAGGTTATGATCCCGCTTTTGGGGCAAGGCCTTTACGACGTGTAATTCAGGATAGTATAGAAGATAAATTGTCTGACATGGTGTTAAGGGGTGAATTAGGACCGGCAGACACAGCTATTATAGATGTATTAGATGATGATATATCTATAACATCAGATTCTCCAGCTACAATAACATCTCCAACTCCCTAGAGTTAGAGTTATTTGAGAATTAATGAGCTTTATATTTAGGAAATTTCTTTAGGATATTTTCAATGAAATCAATATATATAGATGCTCTTCATGGGGCAAGTGGAGATATGCTTTTGTCTTCCCTGCTTGATTTGGGGTTACCGGTTTCGTTTTTAGAAAATTTAACAAAGAAACTAGGTGTTGATGATCTCATTGTGCTAAAAATGACAAATTCTAAAAGAAATGGTGTTTCTGGAACACACCTAGATGTCATTATTGATTCCTCAGAATTGCACAATTATAGATGGCAAGATTTTGTAGATATTGTTAAAAAGTCTGATTTTTCTGATTATGTAAAAAACACGACCTCAAATATTTTTAATCTTATTGGGCGAGCTGAATCAGAAGTGCACGGTATTGATATAAATCAAGTTGAATTTCATGAACTTGGAACTTTAGATACCTTATTCGATGTTGTAGGGGTCATATCGGCAATAGAAGAATTAAGTATTGATAAAATATATTGTTCCTCGTTACCTAGAGGGTCGGGCACAGTAAATACAGCACACGGAGTGTTGCCAGTTCCGCCTCCTGCAACAGTTAAGATTCTAGAAATCACCCAGGCTCCTTCCTTCTCTCCGACTAACTCTATGATTAGTACAGGTGAGATGATTACTCCTACTGGTACAGCTATTTTATCGACTATATCTGATTTTGCTTCACCTACTATGAAAATTTATAGCAGTGGATGCGGTCTTGGTACTCGTGATCCGGATTCGTACCCTAATGTTACTAGAGTACACATGGGATCATTATTAGATGACCAGTCTAAAACCTTTTCAAATACTGAGCTACTTTTACTTGAAACTAATATTGATGACACATCAGGAGAAATATTAGGATATGTGCTAGAGAAACTTTTGGATATGGGGGCAAAAGATGTTTGGTATACACCTATACAAATGAAGAAAAACCGACCAGCAATAATTCTGTCTGTTTTGATTGATAAGGATTGTTTTGCAGACATTTCAGGATTTATGTTTCGAGAAACCTCAACTTTGGGGATAAGGGTTAGAGACATTAATAGGGTAGAAGCTGAAAGAAGAATTGAAAAATTTGAATCCACGTTAGGCAAAGTGAATATAAAGATAAAAATGTTAGATGGATTATTTGTAGGGGCTTATCCTGAATACGAAGATTGTAAATCGATTGCTGTTAGTACAGGGATTTCTTTATTCGAAGTTTATAATACACTTCAGTCTGAAATGAGGGATAAATTTTAAAATAACATATAATAATGCTATTGACCCTTTTGGAATGGTTTATTAGAATTCCTTAAGTAGAAAATGGACTAATGCTTTTTAATTATTACCAGGTATTGGTCTTTTTTATATTGGCACTTCTAATTTTCTTTACCTGTGCTAAACTTAATGATGGCTTTAAATGAGATATGCTGATCACTTTGACAGTTTTCAGTGTATAAAATTAATTATGGATGGAGTTTTAAGCTTAAGAATTACATTAAGGTGGGACAGGAATAGAAACTTAATAATGCTTCTAGGAGGGTTGGGAGAGTGGTTAAATCCACCAGACTGTAAATCTGGCGCCCGGAAGGGCTACGTAGGTTCGAATCCTACACCCTCCACCAGATGTTTGAAATTATAAATAAGTAAATTAAATATAAGTAAATTAAATATAAAAATATAAGGATTTTAAATATATGTGGCCCGCATAGCTCAGTGGCAGAGCACTTTCTTGGTAAGAAAGAGGTCAGCAGTTCAAATCTGCTTGTGGGCTCCAGGATATTGGAGGATAAACAAATTGGCTAAGCAAGTATTTGAAAGAACAAAACCACATCTTAATGTTGGAACTATTGGGCACGTTGACCATGGTAAGACAACTCTAACTGCAGCGATATCTTCAGTTTTAGCTACTGAAGGTCTTGCAGATGCAAGAGCCTTCGATACCATTGATAATGCTCCTGAGGAAAAAGAGAGAGGCGTGACAATTGCTATAACTCACGTTGAATATGAATCTGAAACGAGACATTATGCTCACGTTGATTGTCCAGGTCACGCAGACTATATCAAGAATATGATTACAGGTGCTGCTCAAATGGATGGGGCTATCTTAGTAGTTAGTGCTCCTGACGGACCTATGCCACAAACTAGAGAGCATATTTTATTAGCTCGACAAGTGGAAGTTCCTCGTATAGTTGTTGCTTTAAATAAGGTAGACGTATTAGACGATGAAGAATTATTGGAACTTGTAGAAATGGAAATGAGAGAATTGTTATCAGACTATGGATTTCCTGGTGATGATATTCCATTTGTAAGAGTCAGTGCCTTAAATGCTTTAGAAGCTGATGATAAAAGTCGTGATAGTGAGTGGGGTAAAGGTATATGGGAATTGATGGATGCGGTTGATGAATATGTTCCTGTTCCTGATAGGCCTAAAGACCAGCCATTCTTGATGCCAGTTGAAGACGTGTTTGGAATTAAGGGAAGGGGAACTGTGGTAACTGGTCGTGTTGAGAAAGGTATAGTTAATGTAGGGGATGAAGTTGAGGTTGTTGGGATAAAAGAAACTTATACAACTACTGTAACCGGTGTTGAAATGTTTCATAAAACTTTGCCTACAGGTGAACCAGGTGATGCTGTCGGATTGTTAATTAGAGGTGTAGACAGAGAAGATATTGAAAGAGGGCAAGTTTTAGCTGCCCCTGGTAGTATTAAGCCAAATACTGAATATGAAGCACAAGTTTATGTGTTAAGTAAAGAAGAAGGTGGCCGTCATACTCCTTTCTTTAATGGATATAAACCTCAGTTTTACATTAGAACCACAGACGTTACTGGAGACATTAAATTACCTGATGGCGTAGAAATGGTTATGCCAGGAGACAACATAGAAATGTCTGTCAAATTAATTACTCCAGTTGCTTTAGAAGAGCAATTGCGCTTTGCTGTTAGGGAAGGTGGAAGAACTGTTGGCTCAGGGGTCATAACCAAAGTTATAAGTTAAATTATAAGATATAAGAATCAGTAGCAAATACTTAATTCGGAATTTTTATTTGATTCTTATACTTTTCGATAAATTTAGGATAAAAATATGGCTCGAAGAGGCGAAAATAGAATATTAGTTACGTTGGAATGCACTGATTGTAAAGAGCGTACATATAACTCATCTAAAAGTCGAAGAAATGATCCGCAACGTCTTGAGCTAAATAAATATTGCCCTCGTTGTAGGACTCATGCTCTTTATAGAGAAGTTAGGTAACATGCAACAAAAACAGACATCAAGTAACGTAAGAAGGTCATTTAACTTTCGTTTTTTTGGAGAAATAATAGGAGAATTACGCAGAGTAACTTGGCCTACTATGAATGAAACAATGCGTTTAACTATGCTTGTTTTAGCAGTTGCGG
Source organism: Dehalococcoidia bacterium (assembly GCA_045564655.1). GTDB lineage: Bacteria > Chloroflexota > Dehalococcoidia > Lucifugimonadales > UBA826 > UBA826. The sequence continues at coordinate 45,014 of JBJLGX010000015.1, forward strand.
CTTTTCTGGGGATTTTATTGGGAATAGCTGATTTAATTTTCGGCAGGGTTTTTGAGATTATACTTTAGTTATTCTTATTTATATTTTATAGGGTCTTTTTATGGTTGAAGAAGAAAATAGTAAACGTTGGTATATTATTCATGCTTATTCAGGGCAAGAAGATCGCGTGAAAAATAACTTAGAACAAAGAATTACATCTATGGATGTGCAAGATAAGATCTTTCAAATTATTGTTCCAACAGAAGAAGAAATGGAATACAAAGATGGTCAAAAGACGTCTACCTTTAAAAAGATATTCCCAGGATATATATTAGTTCAGATGGAAATGGATGATGAAAGTTGGTTTGTTGTCCGTAATACCCCAGGGGTAACAGGTTTTGTTTCAGCCCAAGATGAAAGTGAAAATCGCCCTAAACCTGTGCCTTTAGAGCAAGAAGAAGTCGACAACATATTGAACCAAATTAAGTCTGAAGAACCGCGTGTTCGGGTAGGATTCGCTCAAGGACAAACTGTAAGAATAACAGATGGACCCTTTCTTGATTTCATGGGGGCAGTTGATGAAGTTTATCCCGATAGAGCTAAGGTTAAAGTGTTAGTTTCTTTTTTTGGTAGAGAAACTCCAGTTGAGTTAGATTTTTTACAAGTTGAAAAAGCATAAAGTAAGTAGAGAATAGAAAATTGGCCAAGAAAGTCATTGGATTAATAAAATTGCAAATAGAAGCTGGCAAAGCGACTCCAGCTCCACCTGTTGGCCCTGCGTTGGGTCAACACGGAGTTAACATAATGGGATTTGTCAAAGAATATAATGAAAAAACAGCTTCTATGTCAGGTTCTATTGTTCCTGTAGAAATTACAGTTTTTGAAGATAGATCTTTTGCATTTATCATTAAAAGCCCTCCAGCATCTGATCTTTTAAGGAAAGCTGCTAATATCGGTAAAGGTAGTGCTAACCCATTATCTGACAAGGTTGGATCAGTAACACAAGAGCAAATTAAGAAGATAGCAGAAACTAAAATGAATGATTTAAATGCTGCTGACATGGAAGGAGCAATCAAGATCATAGAAGGAACTGCTAGGAGTATGGGGATACAAGTAAACTAAAATACGAATTTTAGATAATAACAAACAGGACTAATTCATGGTTAAACATAGCAAGAGATATAATATTGCAGTTGCTGATATCGAAGAAGATAAATCATATTCTGTAGAGCATGCAATAGATTTAATAAAAGATGCTGCTACAGCCAAGTTTGATGAGACAGTAGAATTACACTTAAGAACTGGAGCTGACCCTAAGCATGCCGATCAAATGGTCCGAGGTGTTGTTATTTTACCCAATGGACTGGGAAAAACTGTTTCTTCCTTGGTGTTTTGCCAAGGAGATGCAATGCAAGCGGCTAAAGATGCAGGTGCTGATTATGTTGGTAATGATGATTTGATCGAAAAAATAGAATCAGGTTGGACTGATTTTGATGTTTCGATTGCAACTCCAGATATGATGGGGAAAATAGGTAAGTTAGGTCCAATCTTGGGACGTAAAGGTCTTATGCCTAACCCTAGAACAGGTACAGTAGTATCTAGTGAAGATATACCAAGAGCAGTAGAGGAATCCAAAAAAGGTAGATTGGAATTTAAAATTGATAAGTCGTCTATAATACATAGTTTAATTGGTAAAGCTAGTTTTGATAACGATAAATTGATAGATAATATGGCTGTTCTTATTGATGCTATTTTGTCTCAACGTCCATCTGGGGTGAAGGGAGAATTTATAAAATCGGCATATATGACTACAACTATGGGACCTAGTGTTTCATTAGAGGTTGCTTCTGTTATGTCGTTGACTGTAAAATGATACTGTAAAAAAATTATAGCTGTAGACCGTAGGGCCCTTTTAAAAAGGATTAAACTTTCCCTGCAGAGGCAATTGATATAACTCTGTTTTCAGATGATTTGTTTGTTCCCTCAAAGGTTTACAACTTTGGGGGTTTTTTAATCCCCTATTTATTTAAATTGGATAAGAAGGTTTTTATATGCCGACAGAAGCTAAAAAAAATGCTGTAGAAGAACTGAAGCAAATGATGGAAGGATGTTCTATAGCAATTGCTACAGATTATTCAGGTACTAATGTGTCTGATATTACTATGTTCAGAACAGCACTAAGAAATGAAGGGATTAAATATAAGATTGTTAAAAACACTCTTATGAAGATTGCTGCCGATGATATGGATAAGCCTGAAATGAAAGAATTGATTGATGGCCCTACAGGTATTGCATTTGGATATGGGGATGAGCAGTCCTTAGCTAAGACTCTTTTTGAATTTATAAAGAAAAACAATATTAAGATAGTTTTAAAAACTGGAGTTATGGGTTCCGATATATTAACTTCAGAGGAAATTGTTAGCTTAGCTACCCTTCCAAGTAAAGAAGAATTAGTGGCTAAATTACTTGGACAACTTCATGGCCAGATATCTAGCTTGGTATTTGTTATCAATGCTCCGATAGTTAATATTGCTAGAGTTTTGGAATCTATAAAAAATGATAGAACAGAATCAGAATCTTCAGTAGAAGAAGCTATGCCAGAAGAGTCAGTAGAACCGGAAGCTGCGGCAGAAGAAGAGTCAGTAGAACCGGAAGCTGCGGCAGAAGAAGAGTCAGTAGAACCGGAAGCTGCAGCAGAAGAAGAGTCAGTAGAACCGGAAGCTGCGGCAGAAGAAGAGTCAGTAGAATCAGAAGACTAATCATTATAAACGTAACTTAATTTTAAATTAAAAATAAATTTGGGAGAAATAAATGGCAATTACAAAAGATGAAATTTTGGAAGGCATAAAAGCTTTACCTGTAGTTGAACTTGCAAATCTTGTTAAAGATTTGGAAGAAGAATTTGGGGTGACTGCAGCGGCTCCTGTTGCAGTTGCAGCGGCTCCTGTTGCTGGTGGAGCTCCTGAAGCTGCCGCTGAACAGGATGAATTTACGGTTACTTTAGAAAGCTTTGGTGAAAGTAAAATTAATGTTATTAAAGCTGTTAGAGCAGCTACAGCATTAGGACTAAAAGAAGCTAAAGAACTTGTGGAAAGTGCACCAGTTGCTGTTAAAGAAGCTGTTGGAAAAGAAGAGGCTGATGAAATGCAAAAGGCTTTGGAAGAAGCTGGAGCTACTGTAAAAGTCAGTTAATGCTTTTAGGGGAAGAGCTTAATTAAGCTCTTCCCCTAAAAAATTATCACTATACTAAAATTGGTATTGTTTGAGGCCCTTCAGGCAATACGCATATATTAGATTCAGGGTGTAAAAAATCCAATTCTTTAACCTTAGTTGATATATTTCTTACAGGTATCATGTGAGCCTTTTTTATTTCGGCATCTGTTAAATAATCAGATTTTAGATATATATCACATTTCATCATTATTTGAGCCTGTATTTGTACTTGCCACTGATCCTGTTTTTCATGTGTGTTATTTTTAATCAAATTTAATAATTCACTAGGTGATTTACCGGAAGTCAGCATTTTTTTATATTCTCCATGGTCTGGTAATCCATCAGAACACTCTGAAGCACATATGATAGTTCCGTTATTTTTTACGATTTGTGATGCTGCAGAGATACCTTTTATAGTTTGGTAAAGATTCATATCTAATGGGTACCCACTATTGGTGGTTATTACAATATCAAACTTCTGATTTACTTCTCTCATTGCTGCGTTATAAGCAAATTTAGTGGCTTGTTCATGAGTATCAAACATATTTCCTGACTGTACACTTGTTATGTCGTGGTTTTTGTTTACAGTAACATCAATCGAGAAGTTTGAAGGATATAAGGTTGCAATTTCTCGTATTGCAGAATGTATGGGATTGTTTTCTGTTATTCCCCATATAGCACTTGGGGATTCAATCATTTTTGCATTGTGCAATTGCATGATTGTTTTAAATCCTGCTAATCCTGGGGCTATCATTTTGGGTCCTCCGCTGAATCCTGCAAAAAAATGAGGTTCAACCAAGCCTATAGTTATTTTATAATCACAATTTAACCAGTCACTATTTAGAGATACTGGAATTCCAGAACTAGTGGTTCCTAAATCAGTCAGATTATTTTCATTGAAGGCGTCATGATTTATTATTTGATATTGTGCTCTAAATACATCTTTGCCTAACATATTTTCTAATTCGGCATCTGTACATTCTCTATGTGTACCATTAGCAATAAATATTTTTATATTTTCCTCTTTTATTTCAGATAATTCTGAAAGTACTACAGGTAAAACTTTTTTTATTGGCATGGGACGGGTAATATCACATACACTTATTCCAATGGTTTTAGATTTTGAAGACGATTTTTTTAAACTTATTCCAGACATCGGATCCGTAATCGATTTTTTTATAGAATCTAGTTCATTTCGTAATTTGTCTATGAAAATGGGTTCTATGACTTTAGTTTTATCAGGCAAGGATACACTTAGCCCTTTTTTACCATATAGTAATTCAACCTTCATTTTAATTTGTATCTTCTCTAAGGAGAGATTCGCAAAAATGAGCCGTGTCAATTAAGTCTGGAATATTTACATATTCTCTTACAGTATGCATTCCATGAACTGCCATTCCTACAACAACAGAACTTATTCCTCGATTTCTAAATACATTTCCATCTGTACCTCCACCAGATGGTTTCATTATTGGAGATAGTCCAATTTTTTCAAGAGCTTCACTAGCTGTTTTCGATGCAGGGTCATCAGGTTCTAATGTATAAGTTTCAAAACTAGTGTGCATATGAGATTCGAGTACAGCTTCAGGATATTTTTTCTTTACTATATTAATAACATCATCAATTTGTTCTCTTAAGCCATCTAATTTTTCTATATTGGTACTTCTGAATTCTCCGGTAATAAGTGTGTTTTCAGGTACAGTATTACGAGTGGACCCACCTTCTACATTTCCAATATTAAATGTCGTGTTATTGTCTAATCTGCCTTGTGGTAATTGACTTATTATGTCTGCTGCTATTGATATTGCTGATATCCCTCTTTCAGGTTCTGCACCTGCATGGGCGGCTCTGCCTGTTATATTTATATCAAACCCGATGTATGTAGGACTTGATGATGTTATTTGATTTACAGGGCCTTCGCCATCAAATATTATTGCTTGTTTTGATTTAATATTAGACATATCTAAATTACGAGCACCTACTAAGCCTAATTCTTCTTCTCTAGTAAATACGAGTTCAACAGGCCTCATTGCAATTCCATCTTCGATTATAGATTCTAAGGCCTCAAAGACAGCTACGATACCTGCTTTACAATCACCTCCTAGTATTGTTGTGCCGTCTGATACTATTTGATCATCTTTTACTATAGGAGTTATACCTCTTCCAGGTTCAACAGTATCTAAATGAGCAGATAGTAATATAGGATTTTCTCTTCCATCAGACGCTATGACATTTCCGTAATCATCTCTTGTTACTAAAAAGCCAAAGTTTTCGAGTCTATTAATCACATCAATGGCCATAGTTTCTTCTTCTCCAGATGGGCTATCAATTGTAACTATTTCACAAAAAGTTTTTATGATTCTGTCTCTATTAATCATTTTAGTAAGTATCCTTTGTCTTAAATGGAGAATATTTATTAGTTATAGGGATTCTCCGATCTCTACCGAAATTTTTATTTGTTATTTTAACTCCTGGTGCAGACTGGCGTCTTTTATATTCAGTTTTGTCTACTAGATTTATTATTTTAGATACTATATTTGTATCAAAACCAGCAGTAATAATATCTTCGTAACTAGAATCATTTTCAACATATTCTTCTAAAATAGCATCTAAAACTTCATATGGTGGTAGGCTATCAGTGTCTTGTTGATTATGTCTCAACTCTGCACTTGGGGGCTTATCGATTATAGACAAAGGAATTATTTCTTTTTCATTATTAATATGTTTGCATAATTCGTATACCTTTAGTTTGGGTACATCTTTAATAACAGAAAAACCTCCTGCCATATCACCGTATATAGTGGCATACCCAACTGCCATCTCACTTTTATTACCAGTGGTTAATACCATTGACTTAAATTTATTAGATAATGCCATAATGATATTCCCTCTTATTCTAGATTGTATGTTTTCCTCCGTGACATCCCAAGGTAAGTTGATGAACATTGGTTCGAGGGATTTTTGAATAACGCTGAAGATATCGTGTATGGGTATAGTTTCTATGCTAATTCCTAAATTTTCAGATAATTTATAAGCGTCTGTTTTACTACCTTCTGATGAAAATTCTGAAGGCATAGATATTCCTATAACATTATCCTTCCCAAATGCTTTTACAGCTATGGCAGCTACTAAACTTGAATCTATTCCGCCAGATAGGGCTATAATAACTTTTTCAAATCCACTTTTGTGAACATAGTCTCGGGTACCTATGATTAGTGCTTGATAAATTTCTTCTATAGGCGCGATAGGGTCAGTTAATTTTGCAGGTATATTTGTGGTTTTTTCAGAGATCGTTTTTGGTATATGAAATGTATCTTTATCAGAGCTAATGGATAATGAGTCTGTGATACTTACATCGGTTGTAATTAATTCTTCATTAAATTGATTAGCTCGACTTTTAATTTCACCCTTGTTGTTTACAATCATACTGGAACCATCAAAAACTAATTCGTCTTGCCCACCAACTTGATTAACATATGCTATTTGGACATTATTTTTAATAGCTTGATCAATTATTGTTTGCTCCCGAATCACCCTTTTATTTATATGAAATGGAGAGGCATTTATATTTATTATAATTGAAGCACCTTTTTTTGATTGTGAATTCAGTGGGCCGTTGTCACTCCAAATATCTTCACATATATTCATTGCTATTTTAGTATTGTTAATTTTGAAAACATCGCAAGTATCCCCTCTACTGAAATATCGTTGCTCGTCAAAAACACCATAATTAGGAAGTAGATGTTTCCTATGAACTCCAATTATTTTTGAATCAAAAGCTAATGCTGAAGAATTATATAAAGTTGACCCATCAAAATCAGCAAATCCAAATATTACTATAATATCTTTAGAGGCTTGCACTATTTGTTGCATAGCGACTGTATTAGATTTTATGAATTGTTCTTTATGTAATAAATCTTCAGGAGGGTACCCAGTTATAGCTAACTCAGGAAAGGCCACAATGTCAGATTCCAATTTACGTGCTTCATGTAGATAAAATAATATTTTATCTACATTACCGTATATGTCCCCTACTGAGGTATTTATTTGTGCTAAAGATATCCTTAAATTAGTCAACAAATAACTCCATGTGATTAATCAAAATATATTATAGTCTCTTTCGATTAACCAGCCTAATCAACAAAATGGGATATGTTATTTATACAGGTTATTTATTTACGAATTTGCTAATGCGATTTATTGCTTCATGTAGATTTTCTCTAGAATTAGCAAAAGATATTCTAATGTGCCCTTTGCCGTATTGTCCGAAGGATTCACCATCTAACAAGGCTACGCCTGTTTCTGACAATAACTTTGAAGCAAATTCTTGACTACTCATTCCAGTTTTTTCTACATTGGGAAAGGCATAAAATGCACCTTTAGGAACTGGGCAGTCGATTCCAGGGATACTATTTAACCCTGAAACTACAATATCTCTTCTAGCTTTAAACTCTGCTACCATTTTGTTGGATTCAGATTGAGAACCTTTAATTGCTTCTATTGCTGCCATCTGACTAAAGCTTGCTGTACATGAAACACTATTTGTAATAAGACGTGATATTGGTTCAACCAAGTTGTCAGGAAACAATCCGTATCCTAGTCTCCATCCAGTCATAGCGTATGTTTTAGAAAACCCGTCAAGTATTATTGTTCTTTCTAGCATATCAGGAAACATTGTTATACTTTCGTATTGTCCTTCAAAAAGTAATCGTATGTATATTTCATCTGATAAGACTATCAAGTCGTGTTTTTTTGCTATATTAGCTAATGCCTCTAAATCTGTTTTTGATAATATGCTGCCACAAGGATTATTTGGAGAGTTAATGATAAGCATTTTCGTTTTATCAGTTATTTGAGAATTAACCTCATTTATATCTATACCAAAATCTTTATCCGGATATAATCTCATTGGGACAGCGGTTCCTCCACAAAATTGAATCATGGATTCATATATTGGGAACCCTGGATTTGGGTATAAAACTTCATCGCCTCGATCAATTAGTGCCATAATCGCAAAGAACATTATAGGTTTTCCACCTGGCGTAACAATTACGTTCTCAGGATTTGCATTTATAGCTCTTGAGGATGATATCTCACTAGCTATGGCTTCTCTCAAATCTGAGAATCCAGGAGACGGGTTATATGAAGTGTATCCATCATCTAAAGCTTTTTTCCCCGCATTTGTGATGTTTTCTGGAGTGGGAAAATCAGGTTCCCCAATTTCTAAATGTATTATGTCCATTCCTTGAGCTTCTAATTTCTGTGCTTTGGCTAAAATTTCGAAAGCAGTTTCGGTCCCAAGCCTATTCATCCTCTCAGCAAGTTTCATTAATTTCATCTCCATTAAAATTTCTACAATTTAGTATACATATTTATTTAAACTCTCACTAGATGTTTAGATAATATTAGTATTAAATATTGACATATTTGATTGAAGATTCAATATTTGAGATCATAGTTATGAGAGACTTAAACAATTGAGGATTATATGAAAGTATATTTAGGAGTACCAAGAGGGTTTTGTGCTGGTGTTGTACGGGCCATAGATTTAGTTCAACTCGCACTCGATAAATATGGTCCTCCTGTGTATGTTAAACATCAGATTGTTCATAACCCACATGTTGTCGAAGAAATGGAATCTAAAGGTGCTATAACTGTTGAAGACGTAGACGATATACCTGAAGGGTCAAGGGTAGTGTTTTCCGCACATGGTTCCCCTCCAGAAGATTTTTCAAAAGCTAAAATTCGAAAATTAAAAATTGTTGATGCGACTTGCCCCTTAGTAATCAAAGTACATAATGAAGCGAAAAAATATAATAGAGATGGTCGAAAATTAATTCTAGTTGGACATGATGGCCATCAAGAAGTTAAAGGAACTATGGGGCAATCAGAAATGTCATTGATAGACGATAGGGAGCCTTACCAAATGCCTGATTGGGATAAAAATACTCCTATAACTGTCCTTACTCAAACTACATTGTCTGTAGATGATACTAGTCGGGTTATTGATGATATTGAAACCCAATTTGACAACGTACTCGTTAGAAATGATTTGTGTTATGCAACTACTAATAGGCAAAATGCTGTAAAAGAAATATCAGAATTTGTAGATTTGTTTTTAGTTGTTGGAGCTGAAAATAGTTCTAATTGTAATAGGCTTAGAGAGGTGGCAGCAAGTAGAGGGATTGCTTCATATTTGATAAATAGTTTGAAAGATTTAAATCCGGATTGGTTATTGAATGTATCAAATGTTGGAATAACATCTGGGGCTTCTACTCCAGACAACCTTGTTCATGAAATCATTGATTATTTGAATCCAGATGAACTCATCAAGATGGGTGGTGAAGAAGAGAATATTGTGTTTTCATTACCTCTAGAGTTTAGAGAATAAATTTACGCTATGGATATAGTTGTAGATAGTCTTTTAAATGGATCTAAGAATTCAAAAGGAATAGTCGTAATAATTGATGTATTCCGATGCTTTACAACAGAAGCTGTTGCATTTAGTAATGGCGCCGAGAAAATAATATTAGTTGCGACTATTGAAGAAGCTATTGAATTAAAGAAACTTGGATTTGGGGATATTCTAATGGGAGAAGTTTCAGGTAAAAAACCAGATGGCTTTGATTATGGCAATTCTCCTTCTGAGATTTCAGATTTAGATTTTTCTGGTAAGACTATAATCCAATCTACTAGAGCTGGGACAGTAGGGGTAGCTTCGGCAACTAAAGCAGATATGATTTTCGGAGGATCATTTGCAGTAGCATCAGCTACTTCAGAAATAATTAAATCCTGTTCACCTAAATTGATTACGTTGGTAGCGATGGGACTAGAGGCAACAGTTAGGTCTGATGAAGATGAGTTATGTGCTTTATTTATTAAAAATTTATTGCAGGGCAGGAAATCTGACGTTCAATCAGTAAAGAATCTTGTATTGTCAGGGGAAGAAGCACAAAAATATGGTAATCCTAATACACCTCATTGGCCAGCAGAAGATTTAGATTTTTGCCTTAATGTTGATTCTTTTAATTTCGCACTAAAAATTGAAAAAGAAGAAGGGTTACTCGTTTGTAGACCCAAAGCGTTGATTTAATTATTTAGGTTCACGACCTAGAAATTAATAACTTCAGCCTACCCCGTGAAAACCTACTTCGACAGAGTCATTTGTCACCATCACGGGTGTTATTTTTTCACCACCTGTTAACTCTACAACTTTGCTCCATAAGTCAGGATTAATTGCTAAATCTAATTCTTCGTAAGGTATTGATAGATCATTCAATTCGTCTTTTAGAGCTTCTGAGTATGTGCAATCAGGATGAGTGTAAATTGTTACTTGATTATCCACTAAGTTTCTCCATATTTTTCTAGATTTTATGCAAATTTGTGTAATATTACAATCCTAATAAAGATATTACTTGATAGCCCATAGCTTTATTACAGATGTTGCGACTATGTTTGAGATATGTATAGGTCCTAATTTGCGACTATCTATAGAGTGAGAATAGTTTCGGTAGTCTCCGACTAAAAAGACGTGTTCATCTGGAATAGTATATTCTACTTTTTCTGTCCCGTAAGTCTTAGGTAAACCTTCTAAATATGGTTCATCAAAGTGAGTTTTATTTATAAATATACTTCCTTCGGATATCATTATTTTATCTTTAGGCAGACCTATTATTCTTTTTAGAATATATTTATCAGATAATTTTGCTATCACCACTTGTTTTCTTTCGAGAGATTTTGAAGGATTCCAATTTTTTGCTAAGATTATGTCATTGTTATGAAAATTAGGTTCCATACTTCTGTTTTTTATCTTAATTATTCGAAACATAATTCAAAATTCTTAATTATATATCTATTTAAAAATGCATCTTGTCTTGCGGTTTACATATTATTTATGTATCGTTTTAAATAGGCTACTTGTCTTGTAAATGTTCACATATTATAAATCATGTTTGATTTTAAATAAGGAAGGAAATATGAAAATTTTAAATGAAGCTCAAGCTCACTGTGATATACCTTGTGGTATATACGATCCTATAACTGCTAAAATTAGTGCTCAGACTGTATTGAAAATGGCAGTACGAATTGAATCACTAGATTCAAGTGAAGATGTTAATACTTATTCTAGGTATGTTGCTGTTAAAGAAGAACATGCCCAATCAGTTAAAAATGAATTGAATATTTTTTGGTCAGACTATTTTAAGCCAGAGCATTTGGAATCATACCCTGATTTGCACAACCTATTTTGGAACGCCAATAAATTAGCTGGTGCTAATAAACAGGGTGTTAGCTCAGATTCTGCTAAAAAATTAGTAGATGCTGTAGATGAAATCGCAAAAATATTTTGGGCTACAAAAGGGGTAGATTATAGTGACCCTAATGCAGATGTACGATACGGAGCTTAAAACTTTTAATTTCCTAGTGATGCATTACATTGTGTCACTAGGAAAGCTTGTTTAAATATTCTACAGATTCATTCTTATATTCTTCCCTTGGTGGTGAGAATATGTCTAACGCTATGGCAGGGGCATCTCCCACTATAACTTTATGCTCTATATTACCTGGGATGATATAGAATTCTCCTTTTTTAATAATTTTACTTTCATCTGCTATGATAAATTCAAATTCTCCTTCTAGTACTATTCCAGCTTGCTCATGAGGGTGAGAATGTTTTGGGACTTCTGAATTAGCATCCATTTCTACTAGACTCATCATTATATTCTTACCCCATAAGGTTTTTAGGTTAATTCCTTCTGCTAATTGTTTGGGGGATATATTATCTGGATTATAAAAATAACTCATACTGTTCTCCTTATTTTCTACGATTGTTTATTAAAGATAAACAATCGTAGATGATGTCATTAATAGGTGTTGGGACATCATAAAGTTTGCCTATCTTACTAATAGCACCATTGATAGATTCAATTTCTAGTTGATTTCCATTTATTAAATCCTGATGCATAGATGATGTTAATTCAGATTTTAAATCTATAAAATACTTCATAGTATCTTCTATAATGGATTTATTTAATTTTATTCCAGATTCTGTGCCGACGTTGTATGATTCTGTAATCAGTGATTTTGTCATATGTCTCGTTTGACGGTAGGATAAAATTTCTTCAAAAGTTGAATTTGTTATACAAGTCATACCGCTTAAGCCAGATATGAATATTAATTTTTCCCATATAGTCGTTAGTATTTCTTTAGATAAGTAATAGTTTATATTTGTAGATTTTAATGCGGTTTTAACTTTTTCTGTATGATAATTATTGTTTCCTTCATAATTACCGAAAACTATTCTGCAGTCTCCACCATGTTCTTTTATGATCCCATAGTCTAAAGTGCTAGCATCTATATATGCTGCTCCTAAAATTATATTATTCTGTTCAAAGTGTGAAGAAAGGAGTTCTCCGCTACCGATTCCATTTTGCAATGTTAATATCGTCGTGTCTGAATCGGTACTATTTTTAATTACTGAGATTGCTTTGTTATTTTGATAAGATTTCACGCAATATATGATCAAGTCTGCTTTATAATTTTTTAGAGGTTTTTCATAAGCTTTAGCATTACATACAAAGTTGCCTGAAGTAACACTTTTAACGACTAATCCATTTGTTTGTATTTTTTTGAGATGTTGATTTCTTGCTATAAGCGTTACATTATGACTTTTAGATATTTCAGAACCAATATATCCTCCAAGTGATCCTGCTCCCATAATTAGTACATTCATATTTGCTCCTAATTATTGTTATATATAAAAATTCCAAAACGTGAACCGTGTATTACTATACAATTCTTCACTCTAATATATACTAGTAATGAAAATTATATTATTAAGACATTGTTTAGGAGTAGTATTCTACCTAATTCTACTCAGAGAGCCGGAATTAGCTGTGAACCGGTGTACGAATGGTAGATGAATGGACCTAGTTTTTAGTCAATGTTATGAATGAGTGCTCCGATAACATACCGGAGAATTAGGGTGGCACCGCGGATTTTAATAAATTCGCCCCTATTTAGGGCAGATTATTAAAATTGATTGCGGAGTGTTTAATGGATAAGAAAAAAGTTGTTCTCAGTGGAGTTCAGCCAAGTGGTGATCCCCAACTAGGAAATTACTTGGGAGCTTTTAAGGGTTGGGTTGATAGGCAAGAAGAGAAAGATAATTATTTTTGTATTGTTGATCTTCATGCTTTGACAGTAACTCCGGACCCAGATTCTTTGAAACAGAATACACGAGAATTAGCCGCTATATTACTTGCGTCTGGTATAAATCCTGATAAATCTACTCTTTTTGTTCAAAGTCATGTGTCAGCTCATGCAGAGATTTGTTGGTTATTAAATTGTGTAACTCCTATTGGATGGTTAGAAAGGATGACACAATTTAAGGATAAATCTAAATCTCAAGAAAGAGTTTCAGTTGGATTACTTGATTATCCAGTTCTAATGGCAGGGGATATACTGCTATATGATGCGGATGAAGTTCCAGTTGGCGATGACCAAAAACAGCACGTTGAACTTGCTAGAGATATTGCAGCTCGGTTTAATAGGGTATATGGAGATACATTTGTTATTCCAAATCCTGTTATTCCAGAGGTTGCAGGAAGGGTAATGGGCTTAAATGACCCTAATGTAAAAATGTCTAAGAGTTACTCGCACATTCGAGGGCATGCTATTCGTATATTAGATGACCCAAAAGAAATTGAAAGATCTTTTATGAGGGCAGTTACTGACTCATTTAACGAGATTATTTTTTCTGAGGATTCTTCAAGAGCGGGAGTAAACAATCTTTTAGGTATTTATAAAAGTATTACTAAGAGATCTGAAGAAGAAGTCCTTAAAGATTTTGAATCTGCAAGAGGGTATGGAGATTTAAAAAAAAGAGTTGCAGAAATTGTTATCGATGAACTAACCCCTATTAGAAATAAATATGAAGAATTAATAAGCGATACTTCACAATTAGATAAAATGCTTAAAGTGGGTGCCGAGAAAGCTAATGATTTAGCTTCTAATAAACTTAAATCTGTTAAAGATAAGATGGGATTGCTATTCCCGTAATGATATTCAAAGGAGACTATTGATTGTGTACACCCCATCTTTAATTGACGCTCAAGCCCTTCTTACAAGAGGGAATCTCATCCCTGTTTATAAAGAAATAGATGCTGACTTAGAAACTCCAGTTTCTGCATATTTAAAAGTTGCAAGGCCCCCCTATTCATTTTTGTTGGAAAGTGTTGAAGGTGGAGAACAGATTGCTAGATATAGTTTTATAGGTACTGAACCAGAATCTATTATTGTGACGGGTAAGAATCAAAAAGATGGTGAAGTAGATCCATTAGTTTTAGTAGAAGAAATCCTTTCAAAATATAAGCTAGTTGATTCTGAAGGCTTACCGAGATTTTATGGAGGGGCAGTAGGGTATTTAGGTTATGAAACAGTAAGATATTTTGAAAATTTACCGATGGCAGAAAATGATCCACTAGAGCTGCCCGAGTCAATTTTAATGATTACAAAAACGTTTTTAGTATTTGACCATGTCAGGCATAAAATTCAAGTCGTTAGTCTAGCACATGTTGAAGGAAATTTAGAAGAGTCTTATTTAGAGGCTACCCAAAAAATTGATTTAGTTGTAGAAAGATTAAATAAGCCATTAGATCCCATGCAAATACCAAGATCTTCAGGGTCTCATAATACTGAAGTCCAGTCCAATATGCTTCCAAATTACCATCAAGATATGGTGCTTAAATCAAAAGAATATGTTTTTCAAGGAGATGTAATTCAGGTTGTAGTGTCACAGAGATTTTCCAAACAGACTTCTGCTCACCCATTTCATGTATATAGATCATTGAGAACTATTAATCCTTCCCCATATATGTATTATTTGAACTTAGATGACTTTCAAATAGTAGGCGCATCTCCAGAGATGCTTGTTCAAGTTGAGAATGGAATAATTTCTACTCATCCTATAGCAGGTACTAGACCTAGATCATCTAATCAACTAGAAGATGTTAAATTGGAAAAAGACCTCCAATCAGATGAAAAGGAAATAGCTGAGCATACAATGCTTTTAGATTTAGGTAGGAATGATGTTGGGAGAGTTAGTGAACCAGGAACTGTTAAAGCAACAGATATTATGGCAATTGAACGATATTCTCACGTGATGCATCTTGTGTCTCATGTAGAAGGTAAATTAGCTCCTGAATACTCTAATTATGATGCTTTCAGGGCCTGTTTCCCGGCTGGTACAGTGTCGGGAGCCCCTAAGATAAGAGCTATGGAAATTATTGCAGAACTTGAAAATGATAAAAGAGGTCCATATGCAGGGGCTATAGGATACTTTGATTTTTCCGGGAATATGGATACATGCATTACAATCAGAACTTTAGTAATGAAAAATGGATGTGCTCATATTCAAGCTGGTGGAGGCATTGTATTTGACAGTGATCCTGAATCTGAATTTAATGAAACTGTCCATAAAGCGAATGCTTTAATGAGAGCACTAGATGCGGCAGAATCTTCTCTTGAGGAGTCCTTATGATTCTTATGATTGATAATTATGATAGTTTTACGTACAACTTATATCAGTACATGTCTGAATTAGGAGTTGAAGTTAAAGTTGTACGTAATGATAAAATAACTCTTGATGAAATAGAAGAATTATCTCCTAGCAAGATAGTTATATCCCCTGGCCCAGGTACTCCTGATAAAGCTGGAATATCAACTGGCCTTATACCTAAATTTGGATCAGCTATTCCGATTTTAGGAGTCTGTCTTGGGCATCAGTGTATAGGACAGGCCTACGGTGGCGTTGTTGGTGGTGCAGGCGAAATAATGCATGGAAAAACTTCTCTAGTTAATCATAATGGCGAAGGTTTATTCAAAGGTATCCCGAATCCATTTAAAGCTATTAGGTATCATTCATTAATAATTTATAAAGATACATTACCTGATGAATTAGAAGTTACAGCTTGGACTGACAATGGGATAGTTATGGGTGTTAAGCATAAATCAAATCCTGTTCAAGGAATACAATTTCACCCTGAGTCTATTATGACTGAGTTTGGAAAAGAAATCCTGTCAAATTTTATTTTTGATACCACCGATAAGGGATAAATTATGATTAAAGAATCAATAAATAAGTTAGTTAGCGGAATAAATCTGACTTTTGAAGAATCAGAATATGCCATGAATGAAATTATGGAAGGCGAAGCTACTCCTGCTCAATTTGGGGCTTTTGTTGTGGCGTTAAAATTGAAAGGGGAATCTGTTGATGAAGTTGCGGGGATGGCCTCTTCTATGAGGGCGAAATCTTTGAAAGTTGATATGCCGGGTGATGATCTTTTGGATACATGCGGTACGGGTGGGGATTATTCAGAAACTTTTAATATTTCTACTGTTTCTGCATTTGTTGCTTCAGGAGCAGGAGCTAAAGTTGCAAAACATGGTAATAGGGCCATGTCAGGATCTTCAGGTAGTGCCGATGTTCTCGAAGCTCTTGGAGCTCAAATTACATTGGGCCCTGATAAAGTTAAAAGATGTATTGAAGATTCAGGATTTGGATTTATGTTTGCCCAGAACTTCCACCCATCTATGAAATTTGCAGCTTCTCCTAGAAGAGAAATTGCAATTCCAACGGTTTTTAACATATTAGGTCCACTTACTAATCCTGCCGGAGCATCTAATCAAATGATAGGAGTATCTAACCCTAGTGTTGGAGAATTAATGGCAAATGTTTTACGTAGATTGGGAACTAAAAGAGCTGTGATTGTTCATGGTAAAGATGGATTAGATGAAATCACAGTCTCTGAAGATTCAATATTATGGATATTAGATGATTCAGGAATAGTTAAAATGGAAATATCACCTGAAGAATTTGGGTTTTCTAAATCACCTATAGAAAGTATAAGGGTGAAAAACTCTGCTGAAAGTGCTCTTATTATTCGAAATATTTTATCTGGTTCAGAGCAAGGACCTCCTAGAAATATTGTAATTATGAATAGTGCAGTAGCTTTATTCTGTTTAGGGATTGTCCCAGACATCCAAAATGGTATTCGGGAATCTATCAGATCAATAGACTCAGGGGAAGCCTTGGGTAGATTGGAAAAATATGTTGAATTGACTAAGGATTAGTAAATGATTAATTCAAATTCTCCTAATGTTTTAAAAGAAATAGTTCGTATTAAAAAAGATAGAGTTGCTGATGCTAAGAAATCATTGCCTCTTACTTCTTTGAAAAACATGATCAATTCTCAGTATAAACCTTTAAATTTTGCGGGAGCATTAATGGGGAGTGAAGTTAGAGTAATTGCAGAAATTAAGAGAGCTTCTCCGTCTAAAGGTTTGTTTGATGAAAATATAGATGCTAAATCATTAGCATCTATATATGCAGATAATGGAGCTGCCGCTATTTCAGTATTAACTAATGAGGATCATTTTAGTGGTTCTATAGAAGATTTAGAAGATACTAGATCTATTACTTACCCTAAGGGTATTCCTGTGCTTCGGAAGGAATTTATATTTGATCCATACCAAATATATGAAGCAAAAGCTTTTGGGGCTGATGCGATTTTATTAATTGTAGCTATGTTAGATAAGAATCAGATTATAGAATTCATGGATTTAGCTTCTGATTTGTGGCTTCAATGTTTGATTGAAATTCATGAAGAATCCGAGTTAGAAGTTGCAATTGAATGTAATGCAGACATTATTGGGATTAACAACAGAGATTTGCATACTTTTAAAACTGATCTGGTAAATACAGAACATTTAGCCCCATTAGTCCCTTCTGGCAAAGTTGTTGTTAGTGAAAGTGGGATTTCTACTAAAGAAGATGTTACTCGGATGTATAGAGCCGGTGCTGGAGCGATTTTAGTCGGAGAGTCATTAGTGAGCTCTGGTAATCCGGCTCAAGCTCTTAGAGGATTACTATGACTTTTTTAAAAATTTGTGGGATAAAAGATTTAAATAGTGCCATTGTAGCTACTCAATCAGGAGCTGCATTTTTGGGATTTGTATTCGTACCGGGAGTGAGAAGAAATATTCCCGTTGATCAGGCTGAAACATTAATATCTGATTATAAGAGAGATATATTGTCTGGATCTCCTTCTTTAGTAGGGTTATTTGCTAACCAAACAATTGAAGATGTTAATGAAATTGTGTCTCGATGTGAACTTGATTATGTTCAACTTTGCGGAGATGAAGATTCAAATTATTGGGAAGATATTGAAGCACGCGTTATAAAACAAATTAAAGTTCCGACAAATTTGAATGATAATGAAGTTGTAGATTTGATTAATTTATCACTAGATAAAACTGTTAAAGCGGGTGCTATTCCGCTTTTAGATCGATTTGAAGAAGGTAAGTTAGGTGGAACTGGTAAAGTTTTTGATTGGAGTATATTACAAGGCATATCAGAAAAGTATGATTTTATGCTTGCAGGAGGCCTGACACCAGATAACGTTTCAGAAGCAATTCGTGTTGCAACTCCATGGGCTGTTGATGTATCTTCAGGCGTTGAGAAAAATGGTGATAAAGATGAATATCTTATAATTGAATTTTCTAAATCAGTTAATGATAGTAATAAGTAGGGAGATATAATGCCATATTTGTTCAATCACGTGCATCTTAAATCGCCAAATCCTGCTGAGGCAGCAAATTGGTACGTTAAAACATTTAATTTTAAAATAATAAGTGATACAGATAATTTTTTTGGTAGAGGGGACAAATTTATTAAGTGCGAAACTGAGGATGGGATTGTGGTTAACATTTCTGGACCTCAACCCGGTGAACTTTTAGGTGATGGAGACTCATCTGCACATTATGGATTAGAGCATTTTGGGATTCAAGTTGAGGATATGCAATCCGAGATCTTAAGACTGGAATCTATGGGAGTTAATGTACTAAGTGATATCATATCGTTGGGTTCGAACATAGAAATAGCTTTTATTGAAGGCCCTGATCGTGTGCGTATTGAGCTTTTAGAGATTAAAACATAGAGTACGTGGATTCTGTTATGACTGAAGATTGTGTTTTTTGTAAGATAAAAAATAAAAAAAATTCATCATCCATCCTATTTGAAGACGATTTTTGTTTTGTTATTAATGACATTAATCCTGTCGCTCCGGTACATTCTGTTAATTATTCCGAATAATCATTTCACATATTTAGACAATTTAACTGATGATTTAGCCCCTGTTATTTTTAAAATGTTTGAAGCAGCAAAGAATATGGCATTTTTCTATGGGAGTTTCAGAATCAGGTTACAGGTTAGTAATAAATCAGAAAAATGATGCTGGCCAAGAGGTTCCACATTTGCATTTTCATTTGACGCGCTGGAACTAAATTAAAATCTTTGGGGTAATATATGACTTCTGACTTACTTACAAAAATAGAAAAAAACAATTTTAGAATTGCCAAAAGGACTTCAGGGACATATTACACGTACCCGTAATCTTGCATGTGATATAGCTTCTTTTTACAGTGTGGATATATCTAAATGTGATACCGCTGCAAGCTGCACACGATATAGTGAGGCACTTAACTCCAGATGAATTACTTAACTGCGCAAAACAATATTTAGTGGAAATAAAATGAACTTTTATCGTAAGCAGCCTATCTTATTACATGGTCCTCTTGCCCGCAAAAATTATCGAAGTAGATTATTTTTTGCAAAGATAATGACATAATTTCAGCGGTTAAATTCCACACCACTGGCCGTCCTAATATGGGGGATATAGAAAAAGTGGTTTTTATAGCTGATAAAATTGAACCTATGAAAATTAAAAAAAATCCATCACTTAAACCGGTTGAAGAACTAATTTACAAAGATATAAATTTAGCAATTAAAGAATATTTGTCTATAAGGTTCAAAATGCTTTTGAATTCTAATTCACTAATAGATCCCTTAGCAGTGGATACTTGGAATAACGTGGTAATCAATAAATCATTCGATTAATTCTATAGTCACAGATATATCATTCTTGTTTATTATGATTTTTGCAATTGTGCAATCTACCATGAAAGATTTATATGCCTGACCTGGGTTAACGTATAAAACATCGTCATTAATTTGATTGTATGGTTCGTGCGTATGACCAAATAGTATCATGTCAGGTTTTGTTGAAAAATCATTCAGCAGTTCAGTGACGGGGAATTCTTCTGCCCCCCACGCAGGATGTGTTATTCCAATTGTTACTTTTTCTATGGTGATAGTTTCGACATAGGGGAGAGTACTTCGTAGATCTACGGGGTCAGAATTTCCATGCACTACAAAGGATTTTTTAGATTCTTTTATAAAGCCATCAACTACATCTTGTTTTACTATGTCTCCACAGTGAATTGCTATGTCAGACTTTTTTACGTGTTCACGAATAGTGGGATGAATCTCTTCCCATTTTTGACAATGGGTATCAGATATTACTGTAATTGTGGTGGTCATTATTTAAATAAAATATATTATGTAAGTGTTTTTCATGTTTATTATTTAGGCCTTCTTTTGACTAGAAATTTTCTTCGCAAAGTTAATATTTGATCACCTTTTTGGTTAAATGCCCTACTTTCAATATAAACTAACCCTTGGCCATCTTTGGTTTTTGATGGGATTGTATCTAGTACCTCACTTTCAGCATAAATCGTGTCGCCATGAAAAGTTGGCCCATCGTGTGTGATTGATTCATATACAAGGTTGGCAATTGCTTTCCCTGAAGTTTGCCTAACACTCATTCCTACAACTAGACTTATAATTAATAGTCCGTTTACTAGAATTTTACCGTGTTTATGGTCCGACATGTAGTTTTCATCAGTATGAAGTGGGTTGTCGTTCATAGTAAGTAAAGAAAATAGATGATTGTCCATTTCGGTAATGGTCTTGCCAGGCCAATGTTTTAAAATCTGTCCTACTTTAAAGTCTTCAAACCATCCACCAAAAGAATCTTGAGCATTTATAATATGTTTTTCTTGGCTCATAATTACTCCTGCAGCTTGTTTTTTTCTAATACTCTTCTAGCGATAATTAGTTTCATTATTTCATTAGTTCCTTCACCAATGATCATTAATGGCGCATCTCTATAATATCTCTCTATAGGCAAATCTTTAATATATCCTGCCCCTCCATGAACCCTCATAGCTTCCATGGTAACTTCACCACAAATTTCACTAGCAAATAATTTGGCCATAGATGCTTCTAGGTCATTTCTTAACCCAGAATCTTTTTTATCTGCAGCATCATATACCATTAGTCTTGCAGCATGAACCTTGGTTGCCATCTCTGCAAGTTTTAATTGAATCGCTTGATGTTGAGCAATTGGCTTTCCAAAAGTTTCTCTTCTTTGAGAGTATGATAATGCAGAATCTAAGGCTGCCTGTGCAACTCCTACGGCCCTTGCAGCTACATTTATTCTTCCTGTTTCTAAACCATTCATTACTTGCCCAAACCCTTTTCCTTCTACTCCACCAATCAAACTGTCGGCCGTTATGCGGCAATTATCAAAAACTAGTTCACAGGTATCTAATCCTCTATACCCTAATTTATCTAGATGTTGTCCCACTTTAAATCCTTTACTGGGTTTCTCAAATATGAAACAGCTAATTCCTTTATGCCGTGGGGAGATATCAGGATCAGTTTTTGCGACTAAAGCGAATGCATTTCCATGTTCCCCATTAGTTATATACATCTTTCGACCATTAATAACATATTCTTCGCCATCTTTTATAGCGGTTGTAGTGATATTTTGGCTATCACTTCCTGCTTCAGACTCAGTTAGTGCCAATCCCCCACGTATTTTTCCTGTAGCCATTTTAGGAAGTATCTTGTTTTTTTGTTCATCAGTTCCATAAGTAGATATAATATGACTCAAAATATGGTGTGTTCCAATAATTCCAGAGAGACTCATCCAGCCTTTGCTTATTTCTTCAAATATTTTGGCAAAAGTAGTAAAATCTAAACCCATGCCACCATATT
>JBJLGX010000016.1:0-11401 GCA_045564655.1 Dehalococcoidia bacterium
AGTCCGCTAGCTGCGGGGCTTATGCTTAAGCTTCTTGAAGCAATTGTTATTTCAACGCTGCCAGTTCGGCCGCCATTGTCAGTTACTTCTAAGTTTTGAGTTCCGCCACCCATTGAACCGTTGGTCATTGGAATAACTACAGGAGCACTCCAGTTACCACCGTTGTCAATTGTGATGGATCCGTTACCAGCATTGATTGCAGCTACTGCGGCAACGCCGGAAGCTCTCAAGCCAGTATTAGCTCCACCTAAAGTTAAGCTTGATGTATCAGAAGCAGCGTTAATAGTAGCAGCTCCTCCGTCAGTCCAACCAGTACCTTGTAGGTTAACAGTTTGGTTAGGAACAACAGCATTAGGTGTTGCAGTTAATGAAGCACCAGTAATGGTGATGTTAGCTCCAGCGCTGTCCACGGTTGTCAAAGTGGCATCCTGGTTAGCGTCTGAAGAAACTAGTACATATTGAGTACCAGTTCGTGCACCATTTGGTATTGGGATATCAAATACTAGAGAACCGTCTGAAGCAACTTGTAATACTTGTGTAGCTGGAACAGTACCTGCTACAGCACCGAATTTAACGTGACCGTTAGCTCCGGAAGCAATGTAGTTGTTTGCATTGAAGTCCTGCAAAGTAATTTGAACAGTTTCGCCTACAGCTGCAGTAGTAGGGCTGATAATGATCTTATCAGATACGCCTACGGATACAGAAGTTGGTGAAGAGTTACCTTTACCGTCAACAGCGTTGATAGAAGATGATCCACCTGATCGTGAGAACGGAGGAACAGTCAAACTAAATGTTGCTGCGAAAGTATCATCAGAAGCCACTACAGCTTCAGCTAATTGAACTTCACCAGAGTCCAAATCTTTTCCACCGTCTGAGTCGATAAAGACTGTTGCGGTAGTACCATTTTTGAATCCGTAACCAGTAATGGTTACTGATCCGCCTCTAGAAGTAGAGGTGGTGCTGGTAGTTAATTTTCGTGGGAGTGTGGTACCAGCAGTTGCTGTACCAGCGGCGTAACCAGTTCCGGTTACAGCTACGGTCGGTGAATCGGATTCAGTAGGGTTGGTAATACCAGCCGACTGAGCGATTGTGATCGTAACAGTTGAGCTTGCTCCAATACCTTGTGATCCTGCGAACATAGCGGAACCAGTACCTGTTACGGTTGGGTCCATGTCAGGGATTTCTAAGTGTACTAGAGGATTGTTAAGTTTAGCTCCTGTAAACTCAACAGTAACGTTTTTAGGATGTACTCGAACGTTAGCTGCACCTGATGCATTAGTTAAGACACTGGATGTCATAACAATGTCGGTTGTTGCTATTGTTGAAGGTACACC
Organism: Dehalococcoidia bacterium; assembly: GCA_045564655.1. Classification (GTDB taxonomy): domain Bacteria; phylum Chloroflexota; class Dehalococcoidia; order Lucifugimonadales; family UBA826; genus UBA826. The sequence continues at coordinate 1,335 of JBJLGX010000016.1, forward strand.
AAAAGCGTTTTCAAGCCCCAAGGTGATAATTGCGCCTTCTGCGATTGTGGTTGTTCCGGTACCAGTGGTGATAACCAATTTTGCGGTAGCACCTACTTCAGGTGGAGTAATAACCATGCTTGTTGTGCCAGAGGCACTCATGGATTGAACAGCTGAAGGAGCAGCCAAAGCTTTTCCTCCATCTCGTACTCCATCTAATTCAGGGGCTACATTGGCTACTGTTTTCTGGCCTGCGAACATGCTCATGCTAACCATTACAGCTAACACGCCTATAATAACCATAGCCATTACAGGAAGAGACAGTTTGAAACTTAATTTCTTTGCCATATAGCGTTTTCTCCTTTATAGATTTGATTTATTTTTGCCCGATTACGAGCATATATATAATCCCACTAGACTATTATCTTCGTTTTGTGTTACTTAAGTGTTACGTTCTTTACATATAAATCAGCTATTAGCCGCTTTATGTAATCCTTCAAGAAATTCCTCATTAGATGCTGATTTGGAAACTCGATCCAGAACTCTTTCCAAAACATTAGATGAACCGTTATCTGAACTCATGTTTACCATGCGTCTTAATAAGTCTCGTTGTTTCATTGCATTGTCATCGAAAAACAATTCTTCCCTACGAGTTCCGCTCCTAATAATGTCAACAGCAGGGAAAAATCTCCTGTCTGCCAAACCGCGATCTAAATGAAGTTCCATATTTCCAGTACCTTTGAATTCTTCATATATAACTTCGTCCATGCGGCTGCCAGTATCTACCAGGCAAGTAGCTAATATCGTTAAACTTCCACCTTCTTCGATATTTCGGGCAGCTCCGAAGAATTTTTTAGGTGGGTACAAAGCCACAGGATCCATGCCTCCTGATAATGTTCTCCCGCTCGACGGGACTGCTAAGTTGTATGCTCTCGTCAATCTAGTCATGCTATCCATTAAAATAATCACATCTTCTTTGGCTTCAACGAGTCTCTTTGAACGCTCTAATGCTAATTCAGCAACTCTACATTGTTCTTCTACAGATTCGTCAAAAGTTGATGAAAATACATCGCCATGAACTGAACGCCTCATCTCCGTTACTTCTTCAGGTCTTTCACCAATTAGTACAACCATTAATGTAGCTTCTGGAATATTCTCTGAAACACTAGCAGCGATTTGTTTGAGAATTGTAGTCTTACCAGCTTTAGGAGGCGATACTATCAATCCTCTTTGCCCTAAACCAATGGGGGAAAACAAATCTATCATTCTTGAAGACAACGAAGAAGCTTTACTTGTTTCTAATATAATCTGTGTTTCAGGGAAAATTGGCGTTAACGCTTCAAAAGCCATAGCTCTAGAGAACTTACTATCGCTGTCATGGCCGTTAATCTTATCAACTCTAACCAATCCAAAATATCGTTCACCGTCTTTAGGAGGTCTAACTTGTCCACTAACCGTATCTCCAGTCCTAAGACCAAATCTACGTATCTGAGATTGAGAGATATACACGTCACCAGATGTTTTATTAGAAGATACTTGTCTTAAAAAACCATACCCGTCGTCCATAACTTGTAAAATTCCACTAGACGTTAAAACTAATTTATCGTCTTGCTGGGCATTTTTAGAAGCCGCCGTTCTATACAATTTTTTCAGAACATCTTCTCTTATTAATTCCTCATCTGACTTATCAATTTCTACTTCAATATGATCAGCTATGCCAATCAATTCTTCTTTAGTCATTAAATTTAACTCAGATATATCAAATACACTTTGAACTGTAGCCATACTTACCTCAATTACCTACTTTATTTAGTGCCAAACCAGTCATTTAAAAATAATTCCATACCCTTATCAGTGAGTGGATGCTCTGCCATTTTTTTTATAATCCCAAAAGGAACAGTGGATATATCTGCACCTACTCGCGCAGCTTCAGAGCAATGAAATGGGTGACGAATACTAGCAGCCATTACCAGAGTTTCAATGCCATGAATCCTATATATTTCTACAATGTCTCCCACCATAGCCATTCCGTCCTGAGCAAGATCATCCACCCTACCTACAAATGGACTTACTACTGTGGATCCTGCTTGAGCCCCTAGGATTGCTTGATTAGTGGAAAAACACAAAGTTTGATTCGTTTTAATACCTTGCTCCGATAATTTGTGGATTGCTTCAAATCCTTGAAGTGTACTTGGTATTTTCACCCAAACATTTTCAATCCATTCAGAAATTCTCAGACCTTCCTCTACCATGTCTTTAACTTCTGTGCTGACCACTTCAACTGAAATAGGCCCATCAATCACTTTAGCTATTTCCTGAACAGTTTTTTTATAATTATCAGGATCAGATATTCCTTCTTTAGCAGCCAGTGAGGGGTTAGTAGTCACACCTGTAACGACTCCCAATTCTGCAGCCTGATAAATCTCTTGCACATTAGCCGTATCAACAAATAATTTCATGTTTCTGCCTCGTTAAATGAAAATTGCGCCCCTTCACGTAGCATTTGTTTAACCGAATCCAAAAACCCTACAAATAATGGATGCGGAGAATTGGGTCTGGACCTAAATTCAGGGTGAAATTGCACCCCAATCATAAAATCATGCAAAGACGATTCTGCTATTTCTACTAAAGTTCCATCAGGGGAAAGGCCGGCAAAACATATGCCTGACTCTTCCATTGCTTCTCGATAAGAATTATTTAGTTCAAATCTATGCCTATGTCGTTCTTCTACCGAGTCTTCTGCGTACAAATGGTAAGATTTCGATGTTTTGTCTAAATTACACGGATATACTCCTAATCTCATTGTGCCTCCTTTGTTTGTGACATCAATTTGATCTGGCATAACATGAATTACTGGATTAGGTGTTTCCGGTACAAATTCTTCTGAATCAGCTTGGAATAAATTCAAGACATTTCTGCACCATTCTATAATCATTACTTGCATCCCTAAACAAAGGCCTAAATAAGGAATGTTATTCAATCTCGCATACTCAGCAGCAAGTATCATACCTTCCACTCCTCTCTTCCCAAACCCTCCCGGAACTACAATTCCATCTACATCTGATAAATGCTGTTCAGCCCCATCTCTTTCTAAATCTTCAGAATGTACCCACTTCACTTGAATTTTGCGACCGACTTGCAAACCTGCGTGAGTCATAGCTTCCCTAACCGACATATATGCGTCAGGATATTCAACATATTTCCCTACTAAAGCTATACGGACAATTTCTTCCAAATTATCCATTTCCGATATTGCAGAAGACCATGAACTTGTATTGGAAATTGATCCAGGTGGCAATCCAAGACTTTTCGTAATACTATTCCCTAATCCATACCCTTCTAAAATCATTGGTACACGATATACATTATCAACATCGGTTAACGGAATAACTTCTTCCTTCTTAACATCGCAGAATAGAGATAATTTATCCACTACAAAATCTGGGACTTCTCCTTGGCTTCTACAAATCAATGCATCTGGCTGAATACCAATACTCCGTAATTCACTCACACTATGCTGAGTAGGTTTAGTCTTGAGCTCATTCGCCACATTTAGGTTCGGCAGCAATGTGAGGTGTATGAAATAAACATTCTCTCTTCCTACGTCATTTCTAAGTTGTCTTATAGCTTCTAAAAATGGAAGTCCTTCAATGTCTCCTACGGTGCCACCCACTTCTACTACCATCACATCAACATCTAAAGATTCTGCCAAATCCGTGATGTGGTGTTTTATTTCATTGGTAACATGCGGGATGGTCTGAATAGTTCCTCCTAGGAAATCACCTTTACGTTCTTTAGTTATAAGACTTAAATAAACTTGACCTGCAGTCACATTTGAGTTTTTGTTTAATTGAATGTCAATAAACCGTTCATAATGTCCCAAATCGAGATCTGTTTCACCACCATCTTCCGTTACAAATACTTCGCCATGTTGATATGGTGACATCGTACCGGGATCTACATTTAAATACGGATCCAATTTAATCACGGAGATGTTAAAACCTCGGTTTTTCAGTATTCTTCCAATTGAAGCGACAGTAATTCCTTTCCCTATGGAACTCACCACTCCGCCAGTCACGAATATATATTTAGCCGACATCTTTAATTGTGTGTACACATTTTGTGGAAAACAAACGACACTCCCAGTTTGTTAAGGGATGTACTGGAATAGTTTTGTTAGGATTTTTTTAAATCTCAACACATTCCAACTCGAAGTATAATTTACCGTCCTGTTTGGTGTCAATGAATTAACTTCTTTTTTACTATTGATTACAGCATATTTTGTGAGTAGTATTACCATCACAATACAAATGTTTTTAGGATGCTCCAAATGACTAACTACTCTTCCACTTATACAGTCAATGTCAGAGACCAAAAGTTTAATATAGAACTTATGAATGGCGGGAATGGTGATCCTGTTCTTTATATTCATGGAGCTGATGGTTTTCCCAAATGGGAAAATTACTTAGATAACTTGGCAGAATCCTTTTCTGTGTATGTCCCTGCCCATCCAGGGGTCTCGAATTCTACAGGTTTAGATGAATTGGACAACTTATGGGACTTAGTTCTATTTTATGACGAGTTGATTGATGCGTTGAATCTTACTAGCGTTCACTTAATTGGTCATTCTTATGGAGGGATGATAGCCGCTGAAATCGCTGCCTGCATTCCTAATAAAGTTAAATCATTAACATTAATCTCATCGTTGGGATTATGGATCGATTCAGCTCCTATTGCGGATTTCTTCATACTAACTGCAGAAGAGCGCAAGAATTTATTATGGCACAATAGTGAATCGGAAATAGCAATTGAAACCAGCAATGTACCTGAAGATGCTGCTGAAAGAGCATTATTAAATGTAAATCGAACTATCACTCTGGCTTCAATTGGCAAATTCTGCTGGCCAATCCCTGATAAAGGGCTTATTAAACGAATTCATCGAATAAATATGCCCACATTATTGATATGGGGAGATAACGACCAAATTGTACCTCTGGATTACGGTAAATTATTTATGAAATTGATTCCTAATTCTGAATTGAAGACAATTGCAGAATGCGGGCACATACCACAATTAGAAAAACCAACCGAATGCATTAATAGCATCAAAGAATTTATAAAAGGAATATGATATGAATAGCATAGATTTCATTCGTTTAGCCTTGCTAGATGAAGAAAAATACTTCCAAGAAGCTATATATGACATAAGTGATGCCGAATTAATCTGGCAACCTTCTGATGGAGCAAACAACATTAACTGGATAATCTGGCATATGGCAAGAGTAGAGGATATGTGGTTTAACTTTTTCTGTAATCAACGATTAGAACTCTGGGAAACAAGCAACTGGTACACACACTTTAATCTTCCAACGCGCGACAATGGATTTGGCCATACTATTGATCAGATTGCAGCTTTCCCAAAACTTAACTTAGCTGATTTACTAAAATACAGAGAAGAAGTGCGAACATCTACCGTCATTTACCTAATGTCACTCAACGAAGAAGGCCTCAACATTGTTCCACGTGAACAACGACCTGAGATGGCCATCTCAGACGTATTCGTACGCATTCTGAACGAGTTATTCCAACATGTTGGACATATAAATTACATCAGAGGATTATTCGCCAGTAAATAAAACATTTATTATGCCTAGAATGATTTGATAAATGTATAATTTTGATATGACACTGCCTAACATAAGAAATTCGGCTATAGTAGTTCTCTTGATCCTCTCAGTTATAGCATGCCAAGAACCAACCGTTACAGTATCCCCTGGTAATACAAATATCACTTATTCAGCACCAATTCCCCAGGTAGCTAAATTTGATGGCAGTCTACATGTGACTATACCTAAAGCACTTGACCTAAATGACTTTGGGCCCCAAAACCTTTCTCAAAACAATATTGGTCCAGGAATGGTATTTAGTCGGTTACTTAAATTGAGTACAGACCCTTTAGTGTCGAAACCCCATATGGAGCTAGAGTGTGATTTATGTGCAAGTTGGGAATATACATCTGACTACAATCTTAATTTCAAGATCAAAAGTAACGTCTACTGGCATAACGGAGAACAATTAACGTCACAGCACCTCCAAAATCATTACCAAAAACAATTGCAAAACACCGATTCCTACACAGTATTGACAGGGATAGACTCCATAATCACTCAAAGTGATACAGATATTGGATTTGAACTTAAAAACCAAGACCCAGATCTGTTATTCAAACTAGCCCATTCAGAAAACAAAATTCTTAATGATAAATTATTATCAGTAGGAAATAAATCTAATGCTTCAGTTACCAAATTGATTGGTACTGGTCCTTGGATGCACATTCCTAACGATAGTGATCAAGACACCATTACATTAATACGAAACCCTGTATATTTTTCTCATGAAAAACCTCTATCTCAAAGTATTACAATAAACAATGTTGAAAATCTAACCCATACAAAGATTCTCGCATTGATTAAATCAGGTCAATCCAACGTTATTCTAAACAACACAAACGTACCTCTACAATCCGATTCAAAAGAATTTTTAAAAACACAATCAATTCTTTCTTATGGAGGACCAAGTTTCTTTTTTAACATGTCTAAACAATCTATGAAGTCTTTAGTAACAAGACAAAACATATTCAAATCACTTGATCCATGGAAGCACAATATCGAAAGTAATATTAGTCCTTCAATAGTAAGTATAGGAGTACCCACAGTAAATAAAAACTATTCAGACAACCAAACAGAAATTAGGCAAAAGTATTTTGATGATTCTGTGTCTCGTGACCTCGCACCTTATCAAGACACGGAGAAACAAATTCTAAAAATAGGAGTATCCGAAACATCTGCTGTTTATCGACCCGTATTTGATAACATTCTTCAAGACTTAGCATCTTCTATTTATCTAGTACAAGCTCAATCTTTATCTCATGATAGTTACGTCCTCGAACTTAGCAGTAAATCATCTGATTTTGATATTTTACTTGGGTTAATTCCTCCAGAGGAATTTATAAATACTTTTTTACTCTCCACAATTCATTCCAGTGGAGAATTTAGCTTCAGCAATCCATCAGATTCAGTCTTAAATCTAATGATCGAAAACCAAGTTAAGGAACATCATCCTGTGGTTAGAAAATCTGAAATTGGAAACATACAAGACCATATCTTAGAAAACGCGTATATGTACAATTCTGCTTCTCTACGCCATGAATGGATCCATGACCAATCAATCAGAAATTTCTTTCCAAATGACAATCTAGGGGAATATTTGTATTGGGCTGACGTCTGGATAGAATGAATTAAATCTGATCAATGATGTTATTCAAAGCCCGAACAGGCAACAAAACACATTTCAGTCTTACAGGGTGCTGTCTCACTACGCCAAGTTCAGATAAAATTCCTAAGTCGAAGTTATTAGCAAGATCATCTCCATTCTTCAAAAAATTCTCAAATCTTGAAATAACTGGAGGAAGATCGTCAATTTTAGACTGATTCACAAAAACACTTAACAAAGATGAGGACGCTTTAATCACAGTGCAACCATCTGCTATAGCTGAAACGTTACTTATAATTCTGTCTTCAGTTAATTTAACTTTGAAAGACACTTTATCACCGCAAAAAGGATTAATTTCTTCTGCGAAATAATCATATTCAGTAATATCTACCCCATTCCTAGGGTTCCGAAAATGATCCATTATTACGTCTTTATATATATTGCTTAAGTATTCTTCAGATATATCACCCATAGACATAGACCTAAATTACTCTGTAGATACTGGGTCCGAAGAATTATCAATTAAAGACTTTAAAGCATGCCAGGCTAACATCGCACATTTGATCCGCACTGGAAAATCAGTTACTCCAGACAGCATTTCTAAATCTCCTAGAACTTCTGTATCCAGTTGAGCCCCAGGCTCGGTAAGCATTTTATGTACCTCTTCAAATACTTGATTAGCGTGAGTTAGATTTTGTCCTTTGACACTTTCGGTTAACATCGATGTAGAAGCCCTAGATATGGCGCACCCAGATCCTTGAAATCCAACATCAACGATCATGCCATCTTCAATTTGCATATACAGATGAATCCTGTCCCCACATAGAGGGTTAAATCCTTCTTTATAATGAGTGTGAGGATCAACTACACGAAAATTACTAGGTTTAGAATTATGTTCTAGCAATATTTCCTGATATAAGTCATTTAGTCCCGACATAATTCACCTTTAATATTAGACTTACCCAAATAATTCAGAGACTCTATCAACAGCAACAATCAAAGCATCTATATCTGCTTTTGTATTATAAAATGAAACTGAAGCTCTTGCTGTAGCAGGTATATCAAATCGATCCATTAAAGGCTGAGTACAATGATGCCCTGTGCGTATAGCTACCCCTTCCGCGTCTAATATTGTTCCAATATCATGTGGATGAGCGCAGTCCATTACGAACGAGACAACACCCCCGAATTCTTCAGCTTGACCTATTATCCGTATCCCTGACATTTCCCTAAGTTGTTCTCTGGTATACAACAGCAATTCTTTTTCATACGAGGCTATGTTATCCATTCCTAAATTCGTTAAGTAATCTATTGCAACTCCCAACCCTATTCCACCAGCAATATTTGGAGTCCCTGCTTCAAATTTATAAGGTAAATCGTTATAAGTGGTATGCTCAAACGACACGTTCCTGATCATATCTCCGCCGCCTTGGTAAGGTTTCATATTCTCTAGAATATCTTTTTTTCCATATAAAATTCCTACGCCAGTAGGGCCACACACTTTATGACCAGAAAAAGCGAAAAAGTCACAATTAATATCCTGAACATCTACACTTAAATGGGGAGCAGACTGAGCGCCATCTATTAACACTACTGCTCCTTTATCATGAGCCATTTTAGTCATCTCTTTCACAGGATTAATAGTTCCCAAAGTATTAGATTGATGTACTACAGAAACTATCTTAGTGTTATTAGACAACATTGCTTCATACTCATCTAATATTAAAACACCATCATCATCAACCGGAATCACTTTCAAATTTGCACCTGTACCGTCACAAACCATTTGCCAAGGGACTATGTTTGAGTGATGCTCCATTGTAGATATGATGACATCGTCACCTGGCTTTAAATTATCTCTCCCGTAACTATCGGCGACTAAATTAATTGCTTCAGTGGTTCCACGCACAAATATAATCTCTTCAATCGAAGCAGCCTTGATAAAATCTTTAATTTTCCCTCGGCTTTCTTCATATTTATCGGTAGCGAACTGACTTAAGGCATGTACTCCTCTATGAATATTAGAATTATATTCTTTATAGTAATCTGATATCGCATTAATGACGCTCAGAGGTTTCTGGGTGGTTGCCCCGTTATCAAGATAAATTAACGGCTTGCCGTTCACTTTCTGAGAAAGAATAGGAAAATCGTTTCTTATGTCCTCAACCGTTTTTTTCCCTATGTATTCTTTAATATGTTTTTGGTTCAATTAGCTTATCCTAAATTTAAAGTAACGTTTGGTATTGATGCCTCATAAGCATTATCAATATATTCCATAAAGCCTTTATCATCTAATTGTTCAATGATCTCCCTAGCGAAAGCCTGAATTAAAAACTTACTTGCAGTTTTTTCATCTAACCCCCTGCTCCGCATATAAAACACCGTTTCATCATTTATGCTTCCGGCGGTAGCTCCATGTCCACATTGCACATCATCAGCATATATCATTAAGCTTGGCTTGCTATCCACTTCAGCACCTTCTGATAGAATTAAATTCTTATCTGACTGCGTAGCATTGGTTTTCTGCGAATCTTTTCTTACTAGTACTTCTCCACCAAATACGGCCCGAGACTCTCCATCTAGGATCCCCTTATACACTATGTTGCTCGAACAATTGGGTTTAGCATGATCTATATTTATTAAATTATCTATATGCTGATCTCCGACAGTTAAATATAAACCTATTAGGTCACAAGATGCTTCCTCACCATCAAGTAGCACTGACATTTCATTCCTAGACAAATTTGACCCATTTGAAAACGTTGAAGATTTAAGATCACTCTTTTCATATTGCACCACATTAGTTACGCCCATAT
>JBJLGX010000017.1:0-10064 GCA_045564655.1 Dehalococcoidia bacterium
ATGTATTTTTTTAATCGTTGCAATATACCTTGCAGGAATATTTGCACCTTGGATCGCTCCATATGGATATAACGAACAAGACTATACAGCTATAAGACAAGGGCCTAGTCTGGAACATTGGGCTGGAACAGATTTAAAAGGCCGAGATGTTTTTTCTAGAGTACTTTGGGGAATCCAGAATACAGTCGTTATCACTTTTATAACAATGATAACTGGAGGATTGTTTATAGGAGTTACGTTTGGATTGCTAGCAGGATATTTTGGAGGGAAAGTTGATTCTATTATTATGAGAATAGGGGAAGTTTTTGCCTCTTTTCCAGATATATTACTTGTAATATTATTGGCAGCTACACTTAGGATGAGGGTTTTAGATTGGGTTAGGTCTATTGAAGATAATACATTTCTTGATGGGTTAGTTAAATCAGGAATAGCTGATTATTTGATTGTTTCTATAGCATTAGTTTCATTCACTTGGATTGGCATGGCGAGGCTTGTAAGGGCACAAGTTTTTATCTTAAAAGATACTCAATTTGTAGAATCAGCTAAATCATCAGGCTCCTCAATTCCAAGGATATTATTTATTCATTTATTGCCCAACGTGATATCTCCTATTGTGGTTACAGTTTCTATGGGTATGGGCGCTCTGATTGGGACAGAGATAATATTAAGTTGGCTTGGGTTAGGGATTCAGCCGCCACGACCTAGTTTAGGGACTATGTTATTGGAGGCAGGAAGCATTAGTGCCTTAAGGGTTGTGCCTTGGATGTTAATTGCGCCGGGTATAGTTGCTTGGACTTTGGTGTTATCTTGGAATTTGCTTGGGGATTCATTGAATGATGTACTTAATCCGCGTACTCGCTAAAGTTACCAGTAATTAATATATGGATAATATGAAAATTTACTTAATTGACGGTACATATGAACTATTTAGAGCTCATTTTGCCCAACCTCCTCGACTTGCACCTGACGGTATGCCAGTGTCAGCTATTAGAGGATTTATTCAAAGTATTTTGGCTTTGATTTCTTCTCAAAGTGTTACTCATATTGCGGTTGCATTTGATAGTGATATTCCTTCTTTTAGAAATGAGATTTTTCCTTTTTATAAAGATGGCTCAAATACTCCTGAAGACTTAAAGTCACAATTTTCTTTAGCAGAGAGAGCTGTAGAGACACTAGGCATTACTTGTTGGCCAATGAGGGAATACGAAGCAGATGACATTCTGGCCTCAGCTGCAGAACAATTTTCTCAAGACTCTAGAGTTTCCCAAGTAGTTGTGTGTTCTCCAGACAAAGATTTATGCCAAATTGTTAAAGGTGATGAAATTGTTTGTTTATTGAGAAAAGATAATTTTATTTTGAATCAAATTGAAGTAGAGAATAAATATGGGTTTGCTCCATCGTCTATTCCTGATTATTTAGCTTTAGTAGGGGATACAGCCGATGGTATTCCAGGGATTCCAAGATGGGGCTCAAAGTCAACGTCAACTCTTATAGGAAGGTATACTACTATTGATAAAATTCCTGTTGACCATAGGCTGTGGGATGTCAATGTTAGAGGAGCTGCTTCCTTGAGTAAATCTCTTGAAGAGTCAAGGGATAAAGCATATCTTTTCAAAAAACTTGCTACCCTTGTTAGAAATATTCGTATTGATGAATCGACTGATGATTTAGAATGGCTTGGTGCCGACCCTCTCCTGTTTCCTAAGTTGTGCAACGAACTTGATATTGCTAGCTTAGTAAATTCCTGCCGTAAGTGGAAACAGCAATAACATTTTGTAACATTTTTGTAACATTATAATATTTTTTGGCGATCTTACTCTGTAACCTGATATTAAATTCAAAATTTCATCTTTTTTGGAGGTTGGTAATGGATTCAGGTTCAATAGCTTGGATGTTAATTTGTTCTGCTTTGGTTTTGTTAATGACCCCAGGGCTAGCTTTTTTCTACGGAGGACTTGTTAGGCGAAAAAATGTACTATCAACAGTAATGTATTCATTTATATCCATGGGGGTAGTTAGTGTTGTGTGGGTGTTATGGGGGTATACATTATCATTTGGAGAAGGTGGAAATGCTTTCATAGGTACTTTGGATAATTTTGCTTTCATAGGTGTTGAGGATACGGACACTCAAGTTTTTGCGATTTTCCAAATGATGTTTGCGATTATAACTCCTGCTTTGATAACAGGGGCTTTTTGTGAGAGATTTAAATTTAAAACATATTTAATATTTTTGGTTCTTTGGGTAACTCTAGTTTATGCTCCAATAGCTCATTGGATATGGGATCCAAATGGTTGGCTGTATGAATTGGGAGCCTTAGATTTTGCTGGAGGTGCAGTAGTTCATATCAATGCTGGGATAGCTGCTATTGTTGCTGCAATGCTAGTGGGTAAAAGAAGAAACCCAGGGATGCACTCAAATAATGTTCCTTTTGTTGTTCTTGGGGCGTCAATACTTTGGTTTGGGTGGTTTGGGTTTAATGCTGGATCTGGGCTAGAGGCTAATGGAATTGCTGTTAATGCATTTTTAGTGACTAATACTTCTGCTGCTACTGCAATGGTAACTTGGCTTGTTTTGGGGATGATGCATACAGGAAAATCTAGTTCTGTTGGGGCTGCTACAGGCGCTATTGCTGGATTGGCTACTATTACACCTGCAGCTGGATTTGTAGGAGTACAAACAGCCTTATTGTTAGGGTTTGCTTCTGGAATCATAACTTTTTATGTTGTCTTTTATAAGGAAAAAATTAATTTAGATGATGCCTTAGATGTTTTTGCTGTTCATGGTGTTGGAGGAATAATAGGAATTCTAGGAACAGGAATATTTGCTCATAAAAGTGGTGCTATTGGAATAATCGGAGGTAGCTCTGAACTTTTTATTGATAATCTTATTATGATTATGGCAACTGTTGGATATTCATTTCTAGTTACCTATATAGTATTAAAAATATTAGATTTGGTTCCAGGGCTGGGCCTTCGTTCCTCTGAATCTAATGAAGATCAAGGTTTAGATGTTTCAGATCATGGGGAAACAGCATATATTTCTGATGGTGCGGATACCGCCTAATTGCTATGGATTATTTTTAGATTAATAAAGTTGGATATTCTAGCTTGCTTATTCATGCTAGTTCTACTACAATTTCTTATGCAATATAATCATGTTTGATTAGTGGTTTAAACTATTTGTCTGGGTTAAATAACACTTAAACTGTCACTAAGTGACTAAATTAGGTGTCAAAATGACTTGACATCTCATTCATGAGATTAATAATATTGACAGGAATATAATTAGTTTAAAGGTTTGTGCTCCTCAGTGAGTATTTTGCTGGACAACTTTTGGTATTTAATAGGAAATTAAAATTTAGATTCTCCATTATATTTAAGGCGAGGAGGTCAAATGAGGAAGCTATTTAAAATTCAGGGTATTACTACAGCCTTGGTTTTCTCAGCAATTATGTTTGCATTAGTAGCGTGTGAAGGCTCAGCGGGTCCATCAGGTCCTGCCGGTCCAGCAGGTGCTTCAGGTGTGGATGGCGCTGCTGGAGTTCAAGGTCCATCAGGTCCTGCCGGTCCTGCCGGTCCTGCTGGTGAAGATGCTCATCATGAAGAAGAAGAAGAACATGCTGAACATTCAGCAGTGTTGTCAGTATCTCCTACTGAGTCAGGTGGGACTTCTTCAATGTACGGAGCAGGTTTCGGTGCAGGAGAGACCGTTAGTATAACTGCTGGCGGTAGAGTGATTGGTGGTGCTACAGCTAATGATGAAGGTGCTTTTGCTGCAGATGCTAAAGTTACATTATCAGATGGTATGTATACCGCTACAGCTATTGGGTCAGATGGCTCAGAAGCTATAGCTCCTTTGCTAATAGCATCAAAATAAGGGAAATTTTTTAGAAAAAACCTTTTCCTTGTGATGAAAAGGGCTCCTCTTCATTTTGGAGAGGGGCCTTTTTGTGTTGTTTATTTGGTTGACTTTTATATTTAAAAGAAATTAAAATTTTTTATATATAATTTATATGGATGAGGAGATTAAATGAGAAAGATATTTAAATCTAAAAGTATTGTTGTATCTTTGGTTTTCTCGATTATGATTATGTCACTGGCTTGTGCAGGTTCTGAAGGTCCGGCGGGACTTCAGGGACCTCAAGGACTTCCCGGTAATCCTGGGGCTCCTGGGGCACAAGGTCCAGCTGGACCTTCAGGTAATATTTCCTCAGCGGGAATATCTTCTTACTCTACCATAATGGTAAGTAAAAACTCTTTGACAATGTCTGAACCTTTTGAAGTTCATGGATCTGGATTTATTCCAGGTGAAGCAATTGTTATTTCTTTGCAGATTGATACTAGTCTAGCGCCTGTTGTAGGGGATGGCTCATCTGCTCAAGTTGTTGCTAATGGTGCAGGAGCATTTGTAGCTTATTTTGACAATATGACTTCTAATCCAGACATTATATCTAGGGCTGCTGGTATTTCCACGCTTATAGCAGACGGAGGGGAGGGCAACTCGGCCTCTGTTCCCGTTAATATAGTTGAAAATTCTAAGTCTTCAGCTTCAGTATCCTCTACTTTAGTGGCTACTCCGGTTGAATCAGGTGAGGAATCTACAATTTATGGATCTGGATTTATTTCTGGAGAAGTTATAAGTATAACTGCCAATGGAAAAGTATTAGCAGGAACAACAGCTAATAGCGACGGTGCATTCAATATAGACGTTTCGGTAAACATGGTAGAGGGACTTTATTCTATGGTTGCTAATGGCTCAAAAGGGTCTGAAGCTACTGCTCCATTACTGATATCTTCAAAATAGAAAATAACTTGTTACTTTTCTTCTGATGGTAACTTTTTAACTTTTAATGTCTTAATACGTCTACCGACTGTACTTAAAACTTCTATGTTAAATCCATTATACTGGAGGCTGTCACTTGGGCTTGGTATTTTGCCTAACTGGTGTAACACAAATCCACCTATAGTATCGAACCCTTCTCCCTTGAATTCAATTCCCAATGTATCCCTTAGATCATCTATGTCTATTCTGGCATCTATGTGGAATTCTTCGTCTGAAATCTTTTTTATTTGTGCTTCTCCACTATCAAATTCATCATGGATTTCTCCGACGATTTCTTCTAATAGATCTTCTACTGTAACTAATCCTGATACCCCTCCGTACTCATCAATAACGATAGCCATTTGCATTCTTTTTTCTTGAAATTCAGTTAGTAGATCTTCAAGTGTTTTTGATTCTGGGACGTATAATACTGTTCGAAGAAATTTTCCGATATTTATTGCTCTTGCATTGTTTGCATCGGATATAAATCTCAAAACGTCCATGGAATGGGCAATTCCTTCAATGTGATCTATATCATCTTTGTATATAGGCACTTTGCTATGGCCAGTTTCTAACATTATTGCAGATATTTCTTCTATTGTTGTTGTTATCTCAGAAGTAATCATGTCTACACGTGGAATCATTATCTCTCGAACTGTTGTGCGGTCTAATTGGAATACACCTCTAATCATTTTGACTTCGTGGTCTTCTAGAGGTTCTCCTTCATCATCCATTTGTATACTGATTCTTTTGCTAGACTCAGGTTCATTTCTGTTTTCAGTAGATTCGTCATCAGGGTTTGTTATTTCTATGATTCTTTCTTTAGAACGTGTCAATGGACGTAATAAGAAACTTAATACTGTGGATAGGTAGTATAATTTGTACGCTATTAAAGGACCATTTTTTTTTGTTAAGCTATGGTTCAAGGTTTCTATAAGTCCGATAATTATCATAGAAACTATATTTATGCTAACAATTTTTATTGATGAGTATGTGAATTCTTTAAAATAATATATGTTTAGAGTTGAAATCATAACAATTAGAGACAGATATTTTAATATGGAGAATGCTGCAACTGACTGAATTTGATTCTGTATTAAATTTTCTAATCTGGTTATGCCGCTTTTGTTTTCCTTACGCCATGTATAAAGTGTCTCAATGTTAATAGTTTCAAAAGCATATTTAAGTAGGCTTATAAAAGTAAACAAGCCTGTTGCCATAAACAATATAACTAAGGCTGGATTATTAATATTAAATATCATTTTTGTTTAGATTGATCCCTTTTAAATATTCGGGCAGGGGCCCCAATAGCTTTCGAGTTTTCGGGGACATTTTTAGTGATTACGGATGCAGTTCCTGTTATCGAATTTTTCCCAATTTTTATTGGAGCCACAAGCATGGTGTTCGATCCTATAAATACATTATCTTCTATTATGGTTTTGTTTTTGTTGGTTCCGTCGTAATTGCAAGTTATAGTGCCTGCTCCAATATTTACATTTTCACCAATCATTGAGTCCCCTAAGTACGAAAAATGACCTGATTTACTGTTCTGGCCGATGCTGCTGTTTTTAATTTCACAATAATTTCCAATTTTTACATTTTTTCCTAATATACTATCTTTTCTTATATGACTATAAGGACCTATTTGCACTTCATCGTATATTTGAGAATATTCTATTGAAGAAGAAGTTATTACACAATTATTTCCTATATTTGATCCTTTTATGCTACAGTCGGGACCGATAATACAGTTGTTGCCTATTATTGATCCTTCTTTTATGTGAGTGTTTGGATATATTGTTGTGTCTTCAGATATTTTTACATCTTGGTCAATATAAGATGTTTCGGGATCAATAATAGTTACCCCTTGGATTAGTAAATCATGGTTTATTTGATCTCTTATAATTTTTTCTAATTTTGCTAACTGAGACCTATCGTTAACGCCTAGCCCTTCACTACTGTCATTAAGCATTATAGATTTTATGGTTTTGTTTTGGGTTGAAGCTATATGAATTAAATCTGTTAAATATATTTCTCCATTGGATGAAGGGCTTAATTCATTAATTGCTTCAGTTACCCAGGATGATTTAAAACAATATATTCCTACATTTATTTCATCTATTGAGTGGGTTTCAGCATCTGTGTCGTTTTCTTCGACTATACCTAAGATTTCTTGGTTATTATTTCTTAGTATTCTACCGAAGCCTTGATTGCTGGGTGGTATCGATGTTAGTAGTGTTATATCTGCTTTTGATTTAAGGTGATGATCCATCATTTTTAATATTGTGGAGGCTTTTATTAATGGTACATCACTATTTAAAACGATTATATTGCTAGGAATGGTCGATGTCTTTATCTGAAGTAATGCGTCCCCACTGCCTTTAGCTTCTTTTTGAACCACATATTCTGTACGGTTTTGAGTAACTTTTTCAAAGTCATCAAATTTCTCTGGAACAATTGTAATTGCAGATGGTAATCCTGATTCTTTACAAGAATCAAGAATCATATTTATCATTTCTTTCCCACATATCTTATGAAGGGGTTTAGGAATATTGGATTTCATACGACTTCCTGAACCAGCGGCCAATATTATGGGCTTGAACAGATCATGTAGATTATTCAAAGCACACCTTTGTAACCCTAGAATTTATATGATTCATACCAATATATAACCTTGATTGATCAAAGGCTAGCAAAATATAAAAAAGTATGTCAAGTTTGATTGTATTCATTATTTATCTTACTGGATCGAATTTATTGAATATTTGTTCCAATGTTTTACGGACTTCAGGGATGCCTTTTATTGAGCAATCTGAGTTGCTGAGTAATTGCTCATTATTTTCATTATCCTGTGATACGTAAATAGAAAAACCAGATATAGTGTTTGATTTGCGTAGTTTTTTCAGTTCAATCATCGCATCTAAATCAGTTGTGTCATCCCCAAAAAATATAATATTTTTAATGTTTTTTGTTTTTATTAATTCATGGATTGCGTATCCCTTATTGAATTTTGAATGAGGTCTTATTTCTAATATTTGTTTACCCCAGAAAATGTCTAATTTATTAATATTAGGAGTATTAATAAGAGTAGTTGTTAATATTTCTTTAGTTTTTGAATGGTCACGCGCACCTCTATAGTGTACTGATGCACTAATAGTTTTATTTTCATGTACTAGGCCATCTATTTTATGTGTTTGCAGTTTTATGTAATCTAGAGCTGATTTTATTATTTCCTCAGTTCCTTCTGGAGATTGGCGAACTATTTTTCCACCTTTAATATATTCTGCTCCATGATTTCCCATATAAGTTAGATTCTCTAATCCTACTTTAGATTTTAAATCATGTGTACTTCTTCCTGATATGATAGAAATGTTAGGAAGAATATTAGTTAACTTTACTATTGATTTTAAACAGTGTTTGTCAATGGATGCAGTTCGAGGGTCTTTTTTTAATTCGGATATTACTCCATCAAAATCTAACGCTAACGCAGGGGGAGTTCCTTTGAATGAGTTTAGAAGATCCGATATTTTTTTTTCGAGTGTCATAGGATTATGCATAGTAGTAAATTAACGAGCTGTAAGACCACCGTCGATTGCTAGTTCGGCGCCAGTTATGTAACTAGATTCATCAGATGCTAGAAAAAGAATAGCCATAGCTACTTCTTCAATAGTTCCTATTCTACCCATTGGAACTTTTGATTCAGATTCGGCTTTGCTTTCTAAATTCGATAACTTATCAGCAAGCATGTCTGTATCAATGGGGCCAGGATGTATTGAGTTTGCTCTTATGTTTTCGATTGCATGTTGTACTGCAGTATACTTTGTAAAAGACCTTACGCCTCCTTTAGAGGCTCCGTAAGCTCCACTTCCGATATTTCCTACTAACCCTGCGGTTGATGACATGTTTACTATAGAACCGCCTCCAGACTTTCTTAATGCAGGGATTGCATGTTTTGTTCCTAGAAAAAGGCCAGTTAAGTTTACTGATATAACACTATTGAAGTCTTCTAAAGGGGTTTTTTCTATAGGAATAGTGCTGTAAATCCCAGCGTTATTTACAAGTATGTCTAGTTTTTGATAATTAGAAGTCACATAAGATACGGCATCTATCCAATCTGATTCTTTAGTCACATCTAATGTTAGTGCAGAACATGAATACCCTTGTTCTGATAATTCTTTTGCGGTTTTTTTACAACTTACTACGTCTTTATCTCCAATAATCACAGAAGCCCCTTCGGTTGCAAATAATCTAGCAGTATACTCTCCTATTCCCTTAGCTCCTCCAGAAATTAAAGCTACCTTGTTCAAAAGTCTGTTCATTTTCCCCTCTTAAATAAATGCTATTTTGTGAAAATTAATTCTTTAAAAGATTGTAGCATTAGTTGACAGAACAATTGTTCTGTTCTAAAATGTTCTAAACATTGAGGTGAAACATGACAGAATACAAAACTAAGAATATGTTTGAAAATAATGATACAGCTTATGAAACGATTAATGATTTCTCAAATTTAGATGAGGGAATTGAAGTTATTTATATGGGAAATGTTTTGGGTGGACCTTCAATTGGATCTGCAGGCAAAGTTATGAAAATATATGCTCGAAAAGCTCTTGTTGATATGGGGTCTCTTGGTACTTGGAATGTCCCGTATTGTTTTTTAGCATCTGCTGCTGCGTAAGTTTATAGGATTTTATAATGATTCGAATACGCTTAGATTACAGGGGACTTACTATTTGGTACTGGTCATGGAGGACTAAAAAAATCTAATTGAATACCTCATTAGATGATATTATGTCCTAAATATTCACCATGGTGTGCCATGACTCTTGAAGAAATAATAGTTATTTCAGTAAGGCTATTAGGGTCTTTCCCAGTACTCAAATATGCTTTTTTAGGCTCTATATTTGCTGTACTTATCGATCTTTCTGATTTATTCATAATAGGGAATTTAGATTTAGGAGGAGTCAGAAATTATCAAGAATTTGATAAGGTTTTAGATCTTGCCTATATGAGTACTTTTTTATTAGTTTCTCTTAGATGGGAACGAAAAGAAAAATTCATTTCAATTTTTCTTTTTGCCTATCGATTGATCGGACTTATTCTTTTTGAATTCACAGGTGAAAGATATATATTATTGTTATTCCCCAACGTATTTGAGTTTTGGATTATAGGTATAACTTTCTTAAAATTCAGAAAAAAACATGCATTTATTTCTGATTTAGGATTGAAAAAAGTTTTTTGGATA
>JBJLGX010000018.1:0-7501 GCA_045564655.1 Dehalococcoidia bacterium
GAGCCTGTTTCATCTAATTCGAGAAATTCTGTGTGAACAAAATTTCTAGGTGCAGCAGAAATACCACAATGAACATCAGTAACTCCGAGTGCTATTTTTTGTCTTTGCTCATAACTCAAAGCATTTTTTGGTGTTATAACTCGATAGTACGGCATTTCGTTTCTCCTTTAAGTATTACTTATAGCCTGTTTTGTCTGACCAACTTGCGTCTCTGATTGAAATAATTGCTTCGTCCTCTGTTGTTCCAGAAATGGAACTCCAGCTATCACAAATTTTTCTCAACAACAGCTCTCTTTTTTCTTGAGTACAACCATCTGGTATTGAGCCTGCAACTTGAGAAGTAGTAGAAGGATATCCCCCTCTGAACCCAAACCCTTTAGGGATTTCAGTCCATAAAAATTCTATAGGACCTTGTTCCTGTCCTAAAACATCATTGCATGCTGTCATGATTCCTTTTTCGAGGTCTTCTCGTATGGATGTAGGAATACATCCTTCTTGTACATTGCAAATAAAATTAATCATTTAATATTACGCTCACTCTTTATAGCGATAATACCATAAGTATTTTTTAACTTTCGTTAATTTTAATAGTTTTCATTGCATCACCTGGTGCGGGATCAGACATGGGGTCTCTGGTACGTATGGATAATACATGTTCCATACCAGATGTTACTTTACCAAAAACTGTATGGGCTCCATCCAAATGTGGTGTTGGGACATGAGTTATAAAAAATTGTGACCCGTTAGTTCCTGGCCCTGCATTCGCCATCGATAAAGTTCCAGGGCTATCATGTCGCAAAGAATCTACGAATTCATCTTGGAATTGATATCCAGGTCCACCTCTGCCTGTTCCTGTTGGATCACCTGACTGAACCATGAATTGTGGTATAACTCTGTGGAAAGTTACTCCATCGTAATATCCTTCACGGGATAAAAAAACAAAGTTGTTTACTGTTACAGGTACCTCTTTAGCGAAGAGTTCAATTTCTATTTCGTTTCCATTTTCCATTTCGATGATGGCAGTATAGTTTTTTGTCTCATCTATTTGCATTTCAGGTTGTGAATCGTATTGATTTGCAGGCAATATAGTTCTCCTTAAGTAATTTAATTAGTGACATCTCTTTGTAAAATGTCTTTCAGAAGTTTTAGGCTATCTGTTTTTCCAAGTATTTTATATTTAGGTAAGGTTATTATACTGATGATGAGCATAGAAATGAATAATCCAAATATTGCCCAAAATGCTGTGAATCCCCATACCCAGCTAGAAAGTAAAGAATATAGGAATAAACCTATCCATAAAGATAATATGGATGACCAAGTGATAAATTTTAAAATCATATCCTTTTTACTTGCCATCGTTAAATATTAAACTATTTCACTCGCGAAATGTCATATTTTCAGTGTATTGTTAGTCCCCCATCGACCACAATTTGTGTCCCGGTAATGAAAGATGCTTCATCTGATGCTAAAAATAAAGCTGCATAAGCAACTTCTTCAGGAGTTCCAATTCGCCTAATGAGGTTACTTCCTGCTACGTTTTGAAGATGAGATTCTTTATCTGAACCTTCGAACTTAATATGTCTGTCTGTTGCTGACGTATATATAGAACCTGGGCATACGCAATTTACGCGTATTCCATATTCAGATAAGTCTAGTGCTAACCCTTTGGTTAGTTGAATTAGGGCTGCTTTTGAAGCTTGATAAGGAATAAATCCTGGTGAAGCTTTGAATCCTCCTACAGAGGCTATATTTACTATTGCAGGTGTACTGGATTGTTTCAGGTGAGGCAATGCCGATGCAGACAAATTTGCTGCTCCAATAAGATTTGTATTTAATACCTTTTCCCAATCTTTTTTTGTTACGTCCTCTACTTTTCCAAATACAAATGCAACTGCATTATTAACAACAATGTCTAAGCCGCCAAGGAAGTTTAAACTTTGTTCCATTAATGTTTGAATGCTACTTTCTGATGATATATCTGTTTGTATATATTTTGATGAACCCGGATTGTCTTGATTGATTTGATCAACGGTTTCTTTCCCAAGGTTTGGATTAATATCAGCTACAATTACTTTTGCTCCTTCATCTGCAAAAATCTTACAAATTGCCTTACCTATACCGTCGGCCCCACCTGTAACGATAACTTTTTTGTTATCCAATCGTAATTTTGACATTATGCTCACCAAATTAAATTAAAAGAATATACCTATAGTATCTCTAATGTAGAAACTATAAAGGTTAATACATACTAATTGTGTCTAAAATTTTAATCTTTTCTGACTTAGGGGTACTATCAAGCCACTCATCAAACTCATCATAGAATTCATCTAAGGATATTCCAAACCCATTTTTAAAGGCTTCTTGGTACCCAATATAAGCAACATTAGGGTAGAACTCTTCTATAAATCCGTTATTTGTTTCTGCTTTATTGATTAACCATGCCGCACCCCACATGCCCATGTTATACATTATGGTTCCCCCGCAGCCACATTCGTGTTGGTCCAGTGTATCTTTTGCGGCCCTATCGTGAGAATTTCTTAATGTAAATCCCCATTGGTCGTAAACTTCTTGAGCGCCATTTAGGTTCTCTATCATTGTTGATCTATAGTCGGTCCATCCCTTCTTGTCTGCATAAAAGACAGCAAAGTATTCTGCTACACCTTCTTCTAGCCATAAAGGACCATTTCCAAGTTCGCATAGAACATTTTGTTCATCAGAACATCTTGTGCTGTGAGGATGAACTTTAAATGCACTTTGCCAAACATGTACGTATTCATGAAGAGTGACTTTTCTGAGCATATCTTCTTTATATGCAGTCTCAGGAGCACTATAAGTAAATGTTTGGAATCTTACAGGAGCTAGTGGCTCGGGTGTCCCATGTAATGCTCCGCAACAGTAATCAAAGGTTTTGTAATAGTTTAAGTTATACTCGTAACAAGTCTCATACTTTGAACTACCATATTTCTCAGTATATAAGCATGTTTGGGCAGCTACATATTCAACGTCAGGTTCCCCGTATCGTACTAAGGTATTTAATATAGGGCCCCAATTACCAAATATTTCAGCACCATATTTTTCAGCTTCTAAGATTTGTGCTTTTACTGCAGGATTTAGCTCTGCCCCTAGTACGAAATATGGTTCAGCATCTGATCGACTAGCGTCTATAAGGCAGCGTACATAATCATCCTTAGGAGTCTTTAGTTCGTATTCTCTATAGTTAAATGAACCTTCACATGTTGATTCATCATAAATAGGTAATTTTGATTTACTTGGTTGGGTTTTGACGAAATTAGGGAATTCAGGACAAGGAACGTCCGACCATACGTTACATCCGGGGCCAGTATTTTCTGATATGGCCCTTTTGAACATTTCTATTTCGTCTTTCATGGGGTCGCCGGTACTTTCACCGGGGTCTAATTCGTATTCAGCATTAAATTCACTATCTTCTTCATGATGGTGATCTTCGTGGTGTTCATCGTCCCATTCTGTATGATCTTGTTCTGTATTGGCCTTTATAGATATATCTCCATAATATAGATCCAGAATATATTGTTGGTCTGGAGGAGACAGAACTGTTTCTACAGTGTTTTTGTATAAGTCATATGCAATGGGCAAGTTTTTTCTTAACTCTTCTGAAGAGTCTATATTCCATTCATCGTTAGCTTCCATCCCTGCTGTTTCAAACATGTCCCAGGATGCCAATATCATCCAGTATGCAAATTCTGTTGCAATAGTTCGATCAAATCCTTTTGGATCCATAGTTTTTATTTCTTCATAGCCTGTAATGTTGTAATGGCCTTTCTCTATAGCTTCATACATCGCCATATTTACTGTAGAGTTCGGGTCTTCCCAGTTCCAGTCTTCAGGGAATGCAAACCTGAATCCTTGGTCAGTTAAAGTGTGAAGTAAATGTTCAATCACTTCGTTTATTTGCCTGTCGTATTCGTCTGGGTCTTTTTCCCAGATGTAATCTATCTGACTGTGGGCAAAGTCATCTGCATCATCATCTAGCTCTTCTGTTATTTTTGGACAACACGGGGGTTCTCCATAATATTCAGGCCCCACATAGCCTACTCTTTGATACACATAGCGTTCTTCCAATACATTTAATAATTCCTGTCGCATGTTTGGGTCAATAGAAGAATTATCTTGCAACATGTTTTCATAAGTACTGGAAATTTTAAGGATTATTTCTTCAGCTACCCCGTCTAATACGAAAATCCTTAAATTTTGTACGTCTATATATCTGAAGAAAGGGTCATATTTTGAGTCTTCAACAATTGTCCCTTGAAGTGTAAAGGCTTCAGGGTTATTGGAATCTGTATTGGGGAGTGAATTCTCGGGATCTACTTGTTTTTGTAAATTATCAGTATCTCTATTGGGTGAATCACCGTTATCTAATTGGCTTTGCAATTCATCTACTTGTCTTTGTAGTTCTTCTACTTCAGAAGAATCTTCAGAACCACCACAAGAGAGTAAAGTAAAAATTAAAATTCCTAAAAACAGATAAGAAAAATATTTTTTCAAATGTTTATCCTTAATGAGGACCTAATTATATGAACTAATGAATATTATAAATTATTTAGAGTATTCCCAATTATAAATTTTCATTAAATTCTTTCCCATTAGCAAGGCTTTTTCTGAATCAGTTAACTGATCAGTTAACTTGAATGAATCTACACCTTCTCTATAGGTTAATAATGGACTGGTTCTGGTCCAATCTGTTCCCCACAGGCATCTTTCTAACCCAAAAGCATCAAATATCTTATATAGATAAGGCCATATATCTAAGTACGGGAAATCTTCTTTAGATAAAGTACATGCTCCTGATATCTTTATAGCAACATTGTCGAACTGCGCTAACTCTAAGACAGCGTCCAGGTTTGCAAATGGGTTTTCAGGTTTTGGTAGTTTTTTAGGTTGAGTTATTCCTACATGATCCATTACAAGTCGTGTGTTTTGGTGCTTTATAGCAAGTTCTTTAAATAGAGATAAAACGTCAGAGCAATGAAGATTTATAGGGATATTGGCATCAGCGCCTGCTTTTAATATTCCGTTTAGGCCTGTTTCATCAGATTTTAAAGGCTCATTGTCTAACATGATTCTTGCGCCTATGACGCCATCTTTTTTAGCCCATTCAATAACTTCTTCGTAAGATGCGTCAGATTTAGGATTAAATGGCTTTATTAATCTAAATCTTGAAGGGTGCTGAGAATAAACCTTAAGTGCATATGTAGGATCATATCCATAAACGCTATAGGCAGATACTAGTAATGCCGCATCTACTTTTACTTCATCCATAGCTACTACCATTTGGTCACCAGTAGCTTCTTCTGGTCCAGGTAAATATCCTACCCATCTATTAGAGGGAGAATCTTTTTCATAACTGTGTACTTGAGAATCTATTAATATCATTTTAATCCGTTTGCAGTATTGGCTTGGTACAGGATACTAAAGATGTGCTTCGTACAACTTTTTAGCTATGTATTCGACTAGTGTTCTATCTAGTAGTTTTGCTTTCCAAGCTTCAGGTATCTGGTTGTAGCCATAATAAGCTCCTCCCAGTTGTCCGAAGATAGCAGCAGTAGTATCGGCATCGTCACCAAGATTTACTGCTTGTAAAGCTCCTGCAGCAAAAGACCCTGTTACATTAAATACCCAGATAGCGGCTTCTATAGCCTCCACTACATTCAATGTTCCTCTTATCCCATCAGGAATTTCTGTTCCAAATGTTGTCCCTGTGACTGGAGGGGGGTTTTTCTCTTTATATGAACCTCTGGCAATTTCATCAATAGGATCGGCAAGTGGGTTATCTTTCCAAAGATCTGCATCGTATTCTAGGATTTCAGCCTTACTTTTTCCGTTTACAGCTTTAACTATCATTGAAGCATATAGTCTGCAAGCATCTATACATAAAGGATGGTCATGGGTTGTTAAAGAACTTTTTCCTGACATCTCAATAGCCATTTGCATATCATTTGAGTAAAAAAGTGGCACGGGAGATAATCTCATTAGTGATCCATTAGTTGGTTCGTTTGTGACTGGAGAAGGTACTCCTGATTCTCTGAAACCAACTATTGCAGTTTTTACAGTTGGGCCACATCCGTACCCCCACCCTACACAGCTTAAGTATCCGGTAGTAAGCCATAGATCAAATCTTTCTAGTTGATCTATTAGATCTATTTTTTTTAGTGATATTAAACTATCTGCAATACATAATGCCTGGGAAGTGTCATCTGTCCATAATGTGTCTTCGTCCATGCCTCTGACCCTTTCAAAAGACCCTGGGGCTTTCATTTCTGACAGAGATCCCAATTGGTCACCTATAGCAAGACCTACAATTGACCCGAGCCATCTATTTTCTTTAGTTTCGGTTATCTCGCTTTCAGGCATGTTTATCTCCTATTACTGAAAATATGGTGCCGAAGGTGAGACTCGAACTCACATGGGTGTTACCCCACCGGTTTTTGAGACCGGCGCGTCTACCATTCCGCCACTTCGGCATTGAGTCAATATAGTACTGCAAAACTATATCTATTTGCCAATTTTAATAGTGGCGGAACTTTTTAGAAGCTTCTCATAACACCAACAACTCTGCCCTTAACGGCAACGTTGCTGGCAGGGACGACAATAGGGTTCATTTGGGAATTCGCAGGAACCAAGTGAACATTTTCACCTTGTAAGTAAAAATGTTTGAGAGTTGCTTCTTCTTCATTTTTTAACCAAGCTGCAACCATTTCGCCATTTCGCGCTTGTTCTGTGGGTTCGATTAAAACTAAATCTCCGTCTCCTACAAGGGCATCTATCATTGATTCCCCTTTAACTTTAAGTCCAAACACATTATCTTTTCCTTTTGTTAAAGATGTAGGTATATCAACATTGTCAAAGTCGGCATTATTCCATGACCCTGAGTCAGATATAGGCAAAGGGCTTCCGGCAGCTATATTTCCAAGAATAGGAACAGAAGTTAATTTGTTCACGATAGAGGAAGTTGTGTCTTTTAATATTTCTATTCCGCGAGAGACCTCCCTTTTTCTCTGAAGGTATCCTTCACGTTCTAGTATTTGTAGATTGTAATCAACTACTGAGGTTGAACTTATTTCACAGCCATTTTGAATATCTCTTACTGTGGGAGGATAACTGTTTTCTGAGACAAAATCTTGAATATATTTCAGCATTTCTTGCTGTCTTTTAGATAAAGGTCTTTTCACGCGTAACTCCTTTAATAAGTACATTTGTCCTAATAAAGATAAATTATCAGAACTAATGTACTTGTGTCAAGTTTTTTTTGGTATGTATTTACGCAGGCTATTTTTAATATCATCTTTTATGAATCTAATTGACCCACGGAATTATACGGTGCTACGATATTATGTATAGTGATATTAACCTACGGTTTAGGAGAGTATTTTGAA
The DNA here is from genome assembly GCA_045564655.1 of Dehalococcoidia bacterium. Taxonomy (GTDB): domain Bacteria; phylum Chloroflexota; class Dehalococcoidia; order Lucifugimonadales; family UBA826; genus UBA826. Next base: position 7,416 of record JBJLGX010000018.1, read on the forward strand.
GAAATTAATTATTTCAATGTCCTTACTAGTTGTTATTTTTAGCTTAGTTGCTTGTGGTGACGATGTTCCCCCTAAGGGAGATCACA
>JBJLGX010000019.1:0-5394 GCA_045564655.1 Dehalococcoidia bacterium
ATATATGGGACAACAATTATTAAATCCTCCATCTGTAGAAGGTTGGCATCAAGGACTTGAATGGATTGAAACAGGATCTATCACAGAGAGAGTAAACTTTTGTGTTCAACAGATGAGTGACTTAAGTAACCCAGGTATATTAAAAATAATTAAATTTATTTTAAATTCTGATATTCAAAATATATCTACCAGTGACATAATTGACAAAATATTAAATGAAATTGGCGGTTTAGATATATCGCAGAATACGCGTGAAAGCCTAGAAGATTTCATTAATAATATTGACTTAAGTAAAAGCAGCCTCGCAGATGAATCAACTATAGCAAATGTGTTTGGGGTAATCGGATCAGTGCCTGAATTCCAAAGATGCTAATAACTAAATAAAATATGATTACAAAAAATATTACAACTAAATTCATGAATTACTCCCACACATTAGGTCTTTGCACTATGGAAGGTAGAGGATTCATGTTTCCTGTAGATACTGCTTTCTCAAATGATGGAAGAATGCATACTATCAGTAGAGCCTATCCCGCTGTATCAAGAAACTTACGAGTCACAATGTATGACACAGAGGGTGATTTTTTTGGTGTCTACGGAGGATTTGGAGAAGATTTAGGACAATTTAGATGGCCCACTGCAATAACTACTCACCAAAATGGTGATATTTATGTAAGCGATGAAAAAAATAATCGTATAACAATATACGGCATAGATGGGACTCCTAAAAAGTCTTGGGGAATCACAGGTAGCAACCCGGGAGAATTAAATGGCCCTGCGGGAATATGTTTTAACAAAAACAATGAACTTATAATTTCCGACCATAAAAACAACAGAATACAGAAATTCACATCTGACGGAGATTTTATATCCCTATTTGGAAATGAAACAAACCAAAATATAAACCTCAATCTACCATGGGGGATTACAATATCTTCTAATGATTATATATATGTTGCTGACTGGGGGAACCATCAAATCGCTAAGTTCTCAAATGACGGGAATTTACTACAACGTTTTGGAAATTTAGGTACTACCAACGGGGATTTTAAAAATCCATCAAGTGTAGCAGTAGATAAAAATGAATATATATATGTTGCTGATTGGGGGAATGAACGAGTCCAAATATTTGATCCAAATGGAACTTGGATAGAAACACTTAGAGGAGAAGCCACTCTATCAAAATGGGGCGAAGAATTTATGCTAGCAAACCAAGAAGAAGCTCTTCCAAGATCTAAGTCAAATTTAGAGCCTGACATATCACAATTCAAAGGGGACCCGTATGAAGAGTCCGCACATATCGAAAAATTATTTTGGGGACCAGTGTCAGTCAAATTAGATAAAGACGACACCTTATATGTAACCGAAAGCAATAGGCATAGAATTCAAGTCTATAAAAAATAATAATTAATAATAATCGTATTTAATATCCCTGTAATTAACAAAATCAAGAAAAACAATGTAGGGGCTATGAGTGTCATAAGGTTATTTGTATTAATAGTTTTAAGTAATATACCCCTAATATATAGGACACTAAATATAATACTTATCCCCCAAAAAAATAACGGAATCCAATATCTCATTAAATAAGTAATTTGGGTTTCGGGTATTAGTTCATTTAGAATTCCGTAATTCGTATCAATAAATGATGCATGTAAAGTTATCGTAGATAATATCAATCCCCATCCTTTTAAAATACCCTCTGAAATTGATAGGTATAAATTTAAAGTTTTTTTGATATCATCTGAGTAGGAGTTATTTTCTCTGCACATTTTTAAATTATATATCGTGATGTATACGGGGTCCTAATGAATACGGAATTATTACCATTTACTTTGTTAATACTATGGTTAACTCTATGTTATTTAGTCGGAACAATCCAAAGTGGTGACATATTATCTAATAAAAAAAATGTAAATATAAGAAAATTAGGTACTAAAAACCCTGGAGCCTCAAATATATATTCAGAGTTAGGAGCTCGATATGGTATTTATGTTTTTTTTATAGACATAATAAAAGGATTAATACCCACTGGCATACCTTATATTTTAGGATACCCTATATGGATATCTGTACTATCTATGTTCATATTATTAGCTGGTCATATGATCCGTTTACCTTTTAAACCTTCTGGAGGAACAGGAATGGCGACATCTATGGGAGCTGTTATAGCATTAATACCAATTGCTGCCATAGTAACAAGCATTCCTGCTGCCGCTGTGTTATTGATCACTAGAAGTCCCGTCTATACCGGAGTTTTTTCTTTTTTGACAGCAACGATAATTAGTTGGTTAATATACAAAAATTTGATAATGACATTTTCTGTTTTAGTTGTGGGCGCATTTATAATGTTAAAGATTAGAGCTCAGTATAAAAACATAAAATAAATCGATTTATTCAAGATCGTAAGACGGCATAAGAGATATAAAAGGAACACCTAAGGCTTCTGAAAATTTATACAAAGCAGACATAGTAATATTTTGTTTCCCGTTTTCGACCAAACTTATATAAGCTCTATCTACTCCTGCAATTTGAGCTAATTCCATTTGACTCATATCTCTAGCCTTTCTGGTATTTTGGATGCTAATTCCTATAGAAATAAGAATTTCTTCTAAAGTATTAAAATCTGACAAAAACCCAAAAGCTTCTTTCACCATATCAATACCTGAAATAAAATCAGGGGCCAATAGCACTCCTGATTTTTTCAACTCACCCATATCTTTTTCCGTTGCTGGGCCTCCAACTAATACAATAGGAGCTGGATCTAATGCTTGTATCTGATTTATTGCTTCAACAGTGCCAGGAATATAAGTATCTCGAACAATTGATATAACAACAATGTCGGCTCTTTGCATGTGAGCATATTCAGCTAAATCAGTTTGAGGAGTATCATAGCCTAAATAATGTACTTCCCAGCCTTCTAATTCTAAAAGTCTAGAAAAAACTTTAGCCCCCATCCAATGAGTCTCCCCCGACGTAGTAGCAATAACTGCAACTTTACTATTAGACGCAAGCTTAGGAGATTTATCAGCTACCATATCAACTATAGATGCTGTCATTTGAGTAGCCAAATGTTCATGTGCAATAGATATTTTGCCATCATGCCATAAACTTCCTATCTTTCTCATAGAAGCAGATAGTATATGGGCATATATTTCTCCTGGTTGGAATTGCATACGAAGAGCATCATTAATGACAGCTTCACAACTCGCATAATCGTTGCTTAATAAACTATCAACTAATCTATTAATCAATGGTTTATAGTCATTTTTCTTATTTTTCAACTTAGCCATAATATTTACCCAAATCTCAATATCATAATAAAGCGTCGATAATTGAATATCCTATTAAGTATTTTTTTAATAAATAAATAGTGTGCAATCCTTCCAAATATTCCAAATGGAACTTTATAAGTTACACAGTCTTCCATAACTGACGATTCCTGAGACAAAGGTTTTATACTGTGTTCATGCCACCATAAGGAATATGGACCTTTTGCCTGAAAGTCTACAAAAATATCTGAAGGGTGCCATTTTGCTATAACTGTACACCATTTCATATATACAAGTCCTAATTTAATTTTATACACAATTTTTGATTCTTCCATAATTTCATCAGGAATATCAATAATCCTAAACCCTAACCAATCAGGCGTAGAAAGACCCAAATTTAATGGAGAACCAAAAAAAGAAAACGTCTCTTCAGCACTTGAATTCAAAGTTACTGATGTCTTTAGCTGATATTGGCCTTTAGATTTCAAAACTTCAATAAATCTAGATGTTTTTGAAATCTGGATTGATCCTGGCGCAACCTCATCTTTAATAGCTTCTTCAAGCAAACTATACTTAAACTCAAAATTATTATTCAATAATTTCTCAGGAACAGCATTTTGGCTATTTGTAAGAACCTTAGCCCCTGATGCAAACACTATGCGAAGAGCAATATAAGGAATATGAATTAAAATTTTTGCTTTTGTAATATTCTTTAAAATTTTTGCAAAATTTATACTAGTCGAAGCTTTAGGAGCAACAACATTAACAGGACCTTCAATATCTGTGTCAATACAAAATTCTACAACCCTTACGACATCAAATATATGAACCCAAGGTACTTTCTGATCTCGATCTCCTAGATAAGTACCTACACCTAATTCAAAAGTAGGCATAACTTGCTTTAAAACTCCACCTTCCCTACCCAATACAACTCCAAGCCTTAAGGTGCAAACCCTAACACCATGTTTTTCAGCTTCAATAGCTGCATCTTCCCAATCTAAACACAATTGTGATAAATAATCTGAATTTGGTAACGAATCCTCTGTAAGTAATTCATTTCCTCTGTCTCCATATACCCCAACAGCACTTGCCGATATAAATAGAGATGGAGGAGTCTTACAATTTGAAATAGCATTAACGATTAACTTATTAATGCCTTCCCTACTTTCATGAAATTTTTTCTTTTTCGATTCGCTCCACCTGACCCCGGCTAATTGTTCTCCGGCAAGGTTAATAATCACATCTGCAAGTTCTATTTCTTTGATAAGTTCTAAATCAGATAAATCAAAATCAAGTAAATCGACACCTTCACCCAGTAAGTCCTTAGCTCTTGCAGTGTCCCTACTCAAACAGCGAACATTATGACCTCTTCCTTGAAGCCTTGCTATTACAGGCCTACCTATAAAACCTGTCCCCCCAAATACTAATATATTCAAAGTAAACTTTATCCTCCTATTTAAACGATATCGTTTTTAACTTGCCAAAATTGTAATTTAACCAATATAAGTGTATCATGACACACATAGGGACTGATGGCAACAAGCAACCATACAGGAAGATAAAATGACTTCACACCAAACCGTTTTTTTAATAATAAATATGATAGGCGGAATAGCAGTTTTAGGTAGTTACGTAATAGGATTAGGTATGTTCCCAGAGTACCGAGAGGCTTTGTGGGGTGGGGTAAAAGGCAATTTAAAAACAAGCATTACTATCTCAATGCTATTTGCAGCAGTAGGTTATTTAGCATTCTGTTATATTTCTCTCTTCCAAAATGGACTAGAGGATTTCAACAAATCAGATTGGTTTAACGGACATACAGTCTCAGTATTAGTTGCTTTATTTTTAATTTCAGCAACTTTTTGGATGCCAAGTGCAATAGCTTATTTAAAGTTTTCGGACACATATTGGTTAATCATATGTGTCGTATCTCTTTGGATAACTGCTATATCTCTATTAGCATTATTAGGTATTGTAATAGCTTCTGATGTAAGTACTATAACCCCTGTATCTCATTACATTGCAATTATTGGTATAGGCTTAATAACTTTCCATTGCCTTGTTTTTGACGCAATCATTTGGGCAATAATGTTTACTAAATAAAGACAACAAAGTATTCTAT
>JBJLGX010000020.1:0-194331 GCA_045564655.1 Dehalococcoidia bacterium
GATATTAACCTACGGTTTAGGAGAGTATTTTGAAGAAATTAATTATTTCAATGTCCTTACTAGTTGTTATTTTTAGCTTAGTTGCTTGTGGTGACGATGTTCCCCCTAAGGGAGATCACAACGCAAAAGATCCTGCGCCTATTACTATGGCTGAATCTTCTGCTCCTCCCCCTGCTCCTGCTGCTGCTATGACTAGCGCTTCAGATTCTGAAGATACATCTGCAAGTGGTGGATCTGCAGACAGAAGTATAGATGTATTAATGAAAGATGATGGTGGCAATTATGTTTATGATCCAGTAGAAATAACTGTGTCAGCTGGTGAAACTATAGAATTAGTTTTAACTTCCCAAAATGAATTCCACTCTTTTACTGTTGATGATTTAGGTATTGATGTAGAAGTTGAAGCAGGCGAAACATCAGAATTAGTTTTTACTTTTGATGAGCCTGGTACATATGACTTTATATGTTTACCCCACGAATCATTAGGTATGGTTGGTCAAATAATAGTTCAGTAGTTCTTATTTAAAGCATTTAATGGTATTAAAGAGGGTTCTCGCTAGAGAACCCTCTATTATTATGTAAACATTTTTTACCTGATGCGAAATTCTCTGGAAATTAGATTTCAGGAATCACTTCTACAGTAATGAGATGGGAAGATTGTCAAATTAATAAACCAAGATTGCCTTTCATAATTTCAGTAGATGATGATATAACGCTAGAAATCGATTTTAATGTCACAAGATAAAGCATATAATGTTATTAAATATCGTATATATTGTGTAAAAGGGATTAGGAGCGATTGTTATGCAAGTATCGTGTCTTCAACAGAATCTTAGTAGAGGATTAGCTATTGTAGGGAGGGCTGTTGCATCTAGAAGTAATTTACCTGTTTTGCAAAATGTGAAAATTGTTACAGATCAGGGAATGCTTGTTTTGACTGCGACAAATCTTGATATTGCAATAACAACACGTATAGGAGCCCAGGTAGAAGAAGAAGGAGAATTAACGATTCCTGCTCGATTATTGACCGACTTTGTTAACTCTTTACCAGATGATCGAATCGACATTGTTTCTTCAGAAGGATCACCGGCTGTTTCATTTAAATGTCAAAAATTTGAAGCAAACATAAATGGAACTTCTGCAGATGATTTCCCACCAATACCAGAAGTAGATGAAGGATCAGTTATAAAAATATCTCCACAAGTTCTTAGAGATACCATTGATCATGTTGCATTTGCTGCTGCCACAGAAGATTCTCGACCAGTTTTGACAGGATTGAAGGTTGAAGCTAGTGGCGATCAGTTTACTTTTGCTGCTGCTGATGGATTTAGGCTTGCTGTATATGAAGGTAAATTAGCAGATGCAATGACTGATCCCATAGAATTCATTATCCCTGCCAAAGCTATGCAAGAAGTAGGCAGACTCATAGGAACAGATGATTCACAGATAGAATTTACGGTTACACCAACAGGAACGCATGCTTTATTTAATATTGGTAATGTAGAAATTGTCTCTCAGTTAATGCCGGGTTCTTTTCCTAACTTTAGGTCTTTGATACCAAGTGAATATAAACATAGGATTGTTTTAAAACGAACTGAATTTGTAAGAGCTGTTAAATCAGCTTCGATTTTTGCTAGGGATGGAAGCGGAATTGTTAGATTTCAAATTATTGACGGGGACGACGGCGGAGGAATATCTATTACATCGAGAGCTGAAGAGCTAGGAGATCATCAAGGTGAAATTAATGGTGAAGTTGAAGGTGAAGTTGGTGATGATTCAAAAATAGCTTTCAATAGTAAGTATTTGGCTGAAGTATTAGATGTATTAGAAGAAGGAGATATTTCATTCGAAATGTCTAATCCTTCGAGTCCTGGAGTTGTTAAGAGTGTTGGCAAACAAGATTATACTCATGTAATTATGCCTATGTTTGTTCAATGGTAACGGCACAAACTATTTAAAATAGACGTCTTTGGTAATACAGTAATTAGATACTCAACGTATTACTAACATGCCTAGTAGTGCAATTCTATTATTTTCGCGTTACCTGCTTTTGCGTATTGGAATCATTAAAAAGAGTAATATTGAACTATGAAAACATTAAGGCTTATTTTAGGAGATCAGCTATCGCATTCCATTTCTAGTCTTAATGGTATTGATAAAACAAATGACGTTATTCTGATGTGCGAGGTAATGGAAGAGGCTACATATGTTAAACATCATAAAAAAAAGATAGCCTTTATTTTTTCTGCAATGAGACATTTTGCAGATGAATTAATCAACTTAGGGTATAAGGTTTTATATATTAAATTAGATGACCCTACAAATTCTGGAACTTTTTCTAAAGAAATAGAACGTACCATCATTTCCCATACTGTAGATGAGATTGTAGTAACTCACCCTGGAGAGTTTCGAGTTTTACAAGAAATATTGTCATGGGAGATTCAGTATGCTGTTCCGGTTGATGTTCGTCTTGATACAAGATTTTTATCTACTTTGGAAGAATTTGCTGACTGGGCAGATGATCGTAAACAATTAAGGATGGAGTATTTTTATCGAGAAATGAGAAAAAAGTATTCCATCCTTATGGATGATGATGATAAGCCTTTGGGTGGGAAGTGGAATTATGATTCCGAGAACCGTAAATTTCCTAAAGGCAGAATCAATATTCCCAAAACATATGAATCAGAGCCTGATGAAATAACTTTAGAAGTTATGGCCTTAGTAAATAATAAATTTAAAGATCATTTTGGAAATTTAGAACCTTTTAATTTTGCTGTTACTCATGATCAAGCTTTAGTAGCTCTGAATCAGTTTATTGATCAGAGACTTCATAATTTTGGTGACTATCAAGACGCTATGATCGAAGATGAACCTTGGATGTACCATTCTCATATAAGTTTTTACTTAAATTGTGGGTTATTACTTCCTAGAGAATGCATAGAAGCTGCGGAAAGGGCGTACTATGACGGTAAGGCACCTCTTAACTCTGTAGAAGGGTTTATTCGTCAGATTATAGGTTGGAGAGAATATATTAGGGGGATTTATTGGTTAAAAATGCCCGAGTATTCAGAGCTCAATTTTTTTAACGCCTCTAGAGATTTGCCTGAGTTTTACTGGACAGGCGAAACAGAAATGAATTGTTTGAAACAATGTGTGTCCGAAACCAAACAAAACGCATACGCTCATCATATTCAGCGTCTTATGGTTTTAGGAAATTTCGCTCTTATATCAGGAGTTTCGCCGACTCAGGTCAATGAGTGGTTTTTAACAGTTTACGCTGATGCATATGAATGGGTTGAGTTACCCAATGTTTCAGGAATGATCCTATTTTCTGATGGTGGGTATTTAGCTAGTAAACCATATGCGGCAGGAGGAAGCTATATAAATAAAATGTCAGATTATTGTGATAGCTGTACTTACAGTGTCAAAAAGAAGAGTGGACCAGAAGCATGCCCTTTTAATTATTTATATTGGGATTTCTTGGTTCGCAATAGAGAGAAATTAAGTAGTAATCCTAGAACAGCTATGATGTATAGGACATATGACCGCATGTCAAATGATAAGAAAAATGCAATCAAATATGATAGCGATCAGTTTTTTCTACATATTGGTTAAGTAAATTTATATATGGACGTTAGAATAGGGATGGAGAAAACTAACCTACTCTTCTGAAAATGATAGAGAAAAAAATGTAAAGAAGGAGGCAACATGTTTGATAACTGGCATATAAATAGTAACCATGATATTGCTGATAAAATTCAACGCCTAGAAGATATAGAAGCCATTCGTAATCTTAAAGCTAGATATTGTGCCTTTTGCGACGATGGATATGACCCCGACGGCATAGCAAGTTTGTTTGTTGAAGATGGGATATGGGAAGGAGGAATACGGACACAGGGAAAACATGAAGGCCGTGATGCTATACGATCTTATTTCACAGGTACTAGTAGTCGTATTACATTTTCAGTCCACAATGCTATCAACCCTATTATCGAAGTTGATGGAGACACTGCCCACGCAAGTTGGAATTTATTTCAACCCTGCACAGAATCAGGACAAGCCTATTGGGTATCAGGTGTATACCAAGATGATTACGTGAAAGTAGATGGGCAATGGTTTTTTAAGCACCTTAGGATAACTTTTAATTTTTGGACGCCTTTTGAACAGGGTTGGGAGAAACAACCTTTCCCGAATCCGTAATTTCAACTCAGTGTAAAAAATAATTGAGTAAGAGAGGTACTAGATTCCTATTGGAACAGGGAGGCATCCGTTTAAAACTTGGCATTGATAGATCTGAACGTAGTCCTGAATTATCAATGGTTGTAATATATGATATATATTCTGACAATAACAATCCTAAAAAGGAGCTAACATGACCGATCATGATCTCACTGCTAGAATTCAACGCCTAGAAGACATAGAAGCCATCCGTAATCTTAAGGCTAAGTATTGTGCTTTTTGTGATGACGGTTATGACGCTGATGGCATAGCTAGTTTGTTTGTAGAAGACGCGGTATGGGAAGGAGGAGTGCCGGTACGGAAAAAATACGAAGGTCGCGAAGCTATAAGGGCTTTGTTTAGCGGAATGAGTAGTGCGCTCACATTCGCCGTTCACAATGTTATCAATCCTATTATTGAAGTTGATGGGGACACTGCCCACGCAACTTGGAATCTACTTCAGCCTTGTACAAAAGATGGACAGGCCTATTGGGGATCAGGTGTATATCAAGAGGATCTCGTGAAAATAAATGGACAATGGTTTTTTAAGAACCTTGAAATAACTTCTAATTTCTTCTCACCTTTCGACCAGGGTTGGGTTAAACAACGTTTCCCTAACCCGTAAACTCAATCAGTATAAAAAATAACTGAGCAAAAGGGTCGACTGGGTACAGAAAACATACCTGTTCCCAGATTAAGATTTGATAAATGTTCTAAGGAAATTTTCAACATTATTTCTATTTGGCATAGCTGTTTGGGCGCCTTGTTCTGTAACAGATAAAGCAGCTGAAGCATTGGCAAAATTGCAGGCATCTAAAAAGTTATTACCCTCTGCTATTGATATTGCTAATCCGGCAATAAAAGCATCACCTGCTCCGATTGTATCAATAACATCTACCTCAAAACCTTTTATTATTTTTGCATTACTATCAAAAAATACAGCTACCCCTTCTTTATTTAATGTTATTAATGGAATAACTTCGGGGTACAACCTTGATATTGCTTCACAAGCCTGTACAGCTTGTTCGGGGGTTTTAATATTTAATCCTGTTATCTTTTCAGCTTCTATACTGTTAGGGGTTAAATATGAGCAAAACTCCATAATACCAATAGATTCATCATTTGAAGGGGCTGGATCCCAAAATACTGGAATATTTTTTGATTTAGCATATTTAGCTATTGAAATATTTAGTTCAAGAGGGACTTCATTTTGGAGTAACAAAAAGTCAGCACCTTTGAGAGATTCTTTAGCTACTTTAAACTGCTCTTCTGGGAAAGACATATTGGCTCCATATACAGCTGAAATAGAGTTTTCACCATATTTGTCGACAGATATAAGGGCTACACCAGTGGAAGCCTCTTTATCTACAAGCACAAAGGAATCATCTATATTGTGCAGAGATAATGATTCTTTAAGTTCTTTTCCGAAATTGTCATTTCCAACTCTTCCAACCATTCTTATGTTTGCTCCTAGATTTGCGCAAGCAACAGCCTGATTAGCTCCTTTACCACCTGGTATGGTTGTGAAATGATTGGCAGATAAAGTTTCACCAGGTTTTGGAATATTTTCTCCTGTTACAACCAAATCCATATTTAGGCTTCCAACAACAACTCCAGTAACATTATTTTGTTTCATTCTTAAAACCACCTAATTAATTAAAAGAAGCAATGAGATAAAAGTTTTATTATCAGCCTACTTGAATGATATGATGACATTTCTTCATTTGCATTGTAAATCATTGAAGTTTTGCAATTTATAAGAAGTAACTAAATTAAAAGGATTAATATTGAACTATGAAAACTAACTTAAAAACTTCGTTTATTCCAAAAACTAATGTTCAAATTACGCAACTTGGTATGGGCGGAGCTCCTTTACAGGATAAATGGGGAACTACTAGAGAAGATGCCCTTGGAGCCTTAAGAACAGCTTACGATGAAGGCGTTAGATATTTTGATACAGCACCATTTTATGGATCAGGATCAAGTGAGATATATAATGGCGAGTTTCTTTCATCAATAAATCGAAATGATTTTGTATTATCAAGTAAGGTAGGGAGACTGATACAACCTGATAAAACAGCAACATTCAATTATTCACGAGATGATGTGTTACAGTCGATTGAGGAGAGCCTAACTCGTCTTAATCTAGACTCAATCGATATTTTATTTATACATGATCCTGATGATCATTATGAAGAAGCACTAAATCAGGCCTATCCAACTATTGCAGAGCTTAAATCTCAAGGAGTTATTAAAGCAATAGGTGTTGGGATGAATCAGTGGGAGATGTTATCGCGATTTGCAAATGAAGCAGACTTTGATTGTTTTTTGCTTGCAGGTAGATATACCTTGTTAGATCATTCGGCTCTGCATGAGTTTATGCCATTGTGTGTTGAGAAAGAGATTGGAGTTATCATAGGAGGTCCTTATAATAGTGGTGTTCTTGCATCAGATTTGAATACTGAAACCACATATTTTTACCAACCTGCTCCAGATGATATCGTTCATAGAACTCGTACAATAAAGGCAATCTGTGATAGATATGACGTTCCATTAAAGGCTGTAGCACTTCAGTTTGGACTCAACCATCCTGCAGTAATATCTACTATTCCAGGGCCTAGAAATTCTGAGCATATGTTAGAAAATATAAAAATGTCTGAAGTTGATATTAATCCTGATTTATGGGAAGAATTGAAACATGAAAATCTTATAGATAGAGATTGCCCGACGAAATCTATTTAATCTTTTCTTTAAAAGCTAAATTAGCACTATGAGTTATTTCCATGTTTGAACACCTCCGTGATGAGAACATGTGCCACTTCTATTTGTGCTATAGCTAACTGTTCCATCCTTACATATTGCTGTCGGAGACTCATTTAAAGTAGATGCACATTTCCATAAACCACTTTGTGAAAAAATAGCCTGTTTTTGAAGGGTTAGATATTTTGATTCACGACCCCCCCCCCCCCCCCCCCACTAGGTATTTCGGTATAAACTCTAGCTAATCCATATTTTACTAATTCGGCATTGTAATCAATTTCATGTTCTGTAGCAGAATGGATATATGCTAAAAGTCTTTCGTATTTGTCTCGTTGAGAGCCAATATCTAAATCATCATATAGATGGATTTTTGTACCGGGAGGAAGATTAGATGACAAAAATTCAGTTGCTTTATCTCCCCACATATCTAAACAGGTTATGTCAGTTATGTTGCCATATTCTCCTAGTTTATTTGGCATAGATGTTTCTGGAGTATCAATTCCAAGTAGCCTGACTTTATCAGTAGTTCCATCGGGAAATTCTATTACGATGGTGTCTCCATCGATAATTCTATTAACTATTACTTCTGCTTCATAAAATAAATTGACAGGTTCAGTGATATTTGGCATTACAGTCGAGGCAACGTTAACGTTGGTTATCGAAGGAGATAAACTAGAGTTATTAGAAATTGATTTAGTAGGTAAAGGTGTTGCTGGGTCGTATTGATCCGTAGTGCTAATTTTTGATTGGACGGTTGACGCAGGATTTTGTAAGGGATCATCAGTATTAGTAACAAAAACACGAGTCAAAATAAATACAATTACTATCAACAATAATATGAAAAATGCTTTTTGCTTGTATATCATTACAGAATTTCCAAATTGTTAAGTTATCGATATTATAGCTCTAATGATATTATGAGATTTATTTGAGATGTGTAGGAGAAATCATGATTAGTGTTTCAAGAGCTATTGCGAAAGCTTTAAAAGAAGAAGGAATAAAATGGGTATCAACGTTTCCTGTCTGTCGAGTAAATAATTCATTAGGGGAAGAAAATGTTCCTATGATTATGATGAGAGACGACAGATATGCAGTTGCTTTGGCAGATGGATTTTCTCGTGTCACAGCTGGAAAAGAAATTGGAGTTTGTACTGTACAGGGAGATGTTAATGCTGCAGGAATTCAAGTTGCATATGCTGGATTAGCTCAAGCTTTTGAGGACGGATCACCTATCCTATGTATTACAGATGGGATTTCAAGTGGAGATTCCGAAAACACACAATTTGATGTTACAACTAGTTTGAAATCTGTTACTAAGTGGTATGGGTATATAGATAAGCCCGAAAGAACACATGAGTTTATGCGCCGAGCTTTTTCTATGCTTAGAAATGGCGCACCCGGTCCGGTAGTTATCGCTGTTCCTGATGCTAATGCTGAATTTGATGAGACATTAGATCCATACTTTACTTCTAAGCCATATAAATATGCTCCAGATCCGGCTGATGTAGAAGAAGCCATCAAACTTGTTATGGATGCAGAGAATCCGATTATGTACATTGGTGAAGGGGTAGTTTATGGAGATGCCGGTGAAAGTTTATTAGAATTCGCAGAACTTTCTGATATTCCAGTGATAACAACTTTAAAAGCCAAAGGCATATTCCCAGAATCACATCCGTTATCTGTCGGTGTTAGGGGTTCACACACAGCTAATTTCTTAAGAGATAGTGATTTGGTTTTATCAATAGGATCTAGCCTTTCTCCAGGTAGATTTTCCCACGGCATACCTAATGCAACCGATAAGAAGATCATATATTGTGGGTTAAATGAATTACATATAAATAAGATGTTCCCGACTACACACGCAGTTTTAGGTGATGCTTTATTTACTCTAAAAGCTCTTATTCAAGAGTTAAAAGATAAAACATCAGGTAAAGGCAGGTCTAACGCAAAAATATTTAAAATTATTGAAGATCAGCGTGCGGAAGATGATGCTATATATGAACCTGCTATGAAATCTTCTGATAAACCAATTAATCCTTATAGGGTTTATTCAGAGATGATGAAAATTTTAGATCCTAAAAATTCATTTGTAACTCACGAATCTGGAAATACGAGAGATCAACTTAGTACTGTTTACCAAACAGAGGTTTCCCGAGGATTCTTAGGTTGGGGTAATGTGTCTACACTTGGGTTTAGTTTGCCGGTAGCTATGGCTGCAAAGATTGCTTCCCCAGAAAGGCCTTCTATTTTAGTCACAGGAGAAGCAGGAGTAGGTTATATGTTAGGGAATTTAGAAGTTCCTGTTAGGGAAAATATTCCAATTACAGTTATACATATTAGTAATGGAGGGTTTTCAGGTTACGGTCCAGGATTTTGGGGTGAAGGTCATGATCCTTATACTCATCAAGTACTTACATATGAAACAATAGATATGTCGAAGATGATCAAAGAACTTGGATTTTACACTGAGAGAATAACAGAACCAGATGAAGTTGCTGCTGCCATCCAACGTGCACTTGAGGCTAATGAGACTGGACAATCCTCTTATATAGAGTTTATTTGTAGTCAATATCCTGTTTATGGAGGATGGATTAAGTAATTTCATCATGTTAAAAAAGAAAATCTCATTATTGATAGTTAGTTTCATTTTGTCACTCATAGTTTTACTCATTATGAGTGAATGTGTGTTGCGTAATGTAGGGTTAGGCGATCCGGTTATTTATTATTCAGATCCTGCGTTTGGGTATTCCTTAGAGCCTAATCAAAAGGTAGAACGTCTTCGAGGTTCTACAGTGACTATCAATGAAAGTGGATTAAGGTCATTGCAGACTTGGCAAGATGTGGATAAGCAGAAAATCTTATTTTTAGGAGACAGTGTTACATATGGAGGTTCCTATGTAACAGATAAGGATATTTTTTCAGAACTAGTCTGTAAAGACATGGTGGAATACATTTGCGGTAACGCAGGAGTTAATGGATACGGTGTTCTTAATATGGTTATGCGCTCAAGATTTGACTCTGCCCTTGATGATGCAGACATAATTGTGTTTACACTTGTTCCAGGAGATTTTAAAAGAGGTTTAACAACAATTAAACATCTACCATATTTTGTAGGGAAGCCGTCTGGATTGGGATATAACTTATTTCCTGCTATTACTGAAACAATAAATTTTGCGTCATATAAATTTCATATTGGTAACTCAATCTCAAAATCTAATGATCATAATGAATGGATTCCTCCTGATTATTCTCGTGAATCGACTGAATTTGCGTTAGAAATTCTGAATGATGAGGTGAAAAGATTACAATCACAGGGTAAAAATGTTTTTATTTTCTTAAGTCCTCAAAGAAATGATCCAGATTTTAAGGATGAATTGGCTAACATAATTGATAATGATTTAATGCTGAATTATGAGAAATATTATATGAGAGGAGATTTTTTAAACAAAGATGAATATTTTTATGATTCTGTTCATTACGAAAACTTAGGGCATGCAAAAGTTGCAAATAAAATGACGCAAATGCTGTCAGACTTTAAATTAAAATAAGGTATATATAAATGGACCTACTCCAGTTGCACTTCCTACAACAATCAAAAGTCCAAAAAATAGAAGTATGGATACCATAGGTATCATCCACCACATTTTAAAGTTCCACAAAAATACTAAAAGATCCCACGCAATACTAAATTTAAGTGCGATAGCTTTTAACATTCATGTCCTCCATATAATCATATATTTTACAATCTTATGGTTTATCTACAATATGATTTCCTATCACTAAAGTGTCGATTCCGCTATTTCTAAATGTATTTAGTGCGTCATCAGGAGATGTGACAACTGGCTCTCCACGGACATTAAATGAAGTATTAAGTAAAATTGGGATTCCTGTCGATTCCCCAAATTTTTCAATTAGTTTGTAGTAGCTTGGGTTAGTATCTTTATGTACAGTTTGAACTCTCGCTGTTCCCATATGGCTTACAGCTGGAATCAGGTCTTGTTTATCTTCATGCACATCTGTTACTAGAAGCATAAACCTAGCAGCCATATTGTCCATGGCATTTGGAAGATCAAAGTAAGATTCAGTAGATTCAGCTAAAATGGAAGGCGCAAATGGCCTAAAAGGTTCACGGAATTTAATTTTTGTATTTACGAGGTCTTTCATTTCATTGCTGCGAGGATCAGCTAATATACTTCTATTTCCTAACGCTCTAGGGCCCCATTCAAATCTTCCGTTAAATCGACCAATGACCTTTCCTGATATAAGCCTGTCAACAGTCATATCTAGTAAATCAGTTTCATTCTGAATATGCTGGGATTTAAATTCTGAAGCTTCGATAGATTTTCCGATTTGATCGTCATCATATGATTCGCCCCAATATGCATGATCCATAACAAAGCGATTTTCATTATTCCCTAATCCGTCATGCCATAGATATAAAGCAGCTCCTAATGCACATCCACCATCACCAGCTGCGGGTTGTATATATAAGTTTTCAACGGGTGTTTCTCTTAATATTCTTCCATTAGCGACAGAATTTAGTGCTACTCCTCCTGCAAGGCATAAATTGTTTGAACCAGATCGTCGACATGCCTCTTTTGCTAAAGATAATATTATTTCTTCGGCAACAATTTGTATGCTTGCTGCTATATCAGCATAATGTTGATTGTATTCAGATAATTCTTCAAAATTGGAAGGTTTTTTCCCAAAATAAGAAGGGTAACCACTAGATTTTGTGAAAAATGGGATATTTGGATCACGCGGTTTCCCAAATAATTCAGACATTTTTTTAGTAAATGATTTTTTGGTACTGTAGTGGAATGACAAATATTTTGGATCAAGCCAAAATGAATTATCATCATTCATACGAATAATTTTGTATACTTCGTCGATATATTTAGGTTCTCCGTATGGAGCCATCCCCATAACTTTGTATTCACCTTCGTTCACTTCAAAGCCTAAGAAAGCTGTAAATGCGCTGTATAGTAGCCCTAGAGAGTGCGGGAAATGGATTTCTTCTTCAATTTCTAATTTTGACCCAGTTCCTTTTCCCATAGTTGTTGTTGCCCATTCACCCACTCCGTCGAAAGTTAATATTGCAGATTCTTGAAAAGGAGAACAGTAGTAAGCACTTGCAGCGTGGGAAATATGGTGTTCGGAAAACATTATTTTTTTGGGATCTATTTTTAGATGCTCAGCTATTAGGCCCTTAATCCATAATTTATCAAATAACCACGTTCTCATACTTTGCACAAACATCCAGTACGTTTTTGGGAAACCTTGGATGGCTGTTTTTAATAATCGTTCGAATTTTGTAAAAGGTTTTTCAAAAAATACAACATAATCTATGTCAGAAGCATCAATTGATGCTTCTTTTAAACAAAATTCTATAGCATTAGTTGGATATGAATAATCATGTTTAATTCTCGTAAAGCGCTCTTCTTCTGCCGCTGCAACTAGATGCCCGTCACTAATTAGTGCGGCTGACGCATCGTGGAAATAACATGATATGCCTAAAATTATCAAAATATATCTCTTAATATTGTCTTTTCATTGATTCAAATACACTTTCAGGACTATAACTTTTGTGTTTCCAGTTAGATTTAGAGTGTTTCCGTAAAATAAGAGGATCAGCAAATAATTTAAAAGGAATAGCCATGACAGAAACGAAAGTCCAATAGATTACTGTTAATATAATCATCATTTGGATCGTGCCTAATTTGTCAGCAAACTTTAGCCAGGCAGCCCACACTTTTTTTCTAGTCATAGTTATATTTTGATCTTTTTCTCTAAATCTTCGTTTGTTGGTTCTACTAGTACGGATCCATCTTCGAATACTATTGTTGGAACCCTTTGTACCCCGTTATTTAAAGTTTTTATGTATTCAGCATATTCTGGTTCTTCATCAACATCTGTCCAATCGTATTCTATATTGTTACTGTCAAGATAATCTTTTGATCTGTGGCAGTCGCCACACCAAGTTGTTCCATACATTTTTATTTTCGCCATGACTCAATATCTCCCATGAATCTAGATTATCACTATAGTGTAGATATGTTACCAGAGTCTTCGAGTGTTTTTCTTATTATTTTCTGAGCAGATAGGGCTGCAGGAGCTCCTGCATAGGCAGAACTATGAATTAATATAGACATCAACTCATCTGGAGAAACTCCATTATTTAATGCTCCTATAGTATGGATAGGTATTTCATGTTCTGCTCCTAGAGCAATTAATATGGATAAGGTTACTATGCTTTTTGTTTTGTCATCCAACCCCTCTCTGGTCCATACACCTCCCCAATATGTTTCTGTTAAAAATTTTTGAAATGGCTGACTAAAGCTATTGGCATTTTTAAATGAATCATTAACGTAATCTTCTCCAAGGACTTGTTTTCTTTTTTTTAATCCGGCTTCAAATTGTTCTTGCATAAAATGCTCCTTAATCATATTCCAATGATTATGTTTAAAAATAATCTCTGTTTTTTCGATTATTTACGAATGAATTTGTTCTTTTATATAAAAATCAACATAGTTCTGCAAATTTTACAGGTATACTTTGGTAAATAGCGTGTACACCATTGTGATAATAAAGCAAGATTGTGATATTTAAGGCAAAGAAAAAAATACACAAATCAATAACAACGTCAGCTGATTTAGAAGATTTTTCTAATGAAGCCCGAACTCATTCTTGGATAGGCATTGATATAGAGGGAAATGGGTTTTTCAGGTATCCAGAAAGGGTTTGCCTAATACAGATTTCTCTTGGAGATGTCCCGTATATCATTGACCCTTTGGCTATAGACAATATGGATCCTTTAGGCCATTTATTAAATGATAATAATATCGTTAAAATACTTCATTCTGGAGATTACGATGTTCGTAGTTTAAATAGGGATTATGGGTTCACGTTCGAAAATATTTTTGACACGAGCATTGCTGCCGCATTTTTAGGATCCCCAAAATTAGGTTTAGATTCAATTCTTAAAGAATATATAAACGTTATTGTAAGCAAAGATAAAAATCTTCAAAGAAGTGATTGGACCAATAGGCCATTGTCAAAAGAAGCTATCAAATATGCTGCAGATGATGTTAGGTATCTTGGTCAAACTCGGAAAGTTATGACAGATCGGCTAAAAAAATTAAATAGGTATCACTGGGTAGAAGAAGAATTTAATAGATTGTCAAAAATAAAATTTGAGATTAAGGATGAGAACCAATCATTTTTGAATTTAAAAGGAAGTAATATTTTAACTGAAAAAGAACTTCCGTTATTGAAGAGGCTTTATGACCTGAGAGAAGATGAAGCTATTGGCAAAGATAGGCCCCCGTTCAAAATCGTATCGGATTCAGTGTTAGTTTCTATTGCTAAAGACCCTAAATCTGACTACATGAATATCAAGGGTATTGGATGGTGGCGAAAACCTGACATGAAAAAGCGCATCAAAGAAATAGTACAGGAATCTAAAGAAGACCCACCTATACGTAGGCCAAATAAGGTTAAAAGATCTCACCCTTTATCTAATAAAGAAAGAGAAAAAGCTAATATACTTTATAAAGAATTGAGATCATGGAGAAAAGATTTGGGGGAAGAATTAGGCCTGGATCCTAGCTTATTATGGCCTACACTTAGCTTGAAAAGGCTTTCTAAGGTTCCCGACTCTATTCAGATAGAGTTGGAAGATGCAATTGTCAGGAAATGGCAAATCCAAGAATTTGGAAATAACTTAAAAGAGCAGTTAAACAAATCTTCATAACCAAAAGTCTCATTGGAGTTTATTGTGTTTGATGTCACTATGGTTTGGTACTTACTTTTGATTCAAAGTTTTATAATTTTTGTACTCATAGCTCTTTTATTTAATTATGTTCGGAAATTATCTAAGGTAGAATTTGAAAAACGAAGTCAATCAACGTTATATGGGAAAATTTCAGAGCAATTTATACCATTTATGAAGACATATCCTTATGAGAGTAAATCGTTTAGATTTTTAGGTAGTCCAATAGATGGGGTACAATTTGAAGAAGATAAGATTATATTGATTGAATTTAAATCAGCCGGTGGGTAAGTTGTCCAAGAGACAAAGAGAAATCAGAGATCTCGTAGCCCAAAATAAGGTTGTTTTCCAAGAGATTAAAATTAACTAAAGGATAATTATGAGTAATTTATTTTCGCCAATAAAAATTAGAGAAGAAAATATTAGAAATAGGGTTTTTGTATCTCCTATGTGTCAATATTCTGCAGATGACCGTGATGGCATGCCTGACAACTGGCATCTGGTCCATTTAGGGACTCGGGCTGTTGGGGGAGCAGGCTTAGTAATGGTTGAAGCTACAGGTGTTTCTCCTGAAGGTAGAATATCTCCTCAAGATACAGGAATTTGGTCTGATGACCATATTCCGGCATATCGCCCTATCACACAATTTTTATCAGAATATTCGGCAACACCAGCGATTCAATTAGCTCATGCAGGTAGAAAAGCCTCCCACAATCAGCCTTGGAACGGTGGAACACTGGTTTCCGCAGATGATGGGGGATGGCAATCTGTTGCTCCTAGTTCGGTAGCATTTGGTGAAGGATTTGCAGTCCCTAGCGAACTTTCTCTTGAAGATATATCTGGAATCATTATGGATTTCGCGTCTGCAGCTAAGAGATCTGTTGAGGCTGGATTTAAAGTTATAGAGTTACATTTTGCTCACGGGTATTTAGCTTCTACTTTTATGTCACCTCTTTCAAATACTAGAAAAGATAAATATGGTGGATCATTGGAAAATAGATGTAGATTTGCTATTGATATTGCTTCTGCAGTAAGGAATGTTATACCGGAATCTATGCCATTGTTTGCACGTATTTCAGCATCTGAGTATATGGCTGGAGGCTGGGATATTAGTGATGCAATAGAATTATCTGGATGGCTTAAAGATCAAGGTGTTGATCTCATTGATTGTTCTTCTGGAGGTATTTCTCAAGGCCAACAGATTGATACATTCCCCGGCTATCAAGTCCCTTTTGCTTCAAAGATAAGATCGGAAGTAGACGTATTGACTGGAGCGGTAGGACTGATTAGAGATTCAGCTCAAGCAGAACAAACTTTGCGTAATGGTGATGCGGACGTTATATTGCTTGGAAGAGAATTATTAAGAAACCCTTATTGGGCTTTGTATGCACGAGAGGAGTTAGATAGAACTACAGATTTATGGCCTGCCCAGTATTTTAAATCATATACTGATACATATTCTGGAGTTCCACCTAGGTAGGTAAAAATTTTATGAATGATGAACTATTAAAATTATCAAATCAAATTGCTGATATTTTAAAAAAATCAAATCACACTGTAGCTGTTTCTGAGTCATCGTCAGGCGGTTTAATTTCTGCTCATCTTTTGGCTATTCCGGGAGCTTCCGCATACTTTATAGGATCTGCTGTTTTGTATACAAGGAAAGCATCTGAAGCCTTCATAAATGTTACTGATGATGATCTTGTGGGTATCAGATCAGCTACAAAAGAGTATGCTTTATTCAATGCCCGTAGGGTAAAAGAAATGCTTGGTACGACTTGGGGTATTGCTGAAACAGGAGCATCTGGACCTACTGGTAATAGATATGGAGATCCCGCTGGTCATTCTGCCATAGCAATTTCGGGTCCAGTAGAGGAATCAATCACCATTAGTACAAATAATTCTGATCGTGAACTTAATATGATTGATTTCACTAAGAAGACATTTGAGGAATTTATTTCTGTTATATCAACTGATTAAAGTCCATCAAGTTTGACAGATCTTTTAAGTACTCTATAAAATCGTTACACTAATTTAATTTAATTTAGGAGTGTAATAATGGCTAATTACAGTTGTGAACAAGGTTGCGAAATGGAAGTTAATTTAACATGCGGCAAGTGTGGTGAAGAACTTTCTCATGTAACAATTGAAAAAGAAGATGGTACTTCCGTGGGTGTTGCTCAATGCTCTAAAGGATGTGGCAAGGTAAAATCTCCACTTTGTTGTGGAACTGATATGGCTGCTGCTTAGTTAACATTTTCAACTTATAAAAGGTAAGTAACTATAATTACTTACCTTTTTGATTAAGGTATAAAATATGTTCGCTTGGATTAATCAATATTCTTATGTCCTTATTGCGATCGTATTAATGATTCTTATTGGAATTGGTGCGACTAGAATATTTTCTTGGAAAGTATCGATTCTGATCCTAGTGGTTTTACTCATCGCATTTACTGTTTTTTTGAAATCTCAATCTATAAATAACGATCAGGTAAAGATAAGATCTGAATGGGATACTATTTTGAGATCTAATTCTCCTGTTGTTTTGCAATTATATTCCGAGTATTGAATAGCGTGTATATCAATGAAACCTGCCGTGGACAGGTTAGAAAAGGAACTTTCTGGAAAAGTAACAATTGTTAGACTAGATGTTATGTCTGATTTAGGGAATGATTTGAAGAATGAATATGAAGTACCTATTATTCCGACTTTTATATTTTTTGAAAAAGGTAAAGAAATCAGGAGAATACACAGAGTGCCTACATATCAAGAGCTTATAAGCTTATCCCAATGATCTGTTACTATTTACCTTCCATATATTGGAGAATTATATGAAAAATAGAATTATATGAAAAATAAAGTCTACGTTACAAACAGTGCTGCAGTGCATGCAATAGCTAATCTTCGAGAACATTTTGATGTAGAAGTTTGGGAAGAATTTGGTTCGCCTCCTAGAGATGTGTTACTTGAAAAAAGTAAAATATTTGACGGCATGATGATTGAATCTGATTGCAGATTTGATGAGGAACTTTTCAAATCTTCTGGCAATCTTAAAGTTGTAGGAACAAGGGCAGTAGGATATGACAATATAGATGTTGAATCTGCAACACGACATGGAGTTGCTATAGGAAACACACCGGGTATCCTTCATGAATCTTGTGCAGATTTCACATTTGCTCTTATTTTATCTTTAGCTAGGAAAATATCTTATTCTAATCGTAAAATTATTAATGGAGATTGGAAAATATTTAATCAATTGCCATACTTAGGGTCAGATGTGCATGGTAAGACATTAGGACTTATAGGGCTTGGAACTATAGGAGCAGCTGTTGCTAAAAGAGCTCAAGGATTCGATATGAATGTCATCTACTCTTCCAGGACTAGAAAGCCTCATTATGAAAAAGAATATTCGATTGAATGGATTCCTGATATGGGAGATCTTTTATCCAGATCAGACTATGTTTCAATACATGTAGCTTTAACTGAAGATACCAAGAACTTGATTGGATTTGATCAGATATCTAAAATGAAAGAAAGTTCTTTTCTGATTAATACTTCTAGAGGGGGCACTTTAGATCAAGATGCCCTTACAAAAGCTCTAGAAGAAAATATTATTGCAGGAGCAGCATTAGATGTTACTGTCCCAGAGCCAATTGACCCTAATCATCCATTAGTTCACATGGATAATGTAGTAATGACTCCTCATATCGCGAGTGCTAGTTCAGAAACATATACAAACATGAGCTTAATGGCTGCTGATAATATAATTAGTTTTTTTCAAGGTACAAATATGCCTTCATGTTTGAATCCAGAGGTTCTAAAATAATTATTGGCAAGTAAATATATTTATGATTAATATAAAACACTCACTTGTAATAACGGTGTTGTTAACTAGTTTGCTGGTTATTGCATGTTCTTTTTTGGGCGAAGATGAAAAAGATTTGCCTTCAATTTATTTTATAGAGACCCCATTGGCTATTCCAAGCCCAGTTCTTACACCAACCCCAGTTTCTGCCTCTACCCCCATACCTATTATTATCCCTACCCCTCAAGTAATTACAGCAGATGACTTAATATACGAGGTTAAGAGAACAATGTCTTCTGTATATTCATATCAGTATGATTTAGAGGCAGATGTATTTATGGATGCTGGCGGAATTGTACTTCCTGTAAATATGACTGGTAACGGAATAATTGAAGAGTATGCAGCAAATAATTATTTTTCAACAGGATTATTGGGAGTTATTACAGAAAGATATTATTTGCAAGATTCGTATAATCAAAACCCTACATATATTGTTGTTAAAGACAAAGTGTCAGGAGCCTGGGAACCATCTAATGGAACCCCAATAGGGATACTTCCTGTTGATTTTTGGAAAGATACAGGGATTAAATTATTAGATTTAGAATTTGATTATTCTGAGAAATCTTATTCTGCAGATAACAATATCATCACATTGATTTCAGATGATTCTAAGGCTAGTTCTTTATTAGAACTTTTAGGTGCGTATAACTTTGAAGATATTATATTAACAAATTTAAATTTAGAAATAGATATCATAAAAAACAGTCTCTATGTTGACGCTATCAGGGCAGGGTTTGCTATCTCTAATGGTGGAGAATTTATATCTGAAGTACTCGGGTTACCAGCATTGTCTGAAATAGGCGCAGCTGAAGTTTTAATTGAAATTAAATTCTCAGATATAGATCAGGCACGAGTTACAGATAGAATTATATATACAAAGTAAATAATTCTATCGTGGTCCTACGGTAGTTCCCTTCACTGCAAGTCTTATTTTATATAAACCGGTCCGAGCAGTTATGAATAGAGTTGAACCGTCTTCTCCCCAAGCACAGTTAGCTGGAATCTCAGGAAGTAAAATTCGACCTAATAGTTTCCCTTTTTCTAATTTTTCAGATGGTGCAAATACCCATATGCCTCCAGGACCTGTTGAATATATTCGGCCATCTGTGTCTACTTTAATTCCGTCTGCTGTTCCTTCTTCACCTATGTCTAGATCAGCAAATTGTTTTACTGATTTTGGGCGACCTTCTGAATCAAGCGAATATATGTTGATAAATTTATTCATTGAATCTGTTACATAGAGACGTTTTTCATCAGGAGAAAACGCAATACCATTAGGAGCTTCCAAGTTATCTATTAATAATTCTAAATCTTCTCCATTTGTCCTAACCCTATAGACACCATTAAAAGGTAACTCTTTCCCTTGTTTCATTTGAGGAAGTCCATAAGGGGGATCAGTGAAATAAACAAACCCATCAGATTTAACAACTACGTCATTAGGGCTATTAAGTCTTTTTTCACGGTATCTTGTCGCTATAGGAAGTATCTCCCCGCTTAATGTTGTTACCGACACTCTTCGTGTGCTGTGTTCGCATGCAATCAAGTTACCGTCTAAGTCCAATGTTAGTCCATTTGAATTTCCGCTTGGATATCTAAATGTAGATATATTAGGACCTTCTTCTGATACTGAGTGGTATGCAATTCTATTATTCGGTATATCAGAAAATAACAGACCTTTATCTCTCCAAAGAGGTCCTTCGACAAAAGCAAAACCAGTTGCTATATACTCAACTAAAGAATCTTTATTAAGTATTTCTCTAAATCCACTTTGTTTTATATCAAAACCTTCTACAGTGGTCATGTTATCTCCTAATATTTAATTATTCGTCACCCATGATAGCAGGGTCAATCATTTCAAAAAATTCTATATAATCATGTTCGACGAGGGGGCGATATTTTTTCCCAGCCTCTATAGCTTCAGCTGGGATATCGTTACCAGATCTTGCTGGAGACATAATTTTATCATCTGTCCACTCTAATATGACAATATATTGTTCTCCGGGTAACGTTTTTTCATTAAATGATACTGTGAAATCACTTCGTTGACCTGCATCTCTATATATTTTAGTTTGTTTATATACTAATTCAGCTACTTTTTTGGCGGCACCGGGCTCTCTAGTTATTGCAAATGTTCTTCGTATTTTGTACATCATCATTCCTTTATTTATATATTAATAATATTTTGATAAATATTCATTGACTGTTTTTAAGGTTGGCATTGCACTAGTGTCGCCTTTACTTGTACACGTAAGGGAGCCACATATATTGCCAATTTTCAATGCTTTTTCAAAAATGTATTTTTTGTCTTCCTGGTTTAATTGAAGTATTTCTTTAATATGTTTTTTGCTAGTTAATATACTGTGTATGAACCCAGACATAAATGCATCGCCTGCCCCGATAGGATCTATAGCGTTGACTGGAATATTTTCTATAGTCAAAAGATTGGATCCGTCATATAAAATTGTTGGGTCTGCGTCGTTCGTTAAAATAATTACGTTATTGGAATAAAAAAATTCTACATATTCCTTTGGGGATAATCCTTTGTTCCATATTCTTTCTGCTTCATCATATCCTAGTTTGAATATTGTTGAAGATGGTCGGATTTGGTCTATGGTTTTCCTAGCTTCTTCTGGAGACCATAATTGTTCTCTATAATTGACATCAAAACTTATTGGTATCTTTAACTCATTACATCTTTCAATTGTTTTGAATATAGTGTCGTAACACGGTTTGCCAAGAGCAGGAGTGATTCCTGTCAAGTGCACTAGATTTGCATCATCTATGTGTGGGCTAATAAGGTCATAAGTAATTTTACTGGCAGCACTTCCTTTCCTATCGTATTCTTTTTTGTGAACATTATTATCATAATGATTAAGGTACGAAACTCCTGTTTTTTCGCCTTGGTACTTATCGGCTATCATTTCTATTTTTGAGGATATTGAATCTGAGATGAGAGTTCCTTCTTTGTCATTTCCTAGCCGACTTATCCATAGAGTTTGTAAATCGTCATTTGATAGACGATTTAAATTAATCGCAACATTAGATTCAGCTCCTGCTATATCCGATATGTGAGATCCGTTTTTGTTATAAGGCCCTATGTATTCAGCGTTGTACTGAATCATAGTTTCCCCGAATGTAACGAATTTAATCAAAAATAAACCTTATTCTAGCTTATAGACTTTATAGCTTTTTCCATTCTTTTAGCTCCTTCAGATAACCACGGAGTCCACGGGAAAGATAAGAATTGAGCACCGACTGAATTAAAATGAGCTATATTTTTTTCAGATACAATTGTTCCAGCAATTTTGCCTTTTGAGGTTATTTTTTTGATGCTTTCTTCAACAATTTTTGTAACTTCAGGAGATCCTGCCCCACCCAACAATCCCATTGATTGTGCTAAGTCACCTGGTGCTACATAAAACACGTCTATGTGGTCGACCTCTAAAATTTCATCTAAATTATTTACAGCAATAATATCTTCTATAAGTATGATTACCATACTTTGATCATTTGCTTTGTCTAGATAATTATCTACACCTATTCCTTGACGTCCCGTTGAAGACCCTCTCATTCCGATAGGGTGAAACTTTGACGCATCAATCACATTTTGGGCTTCTTCTTTTGTATTAACGTGAGGTACTGTAATTGTCATAGCACCTAAGTCTAGAGTTCTATAAATCACCCCAGGTTCATTTTGATGAACTCTAACTATTGATGTCATTCCCCAAAGGTCACACGCTCTTGTTAAATCAGGGATATTATTAAAATCAACAGGCCCATGTTCGCCTTCTAGCCAGATTCCAGGGTACTCTAAGTGTCCAAAGTATTCTATGATATCTGAACTAAAGGGCCCCATGGGAATAGTGACTGTTTTTCCAGTTGATAATGCCTTTTTTACTTTATTTTGTCTTATATCTACCATGATTCTCCTCTAAATATTATTTTAATACCATTTTTCCTTATCGACGATATTCATAAGTGTGTCTCCTTTAATAAAGTTGTTAATATTAGTTGATAGGATCTGATATCTTCTTTCATTAATATTCTCAACTCCCTTCACGGCTACATGAGGGGTTAATATTACATTATCTAAATCCCATAATTTGTGATTTTCAGGGAGAGGTTCAATTTCATAAACATCCAATCCGGCCCCTGCGATTTTTTTTTGTTCTAGGGCTTCACACAGGTCATCTAAAGAACAAACTTTTCCACGCCCGACATTTATAAAGTATGCAGAGTTTTTCATTAGATTAAATCGATCTGATCTAAATATGCGATCTGTATCTGGTGTGTGTGGAGCTGTATTGATAACAAAATCAGCCTTTCCTATATAAGTGTCTAGTTTTTCCGGAGAGTAAACATCAAAAGGTGCCTCTTCGTGTTCGGGTCTAGGGTCAATTCCAATAACTTTCATTCCAAAAGCAGAGCACAATCTGGCTGTTTCGTATCCTATTCCACCTACACCATTTATTAAAACAGTTGATTCATCTAATACAACGTAGGGAGTTTGCCTAGCTTCTTTGTCCCATATTTTTTTCTCACGATTTCTTTCATACCACGGTAACCCTCTTGATAGCGACAATATATACATCATAATGTGATTTGCAATATGATCAGAATAAATTCCTCTCGGGTTTGTCATAATTAGTGGATGTTTAACTAATTCATCGTAGTAATAGCCTTCAAATGGGCCGGCATCAGGATTATGCAACCATTTTATTTTCTGAGCTATTTTAAGAGCCTCTGGGGCTATCCATCCCATTGCTGCGTCAGCATCTTTAATCGATTCTAGTACATCTTCATCATTTTCAGGTGTTTCAACTAATAAATCTGGGAAAGAATCACTTATTTGTTTTGCAAATTGATCTCTTAATTCTTTTGTGTAAGCGTTATAAGGAGGTAGAAATACAAATTTAGTCATAATGTGAACCTATTTTGAATTAAGTATTTAAATATCAAATATCATTATATAATCACTTGATGTTTTGTTGATTGAGTTAATTAAGGGTTAGCTAGGTTGAAGCAAATTAAGAAAATTTTATTCTACGCATTAGGTATGTTTTTTGTCGGGTTAGGTATTGCGGGATATATACTCCCTGGCCTTCCGGGCACAGTATTCCTTATTTTGGCAGCGGTATGTTTTTTGAGATCAAGTGAACGAATGTATAAATGGGTTACTGAGCATAAATTATTTGGATCTCCAGTTAAGACATTTTTAGAAACAGGTGGCATTCCTCATAAAATAAAAATAATATCTGTGTCTTCTATAATTTTATTTAGTTCAATATCTTTATTAGCCCCGTATAGTCTGCTTCTTTTTAAAACTCCTGTAGTGGCATTGGCTATTATTGGAATTATTTATATACTAACTCGGCCCACTGCTTAACTTATGTTTTTAATTTGTGGGTCTAAATAACCTCGTTCTAAGGCGACAGTAATCGCATTAATTAGATCTTTGGCTGATTGGGGGTTAAGTTCGACTGCCACTCTTGATCCTACGCCAATATCAGGGTTTACAAAGTCAATGTTGATTCCATATTCCCATGGAGCATTGAATGGATGATCGTAAGTAACATTCACCTTCTTTAATTTAAACCATCCAGATTGTCCTTTAGCACTGCCTTCAAGATTTGTTGTTTCACATATCATCGTACACATGGGTCACCTCTATTTCATGAAATTATTAAAGATTAGTACTCAAGAAAGTAAATATTTTTTCCCAAGCATCAATAGCTGAACTTTGATGATAAAGAGGTCTATCGTAATAAAGAAATCCATGACCTGCTTCATCATATCTATGGAATTCATATTTTTTCCCAAATTTTTTTAATTCTGATTCGTGTTGATCGACTTGTTCAGGTGTTGGGCTTTGATCTAAGTTTCCAAATAATCCAAGCATGGGGATATTTAAATCATTTGTAAATGAATTTGGTGATTCAGGTTGTTTTGCTGTTAGTTGCGATTTATCCATTATCACATTGCCTCCCCAACACTCAATAACAGCATTAAATATGTTTAATTGACAACCCGCTAAGAAAGCTTGACGTCCACCTGAACAAGTTCCAAAAATGCCAACTTTTTTATTGGAATTTGTCAAAGATAAAACGTATTCTGCAGCAGCATGAGCATCTCCCATAGCTTGTTCGTCTGATATTCCACCGTCAGCCCGTACAGATGCAGCAACATCTTCTGGGGAACCTTTTGCCTCCCGAGAATACAAATCAGGACTAATCGCAAGGTATCCGTGATGGGCGAATTTTCGTGTGAATTCACGGTATAACTCATCCCATCCAGGCAGATGATGCATTAATACGATTGCAGGAAATGGTCCGGGGCCTTCCGGCCTTGCAAAATATGAATTAATTTTTTCACCATTATGTCCGTTTATTGTGGTTGTTCCTGCTACCATCCCTTCAAACTGGTCTGTGGTATACATTTAATCTCCTTGAGTATTTATAAGTAAATTATTCGCCTTCCATAGCCCTCAATACTTTTTCCCCTTCTGATTTCCAGAATGTATATAGTATTAGTATGTCTGTACCTAATGAAAAATGTCTGACTCCCATATCTAGATATTCTTTCATTTCATCGGCAGATTTAATTTCTGCTCGAGGTGGAACTCCCATCTCCATAGATAATTCAAAAGTTTTCTTTTTTGCAGCTTTTACTTCCGGTGCATCCATTTGTTTAGGTTTCCCTATTCCCATTGAAAAATCAGATCCTCCCCATTGAGTCATCTCAACACCTGGTTCTGATAATATTTCCTCTAAATTATCGACAGCGCCTTTTTTTTCTATCATAAAAGCTAGTACTGTGTCGGCAACATTGTCTACATATTCTTGAGAGCCACCATATCCCATAAATGAATTTCTTCTCGTAGCTACCCCATACATCCCTTTGTGATCTGGGTGGTCAGGCCGTGCAGCTATTATGCAGTCTCGCACTTCTTGTATATTCCTAACATCTGTAAATAGAATGCTTTCAAACCCTGCTCCTATACCTCGTTGAGCCAAAAAAGGCATTAAACTTTGGTCAATTTTCAGCATAGTCCCAAGTCCATGTAATTCTGCAGCTCTACACATGTTGTCTAAATCATGTAGATCAGAAGGCCCATATTCGGCTACAAATTCTACATAATCATATATTCCGGTGTGTCCTAGTGCTTCAATTTGAGATGGCCATACACTATGTACATGAGTACTTAACGTAGGTTTTCCTTCTTGAAGTTTTTTCCTTAGTGTATTTTCCTTAACCATTTCTCCTCCAAATTTATAATTTTATGTCTTTTAGATGAATATTAAATTAATATTAGTGTTTAGTCCAAGAATAATCTGAGAATTAATAATAATTTGATAGATTATAATGGTTTTTATAATGTAAGTGAGTTATACAATGATAAAATTCTTAGGTGTTCCTATCCAATTTACAGTTGTGTTTGTAATATCCTTAGTTTTATTCGTATATTTATTGGCTGCTTCAGCTGATGGGCGTGTTGAAAGTAGGAATATCGAGAATTCTAGTAATACCGAAACTTATGCGTGGGAAGAGGCTTCATTATGGATATGCCCATTACATTGAATGAATTTAATTTGATTAGATATAGGAAATTTTTTGCAGAACTACAATTTTAAGCGATTATATCCATGGTTCATTGTTGGAATTGTAGCCATGATGCAAATTTTAGTAAGTACTCGGGTACTATGTATCGGAGTTTTTATTGAACCTTGGGAAACTCAATTTTCTTGGAGTAAAAATGACATAAGCTTAGGTTATGCTTTTAGTTTATTAACTGCTGCATTAACAGCTCCCTTTTCAGGTTATGTCGGAGATCGTTTTGGAGCTAGACGAGCAGGATTTATAGGAGTAATTATATTTTTTGTTGCTATGCTCTCAATGAGTTTTATTACAGAGCTATGGCATTATTGGGTTGTATTTGGATTATTTTTAGGAATTTCTCAATCAATTATTTTAGTTCCATTAGTTCCGGCATCTATGACATGGTTTCGCAGAAGATTGGGTGTTGCAATGGGTGTTGTTTTTGCGTCTTGGGGAATTGGCCCAGCTTTTATAACTCCATTACTTGCATTAGGGTTAGAAAATTTCGGATGGAGAACAACATTTTTTTTGTTGGCGATAGTGTCAACATTCATCATGCTTATGTTACTGGTTTTATTTAGAAATAGGCCTTCTGATATAAATATGAATGCTTACGGAACTCTTCTAACTGATGAACCAATTGTTGGAAGGACCCCTCCTGCAATATTGTTGAAGGAATTCAATTCTTATATGAGAAAAACTCGCGCATATTGGAATTTGAGTTCAATTCACTTTTTAGGATGTGTGGGGCATTCAATGATTATCGTATGGATAATACCAGTTGCCATGGATATCGGATTCACTTTATTACAGGCTTCTTTTATTTACACCCTCATGTCAACAATTAGCATTGGTACTAGGTTTTTGGCTCCCATATTGTGTGAGAAATACGGTATGAGGACTTCATTGTCTACATTTTTTATTTTACAGGGATTTCCAGTTTTAATACTTGCGTATACAGAAAGCTCTTCTATGTTTATATTCATGGCAGTTATATTCGGTATTGGTTGGGGAGGCGAATCAGGTGGATTCCCAATATTTAATAGAAAATATTTTGGACAAGCCCCAATGGGGTCTCCTCATGGTATTCAATTATTAGGGGCAGGGGTTGGTATGGCTCTAGGAGGTTGGATGGGTGGACCAATTTATGATATTTTTGGTTCGTATGCATGGGCGTTAGTCATTGCCTCAATAGCAAGTATTGGAGGAGCAGTGAGCATCATGATCTTAGAAAACCCTTCGAAATTATTGATTCCAGATTGGGTAAAGATAGAAAATACATATAACGAGTCACTTGCAATTAAGGAAATTTGATATGAATGACTTTCACGATATTGTTAATATGTCAGCTACAGAATTAGTGACACAAATGAGATCTAGAAAATTATCTGCTTTAGAAGTTATGAAAGCTCATCTCACTCAAATTGATATTGTAAACCCCAAAGTAAATGCCATTGTAACTTTAGACGAAGAACGTGCTCTGGCTGGCGCTAAATTAGCAGATGAAGCTATTGTCAACGGAGAGTCATTAGGATTACTTCATGGTTTGCCCACGGCACATAAAGATCTAGTCCCTACTAAAGGTATTAGAACTACGTATGGTTCTCTCATATATAAGGATTTTATTCCTGATTTTAATTCATTAATTGTTGACCGAATACAAGGTGCCGGGGCTATCACAATTGGTAAAACAAATACCCCGGAGTTTGGAGCTGGTTCACAAACATTTAATGAGGTATTTGGTGCAACGCTAAATCCGTATAATTTAAATATGACTTGCGGAGGGAGCAGTGGAGGTGCAGCTGTCTCTCTAGCTTCTAGGATGCTTCCAATAGCTGACGGTAGTGACACAGGAGGTTCTTTAAGGAATCCGGCTAATTATTGTAATGTTGTTGGCTTTAGGCCTTCTCCGGGAAGAGTGCCTTCGTACCCAAATAAAGTTGGGTGGAGTCCTACTTCTGTTCAAGGGCCAATGGCCAGAAATGTGTCTGATTGTGCTTTATTGCTTTCAGCTATGTCTGGTCCGGATTCTAGGGTTCCGATTTCTTTAACAGATGATGGGTCAGTTTTTTCTCAATCACTTGACCGTGACTTCAATAATATTAATATTGCCTGGAGTCCTACTCTAGGCGGCCTTCCGGTTGAACAAGATGTATTAAATACCCTTGAATCGCAGTTGGGTATATTTGAAGAAATAGGCTGTCATATAAATCAGGCAGATCCTGATTTTACTGATGCGAATGAAGTTTTTTTAAGATGGAGAGGTTGGGAAAGAGTAATAAATCAAGGCGATTTATTAGAAAAACATAGAGACACTTTAAAAGATTCTATGATCTGGGATATTGAACAAGGATTGAAATTATCTGCATCTGATGTTGCGTGGGCAGAGACAAAAAGAATAGAAATTTTTCGCCGCATGGAAAATTTTATGGAAAAATACAACTTTTTAATTTGCCCAGTTAGTCAATCCCCTCCGTTTGACATAAATCAACCTTGGGTTAAAGAAATTAACGGAGTCCAAATGGATAATTACATTGATTGGATGCGTTCATGTTATTACATAACTGTTACTGGACATCCAGCTATTTCTGTTCCTTGCGGGTTTACAGAGCAAGGTCTTCCTGTTGGAATACAAATTGTTGGTAGATATCGAGATGATTTAGGGGTTTTGCAATTAGCTAAAGCATTTGAATCAGCCACTGAATTTTGGAAAACTGTACCAGATATATCTAAATAAAAGCCTTAGGAGTTGAAATGAAGATAACAAATGTTAAAGTCGAACTTTTTAATTGGGAAAGAGAGGCTTGGATAACAGGTGTTGGTACAACTTTTGGTGGAACGAAAAAACTAGGAGTTGTATCTGTTGAGACTGATGAAGGTATTACTGGCAATGCTTTTTTAGGAAGCCCTCTAGTTGGTGCTGACCATTTTGCTCCAGCTTTAATTGAATTTGCTAAACCTATGTTAATTGGTCGTAACCCTCAAGATATAGGTTCTATATGGTGGGATTTATGGAAAAAGAATCGCTCTATTTCGACCAATGCTATTGGGGCGATTGATATTTGCTTATGGGATATTAATGGAAAGATTGCGAATCAACCAATTCATAGGTTGTTGGGTACTTGTAAAGAGCAAGTTCCTGTTTATTCAAGCACTGCTTATCATGAGACTAAAGAGGAATATGCTGAAGAGGCGCTTAAATTTAAAGAAATGGGTTGGACTGCTCATAAAATACACCCACATGGTGTGCCTGCAGCTGATATAGAAATATCTCAAGCTGTAAGAGATGCTGTTGGAAGTGACATGAAGTTAATGTTGGATTCCATGTGGGCTTATCAATATGAAGATGCGCTTCGTGTTGGACGAGCAATCGAGGAATTGAATTTTTATTGGTATGAAGACCCATTGGTTGAGGAAGATATATATAATTATGTTAAATTAAAACAAAAATTAGATATTCCTATTATGTCTACTGAATATGCTCCTGGTCGATATTATGGTATGACTCAATGGATTACTCAGTATGCAACAGATATTCTTAGAGGAGATGTTGCTGTTACGGGAGGTATAACTCCTATGGTGCGACTTTGTCATCTAGCAGAAGGATTCAATATGAAGTGTGAAGTCCACCATGGAGGTAATTCACTTAATAATGTTGCTAATTTACATGTGATTATGGCGGTTCCTAATTGTGAATTCTTTGAATTTTTTCCATGTACAGGTGGCAATGAATATGGATTAGTGGAAGATATTCAATATGACGCTGGCTATGTTCATGCTCCAACTAATCCTGGGCTAGGATATGAAATAGATTGGGATCTTATTAATAAAGAACACGTGGGGACTCTCGAGTAGTTAAGGGATTATTCAATTTTTAAAATACCCAGGATTCAAACTTTAGATTCTTTTGTTCATCGCAATTATAGATTCATATGGAGTGCAAATTTTTGCGCTAATACGGCTCAATGGCTGCAGCTTTTAACTTTAGGTTGGCTTGTAAAAGAACTGACAGAAGGTTCTGGTAACTCTGCATTATTAATTGTAGGAGTTATAGGAGTTGTGTCGCTTCCAGGAATATTTGTAGCTCCGCTCGGAGGGGTTCTAGGAGATAAACTAAATCGACGACATGTCGTTATGGTTTTAGCATCAGTGATGTGTGTAAGTGCGTTCTCTTTTGCCTGGATATATGAATTAGGTTATATGACTATATGGCACGTATATGCATATGCGTTTTTAGCAGGCACTTGCGAATCTATTGCAATGCCTATCAGGCAAGCTTTGATTTCAAATACTGTCCCTCGTGAATACTTAAGTAATGCGTTCACGACCAGTGTGCTAACTTTTCCTATGACTAGGATGGTGGGACCATTTATAGGAGGGATATTAGCTTCAAATGTTGGTTTTTTTTGGAATTTCAATTTAGAAGCTTTTTTATATATGTCATTACTTATACTTATAATGTTAATGGCAACACCTTTTACAAGTCATAATGCTGAAGAGCATATGTATAGTGATTTTAGTGTTAAAGTTTTTTTTGTTGATCTTATTGATGGATTTAAATATTTATTTAATCAACAAAGAGTCTTATTTAAAATTATGATATTGTCCTTAACTCCAAATGTTATTACTTTCCCTTTATTGTTTTTATTGCCAGTATTCACTTCAGAAATTTTGAAGGAAGGCCCTGATTGGGGAGGATATTTATTATCAATTAATGGCTTTGGAGGGATGATTTCGATATTAGGGTTTTCTGCTTTTGGATTTCCTGATAAAAGAGGACTTCTATGTATCATCTCTGCTTTGTTAACAGGTGTATTGACGTTGTTTTTTGGATTAATTAACTGGTTGCCTCTTGCATTTTTGTTAATTGTTTTATTCGGAACAGCTGTCTCAACATTCAGAACAGCTAATGGTGTTTTAATTCAGACTCTTGTAGACGATAGGTACAGAGTAAGGGCGCATAGTTTTTATAGATTTATCATGAGTTTTGTTGTCATATCTAGTTTTATTATTGGAAGACTTATTGATGTGACTTCTTTACAATTGGTTCTTGTTGGAATGGGAGTGCTATCTATCATAATGTCTGTCTGCTATTTAATTTTTTCATCCAGTGTTAGAAATCAGCCATAGATTATTTATCATCATATTTATGAAAATACGATGACGAATAATATGATGATAAATCATGTGCGTGAGGCAATCGCATGCTTGGGTCCCAAGTGTGAGGAGGTATAGGCCAAGATGCTACATAATGGCTATTGCTCCAATCCGTATATTTTTTAATCATCATTTTAACTCGATCTTTTTCGGCATTGGCTAAATTGTGTAACTCTGTTCTGTCCTCCGACATGTTATACAATTCCCATCCTGATCCAACTTCACTTACGAGCTTCCACTCGTTTTCACGCATTGCTCTATTGCCTTCATGTTCCCAAAACAATGGCAAGGGTCTTTTCCACTCCTCATTTTCTAAGATATTTAAGAAACTATGGCCTTCGATAGGCGGTATAGTATTATCGTTAACCGTTTTAGGGTATTTAGAATTGGATATCTCGTATATTGTTGCCGGTATGTCAGTTATATGGGTAGGAGTATGCACTATCTCTGAAGTTTTAATCATTTTAGGCCAAGAAACAATAAACGGAGTTGAGATCGCTCCTTCATGAGTATATCTTTTAAATAATCTAAAAGGAGAATTGCTTGCATTTGCCCACGCTAAGTCATAACTCATAAAAGTGCCTGCGGGTCCTGGATCAATACTGGTTATATTTCCTACTTTTGTTGGTCTTCCGTCTTTTGTTGGCGCAGAGTAAGGAAATTTATCGGGAGCTCCTCCGTCTTCTGCTAGGAATTCTGCACATCCTCCGTTATCGGATAAAAACATAATAACGGTATTTTCCTCAATATTTAGAGACTTTAATTTATTTAAAATGCGTCCGATTCCCTGGTCCATGCGATCGACCATTGCTGAATATACAGACATTCTTAGGTCTTCCCACTCTTTATTTTTCTCATTTTCCCATGCATCGGCAGAGCTATCTCTAGGGGAAATGTCCCACTTATTCTCAAGCATTTTTAAGCCTTTTAATTCTTCATGCCTGTTTTTTCTTAGTTGATCCCATCCGTTTAGATAAGTTCCTTTATATTTTTCTATATCCTCTTCTATTGCATGTAATGGCCAGTGTGGAGCGGTATATGTAACGTGCAAGAAGAAAGGGGAGTCTTTACTTGCTGCATCGTCTATCATTGAAACAGCATTATCACTTATGGCATCGGTCATATAAAAATTTTCATTATCAGGTTCGATGAATTTATCATCTTCCATTAAAGCTTTTGGGTTGAAATAATCTGCTGCTCCGGCAACGGTGCCATAAAATTTATCAAATCCTCTTTGTGTTGGTAGAGGATGTTCTGGATTACCTGCAGTTTCTTCCCAAGAATTTCTATCTAATAAGTTATAACCCCCACCGACATGCCATTTACCTGACATGTATGTACTATATCCAGACTGTTTTAATACTTCAGGTATTGTTGCGCAGTTTTCATTTAGATATCCTTGGTGTGAAGGTATTCCCAAATTACCAGTCATATGCCCTACACCTGTTTGATGTGGGTGTAACCCCGTTAGCATTGCCGCTCTTGAAGGGCAACAACGCGCATAATTGTACATTTGAGAAAACCTTAAACCCTTATTTGCAAGAGAGTCTAAGTTTGGAGTTTTTATTTCTGAGCCGTAACATCCAATATCTGAATATCCCATGTCATCCGCTAAAATAAGTATGAAGTTAGGGTTACTTGGCATAGTTTCCTCTTTTTTAATTGTAAAATTTGCTAGATTGAATTTTTTTAATGTTCTATTATTAATGAATATGTATTCATGTAATTCACTGGCGCTAAATTTATCTTGAGTTCTTTAATTCAGTCAAGTTCCACCACTTTATCACACGCCTTAAAAGGTAAGCTATTTTATGGATGGTATTTGTGTCTTCTTTTTGGTGTGATTTTGTGGATTGGAACTAGCCCATTATTTCACGCGATGGGTATATGGGCAGTTGCACTAGAAAGATCATTTGGATGGACTAGGTTCCAGTTGTCACTTGCCTTATCTTTTACGCGTATAGAGGGAGGCATATTAGGACCTATAGAAGGCTATCTAGTTGATAAATATGGCGTTCGTAGGATGGTTTTTATCGGATTGTTAACTACTGGATTAGGATGGGTGCTTTTTAGTCAGGTTAATAATCTTTTGACCTTTTATTTTGCGTATTTGGTTATTTCATTTGGTCAGGGTATTGGGGGATGGCTTGCATTAAATACTTTGATAACCAATTGGTTTTCCAAGAACAGATCTTTGGCAATAGGTTTTGCAAATTCATTTGCTAGAGTTGGCCCTATGGCTATTGTACCTATACTTGCTTGGTTAATTGACCCAGATGTTTCTAGTCGTCCCGGGTGGAGCATTACCGCTTTGGTATTAGGAATATTTGTCATAATTATGTCTTTTCCTTTAACTAGATTGATAAGGAATAAACCTGAGGAATATGGGATATTGCCATATGGGGATGCAGATAAAGATGGCAAACCAAATAAATCAGCGAATGCGTCAATTGACTTCACAGTTCGGGAAGCCTTAAAAACTAGGGCCTTTTGGTTAATAAGTTTAGGGCACGGGTTAACAGCTATGGTACTCGTAACATTTATGCTTCATTTAGCTCCAATGATGACCGATAAATCATATTCGCTCCAAACCGCATCGTTTGTAGTGACTGCTTACACGGGAGTGACTATGGTATTTCAGGTGATAGGAGGATACATAGGTGACAAAATCCGTAAAAATGTTGCACTCATGTTGTTTAGTATGTGTTTAACAATTGCTGTTCTTGTATTAGTTTTAGGCCCAACATCACTTTTTGTTGCTTACATATTTGCAGCTTTATTTGGTATTGGGTTTGGAGGCAGGAATCCTTTAGCATCTTCTATTAGAGGAGATTATTTTGGAAGAGCTAATTTCGGGAAAATTATGGGAGTAGGGGCACTACCTATGAATTTTATGATGGTTATAGGTCCGTTATTTGCTGGATACATGAGAGATGTAACGGGGAGCTATTCGGTAGGGTTTCTGGGATTGGCAGTTTGTGCTTTCTTAGGATCAATACTTTTCTTATTTGCAACTAGGCCACCTGACCCTATTCGTACAAATAAATTCCGTGCTTAAGTTGTAGATACAGGACTAAAACAAGAAGCAACTAATTCATAAGATTTTTTACGGCTTTCAAATGAATAGCAGTTTGAAACAACCCCAATGTCACCTGTCTGATATTTTTCTGCAGCTTTCATTATTCCATCTTTAACCTGTTCTGGGTTGCCGTCAATCCAACTTTTAGTTTCATACTCCATATATGCTCGGGCATGATCATCTAATGGCCATGCAGCTGCCTCTTCAGGAGGAAGGAATCCATTTGTAGATATTCCTAATCTCATAAATATCTTATTTAGGCTTCTTGATAATCCAATAAGTTTTGCTTCTTCTTCAGTAGGTGCACACATTACTTGTAAACTAACGTTTACTTGAGGTTCATCCAAGTATTCTGAAGCTTTAAAGTTTGATCTATATAATTCGACGATTTGTGGACCATATTCTGATGTGTTTCCAAAAAAATCTGCGAAACTAAATGGTAGTCCTAGGTCTGCTGCAAGTCTTGCGCTATAATCGCTAGACCCTAAAAGCCATATTTCAGGACTAGATTCCTTTATTCCACCAGGGTGTGCCTTTATTCCTGATAAAGGATTTGTTTCTTCTAAGTTACTCTCCAAGAATCCTGCCACATCTTTTATCATTTGAGGATAGTCGCTCCGTACGTCCATGGTTGGTCTAGGATAAGTTAGAGCAGCAGCGGTCCGAGGATCACTTCCAGGGGCTCTTCCTAGGCCAAGATCAATTCTATTAGGGTACAAGGAATCAAGAATGCTAAATTGTTCGGCTACTTTTAATGCTGAATAGTGACTTAGCATTACTCCTCCACTGCCCACTCGTATGGATGTCGTTTTAGCAGCAATTTGACCAATTAATATTTCAGGGCTCGTTCCAGAAAAAGAACTAGAATTGTGATGCTCAGATACCCAGTAGCGCTCATACCCAATAGATTCAGCAAATATTGCTAATTCTATTGATTCTTCAAGAGCGTCTTTGGCTGTACCTCCCTTTCTGACGGGAGATTGATCAACAATACTTAATGTAATTTCGTTAATATTTACCATCTCTTTAGAAATAATATCAGATATTAGATAATGATAAACTCTCTTTGAGTTTTGTTTTAAATATAAAGGTGTTTTATGAAAATAGTAGATGTAAAAAGTGAAGTTTTTCAGTGGGAACGCCCAGGAATATGGAATGGAGGACATTTTTATGGTCCTGGCAGGTTGCATAAAGTTACGGTTGAGACAGATGAAGGAATAACAGGGTATGGGTGGAATGGGGGTACAGCTGCTGAGAGACCATTGACAGTTTTTCCGCCTTTTGTTGAATATTTTAAGACATTGCTTATTGGAAGAGACCCTTTAGATACAAAGGCTATAGCTGACGATTTAGGCCAAAAACTTATTAAGATTTTAGGCCCTGGAGGTGTTAATACACAGGTGTTAGCAGCAATTAATATTGCTTGTTGGGATATTAAAGGTAAGGTTTTAGGGAAATCTGTACATCAACTTCTAGGTGGCCATCAAGATCGAATTAAAACATATATTGCAGGCGGATATTATGCAGAAGGGAAAGGCTTAAAAGAGCTACAAGAGGAAGTTCTTTTTAATGTTAATGAAATGCATGCAGGTGCTGTCAAAATTAAGATAGGAGATCCTAAAGAAGGTGTTATTGGAGATATGAAAAGAGTTGAGGCGGCAAGAGATGCGATAGGTGATGATATTGTTTTGATGGTTGATGCAAATTGTGCCTTAGACTTAGAAACTTCTTTAGAGTTTGCTACTGAATTGGAGAAATTTGATGTTTTTTGGTTTGAGGAACCAATGCCTATTCATAGATATAAAGAGCATGGGACCTTAAAAAAGAATTCGAAGGTTAATATAGCAACCGGTGAAAATGGATATCATTTAGCACACTTTGAAACTTTACTAGATCACTCAGGAGCAGATATTTTAAATGTAGATGTAACTATTTGCCCAGGATATGACGTTGCTAAAGAAGTAACAGACTTAGCTTTAGACAAAGGAGTTAAGATAGCTCCTCATGGATGCCAAGAGCTGCAGTTGCCCCTAGCGGCTGCTATACCTCATGGGATATTTCTAGAATATTATCCTGTGGCAGTAGATCCATTGAGGGCAGAAATGTTTTTGCCTAGAATGGCACCAGATAATGATGGTTATGTTACTGTGCCTGATCGACCAGGTATTGGATTTGAACTGAATATGGATTTATTGAATAGATATAAAATTGACTAGTGTGATCAGTTTTAAGTCTTTTCAAGCTGATAATGAATATCTAAATATATTCAAAGAAGATAGAATAAGAAATAATGAAAATAACTAATTAGGATACGTGTGTATAAAATGAGTCCGACAAAAGCTAATTTATTAAATTCAGTAACTCTTATTGTCATAGGTTTATGGGGTTACTTGGATGTTACTTCTCCAACTGCTTTAATTCCGGTTATTTTTGGAATCATAATCTTGGGATGTGTATTTATATCTAATAAGAAACCTGAATTAAATAAAGTGGTTGCTCATATTGCTGTGGGATTAACTCTAATTCTATTATTATCTCTCCTTGGAATGAGGCTACCTAAATCAATTGATACAGGTGGAGTTGGCCTTATACGAGTGTTAATCATGAGTGCAACGTGTGCTTTGGCTGTAATATTCTTTGTAAAGAGTTTTATTGACGCGAGGAGAAATTAATGGAAGGTAAGCAACAAGATAATTGGTATGACAAGATGTTTATTAAAGATATTGCGTCATATGCAGGTGCTATAGCTTTTGGGACTATGTTTGGATTAGCTATTTGTAAATTGATTTGAGTGTACACTCAAACCTATCTTACTTGAACGGATTAAGCTTTTCTTTGAGGTTATAGTTTTCTATAATTCCAGCTTTTATATTTGCAGATATTGTTTCACCTGCTTTAACTGGATAGGCTGAATCACTTTCTGATTGATCTTTACCGCTTTCATGCCAACTTGTACAAGGTTCTAGCCCAGCTGTGTAGCATCTGCCGTACCAAGGATATCCAAATCCGCCGCCAAAAAGCCTCCAGTATTGTAGATATTGAAATAAATCCTTTGGAAATTCGACTCCCCACGAAAGGTTTAATTCATTGTTAGTTACTGCGTACCAACCTTCTGTTAAATCTGTTAGGTATGCCATGTCTAAAGACCTATCTGATTTACCTGGAATTACCCTAAGGTCAGATTGAGATCCATTTTGCATGTCCACCATTGGCCATTTACCAGAAAATCCAGGTTTG
Source organism: Dehalococcoidia bacterium (assembly GCA_045564655.1). Lineage (GTDB taxonomy): Bacteria > Chloroflexota > Dehalococcoidia > Lucifugimonadales > UBA826 > UBA826. Next base: position 37,684 of record JBJLGX010000020.1, read on the forward strand.
AATTTTGATGATTTATCAACTTTTTGAGGGCGGGTAATAACATTACAGTCAGGAACTGTTAACGTACAATTTTCAGCTAAAAAAGATCCTCCGATAGCAATATGTTCTAGCCAAACTACGTTTAGATCTTCTTCTGCGTAATTAGTTACTTCCTGATTTATTTCTATAAAGGAATCATCTGATTTCAAAGAGATTGTCTTTTTGATTTCAAATGGGCTTCTTATGCTTCGGCCTGTAAATTCTATTTCACATATTTCAGGAGAATCTGTGATTATCTTTGTATCCCAAGGAATGTTATTTACATCTCCATGAAGTCCAAAGTCTCCTCCAAAATAAGTTCTAGGATGGCCACCGTGTGGGATGACGGATTGCCATCCACCTTCATAGAAGTCTAGCCATACTGACGATGCGGTACCGGTTGAAGGAACTGTGAGGGATGGATTTCTAATCCCCCAAGGAGTCTTGAACATAAATTCTGTATCCGTTGCTTTATGAACAAAACTTGAGATATCAGCGCCTTTGTCTGAAAGTATCTGTATGCGAATATGTTTATTTTCTAGGATTACAGTTTTTAGCCCGCGATATTTCCAAGCGTCTGATACTCTTGCCCCATAAACTCTTTCATTTTGATAATTGGTACCCATTTTATTCCTGGATAGGATTTTACTCGTATCTTAATGCTTCTGCTGGATAAATTTTACTAGCTTCATTAGCAGGTATAACACTAGCTAATATAGATGCTATCACAGTTGCCGCTATCAATATTCCGACTTCTCCTATAGGTACACTGAAGGTAGCCCCTTCTAATTCTTTCGAGATTTCTAAGAATATTAACCATGATTGTAATATTCCTAAACATATGCCAACAAATATTCCTAATATAGTTATAAATGATGATTCAATTAGAAATTGAGTTCGTATCATACTTGATCTAAATCCGATTGCTCTGAGCACTCCTATTGATTGCCTTCGTTCAACTACAGCTCTTACTGATAGAACTCCTATTGCCGCGACTCCAACAATTAATCCTAGTCCGCTAAACCCTTGGAAAAGTTTGTTAAAGGCGTTACTGGTTGCTCGCTCTTCTTCAATATTGTCTAAAAGGCTCTCGGCATTCATTCCATTAGCTAAGAATAATTTTTCTAATTTTTGAGCATAAGTAGATGGGTCACTTTTATCCTTGAGAGAGAAGTAAAAAGTATCGAGAGGTACTTCTTCTTCAGATATTTTAGGTGCTAGTGATCTAGTTGAATAAAATGTGGCTCCGCTAGCTCCAAATCCTGTTCCAGATGCAAGTCTTTCAATTACACCAATAACTGTTAAGTTTTGTGGTTCAGATGAGCTTCTTCTCTTGCGCATTTGTACATCAAATGATTGCATTTCTTTTGGGTCACCTGGATTTAGGTAGGAAGTTTTAAAACTCCTATCAGGAGGACCAAATGGGTCACCTGATGGAATAATAGTTGCATTAGCTATTACTAAATCGGGATTGTTAAGTACAGCATTCCATATTTCTCTATCAGTAGAACCGTATTTAGGATCAAAATGAGCCATCCTCCATTGAGTTGATTGTATGAAATCATTTTCTAATGACACTAATTTAGAGCTTTTATAGGTCTCACTTTCTCCTGTTAATTCTTTTACTTCAATCGGAATATTTGAAGAAGCTGCAACAACTGAAAAGTCATTTATGTTTAAGGAATCTTTTATATCACCTTTTATAGGTAATTCAGGGCTGATACTTGCTTTTATGTCGTATCCACCCGTAACTCTTTCAGGTTGCTCTGAACTCACATCTTGTATTCCATTTAGTACTGAAAAGATCATTAATGTGAATATAATTAAAGCGAACATAGCCACAGTTAAACCTGTTCTGAATTTTGAGGCCATAGGGTAGCTTATTGCAGTTTTGGTGACTGCTTTAAGTCCTGAAAATCGAGATAATATTATATTTAAAATACCTATTAGCACTTTTGTATTACACATCAGTAACCAGACTGCAGCTGCAGTAGATATTCCTCCTCCCAAAGGCCAAAACCAGGGACCTGGTTCTGATAATTCACCTGTCCATGTCTCGAAGAAATCAAAAGGTAGAGAATTTGATATAAGGACTAATCCGCCTTCTAAGGTTCCGCCAATTTGATTGATTGTTTCTGAGTCTGTAAGTAATTTAGAGGCTATAAATCGTATAAATAATCCTAAAGCTAACGCAGTTCCTGTTAGTCCTAAAAAGAAAGTAGCTCCAGTTGAGCTTGATAAGCCTGATATTAATAGAGCTATTGAGAATATTGCTAAAAGTATATAGGAATGTTTTCCAAATAAACTAAATAATGACATTAGTATTTTTATTGGCCAAGAAACCGGAAAAATCAGTAAAAGTATTAAATTATTAAACCTGCTGCCATTTCCAGCTATGATTAATTTTAATTGTTTTATTGGGAATATAATAATCCACAAGAAATCGATGGATTTATTCCTAAATGTTTCAGGAGATTTCTTAACAAATTCGTCTTTTAGTCCTCTTATTGCAACAACGATGTTTAAATTAGAGGCTCTGTATGCTGAAAATACGACTGTGATAAACGTTAATATAAGTCCACTAGAAAAAGCTATTACAAGAGAAATGGTTGAGTAATATGGTGTTATTGCAAAATTTTCGGTACCGATTAAGTCCTGAAGTATGTATACTAGCCCAAAACTTAAACCAACACCGATACCTGTTCCTATGAGTGCTGCAAGTAGTGAATAAACAGTTCCCTCATATGTGAATAATTGGATTAGATCTCTTCTTTTCAATCCTACAGCTCTGGCCATTCCTAGCTCTGTTGATCTTGCAGCAGCTAATAGTACGAATACTAGAAAAATAAGCAGCATTCCAACCATGATAGAGAATGACCCGAATATTGAGAAAATGGTTGTCACTCCGGTTGCAACTGTTTCAGCTAATTCTAGCCCATTTTTTTTGTCCTCTATTACTCTAAGCTTACTTAATGAAGAAAACATCATAGAAGTTTTGCCAACTTCTTCTTTTAATTCTGCTTTACTAAGAATGCCTGATAAAGTTAGTTGCGTTTGATAGTCACTTATATTAGTTATAAATTCTAAATCAAGATTTTTTGTTGTTAAGCTATTAGATAAATTGGTAAGAGTTTCGGATAATTCCGAATCTGTTTGCCGTAATTCATCAGCCTCATTCAATAAAAGAGTTGGAATATTTTTAGTTTGGAGTGTTTCGAAAAGCTGAGATGCTACCTCGTTATTTGTTAGCTCACTTCTTAAAAATTTAGTAACATCTTCAGATAGATCAATCGAATCTTCCCCGGTCCCCTTATTTGCGACAGCTATTACAGTAATTTGATCTTTTTTATCCAGTATCGTTTGAAGTGAAGGCAAACTAAACAGGATGTACGGGTCTCTTCCACCTCCGGCTAACCCTCCATTTTCTAACACATCTGCTACTTCGAATATGTTTTTACCAGAACTTGTATAGACAGTGATTAGTTGTCCTTCAGTGATTGTTAAGCGTTCGCTTGCGTCATTATTAATAAAGACTTGATTTGTGTTTAAGTCATTGATCGAGACTTCGGCTTTATCTTTAGTGATTAATTTGCCGTAGTCATCGGAATATGAACCGTCTATGCCCCGAATTGTCATATTGCTTTCTGCAAGGTCAAGAGCATCGTTAGAAGCAGGTAGGCTTATTTGAATCAGTGGGAGTAATTTATCAATGTCTGAATTGTTGGCGGCAATCTTTTCAATATTTTTAAATTCTGAATAACTAAAATATTCATCGCCAAAAAGTTGCTTTCCTGGGCCGATAATAGTTTCATCAGTTGGCCCAAGAAAATCTAAAGTTACAGAGCGAACAGAATATCTTACGGTATCTCCTATTCCCAAGGATGCAGCAATTATAATAGAACTAAGCATTAAACCTATGATAATTAGAGCACTTTGCCCTTTTCTTCTAGGGATGTTTCTAGTTCCCATTTTAACGAGTATGAATCGCCTTGTTGCACCAATAGATATAATCAAAAATATAATAATTAATAATACTGACATTGCTATTGCTAATTCTAAGGCTGGTAATCCAAATACTTTTTGCATCGTTAAACTATTTCCCCGTCTTTCATTTGAATTATTCGGTTTGCTCGGCCCCCAACATACTCAGAATGAGTAACAATAACAAAAGTTTGATTGTTGTCTTTGTTTAATTTTATGAGCAAATCCATTATTAATCTTTCGTTTTCGCTATCTAAGTTTCCTGTAGGCTCATCTGCCCAAACAATTGCAGGGTCATTAACAAGCGCTCTTGCGAGTGTCACTCTTTGTCTTTGACCTCCTGAAAGTTCGCCAGGTAGATGATGTTGCCAGTCTTCTAGTTCGACCTCAGATAAATTTTCGAGCGCTTTTATGCGAGCTTCCTTAGCAGAATATCCTGATACTAATAAGGGGAGTTCAACATTTTCTATCGCCGACAAAACGGGAAGAAGATTGTAAGTCTGGAAAACGAATCCCATCTTTTTAGCCCTTAGTTCACTTAATTGATTGTCGTTTAAATCGGTTAAAGTGTTACCTTGGATGGATATGTTACCTTCATCGAATGAATCTAATCCTGACAAACAGTTAAGTAGGGTGGTTTTTCCGCATCCGCTTGGCCCCATGATGCCAACTATTTCACCTTCTTCAATTGATAAATTTAATCCTTTTAAAGCGTGAACTTTTTGATCTTTAGTCCCATAAAATTTATGTAAATTATTTGTTGAAATTACAACTTCAGACATGTATTTTTCCTAGTATATATTATAAGTATGTACTATTACGTTACACGGTACAGAGCCACAATACAAGCAGGTGTACTATACACAACAATTAGCTTTGTTTTTGTGTAATTTAATTCTTAGGGGGAGTATAGGAAATAGTCTGAGCAATTTTTAGTGCTTCTACGAGATCATCTACAGGTATTAAAGGGGATGTAGTTAATTTGCTGACAGACCCTGAGCTTGTAACAGCAATTGAGGCAGCTGCTATAGTTTTGTCATCTGGAGCTTCAACTATTGCTATGATGTCGTATTCTCCAAATGTAGCATAAGCTTGGACCAGTTTTATCCCGGATGGTTCAAGCATCGCGCTAACCTTTTCTAATCTGTTTTGGGGGTTAGATATTTGTGAGGCCCATGCTTCATTTGAATAAGCTACCTGCCATAAGTAATTTTTTGACATTTGATTCTCCTAAAAAATGTATAACTGTAGTATATACTAGCCAAAGTTTGTATAAATTAATAAAAGTTATAAGAGTTTGTTTTGTTTCGTAAAAGTTCATTTATCATACTGACGTCAATTATCCTATTTGTTATTTTGATTTACTTGATTTTGTCAATTTATATTACGACTATTGCTATAAAAGCTACTAGGAAAATTCCTGACGCTACTCCAGATAGAGTGAGCTTAGGTTATTCGGTAGAAGAGTTTTTTACTGAAGATTCAATTAAGTTAAATGGTTGGTTCGTTAAAAATAAAAGTTTAGATACTGTCGTAATGATTCATGGTGTAGATTCTAATAAAGCTGATGGTTATATGTTGGACCTTATGAAAGATATTTACGATATGGGGTACTCTGTATTTGCATTCGATCTTAGGGCCCATGGAGACTCGGGAGGAAAAGATCTTGGATTAGCGTATATTGAAAAAAAGGATCTTGATGCTGCTATTCATCAAATCAAACTTAACCATAATGTAACTGATATCGTTTTATATGGAGTTAGCTACGGAGGAACAATTGTAATTTCTAACCCTAACATTGATTCTTCAGTAAAAGGTATTATTGCAGACAGTCCATTTTACGATTTACCAGAATTGTTAGCGTCAGAAGTTGCAAATAGAACTTTCATTCCGAAGCCTGTTGCTAACTTATTGGAATTCGGAATTATTAGAAGTGTAGATCTTTTATATGATATTAAAACTGAAGACATTATTTCTGGAATTCAATCCATAAAAGATTTCCAAAACCCTGTTTTGCTTTTTCATTGCATAGCAGATGATAGGGTTCCTATTAGTCATTCGGAAAGGATCAATAGGTTCTTACCATCTGATAGTCTCCTTATACGCTATGGTAATTGTGAACATGCAAATGGATATGATAATAATAAAGAAAATTATCTTAATGTATTGGAAAATTATATAGATTCATCGTTTGGTCGTAATATTGAAATTGAACGGTAATTAGGAATTTGATTCAGTTTCAAGCAACTCTTTTACAATAGATCTTTCCAATTCTAATCCCAACATTGTTGTAAGTTCTGTTCTGCCGTGGTCTCCTACAGTGACTACGAATGAAACGCCGAGTAATCTTCCTATGCAGAAATCTATAATTGTTGTTGATAAAGTTCCTTCGTGCCCATCTTGGACAGCCCTTATTCCTATTGATTTATCATAGAAGTCATCAATCTCTAATTGCTCTACGGCAACCAATTTCTGATCTTCTCCAACTTGTTTACCAATGTTATCTTTGAACTGTTTAATAAATATATTTTCCATCCAATTACTTGGACCATTTTCGTTTTTAAATAGATGAACAATGGTTGCAGCAACGATATCTGAGCCATCTTTGTTTTGTGGAATAGCAGATGGGGAACAGAATTCTCTCATATACCCGGTTACCCTACCTGCTTCTTTATAAATAGCTTCACTGCTTCCAGGGAATCCGTGCATAGCCATTGTTGCATTATCTAATTCTCTTTCTCTAAGAAGAGCAAATGCTTCTAATTCTTTTGGAAGTCGATCTTTTTCCAAGACCATATTTTGCAATGATGTATAACTTGAAATGTTATAAGTTGATTGAGATAAAGCAGTTGTCACAGTTCACTCTCTTTTTATATATGATCGAATTATATATTTTGAAGCATAGTATTTAAATAACTACTCCGCTATCTTTCAGAGTAGTTATTTCTTCTTCTGATAGATTTAGTAAGGTTTTTAAAATTTTATCTGTATGCTCTCCGTATTCAGGGGCTTTTTTAATATTGGGGGTTGTTAATTCGAAATTTATAGGCAGCCCAATTGTTTTGTAATTCTTTCCAAATTTGTTTGGTATTTCAGTAATCATATTTTTTTCTATTAGGTATGGATCGTTAGATATTTCTTCTGGGTGCATAACAGGAGCACACCATATTCCTGCATGAGCCAACTCATGAAATGCTTCTGTTTTTGTTTTCGTTTTTGTCCATTCCCGAATTGCAGATATTATGGTTTCATTATGAGTATTGTTAGGATTTACATTTTCTAATAAATCTTCTCTACCAATTAATATGAGAACATTTTCTAGCATTTCTCCGACTAAATGGATGACTAAATAATCATTGGCACCAAATGGGCGACATTGTAAAATCACCGTATCGTCATTAGTAGAATCAGATGATATGCCTTTAGGTATTTCGTTGTTTATATATTTCATCATTTGAATTCTCATTAAATTAACCATACTGTCATAAAGAGACACTTCAATCTTTTGTCCACCCCCGTCTCTGTCTCTTTGCATTAATGCTGCTAATATTCCAATTACCATATGTAACCCCGCGCCAGAATCACTTATTCCGATAGGGGCAAACTTTGGTATTTGATTTGAATCACGATTTACAGACATCAGGCCAGATATTGCCTGAGCTGTCGATTCAAATGATTTATAATTTTTATAGGATTTACTATTGCTGTAACCTTTTATACTGGCGTATATAATTTCAGGATTAATGTTCTTTATGTGGCTCCAACTAAAGCCTAATTTTTCCATGATGCCATGAGAAAAATTTTCTAATATAACGTCACTTTTCAAAATCAGTTTTTCTAATATGGCTTTTCCTTGAGTGGTTTTTAAATTTAACGTAATAGATTCTTTGGTATTGTTAAATATAGTGAAGTGTGAATTATGATCTGACGACTCATTAATTTTATTCAGTCGAGTCACATCACCACCATTTGTGTCCTCTATTTTGATTACATATGCTCCTAGATATCCCAACATTTGGCTACATGAAGGTCCAGACTGCAATCTACTCAGGTCTAAAATGGTTATATTTTCTAATGGAGGTAGCATATTTCACCTATTTCCTAAAATAGATGTTTGGAAGGCATGGTTTCCGTTGGAAAAATCTTTTGCATTCATTGCAGATTTGCCTTCAGGTTGAATTTTAATGAGTTTGATTATCCCATCACTGGTTCCTACAAATACTTCTTTATCTACAAATATTTCACCTGGTGCAATGTTTTTTATGTGTTTAGAAATTAAAAATTCTGATTCGATAATTTTTAATTTTCGTCCATTCAAAACTGTATATGATCCTGGCCAGGGATGATATGCTCTAATCATATTTGATATTTCACTAGCGGAATTTTCCCAATTTATTAAACCGTCTAACCTTGATAATTTTTTTGTATATGTTGCTTCTTTTTCACACTGTTCTTTTTGGGTTATTTTACCCTTTTCTATCTTATTGATAACTTCAACAAGAATTTTTGAAGATAAACTAAATAATCGAGTCGTTAAATCTTCGCAGGTTTCATTTTTAGCTATAGCCACTTCTTTTTGAGAAAGTATTGGCCCACTATCGATTCCCGAATTTAACTTCATTATTGAAATTCCTGTCATAGTATCTCCATTCAATATGCTTGCTGATACAGGTGATGAACCTCGATATTTTGGTAAAAGTGAAGGATGAATATTTAAGCATCCTGATGGAAATATAGATAGTATAAACTCCGGCAATATTAGCCCGTATGCAACTACAATTCCGATTTCTGCATTCAGTTGATTTATGTTAGTTACTATTTCGGTGTTATTTTTCAGTGTACTAGGTTGAAATAATGGAATTTTATGCTCTAAAGCTAGTTGTTTAACTGGACTTGGTACTAATTTCCCACTTCTTCCTCGAGACGTATCGGGTTTTGTTAATATCCCTACAACATCATGACTTGAAGATATTAAATTTTCTAATATGGAAGCCGAATAAATAGGGGTTCCCATAAATACTATCCTCACAAATTTGCTCCTTTATTAAATTGGAATATTTATGTGATAATTAAATGATAATCTACATTCAAAAGGATTACGTACTTGTTTAATCCAAATACTATCGTATCTTTTGTTGCCGATCGATCAATTTTAGTTGTTGGCATTGTAATCATACTAACATTGATTTTAGTATACCCTTTCATAAATATGGCTCCGACTGAGCAGGCTTCTCCCAATCCACCTGGGGAAGTGTATGATTTGCAAAAAGACATAGATGATAAATTTCCAACACCAGTTCATTTTGCATCTTACGTATTAGAACCTAAAAATGGAGATGTTCTTACTTCTGATGTTCTCTTAGAATTAAAAAGAAATAAGCAAACTCTTTTTGATTTAGACAGTAAGGGATTGCTAGCAGGAGGAACTTTAGAAAACCAGCCATATTTGTTTAGTTTTTTTGATACTGGTATAGAAGCTGAAATAACAGGAATAAGTTCTATTTTGGACTCTATTGAAATTGTTTTATTTCAAATGGGCACAACATTAGATCAAGCTTCTGACCAAGATATAAAAGTTGCATTTTCCAGATTGCTTTCTAATCCTAAATCTAATCAAGTAATTGATTTTTTATCAAGAAAAGCAACCTTTGAAACATCTCTAATAAATGGGGTTGAGGTTGATTTATGGTCTTCTCCTGCGATGTTTTTATATCTTATTGCAGATAATGAGAAATTGGGTGGAGGAGGTTTGGAAATTGGCTTAGGCGGTGGGGAAGATGTCATTAATAAAGAACATCTTAATCGCAATTTTAGAGAAGTTATTGAAGGTAATTCCCAAGTTTATAATCTTTGGGGTGTTGCTATAGACTCTAATTTAGAATCAGAAGAAGAGGGTTCGATTGCAGGTATTTTTATAACATTTACAGTCATTGGGGCACTTCTTGTTGTAGGGCTTAGTTTAAAGTCTTATTGGGCTACAGCGATATCTGGTGTTGGTCTTGGAATTCTAATGATTTGGTTGAAAGGAATTTCGGCGCTTATTGGATTGAAAAGTGGACTAGTAATTGATTTGATTGTTCCTATTGGGATGATATCACTAGGTGTAGATTTTGTTGTACATGCTATTAGAAGATACAAGGAAGAGTTACATTCAAATAGATCTCCCAATATGGCATTGAAAATTGGACTTTCTGGTGTTTTAGGGGCTCTAGTATTAGCGATGCTAAGTGACGGGATAGCATTTTTATCTAATTTGTCTTCAAATATTGAAGCTGTTATTCATTTTGGTAGTGCTGCTGCTATTGCAGTGTTCTCTTCTTTTGTTATTTTAGGGATTATTGCTCCGATTGTTTCAATGAAAATAGATGAACTTATATTAAATTCTACTAAAAGTTTTTCAAGTAATAAGTTTAAGTTTTTAAAAATTTTAGGAGCTATAGGGGTAGCAAATGCTTCTGGTGGAGCTGTGATTTTAATGGTTGCCTTAGATAGGACGTATGGGTTAATTATGCTTTTGGCAACGATAGCTATTTTTATTGCTTTACCAGTTATTTATTTAAAAATAAGATCTGGGGTTAATGAGGATCAAGCAGATAAAAAAATCAAGGAATTAGATAGAGATAAATCTTATTTAACAAATATGGTTGAAAAACTGGTTTTGCTTTCTGCAAAGAATCCCATCTGGGTTATTTCTATCACAGCAATTATCACTTCAATATCAATTTTTCTTGCTTTGAAACTTGAACCTACATTTGATGTTAAAGATTTTTTTGATTCAAAATCTGAATTTGTAATTGGATTGGATAAATTAGAAGAACATTTAGGAGATACTGGAGGAGAACCCGGAATAGCTTATATAAAGGGCGATCTTATGCAACCTGAGGCTATTCTTCGTATTGATGAATTTATTGAGTCTTTGAGAGATATAGATAATGTCGCAGAAACTCCGAGTGGAGAAATAACTATTGGACCAAATGTGGTAAATGTCTCGAGACGCATTATGGCCAGTAAGTCCACATTGAAACAAATTGAAGAAGAATCTGGAATTATCATTCAAGATGCTGATCTTAATGGCATTCCAGATTCTAGAGAAGATACAGAACTAGTTTTTAGGCATGCTTTGTCATATGGAATATCGGATGATTTAGGAAATATAATTCTTAGACCAGATGAAATTAGAGGAGCTATTTATTTACCTTCAGATGATTCAATTGACGAATTAAGTTTAACTACGGTTTCGTTTCAGATTCCTGGTACTAGAGACCAAAAGATTGTTACTGAAGCCGGTGATATTTTAGAACCGATAATATTAGATTTGGAAAAAAATAATTACATAGAAAAGACGGGACTAACAGGTTCTCCTTTTACTAGGGAAGAACAATTGACGGCTTCTTCTAGAACTCTTTATACCTCACTTCCAATTGCTATTGCTGCTGCTACGCTATTGCTATTTGTTGCTATGAGGTCTTTAAAATATGCTGTTATAACGGTCATACCAATTATTTTAGTCGTATCTTGGACTTATGCTGTCATGTACATAGCTGGGTTTGCACTGAATTTTGTTACTGCAATAATCGGGGCTATATCGATTGGTGTCGGAATTGATTATTCTATACATATGACTCAGAGATTCAGGGAAGAACTAAGAAAACAAGATTCAAAATTTGATTCTATTAGAGTAGCTGCACGAGGAACAGGTATGGCACTTTTAGGATCTGCAGCCTCTAGCGTGGTAGGGTTTACTATTATGGGATTTGCTCCAATGCCTGTATTTTCATCATATGGTCAAATTACCGCTGTAATGATTGTATTTGCACTTATTGCGTCTTTGATTGTTTTGCCGTGTTTATTAGTGCTGATTACACGAGAACAATCGTAGTCGCACCGTCTCCACCTGTTGAATCTAATTGTGATTCAAATTTACTCACTAAAGTGTGAGAAGATAGATATTGTCTGATCGATTTTCTCAATACACCGGTACCTTTTCCGTGGATTACTGTAACCTTACTAAGTCCGTTGGTAATGCCGGCATTGAGAAATGAATCAATTTTACTAATTGATGTTTCTACATCATCTCCACGTATGTCTAGAATTTCCTCCCCAGGAGTCATTGGTTTTTTGGTACGAAATTTTTGATTCTTATTAGATAATTCTGCGGTGAGAGTATTTACACTAGAAATCCCAGATAAATCAACTTTTAAATTGCTGTTACCAACATTGACTATAGCTGTGTTGTTATTCTTGTCAATCGAATGTAGTGTGCCTGTTGCATTAATGTCTCGAATTATGACTGTATCTCCTGCTTTTAAATCATTATTAGCAATAGTTGTTTTTGATATGTCGGGAATTACTACCTGTTTCATTTCATTAGATATTTCAGACAATGAATTAATTTTGTCACCTAAACTAGAATTTGTTTCACTTCCTTTACTCCAGGAAAGAGTGGATTTAGCTTTAGATACTAAATTGGTTAGATATTTAAACTGCTCTTTTGCTTTTGTATTAATCTCATTAATAATCTTGTCTCTATTACTTAGTAGATAACTTATTTCTGACTCAAGACGCTTCCGAGCTGATTTGTAATCTTGTATGTGTTTTTGTGATTCTTCTAAAGCTTTTGCAAGTGTTTTCCTTTCGCGATTTATACTTTCTAATTGGGTGTTTATTTCTCTTGTTTCGAGAGACAAATTTGTTACAGCCTTTTTTATTATTTCATCTGGAAAGCCAAGGTTTGATGCTATTGATAATGCATAACTTCTGCCTGAGATACCTTCTTGTAATTCATAAGTTGGAAATAAAGAATCGGGGTCTAGATGAAAGCTTGCATTTTTCATTTTTGAGTTATTTTCAGAATTAATAACAATTGAGCTGTGATGCGTTGTGGCTAATGTTGTTATGTTTTGATTTGCAAAATATTCAAGTATAGATATCCCTATTGCTGCACCTTCTTCAGGATCTGTACTTGATCCTATTTCATCAAGCAAAACTAAAGATTTAGGAGTGGCAATTTCAATAATATTTTTTAGATTTTTAATATGAGAGCTAAAAGTGGATACAGACCCTTCAATACTTTGTTGATCTCCAATATCGGCATATATACCATCAAATATAGGGATGTGAGTGCCTATATGACCTGTAATTGGGATTCCTGATTGTTGCATTGCTGCTAACAACCCAACAGTTTTTAAAGCAACGGTTTTACCGCCTGTATTTGGTCCAGTTATTATTAAAACTTTTTGCTCAGGTTTTAAAGTTAGACTTAATGGTTTAGCTTCTTGTCCAAGCAAAGGGTGAATCGCAGATATTAAGTTTATATGGTTAGATGTGATAGATTCCGAGGATATTTCTGTGATAGATTTGATTTCATCACTTAACTTACTTTTTGAAATGATCAGATCTAACTCAGTAGCCATTTTTATATTAGACTTAACCTTAGCACTGTTTTCACTAACTGAATTTGATATGTCAGTTAGTAAACGAATGATTTCTTGTTCTTCATCTAAAGCAGATTTTCTCCAAGCATTACAAAGATCGATAGTTTCTAAAGGCTCTATAAACTGAGTCATTCCAGTATTAGATGCTCCGTGTATAACTCCTGGGACTTTGTGCTGCATGTTTGTTTTTACCTGAATAACTAATCTGTCTCCTCTTACAGAAATTACATTATCTTGAATCGTATCTTCAAGATCAGCTGAATTTATGATTCCGGAGAGTTTTTCAACTACATTGGTATAATTCCTACGAATTTGATTCCTAATGGATTTTAACTCTGGAGTTGCGGAGTCTTTAACGGATCCGTCAGCTTTGATTTTAGATTTTATAGAATTAGAAATTTCACTTAAGTTTGTGATTTGATTAGAGTATTTTCTTAGTTGGGGTAATTCATGTGAACTTTTATCAATTGTTTCCCTTAATGAATTTAATATTTCGATTGAAGATGCTATATGCAATGATTCAATACCATTTAGGATACTCCCAAGATTTACTCGTACTATCAATTCGGAAATATCTGTTAAGCCGTTTAAGTTGGGGATATTATTTTCAGTTATTAAAAGTCGTCCTTCATAAGTTTCTTCAAGTAAAGTTTTAACTATTAAAGAGTCAGAAGATGGCATGATGTTAAGAGCTAAATTTTTGGACATTTCTGATGTTGCATGATTAGATAAAAGTGTACGTATACCATCAAAATCAATATGATTCAGACTATTTTCAAGTAGTTCTTTAATTGTCTGGGTACGGTTGCTGCTTTTATTCACTGATATCTACAATTTGAAATTTTATTTATTAATATTATCAGCATCTAATATGTTAACGCATAGTTAGAGTGCTATAATTTTTGAGTTATGGAAAATCAAATTATAGTTAAGGTGCCAGCTACTTCAGCCAATATGGGGTCAGGATTTGATTGTATTGGTATTGCTTTAGATATTTGGAACACCGTTAAAGTACAGGAAACTTCAGGATCTTATTCGAAAGTTAATATTTCAGGATATGGTGATGAATCTCTTCCCACGAATGAAGATAATTTAGTAATTAAAAGTTTCAACAAACTTTTTTTTGAAATTGGTCAATCTCCTCCTATTGTTTCTATAGAATGTGATAATCAAATTGCTTTAGCAAGAGGTACAGGAAGTAGTTCAGCTGCTCTTGTTGGAGGTTTATATGCAGCTAATATTTATGCTGGGAATCCTCTGAGTAAGCATGAGTTACTGTCTATTGCAGGTAAAGCAGAAGGGCATATTGATAATGTTGCTCCAGCTATTTTTGGAGGTATGCAAATAGGAATATTTGAACAAGATTTGATTCATACTACTGAAGTTCCAATATATTCTGATGAATTGAAAGCAATCCTTTTTGTTCCTGATACTAATATGAAAACTAATGAAGCTAGGGGGGTACTTGAAGAAAAAGTTTTAAGGTCAGATGCAGTTTTTAATATTTCACGATCATCATTATTGGTTCACTCGTTTATAACTGGTCAGTGGGACAATTTACGTTATGCTACTCAAGATATGCTTCATCAACCTCAGAGGCAAAAACTTTTTTTCCCAATGAAAAATATTATTCGTGCTGCATTAAATACGGGTGCTTTAGGCGCATATTTATCTGGAGCAGGATCGACGATATTAGCATTTTGTACTGATCGTGAATACACAATTGGATACGAAATGGCAGATGCAGCAATGAAATCAGGAATAAATGGTGAAATTATAGTTACTACATTTTCTAAGCAAGGTGTCTATCATGAAAAATAAAAGAAATTTTTATGAAGTATTTTAAATGTAAGGTGTAGTATGGGATTAGTAGTTCAAAAATATGGTGGTTCCTCTTTAGCAACTCCAGAATTAGTTAAAAATGTTGCTAAGAGGATCGCTGAATCTCATGATATTCATGGGTCGCTTATTGCGACTGTATCTGCAATGGGAGACACAACAGACTATTTGTTAAAGATGGCGTCAGAAATTTCTGCTAATCCTGATAGAAGAGAATTAGATGTATTACTGTCAACGGGTGAATTGCAGTCAAGTTCTTTAGTGGCTATGGCGTTAAACGAGATGGGCAAAAAGGTTGTAAGTCTTAGTGGCATACAGGCTGGCATAAAAACGGATGCAAGTTACGGTAAAGCAAAGATATCTGATTTAAATACGGATAGGATTGAAGATGAGATAAGCAAAGGTAATATCGTTATTGTGGCTGGATTCCAAGGAGCTACGGATGAGCTGGACATTACAACACTTGGAAGAGGGGCATCAGATTTGACTGCGGTCGCTTTGGCTGCGGCACTTGATGCTGAAAGATGTGAAATATATACAGATGTGGATGGGATATATACAGCTGATCCTAGATTGGTACCCCAAGCCAAAAAGCTCAAACAGATCGGATTTGAAGAAATGTTAGAACTTGCAAACTATGGAGCTAAAATGAATCCTAGGTCAATAGAATTAGGAATGGTATACGATGTGCCAATTTTAGTTGCGTCAAGTTTTAAAAATACAGAAGGGACGTTAATTTATTCTGGAGATAATATGGACAAAAATGTAGGAGAAATAAGGAACAGGGTTAACGGAATAGCAACAGATAAAGGAGTTGCACGTGTGACTGTTTACTCTGTGAAAGATAGACCAGGTATTGCTGCAAGTCTTTTTAAGCCATTAACACTAGAGGATATTAGTGTTGATGTTATTGTTCAGAATTCTAGCGTATCAGGTACGACTGATCTGACTTTTACAGTGGAATCCTCTGAGTTACCTAGGACAATTGACATTGTTTCAGGTATTCTTGATGACCTTAATGCAGAAAAGCTTTCAACTTCTGATAATTTAGCAAAAATAAGTATTGTTGGAACGGGTATGCAAGATTCTCCGGGATATGCATCAAAAATGTTTGAAGCATTATCAAACGCGGGTGTTAATATAGAAATGATTACAACATCAGAAATAAGAATCACATGTATTGTCCATGAAGATCAACTAATGAAAGCTACCCAAGCCTTACATAAGGCTTTTGAATTAGATGCAAATTAATAAGATTTATTCTTGATCACAGTACTTTGTATTTATCAATTGTAATACCAACATATAATGAATCCGATAAAATTATCGATACATTAAATTCGCTTTCTAATCATCTTTTTGATAAAAGTTTTAATTCGGAAATAATAGTTTCTGATGATGGTAGTAGTGATAATACTTGTGATCAAGTTTCTGAGTGGATTAACCAGTTGGATAATAAGTCCGATGTAAGTGTATTCTTGATTAAATCTTCACATGAAGGTAAAGGAAGTGCTGTTAAAAGAGGGATACTAAAAGCTACAGGCTCTTATAGAATGATGTTTGATGCTGATTTGGCTATGCCTCCTAGATATATCGATGGTTTCATTGATAGTGTGGAAAAAGGATATGACATTGTAATAGGATCTCGAGAAATTAAAGGTTCTCAAAGATTTGATGAGCCATATTTCAGGCATTTGATGGGAAGGGTATTTAATTATTATATTAGATTATTTCTAGTTAAAGGTTATCAAGATACTCAATGTGGATATAAATGTTTTACTCAAGATGCAGTAGAAAAATTATTTTCAAAACAAGTGATTAATGGATGGGGATTTGATGTTGAAATCTTGTTTTTAGCAGGCAAATATGGATTCAATGTGTCGGAGCTACCAATTAATTGGTATCATAGAAATCAGAGTAAAGTTAAACCTTTTAAATCCTCGTTTGAGATGATTAAAGACACTTTAGGGGTAAAAATACGATATGTCTTGGGGTTTTATCAAATCAAGTAACTTTTACGTTTACACAGATCTTATGTGTTTTGATGGAAAATTCTAAAATAGTTGTAATTGTTCCCACTTTTAATGAAGTTAATAATTTACCTGTATTAGCAGAACGTATTTTTGCTCAAAATATTCATGACCTCGATATTTTATTTGTTGACGATAATTCTCCAGATGGAACTGCTGATTACGCTAGACAATTATCTGCGAATTATAATGACAAAATTCATGTTTTAGATGTGCCTGAAAAATTAGGTTTATCTAATGCGTATAAGCAGGGGTTTAGTTGGGCTATTTCTAAAAAATATGACATATTAGTTCAGATGGATGCTGATCTTTCCCACAATCCTAACTATATTCGGCATATGATTGATAAGTTAAGTGATTATGACGTTGTTGTGGGGTCTAGGTATATTCTCAAAGGTTCCGTTTCTAATAAGTGGTCTTTTTCAAGACGATTTATTAGTTTTTTGGGCAATTTTGGTATACGGAATATTTTAATTATTAATATTCGGGATATAACTTCTGGATTTAAAGCGTTTAAATATCAGTCAGCTAGATCAATTAATTGGGATCAAATATATTGTACAGGATTTGGATTTCAAGCAGAAATAACTTACCAGTGTTATAAGTTTGGATATACGATTTTTGAGACCCCTATTATATTTGAAGATAGATTGTATGGTAAATCAAAAATGACATTAGCTATTTTATTGGAAACCTTGCTGAAAATCGTCGCATTTAAGATTTTTCAATCATCAAGGCTTAAAAAACCCCATATTTCTAATCCATAAAATGATTGAACATTTATGAAATTAGAGCATACAATGCCGTTGAATCATTAAGTAACGCTGATACCCGAGGGTTAAAATGAAAGAAAGGGACTTAAAAAATCTTCTAAATCAAATTAAAAATAATACTAGAGAGGCCTTAAAAGCTTCTCAGATGGGTTTGTGGGAAGAAGCAGAACGAATTAATCGTATGATGATTCAAGAAGTAGAATGTGATTATAAAGCATATGGTCGATTAGCCGATGCTTTGATGAAATTAGGCAAATCTTCTGAAGCTGCAGATTATTATGATATTGTTTCTGATCTTGATAGATCAAAAAAAGATATAACTAAAAAAGCTATCAAGTTGGCTACTGAATCGAAATGGGCAGAAGCAGTATTGGCTAACCAGGAAATCATTGAAGATTTCCCGTGGGATTTAGAAGCTTTTAATAGATTAGGGAAAGCTTGTATGGAGACGGGAGATAAAATTAAAGCGGCTAATGCATTTAAGTGTGCTCTTGTTATTTCTGCAAATAGTGTAATTGCTAAGAAGAATTTAGACAGATTAAATAAAATAAATAATGTTAAGAACCAGAGATTCCCTAACGGCACTAGTTCAAATAAGAGTTATATAGAAGAGACAGCTAAAACATCAATAACAAAATTGGTAAATACTCCAAGGCAATTAGATCCTTCGAATTTAATATCAGGAGATCCTGTTTTTTTAGAATTTTCGTCTAAAGGAATTAAAATTAAGGATCAAAGCGGAACTGACTTAGGAAGTTTGGATCCTAAAATGGGATCTAGATTGCGTCGCCTTATAGAAGGTGGAAACAAATACGAAGCGAGTGTTACAAGTATCTCTGGTAAGGATATTTCTATTATTATAAATGAAATATTTCGTTCTGAATCTCAATCTAATACTCCTTCATTTATAAAGAAATCTGAAAACGTTGCTATGATACCGAATGCTGCTATTGGATATACATTAAATGATGACTCTAAGCTTTCTGATATGAAGGATTGGACAGATGATGATACTGAAACAGGTGACGAAACTGTTTTCACAGCGGGTATGCCGGCATTTATATCAGCACAAAGTGAAGGGTATTCGGAAGACGATTTTAGATGATAAACATGAATGATAAAAAATTACAATTTGATGATATTCTAATATCTCCCAAACTGTCCAATATAAATTCTCGAAAGGAAGTCATATTGGACACGGCAATAAAATTTCCTAATTCCGGAATATTATGGGAAGGAATTCCTATTATGGCTTCTAATATGGATTTTGTTGGAACTTTTGAGATGGGGCATTCTTTACAAGATTTCAATATAACAACAGCTATAAGCAAATTTTACTCACCTAGCGACTGGGTTGATGCTGTTAATAATGGATTAGATTTAGATTTTAATTTTATGACTTTTGGATTAGATAATTTAAATAAAATCTATGAGTATTTTTCTTTTATGGATAATAAAATCTCACAAATACCAAAATGTATTGTTTTTGATGTCCCTAATGGGTATATTGATTCATTTCATTCTTTAATATCTGATACTCGAAATGAATTTCCTGGATTAGGAATTATGGCAGGAAATGTTGTTACTCCTGACGGGGTCGCTAGGATTCTGGATTCTGGGGGAGATGGGGTAAAAGTTGGGATTGGTTCTGGTAGTGTTTGTAGCACAACAAATGTTACTGGTATTGGATACCCTCAAATGTCTGCTATTTTAGAATGTGCTGAAGAAGCAGATAAATTTTCAGGATTTATCATTTCTGATGGCGGGGTTAGGAGTTCAGCTGATGTTGTTAAAGCATATGCCGGTGGATCAGGATTTGTTATGGTTGGCTCTTTACTATCTGGACATGCTCAAGGCCTAGCTCCAATCATATCTAAAGATGACAAATCATTTAGACAATTATATGGAATGAGTTCTTCAGAAGCTATGCAAAAGCATTATGGTGGAGTTGCAGAATATAGAGCTTCGGAAGGAGTTTCTGTTCTTGTTGAGGATAAAGGAGATGTGAGAAACACTATATCTCAAGTATTGGGAGGGTTACGGTCTGCATGTACTTATATTAATGCTAAAAATATAGGTGAAATTTCTGAAAATGCTAGATTAATTAGAGTGTAGTTTTGAAATTAATATTCAATTTTTATAATAATTTTATTTGTTGATTTAAATATCCAACACTGTCCATCCCTCTAAAAAGACCTTTATCATCCATGCCAAACCCAACCAGCCAATAATCCTCTTCTATATCAAAACAATAGTATTCCGGATAAATATTAGATGCCCTTTTAGCTGTTTTATCTACTAAAACCGCTATTTCTACATTTCCATTTGTAATATTCTTGATTAAATCTTTTATAATAGATAATGTGATTCCTGAATCAATTAAATCGTCTAATATGATTGTTGGGGATCCGTCTTTGAATTTTGATTCATAATCACTGATTTTCACTACTTCAGGTTTATTGGGATCATATGAATATTGGTACGAACTAGCGATCAGGGGGTTTACTACCCATTTTCCTGGTGCTATAGACTCTAATTCAGTCATTAACTTTGAGGCGAACATCATTCCTCCAGTAATGACTGGTACTAAATTTATAACTGGTTCCCGATCCCACCTATTAACAATTGACTGAGCCATTTTTTTAATTTGGGTATCTATTGCACCAGAATCCCATAATATTTTTATATTATTAATTTCATCAGCCATTTTTTTTGTATGTTATCCCTAAAGCTTGAGGTTGGTTTCCAAGAATTAAAATTCTAATAATCTTGGGGATCCCTAAACCAGAATTTTTATTTGCCGATTGTATCAAAACTAAGGTTAGAATCATTAAAGGGAATGGAATCAAAGGTAATATTTGAGAAAACCCGATTGTTACAGATTGTAATTTTAAAGCTAAAACTTGGAGAGCTCCAAATCCATAAACCCCTATGGATCCTCTTATTGGATTCCATCCACCAAAAATAACTATTGCTAGAGCAATCCACCCATAATTTATTGTATGTCCTTCTGACCACCCATATTTAACGTGTAAACTAAATGCTGCTCCTCCGATACCGATCAATATACCTCCTAAAACTGCATATATCAATCTTGTTTTCATGACATTAATCCCACGAGCATCTGCTGATGCAGGATTTTCCCCTACGGACCTAAGATTAATGCCCAATTGTGTTTTGAATAAGAAATACCAGGATAAGGGTATTAGAAATATTGAAGATATTGTTAAGATGTTACTGTTGAAAATTATTGGCCCAATAAATGGTATGTCACTTAGATAAGGTACGGTTATTATATCTAGATATGGACCGGGAATTCTTACGTATGATTGACCTAAATAACTACTTAGTTTCCATAATAAAATAGTTAGTATAAAACCTATAGCAATTTGATTTATCTGCAATTGAAAATTTATTAGAACTATAAATAATGCTATTCCTCCACCGAGTAATCCGGCACAAATAATACCAATATAAGGTGAATTTGTAACTATTGTTGCTGCAAACCCTGCTAAAGCAGTTATTAACAATGTTCCTTCCATAGATAAATTTACTATTCCAACTCTTTCAGATATTGTTTCACCTATTACGGCAAATATTAATGGGGAAGACATAGTCACGATTGTTAAAATTGTTGCTTCGTAAGTTTCCATTTCATTTATCTTTTAAAAAAATATATTTGGTAATCTTCGAATCGATATCACTAGCTCGTGTAATTAACCAAGAAATAACAAAAACAGATTCTATAATGTAGGGAAAACTAGAATCCATACCTAATCTCAGCTGAAGTTGCACTCCGCCAACCATTATGCTTGCAAATACGAAACTTATCAACAGTACCGAATATAAATTTCTACCTGCAATTAAAGCAATTAAAATACCTAGGAATCCATATCCTCCCGATATATTTGGAACAAGTTTATGATATATACCTGTAGCTTGAATTGATCCTGCCATACCACCTACTGCTCCGGCTATTATGAAAGCATAAGCTATGTAGTGGATTGAATTTATTTTAAATTTATCAGTTGCATTTTTATTAGAACCAGTAGCTATTAACTTTAACCCCAAGGATGTTTTGGTTAGTAAAAAAGCTAAAAGTATAAATACAATAAACATGATTAATAGAGGAAATATTGGGAAATTAGAATTTCCTATGTGAGGCATCCATGAGGCTTCAGGAAACAGATCTGTTCCTCCAGTAGAAGCTATACCTTCCCTTTTCCATGGTCCAATTACTAAGTACACAATTAATCCTGCAGCAAGGAAATCTAGGCCTAAACCTCCAAATATTTCATGAACGTTAAATTTAGTTTTCAATATTGCTGATAGAAATCCTAGGAATCCTCCAAATGCAGCTCCTGACAATACTGTTATGAAGGGAGCTATAGTTAAATCTCCCATAAATGATCTTGCTATGAATGTTGCTCCAATAGCTCCAAATAGGACTTGTCCTTCAATACCTATATTCCATAGACCAGTTGAAAAAGTTATTACAAGTGCTAATCCAGTTAAAGCCATTATTGATGTGATGAGCATGGTTCTCGATAATTTATCGATATTGCCAAAAGCCCCATTAAATAATGCCTTGTATATGTCTAATGGAGATGAGTTTAGTATAAATAAAACTATTGTTACAACTAATATAGAGATTAGGATGGTGATAATATTTTTAACTATATTTTGATACATATATTTAATTGCCAGATATTTTTTGCATAGTGATATCTTTTGTCAAAGATTCAGGATACCCATGCCTTACAATTGTGTTGTTAAAAAAACAAATTATGTATTCAGAGTATTCGTATATTTCGTCAATATCAGTAGAAGAAAATATAGTTAGCATTTTGTGTTCTTTTGTACTTAATAAGTTTCCCCATATATAATTTGCAGATTGTATATCTAATCCTCTTGTGGGTTGTTCCAACAGTAACAATTCAGTATTTTCTGTAATTAGTGACAACATAAGTCTTTGTTGGTTGCCCCCTGATAGCGTTTTAGCGACTGAATTCGGAGCACCGACGATGCCAAATTTATTTATTAATTTTTGGCTTAATTTTTCCATTTCACCCCAGTCAACAGTTTTATTTTCATTATATGCGAGAGCGATATGTTCACAAATTGTCATGTCAGGAAACAAACCTCTTTCAAGCCTGTCTGAAGGGACATAAGTAATATTTTGGTTATTAAAATATGGTTTACCAGATATAATTATTTTTTTAGGATCATTTTGAAAATTTTGGATAAATTTATCTGCTCCGGATCCTTGAAGTCCTGCAACGCCTAGGATAATTTTTTGAGGCACTTCAATTGAAGTGTTTTTTTCAGATATAGTATTTTGAGATTTGTGACTGAAATCAGATATATCAATGCTGATTTTTAAATCTTTTTGTGTTTTATTAGTAGTTGAGTTTTTATGTGGAGACATATCTTGGGTTCCAAACATCAAATTTGTTAAAACTTGAGGTTTGGTTGGTAAATCAATGGAATCCAGTACTTTTCCTTGTTGCATAATTGTAGCTCTCGAACATATTTCTAAGATTTCTTCAATTTTGTGAGAAACTAAAATAATTGTGAATCCTTTTTCAGAAAGTATTTTTAATGTTTTAAATACTTTTCTTTTTTGTTCTAATGAAAATCCGCTTGTGGGTTCATCTAATATAATTACTTTTGTTCCCTTATCAAGGAGACGTATTAATTCTATTTGTTGGCGTTCCCCAACTGATAAATTTTTCACTAAGGAATTTAGATTTATATTCCAGTCAAATTGATTTAAGTATTTATTTATATTTTTTGAGATTTTATTTTTTGAGAATATAAATGAAGGAGAAGGATGGCCTGTAACAAAACTTTCCAATACAGTAAAATTGCTGAAATCTAAAGGGTCTTGGCCTAATATACCAATGCCTTTTTCATTTGCTTCATGTGTGGAACCTAATTCTAGAGGAGATTCATTTAACTCAATTGAACCACTATCCGGCAAAATTTGACCTGATAATATTTTAATTAATGTTGACTTTCCTGCCCCGTTTTCACCTATTAAAGCATGTATAGTCCCTGATTCAATAGTGAAATTTATTTCTTGGTTAGCTTTTATAGTTTGAAACGATTTTGAAATATTTTTGAATTCTATTTTCATAGTTATTTTATTGAAGTAAAAAAGGCGATTACGCAATCGCCTTTTTTACTTGGTATCGCAATAGATTAATTACTACCGCTGTCCCCGGACATACCTTCCAGTAATTGAGAGGTATACCAAATTTCGTATAATGAAGCTGTTTCACCACCAGCAACATATGTAGAACCATCTTGGAAATTTAAAGGTCCTGAGAATATGTTAGCAATGTTACCTGATAAATCTTTAGCTGTAGATTCAATTCGTTTTTTAGATTCGTTTGACAAAGCGTCACCATATTTAAATCCGATCATTGAGTCACTGGTCGTTTCACCATTTTTTATTTCTGGAACTACCCAATCAAATGTTGCAGAGAAGGAGTCGTTTCCTACTGATTTAGCAATATTAGTGTATGAAGGTCCCCAGTTGAAATATGGGACTCCTAAACATACTGTAGGCGCTTGGTCGCAAGAATTTTCATAATCATATCCGACTACTAATACATCTTCTCCAGCTGCAGCTCTTTGGTCAGTTACTATTAAGGCTTCAGGAGTATCAATATGTGATATGACGACATCTACACCAGAGTCGTAAAAATCGTTTACAACAGTTGTAGGGTCGAGAGTTACACCGGGTATATGAAACCAGAATCCTATCCAAGTAACTTCAAAACTTAAGTCAGATTGACTGTTTCCTTTGTCGGCCCAACAATCCCTTGCTCCTAAATAGGCAGCATTTGCTAGTCTTCTTGTTTCATCATTAATCAATGGTCCGAGAAATCCTATATTTCCTGATTTTGATTCAGATGCAGCCGCACAGCCAGCCATATATTTACCAAATTCCATTTGGCCCATTATATTACCCATATTGGCTAGTTCGGGCTTATGTGCTTTTCCGTCTGCCCATGCGCTATCTCCTGAGGACCAAATCATAGGTACATTAGGATTAGATTTTGCTGCAGCAAGTATACCGTCTTTCATATCATCTGAAGTTGCAAATATTAACTCAGCACCTTGCGAGATCATATCAGATGCCACTTGTTCAACTGTAGTATTGGGGGAATCAGCTGGATTTATCAAATCTGCTACTATCATCTCAGCACCAATAGTATCAACGATATGTTGGCCACCTTCAAAGTGCGCTTGGGACCAACCTTTATCATCTCTTGGCCCTACTAGAATCATTCCAAATTTTTTAATTGATTCTCCATCTGATGATGCATTTGATTCATCATCAGAATCACACGCAGGCAAAATAAAAGCGAATAATAATAAACTAGATATGAATAAAAGTAGTTTTGTTTGCATAGTAAATACGACCTTATGAATGAATAATTTATTTTACACCGCTAATGTATAGCATCTTCCAACAATAAATCAACCTGTTTTTTAGGATGCTGATAAAAGTTAACAAAATTGTAAAGAATTTAGCGTTTAAGGTGTTACAGATTCATGCCTGTAATATATTCCCCATTTCTGCATTAAGTGTTCTATATTTTTG
Source organism: Dehalococcoidia bacterium (assembly GCA_045564655.1). Taxonomy (GTDB): domain Bacteria; phylum Chloroflexota; class Dehalococcoidia; order Lucifugimonadales; family UBA826; genus UBA826. The sequence continues at coordinate 63,374 of JBJLGX010000020.1, forward strand.
TCATCTAGGTTAGTTAAGTCGTTTAAAAAACCAGCTATAGAGTGATTGTGAATGGAATCTTTTTTACAAACCCAATTTGATTCTGATGAAACGATATACATTGTCGCATTGTGGTGGTCGCAAGATAATTTTATTCTATTACCGCTTTCTCCAATATGCATGTCGGATCCAAATGAGAATTCTTGATTGTCCATATTTTAGTCCTAATGGTATGGTTTAATGATGTTTTCTTGATAAATATATAACTACATTTTATATCAAACACTTTATTTATTATTAATTTAGGAGGATTTCCATGAATCCTTATTTTTCGAATGATATTTTTAGCATATATCGCTTTAAATCTGGCCCATATGATAATAATGCTTATTTGATTGTTTGTGCTGATACTAATGATAGTTTAATTATTGATACACCTGATGAGCCTAATCAATTAGTAGAATTTGCATCTAAAACTAATGTAAAAATGATCGTGATAACTCATAATCATTTTGATCATTTGTTAGGATTTGATAATGTTATTGATGTAATTAAAGCCCCAGTTGCAATAGGTTATCCTGATGCAAATAAACTTCCGCAGAATGCAGACGTTTTACTCTATGGAGATGAGAAGATCGAAATAGGTAATCTTACCGTGAAGTCAATATTTACTCCAGGGCATACAGATGGGTCAATCTGTTTAAAGTTAGCTTCTCATCTGTTTACTGGAGACACGTTATTCCCAGGAGGACCAGGTAAATCTAGGTCCCCAGAAGCTTTTAAAGAATTGATTGATAGCATAACTTCTAAATTATTTAATTTGTCTGGTGATATCAGATTTTATCCGGGTCATGGTGAAGATGACATCCTTGCTAATGCTAAATCTGAATTTAATATTTTTTCCTCCAATAAACACTCAGATGATTTGTTTGGAGATGTTGAATGGTTAAGTTCGTAAACTTAGGTTATTTGAATGGGCACACAAGGGGAAATACATACTTTTCGTTTTAGGTATGTTCTGAGCGGTCTTTTTATTCTTTTAGTAACTTATTTAAATATAATGCTGATCAAATTCTTATTTGACCTTGGTTTTTTCTCTGAACACGTAAAGTCTTTTTTTATTCCATGGGTTATAGCTCTTCCACAAGTTTTGTTGGGAATTTTTGTCTTATATGGAATAAAAACAGGTAGATTGCCTCATAAGATTATAAATTTTAGAAAACCTTCAGGGCTCCAAATGCTTCTTTCTGTATTTGTGGTATCAATTAATTTTATCTTTATATATGTATATTTAATTATTGTGACAGATTTAGGAATAAATATTATAGTGCCTTCCCTAGTCCCTTCAGATATTTTAGGTTATGGGATAGTGGTTTATATAAATCTATTCACTATTTGTTTATTTGTTCCAATGATAGAAGAGTTTTTTTTTAGAGGATTTCTTTTAAACGCTTTTATACGAAAAATGAAATTTATTTATGCTGTCTTTATCTCTTCTGGCATTTTTGCAATTATGCACGGGTCAATTGGGTTTTGGGTACCTGTGTTTTTTAGCTCTGTGATGATATCTTTTTTGTACTATAAAACTAAAACAATATGGGCTCCTATAATAGTGCATTCATTACAGAATTTAATTGTTCTTATGGTTGCATCAGCGGCGTAATTTTAATGTAGACACTAATAGTAATATGATAATGTGATAAGGTCATTTAATTTTTAGATAAGGGATATATTTGTGGTAAATAGAATTGATAAAAAATTAGCATCATTGAAATCAGATGGGAAACCGGCTCTGGTACCTTATCTTACAGTTGGATATCCAACTGTTTCTTCATCGTATGAAATAGCACAGGCCTTATTGAATTCGGGTGCGGATATGCTTGAACTAGGTATTCCTTTTAGTGATCCTCTTGCTGATGGACCTATTATTCAAATGACAAGCTTTAAAGCTTTAGAAAATGGAGTCAATATTGAAGTTGCGTTTGAAGTTGCTCGGAAATTACGGATTAAAAATCATGAGTCTCCTCTGATATTTATGGGATATTTCAACCCGTTTTTGAGTTATGGGATTCCTGAATTTATGATTAAAGCTTCTTCTGTAGGGATAGATGGAATTATAATTCCTGATTTACCCTCTGAAGAGTCTAAAGGACTTGCGAAGGAATGTGAAAAACATGGAATTCATCTTATTCCTCTATTAGCTCCTACCAGTACAGAAGACCGTATTGCATCAGCTTGCGCTACTGCAGGAGGGTTTATATATTGTGTAAGCTTGACAGGTGTAACTGGTGCAAAAAATAAAATGTCGCAAAATGTTGTAAGTTTGGTAGATGATATAAGGAAACATACAGAGTTACCTGTTTTGGTAGGATTTGGGATTTCTAGTAAAGTAGATATTCAGCAAATTGCTGATTTTGCTGATGGTGCAATTGTTGGGAGCGCTTTATTAGATGTTATAACTAACGCTGATGATAATACGGAAGTTGCCGAAGCAAGTAAATTTATTAAAGGATTAGTTTTATAGGTTGAAAGATATAAATGAGTAACGTAAGAGCAATAAGAGGGGCAACAACAGCTGATAAGAATTCAGAGGATTCAATTGTCGACGCTACAGTTGAATTGCTATTGGAATTAATTGATGCTAATAATCTAAATGATTCAGATGTAATAAGTGCTTTTTTCACTACTACTTCTGACTTGAATGCTCAATTCCCTGCAGTAGCAGCTCGTAAAATTGGCTGGCTGGATGTTGCATTAATGTGTGCTCATGAGATATCGGTTCCCGGAAGTCAGGATAGATGTATTAGAGTGATGATACATATAAATTCCGATAGATTAGTATCGCAAATAAAAAATATATATTTAAAAGAGGCTGCTAATTTAAGGCAGCATGGATCTGAAGGTTCTGGTTAACTTGTTGGATGCTGTAATAGTTGAATTATATTTTTATCAGGATCAAAAAAGGAAGCTACAATACCTCCCCACTTTTCTTTTTCAGGATTCCGAATAATTTCTACGTTTTTTGACTTTAAACGTTCTATTTCAGTGTGAATATCATCTACATTGAAATTAATCATTATCCTGTATGGATCACCTGATATGCCGGATACTTCTGGATGTTTTCCTATACTGAATTTAAATGTTTCTTCACCTAATGACCATGAATAAACTACATAGTTAGATTTTATAGAATGCGGAGTTAAACCTAAGGTATCTGTATAAAATTCAGATAGTCTTGGTAAATTGTCAGTCCACAAAATGATTCCTGAGACATTATTTATCATTTTACAACTCTACTTTTGCTAGACGGTATACATTTAAGTTTATAATATATATTAAAGGCAAAGTGGGAATGGATATATGAATTCAGATGGCCTTATTAGGAGGTAAGTTAAAATTGGATTATTATAGTAGGAGGCTAACCGAGTAGGTGTTCTTTGGGGCGCCTCTACAAAAACTTAGATCTTCCTAGCTCGCTAGGAAGATCTTTTATTTTATTTGAGAGAAAAACTTATATGGGTTTGAAGTCATAAGATTTTGAAGTTGATTTTTAGAAACCCCAAGGTTTTCTAATTTAGGCAATACTTTATTCTTTATAAACAAATAACCATCAGGGTTATTTGTTTTTCGAGTTTCCTCATTTTTTTCTGAATCAATAGCTAATTTGACTGCCCAGTCATGACCGAGCATGATTTTTTCGCCATATCCGTCTAGGATTAGGGTTGCAAGTATTTCTGTTCTTTTTTTTCCAATCAGGGGTTCCTGATTGTCTCCCCCCGGGGTATCTATCCATTCCTAGCCAAGCCCCTTTTTCTATGATGCCTTTTAAATATCCTATATCTGTTGAATCATTACTGTGCCCTATATAAACACGATTTAAGTCGACGCCTTCTTCTAAAAATATATTAATTTGATCATTTCCAATTCTTTTGGGGGCCCACGTGTGAGTTGAAATGGGAGCTCCGGTTTCCATGTGCGCTCTTGCGGCCGCCCTCAATATTATTTCACCTTCTTGGGTTATGCCTTCGGAATCGTTTGCTACCTTGATAATACCGGCTTTCATCTGGGTATTCTCAATGCCTTGTTTGATTTCTTTTACATATAATGATTTTATCGAATCGATAGAGGCTGCCCAAAAAGCTCTTGGGATATCTCGCCAAGTACCTGTAGCGCAAACGATATTGATTCCAGATTCTTTTGATACATGTTTTAAGAGATGGATGTCTCTCCCTAGATCTATTGTGGTTACGTCAATTATTGTGTCAATACCATTTGATTTAGCTTTTTTTAATATACTAATGCTTTCTTTTATAGTGTTGTCACGGGCTATGAATTCTGGATAAATATGCGGAATCCCGGCTGAACTTACTACGACATGCTCATGTGAAAGAGTAAAACCTAATTCTGATGTTGATATAGATCCTAAAACAGTCTCCACACTTGGTGTTATCAATCTATTAACCTTGTGACGCTAGATTTATTTTTTCTTTTAATATGGGCAATACCCCTTCAGATACGCGGTTACACTCTTCGACATGAGGGTATCCGGATAAAATAAATTCATCTATTCCTAATTGCCAGTATCCGAATAACTCATCTGCAACCTGTTCGGGATTACCTACTATTGCCGTACCACAATTTACACGTACTGTTGAAATCCCGTTCCATAGATGATTTCCTACACGGTGATCTTCATACTTTTGAGATTGTGATTTTTGGCCCACCATAGGGGTCCCTTTAAACGTTGTTTGCCTTTGTTCTTGAACAGATTTGTCAGATAATGACAATAATTCTTTTGAAGCTTTCCAAGCGTCATCTTCATTATCTCGTACAATGATATGTGTTCTTAATCCAAATCGTGCAGGTCTTCCCAATTTTTCGTGAATCTGTTTGGTCTTTTCAAGATGGGGACCTAAAATTTCTTTAGGGAGAATCCATGCAAGGTAAGTGTCTCCTTGTCGTGCAGATAGATTAAGTGCACTCTCTGATGCCCCACCTATGTAAAAAGCAGGATTTCCATAGGGCCCAGGAGAGCAAATTGCCCCATCTAGATTGATGGAATCTCCAGTAAAACTAACAGGTGATGGTGTTTTCCATAATTCTCGGCAAGCGGCTATGAATTCTTCGGCTCTCTCATATCGTTTACTGTGGTCTGTTTTTTCACCAAATCTTTCAAAGTCTCCTTGAATGCCTCCTGGTACAATATTTATGTCAAGTCTCCCTTGAGATATTTGATCTAGAGTTGCTGCCATTTGAGCAAACAACCCTGTAGATATGAAACCAGGTCTAACAGCGACTAGAAATCGTATTTTTGTTGTTACTGCAGCTAATGCAGTTACCATGGTCCATGTTTCTGCTAATGGAGAATTTTGATCAAAAAGTCCATTAGCAAATCTTGTTGGAATTAATAAAGAATAAAAATCTTCCTTTTCTGCTGTTTGGACTACTTGTTTTAAATATTCAAATGTGGGGGGTCTTTCTGCTTCGGATGTTCCAATATGATGGCCATCTCCATCAATAGGAATAAACCAATCAAATTTTGGGGTTTCGCGTTTTGTTTCTGATATAACCATATGTTCCTCCGGTTGCTCTTATTTGATTAGAATACACTTTTTAATATTTATTAAACCCAGTCAAGTGCCTGGGAAACAGTGGGAAATTGTTCACAGAACACTGATCGTATTTCTTTAACAAGATCCATGTGTTCTTTTTGAGTTCCATGGGCAGATCTTAAATCAATATAATGGATCCACGACCTTACTGACCCAGTCATGTATAGTCTAGTAGGTGTAGCAAGAGGTAGTACGAATCGGGCACACTCTTTTGCTATCCCTGCATCAAGCATATCTTTATAAATATTGATTCCCTGATCAAAATGAGATCTCATTAGCTTATTAAATTTCTCTATTACTTCTGAGTCTACGTCATCAATACTGTTCTGCCTGTTTTTCTCATCTTGTCGACGTAATTCAGGTAAAGGAATCTTTTCTACTAGCATAGATGCGTCAGCATATCGTTGAGAAAATTCTTGAAAGGTAAAAGATTTGTGACGTAGTATCTGGGCAGCAAGGCCTCTAGTTGTATTAATCTCTACAGTCATGTGCGCTTGCTCAAATACGCTCCAATGGCCATGTTTAATACAATATGATAAAAGCCCAGCAACTTTAGGGTTATCCTGGTTTTGAGGGTTGCTGACGCGAGCCACGTAACCCATAGTTTCTTCTGCTTTAGGGGTTACTGTTACTAATTTAACATTCATTTTACAGGATACTCCTACCTTGTAATTATGATTTCAGTTTAACATTTTAATATCTTTAAAGTGGGTCCAGAGTGCGGCTTGTCCATTTATTACTAGCTGCTTGTCCTCGAGGGCTAATAATATTTTGAATTTCAACGTTTAATAACGTTGGTTTATTAAGTTTAAAGCCTCTTTCTATAGCTTCTGATAGGTCTGCAGGGTATTCAATTAATTCCCCGTGTCCACCCAATGCTTTGACTATTTGGTCGTATCTTGATGGTAGTAAATCTGTTGCAACAGCTTTACCGAATACGTTGACTTGAATATGTTTGTCTATACCCCACGTAGAGTCATTTCCAAGTATTCCCATAATAGGTAAATTATGTCTTACTGCTGTATCGTATTCCATTCCATTGAACCCAAAAGAACCATCTCCAGTAAACATAATTACACGACGATCTGGGAATGCAATTTTTGCTGCCATTGCAGTAGGTAATGCTTGACCTAACATTCCAGAGGGCGGAAGATACCAATATGATTTAGGGGTGTTTGCTTCATGGTAAGCTCTTCCATAATGGCAGAAATCACCTCCGTCAAACACTAAAATGTCATCAGGGTTTAAATGTTTAGCTACTGTTTTATGAACGTATGAAGCGTGCATCGGGGTAGAGGATTCAGAGGATTCTTCAAGAGATTTTTTTTGTTTAGTTTGTTCATCTGATAATATGCTTAACCAATCTGAGTTATCCCAAGAATGCTTGGAAGCTTCATTAGTTAATTGACTAGCAATTTCAGATATATCTCCAACAATTCCAATATCTACGCCACGGTTTCGTCCTATGGCTGATCCTTCTGGATCAATTTGGATTAAACTAGCCTTTTTAGATATTGTAGGCTCTAGGGCATATCCTATAATCACATCTTGCTTTCTTCCCATTAGAATAACTAAGTCTGCCTCTTTAATTTTTCTAGCAGCCATATTTAATGCACTGTCAAAAAAACCTCTTGAGTATGTATGGTTATCAGCGATTAAACCTCTCGCATCTCCTTCTGTCATAATTGGGAATTTTATTGTTTCTATAAGTTTTTCTATTTCTGTGCCTTTATTAGAATAAGCTGCGGCACTTCCAAGTATTATCAAAGGACGCTTTGCATTTTTCATTAGAGCTATAGTTTTTTCAATTTGTTGTTTTGAAGCTAACATAGTTCTAGGAGCACGATATTGTGAAGGAGTGTAAAAGGTAACATCTTCTTTTGGTATTGCCATTTGTTGTATGTCTACAGGTATTGTTAAATGAACTGGTCCTCTTCTTCCGTCAAATGCTACCCTGATTGCATTAGAAATCATGTCTGGTATTCTGCGAGGATCTGTAACCATCCAGCTCCCTTTAGTTATAGGCTGGGCCATTTCTACTTGGTTTATTTCTTGCATTGCTCCACGACCTAATTCATCAAGTTCTGCGGAACCACTTATTGATAATAAAGGGCTTTCTGAATGAAAGGCATTTGCTATTCCTGGTATAGCATTTGCGAAACCTGGTGTTGTATAAATTGATACTCCAAGATTACCTGTAATTCTTCCCCATGCATCAGCCATATGGGTAGCAGCTTGTTCATGTCGTGTATCGTATATATTAAATCCATCATCGTGTATAGAGTCTAAAGCTGGCAGAATATGATCTCCTGCTAGTGTGAATATGTTTTCAACTCCCTCTGTTTTTAAGGATTGCGATATTAATTCGGCCCCAGTGATTGTTTTTGAGTTACTCATTTTTATCCTTCTATATGTTCGGATGGTTTCATAATATTCTATAATCGATATTCTTTGCGTCTTCTCATGATATGTCAATACTTATGTTCAGTATGAGGTTATTTTGTTGTTTGAACCTTATCAGGCGTGATATACTGCAATGCGGCCTAAATTAAGTTGATAGGAGCTTATCGCTTGTCTGAACGAATTAGAAATTATGAATTAATAATGGCGTTGTCACCTGTTGCCAATGAAGATGAAGCCTCCAGCATATTGGAAGGAATATCAGGATATGTTAAAGAGCAAGGTGGAAATATAGAAGATCAAGAGGTATGGGGTATTAGAAGGCTTGCTTTTCCTGTGAAAGATTTTCAAGAGGGTAATTACGTCAGAACACTTTTGAAGATGGATTCTATGCAAACTCAAGATTTTGATAAAATTTTAGAAGCTAATCAAGAAATATTAATACATATGATAACAAGAGTTTAATAAAACTAAGAAGGTTATGCTTTGACGCTCAATAAAATACTTATAATAGGAAACCTTGGATCTGACCCTGAGATGAGGTATACCCCCAACGGTAACCCTGTCACGTCCTTTACGGTAGCGACCAATAGAAGATACAAAACTGCTGAAGGTGAAGATCGAGATGAAACCGAATGGTTTAGAGTGAGTGCATGGAATAGATTAGCTGAAAACTGCAATCAATTCCTCCAGCGTGGCAGTAAGGTGTATGTTGAAGGTAGGCTTACTAGTAGGACTTATGTTGGGAATGATGGAGAAACGAGAATATCATTGGATGTAAATGCTTCTGAAGTTAGGTTTTTAGATAGTCGCAATTCATCTCCACCATCCTCAGATGCTGGTGTTCAGTCTCCTACGTCTGAAAATTCCGAAAATTTCGATGAATTACCTTGGTAATTTATATATATAATTTAACATTGATCATGGAGATGTAATTAATTTGACTACTCAAGAAGAAAAACCCTATCAGAAAAAAACTCGTTCGCGCTACTTTACAAGACGGAAATCATGTCAGTTTTGCGTTGATAAGGTTGACAGTATTGATTATAAAGACACCGATAAGTTAAAGAAATTTCTTTCTGATAGGTTTATGATTGAATCAAGGCGTAAAACTGGTGTTTGTGCAAAGCACCAGAGAATGTTAGCTAGAGCTGTAAAAAGAGCGAGACAGCTTTCTTTAATTCCCTATACGTCCTCTCATAAAAATTCTTTTGCGATTAATTACAAACCAAGGAGTTAAGAATAAATTTAAAATTTTTCAATGATTATCCATCTGAAAGATTTTAGTGCATTCTTTGATTTTTATCGTGTCAGACAACAAAACTTTTGATAAAAAATCTGATGTAAAAGATAAGCGTTATGCGAAGTTGCGTGATTCTGGATTGAAAAAACGTCAAAGATTAGTTATAACGGCTATGGTTATATCCATATTGGTAGTAATCTCGACATTTATTATTGGGTATATTATTGTTTTTGTTATGCCCCCTAGAGAATTAGTCGTCCGGGTAAATGATGTCGAATATACCAGAGGAGATTTGTTAGAACTTGTCCGTATTGATCAAAAAACCACAGAATTTATGGGTGGTAAATTTGATGCATCATCCGTTGTTTTTGAGTCTTTGCAGCAAACTGTAGAAAATGAAATCATTAATCAAATTGCGCCTTCTCATGGAATTACAATATCAGAGGAGCAAGTTGATTCTATGATTGATGATATTATGCGACCTTCTGAGAGTGCTTCATTAGGTAAGTCTGAAGAACAAATATCAAGAGAAACAAGCGAAAGGTATCTTGCATACTTAAATACTTTGCAAATAAGTCAAGAAAAGCACCGTAGTATTGTTAGAAATGAAGCAATTAGGGAAAGATTTAGACAATATATAGGGGACTCAGTTCCATATGTTACTGAACAAGTTTATCTCCATAGGATTATTACACCTATAACAAGTGAGATGGAAATTATGATTATCAAATTTGATGATCTGACCAGAGATGCTGTAGACCCTATAGAATTAAGAGAAGCTTATAAGTCGGTTGTAAGAGAGTTTTCTAGGGATAACTCTGAAATAATTAGGCTGGGTGGAGAGATTGGATGGGTACCTAGGAATGTTTTATTAGATTATGAAAACTTATTTTTTGATTTAGTTCCAGGTGAATTGAGTGAACCTATTCCTGACCCTAATAATGACGCTCAACTAATATTTTTTATGATCTCTGATCGTGAAGAAGCAAGAGAATTAGATATTGAAACAAGAGATGAGCTAAAGACTAAAGCTTTACAAGATTGGATAAATATAGAACGTAAGTCGCATAATATTTATGCTGTATTTAATTCTGATATATATAATTGGATATTTCAACAACTTAGATTAACTACAATAGAAAAACAACCAACACCAGATCCATCTGGCGGTCTTTTAGAAGATGCAGGGTTTTAAAAATGAAAGAAATTAAAATAGCCCTATTGGGCCTTGGTATTGTCGGTAGTGGTGTTGCTAATGCTATTAGTAATAAATCTGAATATATTAAGAAACATCTTGGAGTTTCATTATCTATAGAAGCGGTATTGGTAAGAGATACAAGTAAATCTAGAAATGTGTCTCTTCCAAATAATGTATATGCTACTTCGATTAGCGACATTATTGATAATCCAGAAATAGATGTTGTAGTTGAAGTTATGGGAGGAGAAAATCCTGCATTAGATTATATTATGCAATCTATTAAAAAAGGTAAGAATGTTGTAACTGCCAACAAAGAAGTAATCGCTAAACATGGACCTGAAATTTTTGATGTTGCTAACAGTAATGGCGTAAGAGTTCTTTTTGAAGCTAGTGTTGCTGGTGGAACCCCAGTGGTTTCCCCATTGATGAGAGATTTGGTAGCTAATGACATTAAATCTATAAAAGCTATTATTAATGGGACGACTAATTATATTCTCACTAAGATGGCTAAAGAAGGATTAAGCTACAAACAAGTTTTAAGTGAAGCTCAGTCACTTGGGTATGCTGAATCAGATCCTACAAATGATGTAGAAGGAATTGATGCTGCATATAAACTGGCTATTTTATCTATGATAGGTTTCCGTTCTACGATAAATATTAATGATATTTATACTGAAGGTATTACGAAATTAGAATCTAACGATTTTAAATATGCATCTCAACTTGGATATGAAATTAAGTTATTAGCTATGTCTGAATTGAGTAAGACAGGCATAACTGCTAGAGTTCATCCTGTTTTTATAGAACAAAATGAAATGTTAGCAAATGTAGATGGTGTCTTAAATGCAGTAGAAATTGAAACAGATTTGACTGATAAAGTGTTGTTTCATGGTCCAGGAGCAGGTTCTAATCCAACCACTAGTGCCATTATGGCAGATATATTTACTATTTCTAGAAATTTAATTGACAGCATACCAATGGTTGATCCTTTGAGATTTATAGAAACAAGAAAACTTGTTTCTATAAATGAATTAATTAGCAAGTATTATTTACGGATTGAAGCTAAAAATCAGCCGGGAGTACTTGGGGTTATAGCATCAATATTGGGTAAATACGAGATTAGTATTTCATCTTTTATTCAAAAAGAAGCTATAGATGGTGACAAATACGCAGAACTTGTAATTATGACTCATGAAGCAAAAGAAGAATTCATTAATAAAGCAACCTTAGATATTAAGGATTTAGATACAGTTAAAGATGTTAACAATATAATTCGAGTTATTGACTAATAGGAGAATTATTATCAAAGAAGTAACATTTTATTATTGGAAAAAATGAACTACTTGTAGAAAAGTACGAGATGCTCTTGTGCCAGTAGTTGATTCACTAATTGAGCGAGATTTTTTTAATAACCCTTTTTCATTAGAAGAGATTACTGAGTTATTTAAAAATGTTGATGTTAAAGATTATATTTCTGTTAGGAGCCCTGCATTTAAAAAGTTAAATGTTGAATTGGCTCTATTGCATGATAACGAAATACTGAATATGATGTTGAAAGAGCCTAGGTTGATCCGTAGACCTCTTATTCTTTTTGGTGATAAATTGATTATTGGTACGGACAAATTGGCAATGTTAAATATTATCTAATTTTGTAGGGACATTAATATGATAGATCTTAAGGATAAAATTGCAATTGTAACTGGAGGGGCAAGAGGTATAGGGAAAGGTATATGTGAATCTTTATCAATAGCTGGAGCCAACGTTATAGTCGCTGATTTAAATTTGGATGATGCTTTAAAAACTGTAGGATATCTTGAATCTGTGGGCTCAGGTGATAAATTTGCTATGTTTTTAGATGTAACGGATGACGCTTCCATTAAGGATATGGTTGAAAAAAGTATAAATGAATTTGGTCGTATCGATATTTTAGTTAATAACGCTGGGATCATTGGGTCAGGTAAATGGTGGGAGAGAGATATTCCTAATGATAATGACTGGGTTGATGTCCATGCTGTAAATGTAATGGGAATCTCGAAAGTTACAGGAGCTGTTTCAGCTTACATGAAAGATCGCAAATATGGAAAGATTATTAATATAGCATCTATAGCTGGGAGGCAAGGTAGTCCTGATATGCCTCACTATAGTACATCTAAAGCTGCTGCTATTAGTTTGACTCAATCAATAGCATTGTCATTAGGACCTCATGATATTAATGTGAATGCTATTTGTCCGGGTTTATTATGGACACCTATGTGGGAAGCTATCTCAAAGAAAAGATTAATGCACGGAGTGTTTGATAGAACTTTTTCTGATATTGAAGATCTTAGTACTCGTGAATTTTTCGAACAGACTGTTGAAAAATGGATACCAATGAAGAAAGAACAAACACCTGAAGATATAGGAAACTTAGCAGCGTTTTTAGCTTCAGATTTGGCTAATAACATAAATGGACAAGCTATTAATGTGGATGGAGGATTCAGAACTAATTAGATTTTGAGTCTTTTATGAACAAACATGGAATGATCGCGATTAAGCATATTATGCTACTTGCTATGTAAAAATTGCTAAATAAAGAAACTCCTACTTCTATTAACGAACTTTCATATTCGTTAATTTGAGTTAAAGACATTCCTTGGGTTAAGTTAGTTTCAGGGATATTTATTCCTGAAAGTAGGTTTTGAAATTTCCCTGCTCCCCATACTGATAATGCAGCTATACCGAGTGCCATCCCTAAGAATCTACTTGCAATAATTAAACCAGATACGGTTCCCTCTAATGTTTTTGGGGCATTATTAATAGCGCCCAGAGTTATTGGTGCTATTAATAGTCCGAAACCTAATCCAGCTAATCCTAAATGTATACTCATAAATGGATCTGCAATATCTTGAGTCCATGTACTCATGAGCCAGGCAGAGATAGAACACAAGAGCATAGACGGAACCATTATGTAAGACAATTTATATCGTCGAGATAAGACTCCACCTAAAATTGCTCCAAATGCTATCATGATTGTCATTCGGGATAACATTAGGCCCCCGTCTAAATATGTTCCCATTAGTACGGTATTTGCCATTAGAGGTACTGTAACCATTATTATTATTAAACTCGATCCATAAAACACATTTACTATAGAAGCTGAAGATAAAGATATGTTTTTAAATATATTTATCGGAATTACAGGGTTTGCGCTATTTCTAGAGATTAAATAATACACAGTGATAGCTAATCCGCTTATGATCATAAATATTGCCATAAATGAATTCAAATTGCTGATTTCGGAGAATCCTATAATTAATGATGAAATAAATATTATTATTAATAAAGATCCTTTGTAGTCGATCTTTGATTTTAGTGGTGAAGTTGAGCGAGTTGATATTAGGATGAGGGCTAATACAATCAAACTTATTGGGATATTAAGCCAGAATACCCATTGCCATGATAAAAACTCAGTTATTAATCCTCCATACAGAGGCCCCACCACAGCCCCGGCTTCTGCTGCTCCCCCCGCTAATCCAATTGGGATACCTCTTTTTGAGGCACTAAAGATGTCACTAATGATAGCAATAGATACTGGCAGTAATGCTCCTGCTCCTATTGCTTGTAATATTCTTGTCGCTATAAGCCATTCAATAGTGTTTATTTTTTCAATTATCAAATGATCACTATAATTATCAAATGAACCTGTTAATGCTGTTCCGATTGATCCAATGATAAATATTAACATTGCCAATGTGTAAATTTTTTTACGCCCAAATATATCTGAAAAGCGGCCCATGATAGGCATTACAGCTACATAACCTATCAAATAACCTGTTATTGTCCATGCTGCTTTTTCTAATTCACCTATTCCTATTCTTAAATCTAACATTATTTTAGGCAATATAGTCACCACTACAGTTTGATCATCTGATGCAAAAAATAAACCTATAAGTATAGGTATTAATTGGATGTAAGGTTTGTTAGTGAAGTTGAGCATTTTATTCCAATTGTAGTGATGAAATATTAAAAAGTTCATCAAATTTTGAAATCGTTAGTTTACGTATTATTTTAGGAGCATCATATTTAGATGCTTGTCCGGATATTTCTATTTTAAGTACGCGGTAATCGTTTTTGTCTATAGTTAATTTTGTTTCTAAAGAATTTTCTAAAGTTTCTTCTAATAAGAGTTTGAATATACTTGGAGAAATTGTTCCTTGTATTATGTAATTGCTTGTATCGGAATTATCAACAGTTGGAGATTCTATTTGGTTAATTGTTGAAAATAGAATCTCATTTAAGCCATTTACAGCTACTGAAAGTGGATTGGCGTTGTTTTCGATGGATTCCCAGTTTTGGGTAATAGGGTTTATATAATATGATTCTGATGCTCTTTTTATATATTTAGTTTTTAAAACGATATTTCCGAATAACAAATTTCCTTCAATATATATTTCATCAGGTGAATTGATTCTTGCCGATGCTTCCGATAGCGTTAATCCCGTATTGCCTATAGGAGTTCCTGTACCTGATGAGTGTTTTAGATCTAATTGATAAGAATTTATAAGACTCATCTCGTTTCTAGTATTTTCTAGAATTTCGTTGGCAGACATGTTTTGTGAAGATAAATTTAATTTAGTGTTATCTGAACACGATATAGAAAACACTAATATTATAATTAGTAAACTAGAATAAACTAGGTTTAATTTTTTAAATAACATTTTATTATTATATCGTTAGATTTAGACATAACAGAAAGGGCATGTTATTAATATTAATAACATGCCCTTTCTTATTTATTAAGTTTTATTGATAAAACTTAATTTCTGCTTTTTACGTATAGTACTCCACCAAGCCCCATCATAACCAATGACAAAACAAATCCTATTTGGATCATCATCGAAAATAGAGGATCCCCAACTTTAGGAAGTCCTAGATTTAAAATATGATTGGATATTTCAAGAGCAGGGGCATCAGCGCCTGATGTTATATCCATAGTTGCCATTGACTGCCCAGCAGCATACGCTTGAGCTGAACCACCTTCGTTAGCAGATGCTGTTATAGATCCGCTATTATCAGCGTCCCATCCATTTCTTGCTGCAGAAAGCTCACTAACAATTTGGTTCACATGAATTTTTGATATAGCTACTTCAGATTGCGTAATGACATTGTCACTTGCATTAGTAGTTGCAGAATTAACCCAACTATTGATATTAGCAGTTACCGCTAGGACAGCAGTTGAAGAAGCAGTTATTCCAAGGTCGTCAGCTGCGACGGAAGCTGCGGTAGCATGAGCATCAATTTTTGCTGTATCGCCTGTTATAGATGAAAGAGATCCGATCATTGAATTAATATTACTATTTATAGATGCTGAATCTGATGATGTTTGAGCAGCCTTTGCTGATGCTAAAGCTGAATCTAGTGCATCACTAACAGCATTAATATCATCCAACATCCCATTTATTTCAATGATTGCTGTTGAATTAACATGTCCTGCAAATGCAACCTCGTCACCTTGAGTTATTGTCACCCTGCTGTAGTTCGATATTAAGTTCGCACCATCGTAACCTGATGATGAGCTATCAAATATCAATGAACCAGATCCGGTTGATTGGACAATGCCGTGGACAATGTCAGCTACAACATTAATGGAACCGATATTTAATACTTGCCTACCATCATTTGACTTTAAAGCAACTTGATAAGTCGATCCTTCTGAAGCCGGGGAAACTCCTGACAAATTAATGACAGCTGAATCGCTCTTCGATTTATCTGTTTCTATAAGTACTTTTCCTACAATAGGTGATGCAGCTTCAACCTGCATAGCCATACTAGGCGCCACAAGAGTTAGCAGCACAATGGCCATAATTGCTATTATTTTGGTCCTGAACATGGCTTGTTCACCGCCTCCTTAAGACCAGTCATTTACGACTGACGTTAAATTTTAAATAAACATATGCAAACTAAAGACTACCACACTCATGTACTATATAACACTATATATAGCACGATTTAAGTAGCAAAATAGTTTTTCGGTGAAATTAGCTATACCTTTATCATTCAAAATACTAAACGTATAATCAAAATTTCTCACCTATTATACAATATTTTAATCAAATTAATAAATGTTGATGTACATATAATGGAAACTAATAACTTAATAAGGATTCAATTTGAAGAATCTGTGAAGTTTATGGGGTTCAATAATACTTCAGATCTCATTGAAGATTTTTCAGAATACCATAGATTAATTTTAGAATGGAATTCTAAAATTAATCTCATATCTTCAAATTCTGTAGGCGATATATTTGAAAGACATTTTTTGGATTCCCTATCTGTTCATTTAGTTAATACTATATTTAAGGGCAATTCAAATATGGATTTTATGAAAGTTCTTGATGTGGGTACTGGCGCAGGATTGCCGGGGATACCCTTGAAAATAGTTATGCCGAAATTGAAATTAACATTGTTGGACGCAACATCTAAAAAAATTGATTTTTTGAAAATTGTTTGTTCTGAGTTGTTGTTATCAAATGTTGATTTCATACTTGATCGTGCTGAAAGAGCTGCTCATTTGAAACCATATAGAGGTGATTTTGATTTAGTTGTTTCTAGGGCAGTAGCTGATTTAAAGATACTTGTTGAATTTATGATCCCATTTTGTAAAACAGGTGGACTTATCGTAGCAATGAAAGGGGAAAAAGCGGAACAAGAAGTTAAAGAAGCCTTGCCTGCAATTCGTGCTTTGGGTGGAGATAATGTAGAAATAATTGATTCTTCATCTCATCATCCTTTTTTGAAAGGAAGATTAGTAGTTATCCGTAAAGTTGCAGAAACGCCTTCTAATTATCCTAGAAGGGTTGGGATTCCACATAAAAGACCTTTAACTGGCTTGAGTTGATGGCCATCCAGCTGTATCTTTGTGAACGCAATAAGTAGGTCTAAAATTAGGGGATTATAGGATTTTAATGATTGAGATTAAAAATAGAGTTTTTTCCTTTCCCACATTATTGTCTTTTATAGGGGCAATCGCAATAATTTATTTTCTTGCTGAAGGGTTTGAGTTAGATTGGGAATTAACTTTAGAGAATATATCTAATATGAACATATCTTTGTATATTCTTGCTTTGCTTGTTTATTACGTAAGTTTTATTTTTAGAGGATACAGATGGAAAATTTTAGCTACTAATGCTCTTTTAGCTGATGACATTAATCAAGCGATTTCCAATAAGCATTCTATTCCTAGCGTTATGTCATGTAGTCTGCTTATTTTGAGTGGCTGGTTTCTTAATGCTATCGCATGGTTAAGAATGGGAGATGCTTATCGAGCGTGGGCTTTTGGAAATGATACAGGGAAAGGGTTTTCATGGGGTATTGGTACCTTATTGGCTGAACGAACTTTAGATATGATGGTTCTAGCAGTGTGTTTATTTCTTGCAATTGTCGGGATATCTCTAGATCGTTACAACGAAACTTTTATATATATTCTAATCGCAGCCGTTTTGATGGGGGCCTTTTTGGTCTCCGTTATGCTCTTTATATTTTTCTATGGAGGGCAATTTGCAGATAAATTACCCTCAAAGCTTAAGAGAGGGTTTATAAATTTCAAAATAGGGACGAGCGGAGGATTCCATCGTATTATTACGTTGACATTTTTGGGGCTATTGGGATGGATTATGGAAATGATTAGGTTTTGGATAGTTGTCCAAGCGTTGGGTTTAGAATTGACTATTCCGATGGTTGTAATCGTTTCTTTAGGTAATGCCATTTTATCTACAATTCCAACTCCTGGAGGCTTAGGTGTTGTTGAGCCTGGAATAACAGGTATGTTAATGTTTGAAATGTCTGCAATTGATGCCGCATCAGTTGCGTTGTCAGACAGGTCTATAACTTATCTTAGCGTTATTCTTTTTGGGGGTATAGCTTTTGCTTTGAGACGCTTTATTCGGTAATAATAGATTAAGTGAATTATTCAGTGTTACTTTGATTAAGAGGAAAAAATATGACAATAGATTCTAAAGATATTAGTTTGTTGAAACATAAATCTGCTGCTATCAGTTTAGGCCCAGATAGAGCACCAGCAAGGTCTATGTTGAGGGCTGTTGGGTTAGGTGATGATGATATGGAGAAACCTTTTGTTGCTATTGCAAATTTAGCTAGTGATGTAACTCCTTGCAACGTTCACCTTACTCGTATTGCAGAGAAGGCTAAGCAAGGTTTATGGAGTGCTAACGCGGTACCTTTTATGTTTGGAACGATAACTATTAGCGATGGGATTTCTATGGGTACAGAAGGAATGAAAGGCTCCTTAGTTAGTAGAGAGGTTATTGCTGACTCTATCGAAACAGTGTGTTTTACAGAAGGCATGGATGGATTATTGATTGTTGCAGCTTGTGATAAAAATATGCCTGGGGCAATGATGTCAATGGCTCGTCTCAATATCCCGTCAGTTTTTGTCTATGGTGGAGCAATATTGCCTGGATCATACAAAGGAAATGATATAAATATACAAGATATGTTTGAGGCTGTAGGATCTTATGCCAAGTGTCAGATATCTTTAGATGAGTTGATTGATATGGAACGGGTAGCTTGTCCTGGAGAAGGGGCCTGTTCAGGTATGTTTACGGCTAATACAATGGCTTCCGCTATAGAGGCTATGGGTATGTCTATACCGGGTGCTGCTTCAATACCTGCTGTAGATGATAGAAATTTGACTGTAGCAGAAGAAGCTGGTTTGCATGTCTATTCTATGCTTGAGAAAGGTATAAAGCCTAGAGATATTATGACTCGTAAAGCGTTTGAGAATGCTATTAGGCTAGTATTATCTATGGGAGGGTCAACAAATTCAGTTCTCCATTTACTTGCAATAGCACATGAAGCAGAGGTTGATTTAACAATTGATGATTTTGATATGTTGAGTCGGGATACCCCATATCTTACTGACTTAAAACCCGGGGGGAAATATGTTATGTCAGATATGGATAGGTCTGGTGGTGTTCAGGTTGTTTTGAAAGAACTACTTGATGCGGGCTTGATTCATGGTAACGAAATGACAATAAACGGTAAGACTATAGGGGAAAACCTAGAAACTGTTAAAACTAAACCGGATAACAAAGTTATATTTTCAATTCCGAATGCAAAAAGTTCAACAGGTGGTTTGGCAATTTTAAAAGGGAATTTGTCTCCAGAAGGCGCTGTTATGAAAGTGTCAGGTACTGCTCACCACGAGCATGAAGGTCCTGCAAAAGTTTATGATGGCGAACGAGCAGCATTTGAAGCAGTAACTAATGGGGACATTGTTGATGGAGATGTAGTAATTATTCGTTATGAAGGACCTAAGGGTGGCCCTGGGATGCAAGAAATGCTAGCTGTGACAGGTGCGGTTATGGGCGCTGGATTAGGAGAATCCACCTTATTGATCACTGACGGTAGATTTTCTGGAGCTACAAGAGGCCCTATGATTGGACACGTTGCTCCTGAGGCAGCCGTTGGGGGACCAATAGCTTTAATAAAGGAAGGCGATATCATTTCGATGGATGTTAGTTCAAGGCAACTAAATGTTAAAATATCTAGTGAAGAACTTGAATCAAGAAGGAAGTTGTGGGAGCCAAGAGAACCAAATTACAAAAAAGGCGTTTTGGCTAAATATTCTAAATTAGTTTCTTCTGCATCTATTGGAGCTGTTACTAACTGACTATAAATGATTGTTTTCGGAGTTTTTTTAATTGATTAAACAGATATTTTTGCTAGTATCTTTAATATCATTGCTCATTACGACATATATGATTTTTATATGGGTTCCTACAGAATTAAATTTAGGGATATCACAGAGGATTTTTTACTATCATGTACCACTAGCTTGGATTGGAATGATATCTATATTTATTGTAGGGATTGGAAGTGTTGTCCATCTTGTTACTAAAAATGATAAATGGGATGCAATTGCTCATTCCTCTGCTGAGATTGGTGTGATTTTTGCAACACTTATACTTGTTACTGGGTCCCTTTGGGCAAAGCCTGCATGGGGTGTTTGGTGGTCCTGGGATCCGAAATTAACGACAACATTAATACTTTGGTTCATTTACGTTGCTTACTTAATGGTCAGGTCTTACTCTGCTGATCAAATTCTTGCTCGCAGATATGCCTCAGTGATCGCTTTACTAGGTGCTATCGATGCTCCTTTGATATATCTTGCCTCTATATGGTGGAGAAATCTTCATCCTAGATTAAATGTTGGCCCTTTATCAGAATCAGATTCTAGTCTGGATTCAAGAATGTTACTAACTTTACTGGTTGCTACGATTTCATTTACTATTTTTTATAGTTATTTATTGATGGAAAGAATTAAAATGAGAAGAATAGAAGACGATCTTGACGAGGTACATAAATATGCATCTGATGAAATTTAAAATTTATATTTTTGCCATGGTAGTTGGTGTATTAGGGTTTTTATTGGGTTCTTCATATTTAGGAGAATTAATTTACGCTGAATCTCCTTCATCAGGGTCTACGGAGTCAAATTCAGGCCCTGAAGCAAATTTAGATTATTTGTTTGCTGTTTTTTTTCTGACATGGTTAGCTTTCTTCGGATATATATTTTTCTTATCTAGAAGACTTAAGGCTATGGGTAAAGAGATATTACTCTTGAAAGAATTCATAAAAACTAATGATTCTTAATATTTACTTTATACTTAAGGCTTAACATGGATAATTTATTTGCAAACAAAGGTAAAGTTATTATAGGAGCTATAGTAATTGGTGTCGCTTTTGGATATTTTATTTTTATGGCTTTCCAAAGCGCTACCATTTACTACTTTACAGTTTCTGAGATTCAAGAAGAACCTCAAACCCCACAAGGTAAGATGGTTAGAGTGAGCGGTAAATTAATACCTGAGTCTTTTTATAGACCCGAAGAATCTACAAAAGCTTACTTTACCCTTACAGATGGGACTACATCTATGTCTGCAAAGCATGATGGTATATTACCTGATCTTTTTTTTAACAAAAATTCTGAAATCATTTTAGAAGGAGTACATTCTCCTGGGGATTCATTTGAGAGTTATAATGTAATTGTGAAATGTCCCTCAAAGTATGTTGCCATGGAAGAAGGTGGAGATCAAAAGCCCGAGGATTCATATTAAATATCATTTTATTAATAGTGTGAAGGATACGATAAATGCCAAAATTGTCTGAAGATGAAATAAAGGATTTTTTGACGAATTTTGATTATGTCATGAAGTTAGCCACGTTATCATCCGATGGTTACCCTTATGTAGTACCAATATGGTATTTTTATGAAGAAGAGCACTTTTTTATTCTTGGAAGACCGAATAATAAATGGGTTTCTAATATATATGAAAACCAAAAAATTTCTGCTTGTATAGATTCGCCAAGCCCGCCTTATGCTAGGGTTAGCTTTAGAGCTGATGCTGAAGTTATTGATAAAGAGTGGTTTGGGGAATGGGAACATTTAGCTCATAGATATTTAGGTAAAGAAGATGGTCATAAATACTATGAAGACACTAAAAAAGTGCCTAGGGTGTTGATTAGACTAAAGCCATCAAAACTAACTAGTTGGGGAGGAGGAGGATGGCACCCAAGATATAAGTAATCTGTTTTGTTTTGATATCACATTAAGGAGATAACATGATAATAGGCCTGAATCATACGGGGTTTGTAGTATCTGATCTTGAAAAAATAGCTTCTTTTTATGAAAATGTCATTGGGTTGGAACTAGTAGATTCTTTCGAAAGAAGTAACAAAGAGATGTCTCAAGTAATAGGTTACCCTAATGCACATTTGAAAATTAACATGTTTGATTTAGGATCAAATCATATGCTTGAACTTATAGAATATATTTATCCTGAACCATATCAGAGACCTACAGAACACCGATCTGTTATTGGGGGTTCCCATATTGCGTTTACTGTTGAGGATATAGATTCAACATGGTCGGATTTAACTCTTAAAGGTGTTAAACCTTTAAACCCTCCGATTGAAGTAGTTGAAGGCAAATTTGCTTGTTATCTTCAGGACCCTGATGGAAACTGGATAGAACTTATTGAATACAAATAAATTTTTATTTTAGTAAATCTAAGGGATTTGATTTCACGAGTTTTGTGATTTGGTCTTCAGTTAGACCCTTCTGAAGAAATGACGAAATAGCCATTCTTATTCCTTCTGCAGGCGGTGGATTGAACCACTGCCCAAAATTGCTAGTTACTATGCATCTTTCTGATCCAATAAATCCTATTTTTTCTATAATTTCTTCGATTTCTATTGAACGATCTGAAGGCATACAAGAGGAAAAACGGAATTCAATAAAAGCTCCTAAATCGCTTAAATCCTTGAGGTCATTATTTTGAGGTATCACATCATTGAAACCTATAATTATATTTGATATATGGTTTTTTTTAGCTTCTTTTAGGATTACAATACTCTCAGAATAAGAAAGATTATCTAATGCTAAAACCATGTTTTTTTCACGAACTATTTTAAGTATTTCTTGAATTGATTCAGTTAAAGAATTATTTGGGGTCAATTTTTTTTCTTTAGATTCCGGTATCCATATTACTTTCGTTTTTAAGGCAGCTGCAGATTCTACTACAGTGGGATTTATTCCACCAACAGATTCACTTAGCGTAATAGACCCCACAACAGATAAGCCGGGATACATTTGATTCAATATATAAGCAATAGGAGTTGTTAAGTATTGTGAAGATTTTAAAACAAAGCCTGCCATTTGAGATTCGTATGCATACCTTCCAGTCTCCATAGGATCCATTCGCAGATCTGATATATCTGGATACGATTGTGCGTTAAAGTCGATAGAACCTGTCAATATTTCTTGAACTTGTTTGTTTTTAGATTCCATTTAGAACCTCAATATATTTTTTAAATTTTTCATATTGGAAATTGGAATAACATTTTTATGATTTACAGTTTGCTTAGATAAACTATTTTCTGGGATGTAGTGTATAGCTTTCATTCCAGCTGCAATAGCTGCCTTGATGCCATTTAGAGAATCTTCAATAACTAGGCATTTTTCTGGAGGAACATTTAAGGTATTTGATGCTAAAAGGAAAATGTCGGGTGAAGGCTTGCCGTTTTCTACATCAGACGCACTAAATATATGGTCTTCGAATCTTTCTAACAAACCTGTTAATCCTAATGTTTTTCTGATTTTTTCATGAGGACCACTGGAAGCCACACAAATTTTTTGGTTAATGGCATCTAGCACATCTTTAATTCCATCAATTGGGTTAAGTGATTTTTCGAATTCAGCAAACATTCTCGTCATATATATATTTGTTAAGTCTACTTCAATTTTGGAACCTAACATGCCTTCGATGATTTTTAAGCAATCATTCCAAGATTTCCCCAAAAATAATGTTAACGACTCCTCAAATGTAATAAATATTCCTATTTCATTTAACACTTCAATTAATGTTTTATTTGCAATAGGTTCACTGTCAACTAAGACCCCGTCGCAGTCAAAAATAATTAATTCTGGCATGATTCAAAACCCTATGAAAAGTAATCACTAGTAATGATACCAACTTTATTGTTTTTTATCTGTATTATAAATGATGGAATATAAAAGTTGACACGCTACGAATCAACTTTTATACTTTGTTTAACATATTGTTAATGAAATTAAAAAAAGGTTATGTAGATTGTTAGGTGATGGGTTATACGTAATAAGCGTTGCCGCACGATTATTGGAGATGCATCCTCAAACTCTTCGGAAATATGAAAGAGTAGGACTGGTTATGCCTTCGAGGACAGTCGGAATGCTTCGCTTGTACTCTGAGGAAGATATAGTTCGATTGAGGCTCATAAAGCACTTGATAGGTGACCTAGGGCTAAATTTATCTGGGGTAGAGTTAGCATTAGGAATGTTCAATCAAATGTTAAAGATGCAATCTACGCTTAATCAACTTGAGACTAATGATGTGAAAATTTATTTAGAGGATTGTTTAGACAAAATGTTCGAAATGTTGATGGTCGAGTAGCGTATTTTTTGGAGATTAATATCAGTGGATGAAGAAATAAAAGAAAACCAGGAAAACCAAGAGGTATCTGAATTTACAGACATCGATAACAACGAATCTGAGATTGATGATATGTCTGCTGGTCAGAATTTAGAGAATGTTCTGAAAGAGAAAGAAAGATTTCAGTCTATAGCTCAAAGAGCTCAAGCAGATTTAGTAAATTATAGAAGCCGAGTTATTCAAGAACAAGAAGAGATCAGAAGAACAGTAAAGTTTGGATTGCTTAGCAGATTTATCGGAATAATGGATGATTTAGAGAGAGCTGTTAATGAAATGCCAGACAATATTGATAAAGGGTGGGGAGATGGTGTTTTGTTAGTTTTACGTAATCTAGAGAATGCACTAGATATTGAAGGAGTTAAAAAAGTTGAAGCTTTAGGTGAATTATTTGACCCACATAAACATGAAGCATTGCTATATGAGAAAACTACTCAATCTCCTGAAGGTACAATTTTAAATGTCATACAGAATGGATACACATTAAATGACAAGATTCTTAGGCCAGCTCGAGTTATAGTGGCTCAAGAAGATAGTGAAAATCCCAAAATAGAAAATAATAAAGATTCTGAAAACGATTCAGATTAATTAATAGGAGGACGAAAATGCCGAAAATTCTCGGTATTGATTTAGGAACAACAAATTCATGTATGGCGATTATAGAAGGTGGTGAACCACGAGTAATTGAGAATTCTGAAGGAACGAGGACAACACCATCTGTGGTAGGAATTAATCCTAGGTCTGATGAAAGATATGTTGGCACGACAGCCAAAAGACAAGCAGTTACAAATCCTGATAATACTATATTCTCTGCAAAGAGATTTATGGGTATGAAATCAGATGACGATTCTGTTAAAAGAAATAAGTCATTGGTTCCTTATAAAGTAATTAAACATAATAATGGCGATGCTCATGTTGAGATGGGAGGTAAGTCATACGCTCCACCAGAAATATCTGCAATGATTCTACAAAAGATGAAACAAGATGCAGAGTCAAAATTAGGAGAATCTATTGACCAAGCCGTTATTACAGTTCCTGCCTACTTTAATGATAGTCAAAGGAACGCAACTAGAGATGCGGGAAAAATTGCTGGGTTGGAAGTACTTAGAATTATTAATGAACCAACAGCCGCTGCGTTAGCTTACGGCTTAGATAATGATAGGGATCAAACAATAGCAGTTTTTGACTTAGGTGGAGGAACATTTGACGTAACAATCTTACAAATGGGAGATGGGGTGTTTGAAGTTAAGGCAACTAATGGAGACACTCACTTGGGGGGAGATGATTTTGATCAAGCGATAATAGATTGGATTTGTGATAAATTCAAACAAGATCAAGGGATTGATTTAAAAAGTGATCGCATGGCTCTCCAAAGATTAAGAGAATCAGCAGAAAGAGCTAAAATTGAACTTTCAACCTTAATGCAAACTGAGATCAATTTACCCTTTATAACTGCTGATGCCTCAGGACCCAAGCATTTAGTTGAAACTTTGCAAAGATCTACTATGGAACAATTAGTATCTGATCTCGTGAAAAAGACCATTGACCCATGTAAATTAGCTATGACAGATGCGGGAATATCTGTTAAAGATATTGATGAAGTT
This sequence comes from Dehalococcoidia bacterium, assembly GCA_045564655.1. Classification (GTDB taxonomy): domain Bacteria; phylum Chloroflexota; class Dehalococcoidia; order Lucifugimonadales; family UBA826; genus UBA826. The sequence continues at coordinate 89,437 of JBJLGX010000020.1, forward strand.
ATATTGGTAGGGGGGATGACTAGGATGCCATCTGTGCAAAAAGCTGTTGAAGAATATTTTGCAAGAGAGTCCCACCAAGGTGTCAACCCAGATGAGGTAGTTGCTGTTGGGGCAGCGATACAAGCAGGAGTATTGCAAGGTGATGTTCAAGATATACTTTTACTTGATGTTACTCCTTTAACATTAGGAATAGAGACATTAGGGGGAGTTACAACTCCATTAATACAAAGAAATACAACTATTCCTACTTCTAAAAGTGAGACATTCACAACTGCGTCTGACAATCAACCTTCTGTAGAAGTTCATGTTTTACAGGGAGAAAGGCCAATGTCTTCAGAAAATAAAACCATTGGAAGATTTAATTTAGATGGAATTTTACCTGCTCCTCGTGGTGTGCCTCAGGTTGAAGTCACATTTGATATTGATGCTAATGGAATACTTAATGTTTCTGCTAAAGATACAGGCACAGGAAAAGAACAAAGTATAACGATAACCGCTAGTTCTGGATTGTCGCAAGATGAAATTGACCGAATGGTTGATGAGGCTGAACAATATGCAGATGAAGATGCACAAAAAAAACAACAGATTGAAGTAAGGAATTCTGCTGAGAGCGCTGTATATACTTCTGAGAAAATGATAAAAGATAATGAAGAACAGATTTCTGATGAGATTAAAACTGAGATTAATGCTAAGGTCAGTTTACTTAAGACTTCTTTGGAAGGGGATGATATTTCAGTAATTGAAAGCACTCTTCAAGAATTACAAGAAACAATACAAAAAGTTGGAGCTGAAGTTTACGCAAACTCACAACAAGCCCCAACACCTGAAACAGACCCTGGAGTAGACACTCAAGCTGAAGATGAGAATACTGTTGAAGGTAATTTTAGAGATATAGAAGAAGATGAGGATAAAAAAGACGAATAGATAGATGTTAAATTAAATACATGGAATAGCAATTTGCTATTCCATGTATTTAATTAGATAACATGATAGGCTAACAAATGTTCTCTCAAGATGTCATATCCAAAATCGTTTTCTACATCTCGCCACACTGAATGAATGTGATTCGCTTGATTTTGATTATTATCAAATTCAACTAGGAAGTTACCGCCATGAATTCGATAATAATGTTTTTCCCCTAAGGATTGTCCTCCGCCCCATGCAAAGAATAGATTATCTATTCCGTAATCAGATATTTTTTCTAATTTCACCTTTGATAATTCGGTTGGAACCTGACTAACGTATTCTTCTAATAATTTATTTAAGATTGCTTTTTGAGATTTAGACATTTTTGAAACTTTTAAACCCTCTTCTTTTGGGAGACTTACTCTGCTGCTGTTGTATGTCAATATGTCATAAGGAGCTTCAGGGTAAATAATGGCATTCCTTTTTTGTGATTTATCTAAGGAATTTATTAATTCAAATGCGACGTCCTCTCTTTCTTTTAGTATTCTTAATCCAGATTCCGGACCACTTCTAACCTCTGCAGGATTTGATCCAAAGAAAAAAGGAGTCATTGAGATGATTTCGTTTCCCCAAATACTAAAATGTATAGAAATATGATGTCCTTCCACGCGCCACCCCCAAGGATCTTTTTGACCTGGGATCCCAAATATTGTGAAATAATAAAGTTCAGGGTCTCTTTTAAATGTGATTTTGCCAGCTGATTTTTCTATAGGCCCTAAAATACTTTCTAAATGTATTATTTGTTTAGCTTGCTGGTAAGATTTTTTTGTTAATCCAGTTGATAAAAGTTCAAATGCTAATGATATTTGAGCTTCTTCCATATCTCTTAATGGGAGTCCATGCCTGTTTAAAGGAGGGTAGTACCAAAATAATCTCTCCCCGTCTAGATAATCAAAAAAAGTTATATCTTTTTGGTTATCAGATAGACTGTTATAGAAGTTTACTCCAGCGATAGTCATCTGATGAGCTAAATTTGATTGTGGCATTGTTATATTTCTCTCTCTGTTTATGTTATTTTTTGAAGTTTTTGGAAGCTTCGAACTTCTTCTTCAGGATCATTATTAAGCTTCATGTTGGTACGAGCTACTTCTGATATGAATATGTTTTTCCCTGAGTCTAGGCAAATCCCATGTGGAGCAATAAATTGCCCTAACTGAGTTCCGTACCCCATATCTCCTAATCTAGATAATATTTGACCTTTTTTATTTAATATACTTACTCTTGGACCTATATTTGGGACATCTCTACTAATGGGGGTTCCAAATCCAAGTTCTCCTACGTATATAAGATCGTCATTATCTATAAATATTGCACAAGGTCTATGTAGGTTTGACCAAAATGTCTCAAATACACCATCCTGATCAAATATTTGGATTCGATGATTTTCACGGTCACAAACATATAAATATCCATCTTTGTCGATTGCAATATTGTGTACTATATTAAATTCTCCTTCATCCGTTCCTGATGTTCCCCAAGAAGTTATTAAATTGCCGTCAGGCGAATATTTATGGATTCTCGAGTTTTTATACCCATCTGTAATAAATATATTTCCACTATTTGGATCTGTGGCAGTATGGGTACATCTGTTAAATGGCGTCCCACTAAATGGGGCAGAGGGTTTGTTTGGAGTTCCAATTGTTAATAATATTTTTCCATCTAACGTACATTGACGAACTGTATGGTCGCCATCATCAGTACAGTAAATAGTATTATCCGGCCCTAGACTAATCCCATGGGGTCTTGAGAAAATATCCTCTCCCCAAGATGAAATGAAATTTCCGTCATTATCAAATACCATTACTGGATGAGGACCTCGATTAAAAACATATATATTGTCATTTTTGTCTGCTATCGCACCAACGGTTTCATTCCACGAATAACCAGTAGGCATTTTTTCCCACGATTTTATAAATTTATAAGAAAAGTTTCCTGACCCTGTTAATACTATGTCTTCCATGAGTTATCCTTCAGATTAGCTTTTGGTGATTATACTACGGCAGAAATATTGTGTAGTTACTTTATGATATTATTCACGCAATGGAGGTGTTCAATGACCTTAGAAGGCACAATTAAATCACTTGGTATTGCCGTATCCAAACTTAATCCTATGGACCAGGTCGATAAGATAGAGCTAATAACGGGTCAAGGTATTATAGGGGATCGCCATTTACGAACAGATGGAACTCGATCTAAGCGTCAAATACTTTTAATGGACATAGAAACTCTAATAGAATTTGGTCTGTCAGAGAGAGATATCAAAGAAAATATAACAGTACAAGGAATTGATTTTTCTCTAATAAAGTCAGGCAATATCGCTAAAATAGGAAAAGATGTAATTCTAGAAATATCTGGTGATTGTGAACCATGTTCAAGAATGGATGAACTTCGTCCTGGTCTAAAAAATGACATAGATGGCCGGAGAGGAATGCTTGCTTACGTTAAATCTGGTGGGACAATTTCATCAGGAGATATTATAATTATAGAAGACTAATATGTTGCTCGGCCTCCGCTTATATCAAATACTGCACCAGTACTAAATGAACACTCAGAAGAGGATAACCAGGCAACTAAAGATGCTATTTCCGATACTTCAGCTGTTCTTCCGATTGGTATTTTCCCAATCATATATTCGATAACTTCAGGAGTGAACTCTTCAAGTATTCTTGTTTGTACCACTGCGGGAGTTATGCAATTAGCAACTATACCGGTTCCAGCTAATTCTTTACCCACTGATTTTGTTAATCCTATAACAGCTGCTTTTGTTGCAGAATAAGGTACCATCTTAGGGTTTCCTTCTTTTCCCGCTATTGATGCGATATTTACGATTCTTCCATAATCATTTTTCAACATTTCTGGAATAGATTCATGGCAAAATGAAAAAACACCTCTTAGGTTTGTGTTATAAACTCTGTCTAATTCTTCCACATCTAATTCCCATATATTCCCGTTTGCTCCCCCTATGCCTGCATTATTGACTAATATATCCACTCTATTCCACTTACTTAAAGCAATATTGACCGCGTCTTGAGCAGTTTTGGGTTTGGCTACATCTCCTACAATTGGTTCCACGTCAAAACCTTGTTTAGAAAGGTCGTTTGCTGCTGCGACTACTGCATTTTTATCAAAATCGACGAGTATGATTTTTGATCCATCACAGGCAAGTCTTTCAGATATACCATAGCCTATCCCTGTCGCTGATCCTGTAACTATTGCGACTTGGTTGTCTAGATTAGCCATTAATAATTCTCCTTATGTTAATCGTCAGATGTTCTGTTGTATTGGTCTTCATATCTTATGATGTCATCTTCTTCAATATAGTCTCCAACCTGAACTTCAATTATTTCTACAATTCCATCATTTGGGTTTTCTATTCTGTGTTTTGCATTTTTAGGTATATAAATAGATTCATTTTTCATTAAGGTAGTTTTGTTGTTTCCATTAGTAACGATGGGAGCGCCATTTACAACAGTCCAATGTTCTGATCTTTTATTGTGTGACTGCAATGATATAGAACTTTTAGCATTAATAGTTAATTTTTTTACTTGGAACCCAGAACCTTCTTCAAGTATCTTATATTCTCCCCAGGGTCTTTTAACCGTATTCTGCTCTTCCTTGATTTTAGGATTCTGGCTTTCTAGAGATTTAACTAATTCTTTAAGATTGTCATCTTGGTTGAAAGGAGTTACTAATGTAGCGTCTGGGGTTTGAATAATTGCCATGTCTGATATACCTATAACAGCCAAATTATTTGATTGACTAATTAAAATAGAATTGGTTACATCTTTAGTATATATGTTTCCTAATGTTCGGTTACCGTATTTATCATGGCTTCCCTGATTCCAGATTTCTTTCCATGTACCGACATCTGACCATCCGGAATTTATTGGTATAACCCATGAGTTAAATTTCAGATGAACATCTGAGTTGATTTTTTCCATTACAGCATAATCTATTGAGATATTGGGACATAAATCTATATATGTTTTATTAGGATAAATGAAAGCTCCTTCTGTATCCGATTTTTTCATTGCGAGTTCACAATTTTCTAGTATTGAGGGAGCACATTGAGATATTAGAGAAATCCATGTGTCGGCACGCATCATGAATATTCCACTATTCCATAAGTAATTTCTAGAATTGAACATATCTAAAGCTAGCTCTTTTTTAGGTTTTTCAATAAATTGAATTAATTCTGAAACACCATTTTTCATATTGGAACATTCTATATATCCATAACCTGTTTTAGGTTCGGTAGGTGATATACCAAAAGTTACTATACTGCCATCTTTTGCTTTGGAGATTCCTTTATTTAAAGAATCTATGAAATCAGATTCATTTTCTATTAAATGATCAGCCGGTAAGCAGATCAACAAACTATCCTTAGATACTGATAATGATTTGATGGCGGCTAGGGTTAATGCAGGAGCTGTATTTTTTGGTGTTGGCTCAAGAATTATTGAACAATCAGATTTATCTATGATATTTAATTGTTCTTGAACTAAAAATTTGTGATTTTTATTAGATACAATTATCGGATCATTTCCGTCTAGGGTTTTAAGCCTGATGACAGTATTTTGGAATAGTGAATTAGAACCAACTATATTTAGAAATGGCTTAGGAAAATTGTCTCTTGATAAGGGCCATAGGCGTGTTCCTGAGCCTCCCGCTAGGATTACTGGTTGTATTATCATAAGGTCCCGTCTTTTTGTATTTTAATAGACATTTGAATGTGATTGGATTATAAATACAACCTAGATATCGGTCAATTAATTTTTTGTTTTAGCTAGGAGCATCATATATGGGTAAGTTGGATGGAAAGAACGTAATAGTTACGGGAGCTAGTCGAGGGATTGGTCGTGAGATAGCTAAGTTGTTTGCCTCAGAAGGGGGCAATATAATCTGTGTTGCAAGAACGCTCAATGAGGGAGACCACCAATTTGAGGGATCTTTATCTAGTACAGTGGCAGAAATAAAATCATCTGGAGGGCACGCTATTGCTTCAGCAGTAAATATATCCCAAGAAGAAGAATGTGTAAGGTTATTTGAGGAAACCCACAGTGCTTTTGGCGAGGTTGATATTTTAGTAAATAATGCTGCTCTTACATATTTTGTTCCAATAAAAGATTATGTTATTAAGCGATGGAAGAGATCCTGGGACGTTAATGTTCATGCCCCATTTATACTTAGCCAACTTGCTTTGATGGATATGATTCCTAGGAAGTCTGGCTCTATAATCAATATATCATCTGGAGCTGCTATTGGGCCTGGTAGGGGTCCATATGATGATGAAGCTTCTCGCATGATAGGCAATACTTGTTATGGTGCAGAAAAAGCTGCTATAGAAAGATTTACTCAAGGCCTTGCCGCAGAAGTTTATTCTGATGGGATATCAGTTTCATGTGTTTCGCCATCTCTAGTCGTGGCTACTCCGGGAACTATTTTTCACAACTTAGTATCTGATGCAAATGATACTAGAGGGGAACCAATATCTTATATGGCTAAATCTGTTTATATCCTTGCTACAGAACCCCAGGAAAAAATTACTGGTAAGGTTACGTACAGTCAGGAATTGTTAAATGAATATGGCATACTAGATGAGCCTTCAGGGATTGGAATCAAAGGGTCTCGGCAAGGTACTGGCTATAGCATGATCTAAAAAAAGACCTTAAAACATATTGCACTTGTTCCGTTGCTTGGGTAGCTTCCTAGGGTAGGTTTTTAATTTAGAGTGTTTTATGTCACTTAAATTAAGAGTTACTTATACTTAATTTAGTCTTACTGATATATACATAAAGTTTGGATGTATATTAAAGGGGGAATCGTGAAAATTATTCGAGCAAGAGTCAATAATTATAAAAGTATTGATGATTCGTCTTGGGTTGATATGGAAGATGTAACAGCGTTAGTGGGTAAGAATGAGTCTGGGAAGACAGCTTTTCTGCAAGCACTTCGTAAGATTAATTCTATTGCTGGAGAAGAAGATCGATTTAGTATTATGGATTACCCAAGGAAAGGATATATTCGATATAAGAAAATTCATGAATCTACTCCTTCTGTAGTTGTTAGAGCTGAATTTCGGCTTACCACTGATGAGATTAATGAACTTGAGTCTAACTTTGGTGAAGGGGTTCTAAATTCTGATATAGTTCAAATCAGCGTTAATTATAATAATGAACGTATTTGGGATATTCCTACTGCAAAAACTTTTACGCCGCCACCTTCTTCTTTTAATATGACTTCAGGCACATCTACTGTCGAACCTCCGACCTCTATTAAGACAGCTGTTGATGCGCAATCAACGATTTCACAATCATCTTCTGTGTTAGATAAAAAAATACAGCAAGATTTTTTGGATAAATGGCTTCCTAAATTCGTTTATTTTGATAATTACAGCACTATGAGGGGTAAGATATCTATTAATGATCTTAAGAAAAAGACTAAAAGTGATGGGATTTTAGACGACGCAGATAGGACATTTATGTCTCTGTTGACCTTAACCGGATTAAGTTTAGAAGATTTAGAACAAGATTTAGCCTATGAAGATATAAAAGTTGAATTAGAATCTGCAGCAATAACCATAACTGATGAGATTTTTGAGTATTGGCAACAAAACAGGCAACTTAAGGTTGAATTTGACTTATCTCAATCTGATCCTCGTGATGTTCCTCCTTTAAATGAAGGTAAGATATTACATGTTAGGATTGAAAATGCTAGACATAGAGTAACAGTCTCTTTTGATGAACGATCTAAAGGGTTTGTTTGGTTTTTTTCGTTTTTGTCTTATTTTTCACATTTGGAAGAAACAGAAGACGGAGAGTTAATAATTTTATTAGATGAACCTGGAACTGCTTTGCATGCAATGGCTCAAAAAGACTTCTTGCGATTTATGGATGAAAGATTAGCTCCACAGTGTCAGGTGATATATTCTACTCACTCTCCTTTTATGGTAGATCTCAAAAAATTAAATCGAGTCAGAACTGTTCAAGATATGGATGGAAGAGGGACAGTTGTAAGCAATGACGCTATAGAAAATGATGCTGAGACTTTATTTCCATTACAAATGGCATTGGGTTACCAGATGGCACAAACTCTTTTCACTTCACCGCACTGTTTGATGGTAAACGAGGCTTCTGATTTAATTTATCTTAAAAAACTAGGTGAATTAGTTGCTTTAGATCACGGATTCTTTATGGATCCCAGATGGGTTGTAATTCCAGTTGGGAGTTCTGAAAACTTACCAACTTTTGTATCTTTGTTGGGCGAAAATTATCTTAGTGTTGCAGTTATGATGGATTTAACTCCTACTAATAAAAAAAGAATTGAAAAGATCAATGTTGCTAATTCTGATGGACTCGCTAATCCTTTGAAATGGATCCAAGTTACTAGAGTTAGAGACGCAGATATTGAAGATTTATTTGAACCAACATTTTATTTAAATCTTGTTAATTTAACCTATGCTAAAGATTTAGATGACCCTCTAACTATGAAGTTGATTTCAGAAAGTAATCCCCGGATTGTAGAGAGGGTTAAGATGTATTTTAATTCTCGCCGTATTGCAGGAGGAGAATTTGATAGATATAAAGTTGCAACTTATTTATTAGAAAATTTTGATACTCTTAAGCATGATGTCTCAGGAGAAACTATAAAGAAAATATCTTCACTAATTGAACGTATTAATGGCTTGTTGCCATCTCCTTTAGGTACCGTGACGCACGGGGCTGAAGATGAAACTTTAGAGTTGCCTGATAAATTAATGGATAATAGACCAAAAATAACGATGTAACCTCTTAGGTTTTATGACTTACCCTACGCCTAAATTACCGCCAGAATTATCTTATGAAGAAGCGGTTCAATTATCTATGGAACTTGTTGATTTTGAAAGAGGATTGCGTAATCCTGGTCATTCTACATTTCATTTAAATAGAATGACGCACTTAACAGAATTGATAGGTAATCCTCATTTTAATACTAAAACAATTCACATTGCAGGTACTAAAGGAAAAGGTAGTGTGGCGTCAATGGTTTCCTCAATTTTGACTACAGCTAATTTCAATGTCGGATTAACAACATCTCCCCATATGCATTCTTTGAGAGAAAGAATAAATATTAATGGGTCTAATATTAGTAGGTCAGAGTTTATTCGTATTCTTGAATATTTATGGCCATTTGTAATACAAGTAGAGAAAGAATTTAATTACGGCCAAGTCACATGGTTTGAATTTATAATAACGATGGCTTTTGTATATTTTTATGAGAATAAAGTAGATTATCAAGTTGTAGAAACAGGATTAGGTGGACGTTTAGATGCAACTAATATAGTAGTTTCAGATATTTCAATTATAACCTCAATTAGTCGCGACCACACTAAAATTTTAGGAGATTCTATTTTAGAGATAACTAAAGAAAAATCAGGAATAATTAAAAATAGAGTGCCTATTGTATTAGCTCCTCAATATTACGCTCATGAAGTTATTCCCGTTGTCAAAGATATTGCTCAAGGTTTAAATGCTCCGCTTATTGATGTAAATGAAATGTATCAATATGGTGTTGAATCTGTTTCATTGGAGGGACAAAGTATAAGTGTTTATGGCAGGCATTATGATTATGAATTCACATTGCCACTTTTGGGATTGCATCAAGCTGAAAATGCTATGACGGCAATAGCTTCTGCTGAATCTCTAATGGATATGGATGTCAATATTAGTAAGGTAGATATAGAAAAAGGACTCGAAAATGTTTTTTGGCCTGCACGAATGGAAATCTTAAAAAACAAAGATAAAGTTATTATCTTTGATGGGGCTCATAATGAATTTTCTGCAAAAAGGCTAACCGAATCAATAATAGATTATAAAGAAAAAATATTAAAAGAATATTCTTCTCAGGTTATAATAGTGTTTGGAGTATTAAATAATCATGACTGTGAGAATATTCTTAGAGAATTATCATTATTAAGTCCAATTATCTTCCCAGTTCAATCTGAACACCCTAAAGCTACTCAGGTAGAACATATTTTTGAACTTGCTAACACTTTAGGCATAGACACGATTGATTACGATATAGGAATAAAAGATATATCTGACGCTATGAATTATGTTGAGACAAAATTTGATCGTAAACGTATAATTTTAGTTACTGGATCAATTTCAGTAGCTGCTGAAGCATTAGAATGGCATAAAAATGATTTTAAGGTGAATAATGTCAAATAGAAATAGAGTAGTTGTAACGGGTTTAGGAGTCATGTCTCCTTTAGGGGAATCGGTAAATGAGTTCTGGGATTCTTTAGTTACGGGTAAATCAGGAATAGGAAAAATAACGCTCTGCGATACTGATGAATTCCCTAATGATATTGCTGGAGAGGTTACGGGATTTGATCCTGGTCAATATATTGATCCAAAAGAAGCCAAAAGGATGGCTCGATTTTCTCAAATGGCTGTAGCTGCAGCGGCTGTAGCTATCGAAGACGCAAAAATCAACATTTCAGATGAGGACCCTTGGCGATTGGGGGTATTAATTGGGAATGGGAATGGCGGATTTCCTACCACACAAGATAACGCTGACATTTTATTTAAAAGAGGAGCCATGAAAATGAGTCCTTTTTTTGTCCCAATGATTTTACCTAATATGGCAGCAGCAAATGTTAGCCGGGTATTCGGCTTGAAAGGATATACAAATACAGTTATCACTGCTTGTGCAGCAGGAAATCAAGCAATTGGAGAAGCTGCTGAGGTTATACGTAGAGGGACCGCTGATGTTGTTGTTGCAGGAGGATGCGAAGCTGGTATTAGTCGATTAGGGCTAGGCGGATTTCATGTGATTAGAGCTCTTAGCCGATATAAAGGAGACCCATCTAAAGCAAGTCGTCCATTTGATTTAGAAAGAGATGGATTTGTTCCTGGGGAAGGTGCAGGCATACTAATTCTTGAGAATTTAGAACATGCATTGAATAGAGGTGCAAATATTTTTGCGGAAATTGTAGGTTACGGTATATCGTCTGATGCTTATCATGCAGTTCAACCAGATGAGACTGGTGAAGGTGCGGCTAAAGCTATAGAACTTGCTCTTAGAGATGCAAATATTGAAGTTGCCGACATAGACTATATAAATGCACATGGTACATCTACTCCGTTAAATGACGCTTCGGAAACTAAAGCTATTAAAAAAGTTTTTAAAGAACACTCTTATAAAGTTCCAATTAGTTCAACAAAATCGATGACAGGTCACATACTAGGAGGGGCAGGAGCTATTGAAGGGGTAGCAGCAGTAAAGACTATAGAGTCTGGTATTATCCACCCAACTATTAACTTAAATAATCTTGATGAAAATTGTGATTTAGATTATGTTCCCGGTATTTCAAGAAAAACTAAAGTAAATAAAGTACTTTCGAATAATTTTGGATTCGGGGGCCAAAATGCTTGTGTGGTTTATTCTAGTTTTGAAGAGTAAATCGTCACAAATCGATACTTTTCACTAAAGTTATAGAATTTTCGATTGTTATTTCATTTAGACGATTTCGAAGTACTTTTTGACGGTCCCATAATTCATCTTGCTTCTCGTCAAGGCTAACAATTTGTAGCTTTGATTCTTCCCAATGACTTATACTTTCATATCCAGTCATTTGTATTATTTCTATGGGGTTTGTTGATGATGCGAGAGTCCATATTCCTAAAAAAGAAATTTTAAGATCAGCAAAATTTGTATATATAGACTCTTCAAAGCACATTGTGAATTCGTTTAGATATACAGGATCAATGATAAATTTTTGATATTCGTAAATATTTTTTCTGTCTTCTGGGGGCACACTTGATTTAGATTCAAAACTTATTGGTCTTAATATTCGGACTGCTTCTTTTTTAATTAAACTGTTTTTAATACTGCTCCATGCACCTTGTGAAGTTTGCCAAGATTCAATATCTGGATAAACAATGATTTGAATGATGTCGGTTTGGGGATCTCCGATAAATCCACTCGCTGAACAAATAATAGAGCCACTAGAAGATCTTATAGAGTGCCATATGTTGTTGCGGCATAGTTCCAAATAGGAATGGGTTTTCCCTGCAAACAGAGAAGTTTTTCGCTCTTCAATTATCATGTAATTCATATCCAATTTATATAAAAACTTCCTGTGTATTTTATATATAAATAGAGTCCATAGCTAAGTAAATTTAGGCCAATATTTTGGATTTTGCGTGATATATATTAATATTGAATGAAAATTAAGGTAATCAACTCTTATTGGAGGTGTAATATGTCTGTTATAACTCTTGGAGGAATGTCCGGAGGGGGAGCAAGAGATATAGGCCCTTTATTGGCAAAAAAACTTAATGCAGATTATGTTGATAGGATTTTTCTTGCTTCTGTTGCTAAAAAAATAGGAGCAACAGTAGAAGCTTTACAGGTAAGAGAAGAACGGCTTCCTTCGCGTTCAGAAAAATGGTTGAATTTTGTTCAGAAAATTCTTGAAAGATCTGCTGTTACAGGCGCATCGGGAGATCCTTATTTTGGATCCGGATCATCAGCTTTTCTGACAGATGAATTTGACGATATAGCTACCCCTATTATTACAGAACCTCACACAATTGAAGATGACCATTATATAGAAGCTATCCATGAAATCATGCGAGATATGGCAGAAACAGGGGATGTGGTTTTTGTTGGAAGAGGTGGTCATTTAATTTTGAATGACATGCCTAATGTACTTAGAGTCGGGATTGTGGCACATACTGAAGATAGAATTTCCACTTTGACTAAAAGAGAGAGCATATCAGAAGAAAAAGCTGTTGCTTTAATTGCTTCCCGTGATGAAGCTAGAAAAGAATATTTCCGTAAGTTTTTTAATATTGATGATCCTGACAAATCGGATTTGTTTCATCTAACGATTAATACTAGTGAGGTTAATTTAGACTATTCTGTAGATATGATCATTAATGCATTAAGCGCATTGAGAGAAGGAAAAATAAAAGGTGATGCATCTATTATAGATGGTTGAGGATTTCATGGTAGAAAATTCAAAGAGAATTCTGATGACAGGAGCAACAGGATTTGTAGCATCTCTTATGCTGCCAAGATTTATGGGAAACTACGATATGACTCTTTTAGATGCACGCAATGTTGATTCGGAAGGGAACTCTATATCAAACGTGCACTTGGTTGATTTGTCTGATGATGACAGTTCGCAATATAGTCATTTTTTTCAAGATATAGATACGGTTATACACTTGGCGTATATACGCAGATCTGGTCCAGCCTTAGAACATTTCAAAACAGAAAAAAGAAATGTAAGTATGGCATACAATGTACTGAGAGCTGCATATGAATCAAATGTAAAAAGAGTTGTTATTGCTAGCTCTAATCATGCTGCTGATTGGTATGAACATAATATGATTCATAATCATAAAAAAGATATGGTACATCCGTATGAATTACCTTTATCAGATAATTTTTATGGTTGGGCTAAAGCTTCATATGAACATTTAGCTTTTTTATTTGCAACTGGGGCATTAGGAAATGGAGGAGATGGAGGATTTATTACTACAGACAATTTCCTTACCGGTAATTCTGGAACTAGTAGGAAAATGGAAATAGTAATGGTAAGAATAGGTGCACCTCGAGAAATGGAATTTGATGACTATATAGGTAAACCATCTACTTTTAAGCGTTCTTTAGGGGCATATGTTAGCTCTCGTGATTTGACCCAATTGTTTGAAAAATCTATTGAGGTTGAAGATATTAATAATGAGCATGGAATCCCTTGGCAAGTTGTCTATGGTATTAGTAATAATACTCGTGCTTTTTGGTCAATAGCTAATGCGCGAAAAGTTTTTGGGTATGACCCTAAAGATGATTCAGAAATCCTGTTTTCTGATTGGATAAAAAAAATACTTGTTGATGAAGGTAAATTAGGATAAATAATGGATATAGAGGAAGCTCAATTAACTCTTTCCAGAATAGCTTTAAAAACTAAATTATCTGAAGGCCCAGAAGGAATTGAAAAAATTCTAAGGAATATCAATAACACTAAGGGGATTCCCATTCATAATTTAGCTAGAATTGTTGCTATTCCTGTACCTGTAATAGCTGCCATTAGGAAAGAGATGGAAAAGTCAGGATTGTTAACTCGAGATTCGGGGATGATATTGACCCATTTAGGAGAATCTTTATTGAAATCTATTGGTGTTTCAGGAGAGAAGAAAATTTTTCTTGATCATGGTTATATATTCCCAGATTTTCTTGAAGATATTAAGTTAGATTTGGAACAAATATTTAAAAGTAGACCAGCTCCAAACTACACTTTGGATCAATCCCATGTTGATGCTACTACGGCTGTTATGAGAGCAGCATATTTACTCCATCATGATGCAATAGAGGGCAGGAAAATAATTTTTCTTGGAGATGATGATTTAACGTCAGTTGCAATATTTTTAGTGTCGGAAAAATTAAAAATTTACCCCCAAGAAATCCATATAATAGATCTAGATAATCGTGTTTTAGATTTTATTGAAACTATAATTGCTGGAGATCATTTTATTTGCAATATCACAAATACAGATTTAAGGGATCCAATTAATCAAGATTTGATTTCTAAGTTTGATGTATTTTTTACTGATCCTCCTTATACAATTGAAGGATTTAAGCTTTTTGTTTCTAGGGGAATAGAGGTGTTAAAAAATGAGACTGGTAAATATGGGTTCATAAATTTTCCATCTCGTACTCCTGATGAGACGATTGAGTTGTTTTCACTTATGACTCAAATGGGATTGGCTCCACAAGAGATTGTTAATGGATTTAATTCTTATGTCGGAGCTCAAATTCATGCAGGGAAAAGTAATATGATACGATGCGTTACTTCATCTGAAATGAAACCAATTATTGTTGACAATTCGATACCTATTTATACAGCATCAAGAAGATGAAATATAAGGTTACTACAATTCCAGAATTGTTGAATGAATCTTATTTGTTAGTTCCTGAATTAATCACAAGTATTAAATCTGTTATACAAAAAATAAATAAAGAATCGTGGGTTTATTTTATCCCGTTTTTATTAACATATAATTTGTATCCTAAAAGATCGCTTTATTATGCAGATATTTTTGATACGACTATTGTTTTTCAACATATTAAAAATAATACTAATGAAAGAATAGATTTTGTTATTCCCCCATTCCCATTAAACTCTCAATCTTTAAAGTCTTTAGATGTTTTTATTCAATTAGTTAAAGATCAATTAGATCAAGATTCAATAAGAATTCTTTGGGTGGATAAATTGGATAAGAATTCCTTAGCTGAATATTTCGGCAATAGATTAACTATTGAAAAGGAAGAGACTGAATATTTATATGATGTTAAATCTGTTATTAGTATGGATGGGCCATCCTTTAAAGATTTAAGGAAATCGGTTAACAAAGTAAAAAAACAATTTCCAGAATTCAAAAAAATGGAATATGAAGATCTAGATGAAGCAATGGAGTTGTTAAAGAATTGGAGGAAAGTACAAGGAAGAAAAAATGATTTCTTATTAGATTGGGGATATACGAAGAAAGCATTGATGATTTTCAAAGAGTTTTCTAACGAAGACTTGTACGCTTGGTGCATTAAAATTGATAATAAGATGGTTGGGTTTGCTATGGCGGGACCAATTACTAAAGATGTTGCCAATTTTTTCATTATTAAAACGGATATAGATATTTCAGGGTTATCACTATACTTAAGGTGGAGAGTATTGAGAGAATTGAAAGAGTTTTCGATAGTTAATGATGCGAGCGATTTGGGCATACAAGGTTTAAAACAGCATAAAATGAAATTAAGACCATTTGATTACAATACTGTTTTTACGGTATCTATCAAATCTTAAAAGTAGTATTTTTACCATAAAAATCTAATAAACGTAATATACGGCCTTTATATATTATTGACCTTTTGTTGATGGGGGCTTTATAATTTTCCCTCGTGAATAAAAAATTATTAAATTTTATATAAAGAATTGACTGCTACATTTAATTAAAGAGGTCCTATTATGCCCCCACTCCCTAAGAAAAAACATTCCAGTAAGAGGAAAGGCGGACGCAATGCCCACAGGGGTATAAAACCTGTTAATTTATCTTTGTGCCCTGAACCTCAATGCTCTTCTTATAGACTTCCTCATAGAGCTTGTCCTGAATGTGGCGTATACAATGGGAGAAATGTTATTTCTTCCCAAGAAGAAACTTTTCAGCCAGCTGAATAGTTAATATTCTATAGGTTGTTTAAATTATGACCCTCACTTTTTCAAAAGAAACTAAAACTGCTTTTTTGTTCCCAGGTCAAGGTGCGCAAGTTGTTGGTATGGGGCTTGATTTGTTTAAAAATTCAAAAGCCGCTAAGAATGTGTTCGAAGAAGTAGACGACGCTTTGGGTAAATCATTGTCGAAACTTATATTTGAAGGTCCTGATGATCTGCTTAAGAACACAGTTAATGCACAGCCAGCTATTATGTCTGTTAGTTTAGCTTGTATGGCAGCTTTGAAAGAAAACGCTGAGTCTAACCATATTGTTCCAACAGTTCTTGCTGGACATAGTTTAGGTGAATATACTGCTTTGGCTGTCGCAGAGGTATTAAGTGTTAAAGATACTGCTTTATTAGTTCAAAAAAGAGGCGAATTTATGCAAAGTGCGTGTGATACAAATCCAGGCACTATGGCCGCTATTTTAGGGCTTGATGAAATTATTTTAAATGAAATCACAAGAGAGACGGGTACCTATGTTTCTAACGTAAACACTTCAGAACAAATTGTAATAAGTGGTTCTGATATTGCGGTAGCTCGAGCTTTAGATATGTGTTCAACTCGTGGAGCTAAGAAAGTTATCCCGTTAAGAGTTGGAGGAGCTTTTCATTCTGGATTAATGGAACCAGCGATTAAAGGATTGATTGATACTATAGAAGGACTTGATTTTCAGGAACCTGTTGTTCCTATTATTGCTAACTGCACGGCTGATCCGTTATTTGATTCTAATGAAATCAAATCAGAATTAATTAATCAGATAACAGGATGTGTTAATTGGAAAAAATCAGTTGATTTTATGATCAAGTCAGGTATCAATAATTTTTTAGAGATTGGGCCAGGAAGAGCTTTAAGTGGAATGGTAAAAAGGATAGATAGATCTGCTGAAATATCAAGCATATCTGATTTGGAATCTATTTTACATTTAAGTAGAAACTAGAACCTTTTAAAAGTGTTGATATTGTCAAAGACTAGACGTGAAATAAGAATGATAGTATTACAAGTTTTATGCGAGTCTGATATTGTTTCCCATGATGCGAAAGATGTGTTGGCTAGAGTCGTTTCCGAACAATCAGTCCGGGTTGAGGAATCCAAGTTTGCATATCAGTTAGTGCAAAATGTACTTGAAAATATCCCTGAACTAGATAATATAATCGAAGAATACGCTACAGCTTGGCCGATATCCCAGATGCCTATAGTGGATAAAAACTTATTACGAATGGCGATTGCAGAAATGCAATTTGGTATTGATGTACCTCAAGGGGCGGTTGTAAATGAAGTTGTTGAGATTGCGAAGATTTTTGGTTCTGAATCTTCTCCAGGATTTATTAATGGAGTTCTTGGTTCATTACTTGATAGATAATAAGGTTGTGCATAAATAAGGAGAAAACATGAGCCTTTTAGATAGAGTACAAAAAATAGTTGCTGAAAAATTAAGTGTAGATGAAGAAGAAGTTATCCCTTCAGCTTCTTTTACTGATGATTTAAATGCAGATTCACTTGATTTAGTCGAACTTATAATGGCTTTTGAGGAAGAATTTTCATCTGGTGATGTGGAAATAGAAATTTCTGATGAAGATGCAGAAGGCATTACTACTGTTCAAGCTGCGATAGACTACCTTTCAGATAAAGGCGTTGACGCGTAAATTTGTAAGGCTAAAACATAATTTTTATCTCCGGCTATGATATATTCAGACAATATCATAGGAGATATTTATGAGAGCTGCAGTATATAAAGGTCCACAAAAGTTTGTAATAGAAGATATCCCTGTACGAGATTTAGAACCAGATGAAGTTCTTGTTAAGATCAAATATAGTGCTATTTGTGGAACTGATATTCATGCCTATCAGTATGATTTAATTTCTGTTGGACATGTGCCAGGGCATGAATATAGTGGTGTCGTAGAAAAAATTGGATCTTCGGTAAAACTTCTTGAAAAAGGTGATCGTGTTACTGGAGGAGGAGGAACTCCTCCTATTGGATTAACAACAATCCCACGGAAACTCAACCAATTTAATTTTAGAGACCAAGGTGTATATAACGATATACACCGGACACGAGGATTTGCAGAATATACAATTCTAAAAGAATGGGAACCCTTAAAAGTCTCTAGACAAATATCAGATTTACAAGCAGCCATGATAGAACCTTGCTCTACTGCTGTGAGAGCAATTCGGTCATCTAAGCTTAAGCTTGGTGATAATGTTTTGATAATGGGTGCTGGTCATATTGGTATGTTGTGTTTGCAAGCTGCGCGAGCAGCAGGGGCATCTAAAATTGTTGTTTCAGAACCATCTCCAGAGCGAAGGCATTCAGCTTTAAGATTAGGAGCTGATATTGTTATCGATGCCTTAGATCCTGATGTTGATCAAGCTATAATTTCGGCCATGGATGACATAGGACCTGATGTTATATTTGACTGTGCAGCAGCTCCTTCTACACTTGATTTAGCATTTGATGTGGTTCGTAAAAAAGGAAGTATTATGCTAGTAGCTTTGTCCTGGGAAGGAGTTCCGTTAATTCCAATTAAGTGGGTTACAAAAGAGCCTACTATGGCGGTAACGTATGCAGGAGACACTAAAGATTGGGAAATATCAGCTTCGCTTATAGCAGAAGATAAAATAGATTTGGAAGAAATTTTATCAGACACTGAGTTTATTGACATTGATGATACTCAATCAGCTTTTCAAAAGGCACTCAAGCCCGGTGGATTCCAGGCTATTCTTAAATTAGATTAATATTAATTTCATATCGTTTTGTAAGACAAAGTAGAATTATATTTTGGAGGTATTTATGAAGGCTGCTGTATATAAAGGTAATCAAACCTTATCTGTTGAAGATATCCCTATAAAAGATTTAGAGTCTGATGAAATACTCGTAAAAATCAAATATAGTGCTATTTGCGGGAGTGATGTCCATGCTTTTTTATATGACATGGTTGATATTGGACATGTTATGGGGCATGAATATAGCGGTGTTGTGCAAGAAGTCGGTTCTTCAGTAAACCTTTTTAAGAAAGGAGATAGAATTGCAGGAGGAGGAGGAACTCCTCCCCCTGGTCAGGAAAATCCAATTAGAATTAAAGATCAGTTTAATTTTATTGATCAAGGAATATATAAAAATACAAAACGGACTAATGGATTTGCAGAATATACTATTCTTAAAGAATGGCAACCCGTCAAATTATCTGATGAAATAACAGATCTTCAAGGCGCTCTTATTGAACCGTGTGCTGTTGTAGTTAGGGCTGTAAGGCTTTCTAATCAGAAATTAGGAGATAATGTTTTGGTGTTGGGGGCAGGTCCTATAGGATTGTTATGTTTGCAAGTTGCAAAAGCTGCTGGAGCATCCAAAATTGTTGTATCAGAACCATCTTCGATTCGTAGAGAAGCTGCCTTGGCTTTAGGCGCAGATGTGGTTATTGATGCTTTAGATCCTAACATTAATCAGATGATCGTATCTGCTATGGATAATGTAGGTCCAGATATTGTATTTGAATGTGCGGCTGCCTCCCCTACACTTGATTTAGCCTTGAATGTGGTTCGTAAAAAAGGCAGTGTTATGCTCGTAGCATTATCTTGGGTAGATATTCCTTTATTACCAGTTAAATGGGCTGCAAAAGAAATTACTATGTCGACGACGTTTGGGACAGAGTCACAAGATTGGAAAATAGCAGCAGAACTTATATCGAAAGGTAAAATTAATTTAGATCCAATGCTTTCTAATACTGATTTCATTAAACTCGAGGATATACAAAAAGCATTTGAGAGTTTAATTAAGCCAAGTGAGCTTCATACTATAATAAAACTACATTAAGTCTTAATGTAGTTGAGGTAATTTTGCAGTATTATGGTAGCTGCATACGAATCTAATGCCCCTTTGTCGCGCTTAATTCTTTTTGATATATGAGGAACATCTTCAGATTTTTTGATTGCTTCTTGTGTAGACATTCGTTCATCTACAGTTTTGATTTGTATTTTGATATTTTTTGAAAGTTCTTGTATGAATTGCTCTGTATCTTTAGCTTGTGTTCCTTTTTCCCCTGATGGTAAATATGGCATGCCAACTAGTATCATTTCTATATCTTCCTTATAAGCAAGTGAGACTATGCTTTTAATGCAATCTCTCCTTTCTATGAAACCCCTAGGGAAAGCGAAACTGTGAGAAGTATCACTTATTGCAATCCCAATACGTTTTGTGCCAACATCTAAGGCTATTATTGGTTTTGATGTTTGATTCAAGAGTTACTCGAATATTCTTTTATCAATACCGATACCATTGATAAAGCATCATTTAATTTAGATGGTGATTTGCCACCTGCTTGAGCAATTTCTGATTTGCCACCACCACCTCCATCCATAATTTCGGAAACTTTTTTTGCTATTTCCGATGCGTTCACACCTGTATCGGCTAAATCTTTTGTGACCATAATAATAATCATTGGATTTTCATTGATTATTGACCCAATAGCGATAACACCGCTTTTGATATGTGTTTTAAGGGAATCGCCTGTTTTCCTCAGTAAATTAGCTGAAGAAGCATTTAGAGTAGTGCATATAAGGTTAATACCATTAATGTTTTCTATGGTTTCTAGTAATGATTTAGATTCTTGAACAATTAGTTTTTCTTCTAGTATTTCAATTTGTTTTGAATACGTTTCAACTTGATCTATAACAGTAAATATCTTTTCTTCTAGTTGGTCTGTAGACACATTTAAAGAATCTGATATTTTTGATATTAGTTGAAAGTTTTCTTGTACTAAATTTTCAGCTTCTCGACCACTTACAGCTTCTATACGTCGCATTCCTGCACCAATACTTGATTCGCCTATTATATAGATAGCACCTAATTCTCCTGTTGTATGCGCATGGGTTCCTCCGCATACTTCAAAGCTGAAACGACTTCCATTAGCTATTTCGATTAATCTGACTTTCTCTCCATACTTATCTCCAAAAAAGGCTAAGGCCCCGTCTTCTAAGGCCCCAGCATAAGTATTCTCACTCCGAGATATCAACATGTTTTCTCGGATTTTTCTGTTAACTACAGATTGTATTTTTGACATTTCAGATTCTGAAATGGGTTTCATATGACTAAAATCAAAACGTAGCCTGTTCTCAGTAACCAATGAACCTGCTTGTCTAACGTGAGATCCTAAAACCTCCCTTAATGCAGCATGTAGCATATGCGTTGCAGTATGGTTTCTAGCTGTATCCTCTCTTTTAACACGATCGACTTCAGCTGATACCATATCATTGATGCTAAATTCACCTTCGGTTACTTTCCCGTAGTGAATTATTATTTCAGGGATTAACTCTTTTGTGTCATATATTTCTATGGTTCCTTTTGCTCCAAATATTTTGCCATTATCTCCTACTTGCCCCCCACCTTCAGAATAGAATGGGGTTAAATCAAGTATGATTTCTACTTCATCACCTTTAGACACTTTATCTTGAATGCTTGCTTTGTTAATGATTCCAATTATCGTGGAATTTGATTCTAGAGAATCATATCCTACGAAAGTAGTTGGACTTAAATTTAATTCTTCATATATTTTTATTTTCCCAAAATCGTTACTGAAATTTGAACTCTCTCGAGCACGAGTTCGTTGTTTTTCCATTTCATCCTGAAAACCTTTTAGATCTATTTTTATATTTTTTTCAGAAGCTATTTCTTGAGTTACTTCTATTGGAAAGCCATAAGTGTCCCAAAGCTGAAATAAAATCGCACCTGACAATGATTTGTTTTTAGTTAAGGATTCCTCTAAAACCGTGTAACCATTTTCATATGTCTGTTTGAATCTTTCTTCTTCTAATTCTAAAACCGATAGTATGAAATCCTTATTGTTGTTTAGCTCAGGATAAGTTTTTTGCATTTGAGATATAACCACTTCGGCCATCGTTTGCATAAATGATTCTTTTATATTTATTTTCATTGCTAACCTTATGGCTCTTCTTATAACTCGACGAAGTACATATCCTCTACCTTCATTGCTAGGAACTACCCCATCTGCTATTAAGAATGTTGCACTTCTTGAATGCTCTGCTACAGCCCGAATTGCATAATCTATCTCAAGGGTTTCACCATATTGAAAAGAAGTTTTATTTAGAACTTCTTTTACTAGAGGTTTAAAAATATCTGTTTCGTACATTGTTGAAGCATTTTGCATTACAAGGGTAGCTCTTTCTAGGCCCATGCCAGTATCTATGCTAGGTGCAGGTAAGGGGGATTTTGATCCGTCAGGAGAATGATAGTATTGCATAAATACTAGATTCCAGAGTTCTACAAATCTATTACAAGTCTCTCCTGTACTCATTATGTTTTCGCAGTTTGGGCCACATGATATTTTTAGGCACCCGGTATTTTCTCCAAAATCATAATGCAATTCACTGCAAGGGCCACAAGGCCCCTCTTCTCCATGTATAGGAGGCCCCCACCAATTGTCACTATCTCCAAATCTGTGTATCTTTTCTTGGGGTATCCCTACATCTTTCCATAATGAAAATGCTTCATCATCTGTTTCATGAATAGTTATATCAAATTTTTCAACAGGTATTTTTAAAGATTTTGTTAAGAACTCTAAAGCAAATGCTATCGCATCTTTTTTGAAATAATCTCCAATACTGAAATTTCCAAGCATTTCAAATAATGTGTTGTGAGTAGAATCTCCAACAATATCTATATCGGGAGTTCTAAAACATTTTTGTGATGATGTTAAACGTTTATTTGGAGGAGATTGTTGGCCTGAAAAGAAAGATTTAAACTGGTTCATTCCAGCGATTGTTAAAAGCAGTGTTGGATCTCCCACAGGTATGAGAGAAGAACTTTGCATTCTTAAATGTCCCTTACTTTCAAAAAATGAAAGAAAGGATTCTCTTATTTCATCACTAGTCATAGTATTCATCACTTAATAATAAATCACTTTTAATATATATGGTTATACATCTACTACACATCTGAATCCTAAATTACCTGTTGAACTATCAGGAGTATTAGAAGTTCTTGCTGCTATTCTATATCTATTGCAATACGAATCATGACATAGGTATGATCCTCCCTTTATGGTTTTAGCTGTTCCAATCTTGGGTCCAACAGGATTATCTGTTGGACCGTTAATATGAAATGATGTACTAAACCAATCTGATTGCCATTCCCAAACATTACCAGACATATTGTATAATCCGTAACCGTTTTGGGAATAATATTTTGCTGGAGCAGTTCCTAGAAAACCATCTTCATTTGTGTTTTCATGAGGGAATTCTCCTTGCCATATATTACATAAGTGATTCCCGTCTTTTGATAAAAGATTATCACCCCAAGGAAATATTTTTTGATTTAATCCACCTCTAGCAGCAAATTCCCATTCTGATTCGGTAGGTAATCTTTTACCTGACCAATTACAATATTCAATCGCATCATTCCAAGACACATGTGTTACAGGGTGGTTCATTATAGATTTTATAGTCGTTTTTGGTCCTGCGGGATGTTTCCAAGAAGCTCCGTCTACTTTTCTCCACCAAGGGGTATTTGGGGGAGATTCAGGTGATATTTTTAAAATATCATCTGGAGTTAAAAGATGGAATACAAAAGACCATCCGAATTTTTCTGCTTCAGTTCTGTATTTAGTTGCATTTATAAATTTTGCAAATTGAGAATTAGTTACTGTTGTTTTGTCTATATAGAATGGGTTTATGGTTATTTCTCTAACTGGGCCTTCGCCATCTTGTTTAAAAGCCAATTTGTAATCGGTTCCCATTGAAAATTTTCCACCTGGGATCAGAGCCATTTTCCGTGTATCTGCATTTGTTGATTTAAATGACTTATTAGGTGAGGCAATATGTGTTTCAGACACAGATGATTCTCTTGAAGCTGTGCAACAATTTTCTATATTAGATTCTTTCATGATAAAGAATGTAACAGGAGAAATCCTATATGTCAGTACTTTATGCTTAGCAATTTAATCAAATTATGAAAAATGTTGACACTCATTTTTAAAAAACGTACCATTTGGTAGCTATGTGTTTTAATTATTTTACATATTATTACTTTGGTAGATATTTTATGTTGCCGAAGCACCGTATACTTTCTACATAGGTTTGTTTGGAAGTTAAGAAAAGGTCTCGAGCAACTAGTGCCGAGACCTTTTTTTTTGGATTGATAAAAATAGAATTAATAAAGAATAAAGATTGCCTGAAGAGTGAAAGGAGTTAATGTTATGAGTATGTCACAAAAAAGTCATGTGGATGGATTGGGCTTTTCCTCCCAGAGACTTTTTAGTCCTTTGGAATTGGTTGGTAGGATTCCTAGATCTACTAGTGCTGAAAACACAGTTGAGAATGCTCGAGAAATTATACATAACATACTCGAAGGTCAAGATGATAGATTGATGGTTATTGTTGGGCCGTGTTCGATTCATGACGATAAAGCTGCTTTGGAATATGCAAAAATGTTACAGGGTATTAAGAATAATATTAATGAAAAGATTTTCTTAGTCATGAGAGCATATTTTGAAAAGCCTCGTACGACTGTTGGGTGGAAAGGTTTTATTAATGACCCTGATTTAGATGAAACATATGATATTCCATCAGGTTTAGAAAGAAGTAGAGAACTTTTGCTTAGAATTAATGAACTAGGAATTCCTGTTGCGAGTGAATTTCTTGACCCTGTGGTTCCGCACTATATTGAAGATTTAGTTTCTTGGGTCGCTATTGGTGCCCGAACAACTGAAAGCCAAACTCACAGACAAATGGCTAGTGCTATTGGAATTCCTGTTGGATTTAAAAACGGAACAGATGGTACTTTCCAAACAGCAGTAGATGCTATATTGGCTTCAAAACAAGAACATTCATATGTTGGAACGGGTCCAGATGGTCATGTGTGTGTATTAAGAACAGAAGGTAACCCCGATGGCCATATGGTTTTAAGGGGAGGCAAAGACGGCCCTAATTATGATGAAGCTTCTGTTGCTAGTGCATTGGAGTTACTAGGTAAAGAAAATCTTAATAAAAGATTAGTCATTGATTGTAGTCATGCAAATTCAAATAAAGACCATAATATGCAACCAATAGTTTTTGAAAACGTTATTAATCAGATCACTAACGGAAATAAGGGCATCGCAGGTGTTATGCTCGAATCTCATATTAATCCTGGGAAACAGGCACTTGGTAAGAATGTTTCTGATTTAGAATACGGAACATCTATAACTGACGCATGTGTAGGATGGGGAAAAACGAAAGAAATTTTAGAATGGGCGTCTGAAGAACTTAAGTAAATTGTTTGCGCATCCGGGCACTTCTTGTCGATCCCAAGATTTCCATAACGCTCTTTCGGTTTTTAAAAAAATGGGTTCAGTTATATTGTGGGGAATTTTTTGGTGGAATTCCGTTCATATACAAACCTAAGTTAACGCCGCCGATAAGATGAATATGAGCATGAGATTGTGTTTGCATTCCATCGGTTCCGAAATTAGATAAAATCCGATATCCATTTGGGCATCTTTCTTTCCCTAATTTATTAGCATATTTTGATATTTTTGTGACTAAATGTCCATTATCCCATAGTTCATTTTGTGTCATATGTGTTGTAGGAACTAACAATAATTGAGTTGGGAACCAATATAGGTTGTTTTCGAATACTACGAAATCTTTTTCTTTATGAATGTACGTTGCTGGTTCATTTTCTGAAATAATGTCACAAAAAGTACATTCGCTATTTTTCATCGACCTGGTCTATAGTCTGGAGAATCGATTGTAATTATTTGTCCCATATTTGGATCTAATAATCTTGACGCTATTGATGACCCTTGTTTGGCCATATTCATGATATCCATTCTGGTTGTTATAATCGTTGGCAGCTGATGGTTTTGTCTGTGAACAATTAATTGTGCAAGCTTATCTTGTGACCAGGCTGTTTGCCTCTCTTCTCCTAATTCATCTAATATCATGAAAGGAGTTTGTTTTAATTGTAAAAATATAGATTCTGTATCTAGTGAACTGTTAGGAGAAATTGATGCTCCTAAGTAACTCATTAATTCAGGAACTACGGCAAAGAAAACTTCAGTCCCTTCAGCTAATATTTTGTTTGCAATTGATGCAGCAAGGTGAGTTTTTCCACATCCGGTGTTAGGGCTATAAAAAGTTAGCCATCCTTCTGGTTGTTCAGCATATATCTTAGCTGTTTTCAAGGCTGTTTCAAGGCTGTTTCTGTTTGTGTTACTTGAATTAGGAAGTCCACGTTTATTGAATGTTTCGAAAGTCATTCTTTTTATATCTGGAGGAAGCATTCCAAAGTCTGATGACATTCCTTCTGAATATATTTCATCTGTATATAATATCTTCCCTAGTTTTGCATCTGTAACCCTACTTTTTATAAATGGATGCAATGATTCAATCTTATCCGTTGTTGTTATGACAGTTGGCATTTTTAGGTTTGCGCGATGGTTGAGGATTGACAATAATTTGTCAGATGACCAGTTTTGGGATAAAGATGATGAGAAATCATCTAATATCAGTACAGGAGCTTTTTTCACATGATCTGATATGTCAAAACTTTGATAAGATATTTGGTCATTAAAATTTGTTTGCCTTAACTGCTCTCTTAAATCGGTACTATGTATAAAAAATACAGGTATTCCAGATTTAACGCACTGATTTGCTATTGCTGCAGCTAAGTGTGTTTTTCCACTAGCGTGAGGTCCATTTATCAAAATCCAGTTTTCTGGATTTGTTGCGAAGCCAAAAGATTCTTGGAATGTGTTTTGGAATAATCCCGAATTGTTAATATTGCCTTTACCTTTGGGGTTAAGTGACTCAAATGTATAGTTTGATAAATCAGACAGATTGCTGTAGTCATGCAATCTTTTTTCAATTGTTGTTCTTTTTGAGGATTCACGGCAAACACAAGGGAGGTGATCTCCGAAGTCAGGGTGTTCTATTGGGACGTCTGAAGTCACCCATCCTCTGTCATAGCAAATTTCGCATTCTATTTTGCCGTACTCAGCATTTAATGCAGGGGATGATTTTGCGTCAGTATTTTTAATATTGTCAGCGGTATCTAGTTTGTCGATTATGTCCCTTATGTTCTCCATTGTCTCTACCTTCTATTTTCCATCGATTTAAAATACTTGAAATATATGCCCAATTCCTTTTATTTTGCACCAAAGACTGTTTAATCGCATCTTCAATCCATTCTACAGGATATAGATTTTCTGCTTCCTTTATTAATTCTGCAACATGTGGAGTTATGATTCCAATATTTTGTTCGTAGAACGAATAAATATTAATTACATCATGATTGTTTTCCCATTGGTCTGCTTCGGTACTTTCAACATTTAAATCTGATTTTTCTATTCTTTCTCTTATTGATTCAGAGTTTAAATAGATTATTTTATGGTCGTCAGCTTTTTGTGTCGAAGATTTTATTATCCCATAACTTTCAAGTTGAGCTAATGTCCCCTTTATTTTATACGGGCTTCCTATTAGCTTAGAAATCAATTTGTCTGTCATGATCTCTGATTCAGTTATGAATGGAGGTTTGCGATTGTAGACTTGGAGAAGCCACATTATTCGAAGCATTAACTTCACTTCAGATATATCTGATAAAGATTCTAGCAAAGTGTTAAATACAGGGGCAGGGATAGGGATATACTTTACGTTCTTTTTGAACTCTTCAAAATCCATTGCATTAATATGTTGTTATCTGAGTTTGGCTTAGATTTTCAAATTTCACAAAAGATTCTTTAAAATATAATTTAAAACTGCCTACTTTACCATTTCTATGTTTTGCTATTACAATTTCGGCAACATTTTCGGGGTAATCACGGGTTGGGTTTTTTTGATTCCATTGTTCTTCTGTAATATAACGATCTTCTCTATGTATGAAAGCGACTATGTCGGCATCTTGTTCTATGCTTCCGCTTTCACGCAAGTCGGACAATAATGGTCTGTGATCTGGACGCTGTTCTATTGCCCTACTTAATTGAGAGCAAGCTAATACAGGTACATTTAAATCTCTAGCTATTCCTTTTAATGCTCTCGATATTTCCCCCATTTCTTGTACCCTGTTGACATTTCGCCTATCGCCAATGCCTCCAATTAATTGCATATAATCAACAATGACTAAATCTAATCCCCTTTCTGTTTGTAATCTACGAGCTTTACTTCTCATTTCTACTATACTCTGTATAGGAGTGTCATCTATGTATATTGGATGATCAGATATGTCTCCTATAGCATCTATAAGTCTTCCTTCCTCAGCGGATTGTAGTAATCCTAATCTTATTCGGTTACTTGGTATCTCTGTTACGCTAGATAGTAATCGCAATCCTATCTGTTCAGAACTCATTTCAAGACTAAAAATCCCAACATTTTTTCCAGATCGAGCTGCGTGCTGAGCCATGTTAAAAACAAAAGTAGATTTTCCTAAGCTAGGCCTTGCTGCTACGATTACTAAGTCTGATCTTTGTAATCCGCCCCCCAATATAGTGTCAAATTGATCAAATCCGGAAGATATGGGTGCTAATCGAGCCATGTCAGGCCCTTGGTTAGATTCTTCCATATACTGGTCATATACTTCTCTGATATGAGTAAAGTCGCGTACTTCGCGGTCGGATCTAATTGAAAACAACAAATCTTCCGCTTTTGTTAATGCATTCTCAGTATCTGGTTCATTATCGTAACCTATTTGAGCTATTTCGCTTGAAGCTCCAATTAGTTGACGCATAATAGAAGTTTTTCGGACTAGCTGGCCAAAATGGTATATGTGTGTAGGGCTAGGTACTGAATTAACCAAACTGCTTAAGTATTCGTTACCACCTATGGACGGTAGCTGCTCATGTATTGCTAGTTCGTGCGAGACTGAAATTTGGTTTATGGGTTCATTTCTTGATGCAAGATTTAAACATGCTTGGTAACAAAATTTGTTCTTTTCTGAATAAAAATCTTCAGGTTTAAGGAATCCGGTAATTTTTGTAATAGAATCACCATCCAATAATAACGACCCAATCACAGAATTTTCTGCGTCGCTATCATGTGGGGAAACCTTTTCCGAGTACACAGAATCCTCCTGGGTAAAAACAATTTTAAGATTAGCCAAATGGCCGGTTATTAATTTAGGAACTTAGACTGTATAAGATTCTAGTCATTTGGCTTATTCAGCCTCAGGTACGTCCTCATTTGTTCCAGGTACTACATCGGGTGATATGTCATCATCTGATGTGGTATCTTCATTAATATTAATATCAGTGTCAATATCTTGGTTGTTATTATCTGTTTCTGCGTCTAGTTCTTCTATATCTAATAAGTCGCTTCCAGTAGCACTAACAACTACATTTATTTCAGCTTCAATATCTTCGTGTAATCTAATTGTAATCGGATAAGATCCTACTTCTCTTATTGGATTGTCTAGTTGAACTAATTGTCTTGCAATAGAACCTTCTATCTGTTCATTTATTGCATCAGCGATCATTGTGCCTGTTACAGAGCCATAGAGTCGGGCATTACTTGCTGCACGCATTTCTATTTTAACTTCAAGCCCTTTGAGTGTTTCTGACAAATCAGATAAAAGGGATATTTTTTTGACTCTATCTTCGTTGGCTAGTTTAGATAGTTTGGAGATCTGTTGAAGGTGGTTGTGTGTTGCTGGTGCGGCTAATTTTTGGGGGATAAGGTAATTCCTGGCAAATCCGTTTTTTTACCTCTTTTACTTCGCCACCCTTCGCGACTCCATCAACATCTTCTAAAAAAAACTACTTTCATATCAGCTCACTTAAGTTAAAATTTTATAAGTCGAGGGAAAATTGTACCATTTTGTTTTATGTATGTGTTATATAAACTGGTTTTTTATGTCACATTACTTTGATTGTTTTCGTCTTCATCATCGACTATCCTAAATTCTCCATCAATTGTTTTTTCAGTTTCGGAGGTTTTGGAGCTCGTATTCGAGCGCTTGTTTTGAGGGTTTGTAATGTTTTTCAATATTGCACCTGGACTCAACCCTATGAATAATAAAAGACTTCCAATTAATATGAAAATATCGTCTATCCACCCAAGTAGTGGTATGAAATCAGGTAAAAAATCCCATGGAGATATAACGTAAATAATGCCTGCTAAAGGGATTATTTTTAATCTCCATGGTACCCTCTTGTCTACCATTAATCTGATTATTAAAGCAAATATCTTTCCTATCAAAATTCAAACCTCTTAGATTTATGTAACGCAATGTTTGTTCTTGTATTATATTAATTGTATATTGTTTAGGGAATGTGGAGCTTTTAATGATAAGTGTTTTTTATGGTAAAAATGATTTCAGTATTGATGCTGAAATATCAAAGATTCGATTAACAGTGACCCCTGAAGAAGTTAGGGAAGTTAATTCGCTGTCTTTAATGGAAAACACAGTTACTAAATCAGAATTTTTATCCGCGGTTCTTACTGTTCCATTTATGGCGAATAAAAGAGTTGTTATTGTTTCAAATTTGATTTCGAAATTAAATTCTAAGAAAGTTTTAGATGATTCAGAGTGGAGCGATATCATTGAACAACTTAAATTAGTTCCAGACTCTACAGATCTGATCTTCCGTGAATTTGACTTTGATAAACGCAACTATTTATTTAAAAAAATTTCTAACTTATGTGATATTCGCCATTTTCCTCTTCTGCGCCCTAATGAATTAAAGCAATGGGTGACAGATAAAGTTAATAATATGGGTATGACCATTGATTTAAAGGCTGTCAATTTAATAGTAGATTTTATTGGTTCCGATTTGAGAACGATTGATTCTGAATTGAATAAGCTGTCTTTATATTCTGATGAAGGTTTAATTACAGAGAGTGACGTTCAAGTAATGGTTGCATACGTTAAAGATCAAAGCATTTTTAGATTAGTTGATCTGGCTCTTGAAGGTCGTAATAATGAAGCGTTGAAAATCACTCAAATATTACTAAATTATGGTTCCTCTCCCAATATGATAGTACGAATGATGCAACGTCAGTTGAGGTTATTGCTAATTGCTTCAGATTTGAGGAAAAGAAACATTAAAACAAGTGAGTTTTCTCAAAGGTTGTCATTGTCTGGGTACCCTTTGCAAAAAACTTTAGAAATGGAAAGGCGTTTTGCTTTTTCTAAGCTTTTGGAAATTTATAATTTAATATTAAATTCGGATATTAGGGTAAGGTCTGGATTGATGACGGATGTCACTTCATTAGATTTACTTATTTCTGAGATGGCTGCTTAACTTTTTCTGACGTAAACCTTCCACTTTTGATCGCTTTTATTAAATCTGCTTCATTCTTAATTTGGTCATAAAAATTTGTTGCATATGTGCCTATGTCTGATATCTTATGGGCATCACTTGCTCCTGTTCCGGGCATTTTTAATTCTTTAGCTAAATCAGCAGAAAATTTGTTTTCATTTTGACTTCCCCTGCCATTATTTATTTCAATTGCATCGGATAGCTTTAAGGCCTTATTTTTAAGTCCTTTTCTAATCATTTGATCGTAGGGGGAATTGTTTTCAGGGGTTGGGTCTCTGTAAACTCTTCGGTATGGGTGTGCGACCACAATGGCGCCCCCTTGTTCAGTTACTAAGTCTTTTACAAAGTCGGACTTGTGCATGCCAAATATGTATTCTCGGAGTCCATAAACGAGTAGGTGGCCGTCTTCAGTAGTAACTTCACATCCAGGGATAACAAGAAAATCTGTCTTGTCGCTTAATTTTTTAATATCTTGTGGGGTCCAAAATCCGTCATGGTCTGTAATGCAAACGCCTTCTAGCCCAACTTTTTTAGCTTGCAAAATTAATTCTTCAGGATCTAATAGGCTATCGTCGGACACGGGATATGTATGAGTGTGTATGTCAATGAGCATGTAAATAAATGTACAACTGGTTTTAGAAATCTTCAACTTGAGTTGATTTGTATCAAGGTTATTGATATTGTTATATAAAGAATATTTATTTGTAAATTGTAAAAAAATAGGAGCGTCCGATGGTTTTGGGGTCTGAAAAGTTTACTGAACAAGCGCAAGAGGCTTTAAATAATTCACAGCTTATCTTAAACAGGTACAGGCACAATCAGTGGGATTGTGAACACGTTCTTATGGCACTGATTGAACAGGAAAAAGGGGTTCCTGCGGAGATATTAAATGAGTTAGAGGTTAATGTTAATCTCTTGCACGCACGTCTTCATGCTAAGCTTGAAAAATCACAGAAGACAGGAGGATTTTCAAATCAAATTTATCAAACACCTCGACTAGACGAGTTACTTGTTCGTGCAGATGCAGAATCCAAAAGGTTAAATGATGACTTTATCGGGGCTGAACATTTATTAGTAGCTTTAACTCAAGAAGAACACGGAGAGGTATTTGATGTTTTAGCAGAGTTTAGTGTTTCAACAGAATCTTTGTATCAAGCCCTCCAGAAAATTCGAGGAGCGCATAGAATTACAGATCCTAGAGCTGAAAGTCGTTATAGATCATTAGAGCGTTATGCAACAGACCTTACTATGCTTGCGTCTTCTGGAAAACTGGACCCTATAGTTGGAAGAGACTCTGAAGTTGCAAGAATAATGCAGACTTTAATTAGACGCACAAAGAATAACCCGGTGTTAATTGGAGGGGCAGGAGTGGGTAAAACTGCTATGGCTGAAGGGCTAGCGCAACGAATTATTGCTAAGGATGTTCCAAACGAATTATTGGATAAAAAAGTTTTAGCTCTCGATATGGGATCCTTGCTTGCAGGATCTAAATTTAGAGGAGAGTTCGAGGAGCGTCTTAAATCTGTTATGGATGAAGTGAAGCAATCTCAAGGTCAAATTATATTATTTATCGATGAAATTCATACAGTCGTAGGTGCGGGTGCATCTGAAGGTAGTATAGATGCTAGCAATATGATGAAACCGGCATTAGCCAGAGGGGATCTCCAGTGTTTAGGGGCTACTACTGAAGACGAATATAGAAAATATATTGAATCTGATGCAGCTCTAGAGAGAAGGTTTCAGCCGGTATTAGTAGAAGAACCAGATATAGAAACAAGTATAAATATGCTGAAAGCTTTAAGGCCTAAGTATGAAGCACACCACAAGTTAAAGATAAGTGATGCAGCGATAGAAGCGGCTACATCTTTAAGCCAAAGGTATATTTCTGGAAGGCTTTTGCCTGATAAAGCAGTTGATTTAATAGATGAAGCTGCAAGTAAAATGCGAATTGACTCCCAATTGCCATCAAAGACATTCAGAGAAAAAGAAAATTCAATTAGGCAATTAGATATTGAGGAAATAGCAGCTTCAGAAAGAGGTGATTTTGAAAGAGCAGCTGAGCTTAAAGCTGAAAGATTGAAGTACGATGAAGAATTTGAGGCTGAGAAAAACTACCTAAGTACTCAAGATGAAGAATCCTTATTAATTGTTGACTCTGAAAATGTTGCATCTTTAATAAAAGATTGGACTGGGATCCCAGTTAGTAGGTTATTAGAAAAAGAAACTGACCGACTCGTTAATATGGAGAATAATATACATACTAGAATTATTGGACAAGACGATGCCGTCAGGGCTGTTTCTGATGCAGTCCGAAGATCTAGGTCAGGATTAGGGGACCCTAATAGACCTATTGGTAATTTTATGTTTTTGGGCCCAACGGGCGTTGGTAAAACAGAATTAGCTAAATCTTTGGCGTGGTTTTTATTTGATGATGAAGAAAATATGGTTCGTATTGATATGTCTGAATATATGGAACCTCACTCTGTGTCACGATTGATAGGAGCCCCTCCGGGATATGTAGGTTTTCAAGACGGGGGACAACTTACAGAATCAGTGAGAAGAAGACCATTTAAGGTTGTTTTATTTGATGAAATTGAGAAAGCCCATCCTGATGTTTTTAATATTTTGTTACAGCTTTTAGAAGATGGCAGATTAACAGATGGTCAAGGCAGGACAGTAGATTTTAGAAATACAATTATTATTATGACTAGTAATTTAGGAACTAGTCATTTTGAGCCTGAAACATTAGGGTTTTTACGTCAAGCTACCGAAAAGAATGATGTTGATAAACTTAGAACTTCTATAGAAGACGCACTCAAGAAATCATTCAAACCAGAATTACTTAATCGATTAGATGAGGTAGTGATTTTTAATCAAATAGAAAAAAATCAAATGATCGAGATAGTTGATATTATGTTGTTAAAGGTTCAAGAAAGAATGAAAGATAATGGTATTAGCCTTGAATTTACTAATGCAGCTAAACAATGGTTAGCTGACGAAGGATTTGACAGTATATATGGGGCTAGGCCCTTAAGAAGAACTATACAGAGAACTATTGAGAATCCTTTATCAACATCAATTTTGCGGGGAGATTTTGATAATACCTCTGCAGTCTCTGTCGGAGTGAAAGAAGGAGAATTAAATTTCAAATCGACTTCTGATATTTGATATTTGATTTTTTATATGTCAGAAATATGTTATTTTAGATGTTGTAAATTGTGAGACGGAGGAAAACTTGGATAATAAAAACAATTCTAGTAAAAATTTATCTCGAAGGTCATTTTTGAAAGGCTTACCCTTAGGAGTCCTTGCTGTAGCAGGTATAGGGATGATCGGAAGCAATCTGATTAAATCAGTTAGGCGCCGCCGTCCGCCGGTTTTTAAGAAAAACTCTATGTTTACACCTAAGTCTCGCCAATAATTTTTCAGGAAGTTTTTTAAATTTAAATGAATCTTGATATTTGAAATTCATTTTAGAATTTAAGACTGGTATACTTTTATCCCAATTGCTAATGGAGAGATGGCCGAGTGGATTAAGGCGCTGGTCTCGAAAATCAGTATGAGAATTTATTTTCATCGTGGGTTCGAATCCCACTCTCTCCGCAGTACATGGAGAGATGCTAGAGTGGCCGAATAGGCGCGACTGGAAATCGCGTGTTCCCTCACAAGGGGAACCGTGGGTTCGAATCCCACTCTCTCCGCCACACAATAAAAAATTTATATAAAAAGGATCAAAATTATATGGCTAAAAATCTTGTCATAGTAGAATCTCCAGCTAAAGCTAGGACTATAGGGAGATTTCTTGGTAAGGATTATGATGTTCAAGCCTCTATGGGTCATGTTAGAACTTTAGGTATTAAGTCAGAAAAAGGTGACATAGTAAATGGAGTGCAATTAGATAACAAAACAGAACTATTTCATGCTAGGTATGAAATTATTAGAGGTAAAAATAAAGTTGTTACAGCATTAAAAAAGTCAGCCAAAGTTGCTGAGAATGTTTACTTAGCCACAGATCCAGATAGGGAAGGTGAAGCAATTTCGTGGCATTTATTAGAAGCAGCTTCTATCGGTATAGATAAGGTTAAAAGAGTTGTATTTCATGAAATCACCAAACCTGCCATTGAAGAAGCATTTGCTAATCCTAGATTGTTAGATACTGATTTGGTAAATGCTCAACGAGCTCGCCAGATGCTTGATAAATTGGTTGGGTTTGAATTAAGCCCTATATTATGGAGGAAAATCAGACGTGGTCTTTCAGCAGGAAGGGTTCAGTCGGTTGCCGTTAAGGCTGTTGTTAAAAAAGAAGAAGAAATTAATTCTTTTGTAAAGGAAGAATTTTGGACTTTGGATGCTATTTTAGGAACGGATGACTCCTCTTCCTTTAAATCCTCGCTAATTGCTATTAACGATCATTCAGAAAAACCTTTAATTAAAGATGAAAAAAAATCTAAGAATATTTTAGAAGAATTATCCGATGCTTCATTCCAGGTTTCAAAATTTGAAACTAAAGAAACTAAAAGGAGACCATCGGCCCCGTTCATAACTAGTACCTTACAGCAGGAAGCATCTCGCAGACTAAGAATTTCTGCTACTCGAACCATGAGTCTTGCTCAAGCCTTGTATGAAGGGAAACCTATTGGCGGCACAGAGGAAGTAGGCTTGATTACGTATATGAGGACGGACTCTACAGAAGTTTCCTCTTCGGCACTCTCGGAAATTTCTGGGTTTGTAAAAGATAAATATGGTCCTGCGTATTTACCTGAAAAACCAAGAATATATTCAAAAAAAGTGCAGGGTGCCCAAGAAGCCCATGAAGCAATACGACCAACTTCTATATTCAGAACTCCAGATTCTTTGAAGAATTTCTTAGAGCCAGATGAATTAAGGTTGTATACGCTTATATGGAGACGTATGCTTTCGAGCCAGATGGTTGACTCTATATATGATAGAACTGTTATCGATATAAATGCTACTTCAAATAGTTCAAATAATATATATGGATTTCGTGCTAGTGGGAATGTACTTAAATTTGATGGATTTAGAGTTGTATATTCAAACAATAGTACAGATGACGATACTTCTGATGAAGAAAAGGATAAAAATCTTCCTAAGCTAGATTCTGGACAAAAATTATTATGTAGTAATCTTGAGGATGAGCAAAATTTCACACAACCTCCGCCAAGATTTACAGAAGCTTCGCTAATAAACTATTTAGAAAAAGAAGGGATTGGGCGACCTAGTACATATGCGACTATTTTAAGCACGATCCAGGCTAGAGATTATGTGTGGTCTGTTAGAGGGAAATTACATCCAACTAAATTGGGTACTGTAACTACATTTTTTTTACAAGGACATTTTGATGATGTCTTAGATGTAGGGTTTACTGCTGAAATGGAAAAAAAATTAGATGACATAGCAGAAGGTAAACTTGACTGGAACCCGATGCTTTTAGACTTTTATAAACCATTTAGTTCAAAAGTTGAGAATGTAATAAGTGAAGCAGCACGAGTTGATTATCATTTACTTGAACAAGATGCAGGTAAAGACTGTCCTATAACAACATGCTCTAAGCCTTTGGTAATTAAATTAGGATCAAATGGTAGGTTTATTTCCTGTTCTGCATATCCTGACTGTACACATACAGAAAACTTAACCTTGTCCACATTAGGGGTTGAAGGTGTTGTTTGCCCATTATGTGGAGGTGAAATACAGGAAAGAATAACAAGGGCCTCAAAAACTAAACCATCTAAGCGATTTTATGGATGCGCAAATTTCTTTACAGATAGCAATTGTAATTATGCTATAAACGCTATCCCGATTTCTCAAAAACTTTGCCCGGATTGTTCAGGACCCTTATTGCCTGTAGGGGACACTAGGGCGAGATGTCCATCAAAAGAATGTAGTTTTAGGTCTTCTTTGAAAGATTTAGGGGTGACTGCAGATCAATTAATTAATCCGATTCAATAATCTACAACATACGTTTTAATAAGACCTTTTCTATACTGGAAATAAAACTTTAATCTTAATATTCTTAGTTTTATGGATAAAGACTATTTTGACTCAGTTGTAGCTGAATACCTGAACGAAATGACTCATGTTAGAGGCCTTTCTAATGTGACTATTCGTGGATATAGATATGATCTCAAGTCATTATTGATATTTTTAATCGGAGAATCTATGTATACATTTTCTGATTTTAATAGAATGTCAGTAAGGCGATATCTTTCTTGGCTTGATAGCTCCCAATATTCGCGGTCTAGCATTGTTAGAAAATTATCTGTATTAAGGAATTTCTTTCGGTGGTTACAATTAAAAGATTATATAAAAAATGACCCTGTTCCATTAAGGGTACCAATGAAGAAACCTAAATTGTTGCCAAAAGTTTTGTCTGAAAATGAAATTGACAGACTTGTCTCTGCAGTAATTTCTTATAACAGAGATTTGAAAAACAAAGATATCTTTATAGCCCGAGATTTAGCTATTTTAGAATTAATATATGGATCAGGATTAAGGGTGAGTGAATTAGCTGCATTAAACTTAGGAGATATGGACTTTGAAGACCTCAAAGCTAAAGTTACCGGTAAAGGGAATAAAGAGAGAATTATTTTATTTGGAGAAATTGCGAAAAAATATATATTAGACTATGTTTCAAGATATAGGTCTAATGTGACTAAAGGATGTGAGCCTCCTCAAAAAGCTTTGTTTCTTTCTGCGAGGGGAACTCGATTAAGTGTTAGGTCCATACAATATAGAATTAAAAATTACGCTAAATACGCAGGATTAAGTAGTTGGGTACATCCGCATACTTTGAGACATTCATTTGCAACTCATATGATGGATGGAGGAGCCGATATTAGAGTGGTTCAAGAATTATTAGGACATTCTAGTCCAGCAACTACTCAAATATATACTCATGTTACGGGTACTCAAGCAATAAAGACCTATTTGGCTGCCCATCCGGCAGCAGGTATTGACGAAGAAGAAAAATAAAAGCATCCTATACACAATATTTTGGAATTAACATCATGCAGATACTCTTAATTAATGGTCCAAATTTAAATATGCTAGGTCAAAGGGAAGAAGCTATTTATGGTTCTAATACACTTGATAGTATTGTAGAAAACTTACAAAAAACAGCAATTTCAAAAGATGTTGATTTGATTAGTTTTCAATCTAATGATGAGTCTGAGATTGTTACGTTTATTCAGCAAAATTCTGATTCCAGTAATGGCATAATTATAAATGCTGGTGCACTGACGCATTATGGACTTTCTCTTAAAGATGCTTTATCAGATGCGCGATTACCAATTATTGAAGTTCATATTTCAAATGTGCACTCTAGAGAATCTTATAGAAGGGATTCTGTTATTGCTACTATTGCATTGGGACAAATTATAGGAGTTGGAACTCAAGGGTACGCCTATGCATTAGAAGCTCTGCATGAGTATTTGGAAAACAATTAACTCTTAATGAAATCAAAATTCAGACTCGATAATCTTAGAAAAGAAATGAAAGATCTTGCTCTGCACGG
Organism: Dehalococcoidia bacterium; assembly: GCA_045564655.1. Lineage (GTDB taxonomy): Bacteria > Chloroflexota > Dehalococcoidia > Lucifugimonadales > UBA826 > UBA826. The sequence continues at coordinate 128,442 of JBJLGX010000020.1, forward strand.
TGTTTTGATAACTTCAAAGAATAATTGTAATTACATTTCAGGATTTACTGGTAGTAATGGATATATTCTTATAACTTTAGATGAAGCATATTTGTTTACGGATTCTAGGTATATTGACCAGGCTCGTTCCCAAATGAAAGATTGGAATATAAAGCCAATTATGAAAGATTTTGTATGCGTACGGGAAATTTTATTTGAGATAAAGAAATCTATTAAAAATGATGTATCTTTTACTATGGGATTTGAATCTAAGCACATTTCATTTGATGATTTTAGTCGTCTTAAAAATGCGATTGATGAAATAGTTTCATTACAACCTCTAACAGATTTACTTGAATCAATCAGAGCCATAAAAGATTCTGATGAAATCTGTAATTTAAGTAAGTCAGTGGCACTTGCCGATAATATAATGCAAAAAATATTGAATAAGGTTGCCCCAGGTGTCTCTGAGTTAGAAATCTCTAATTTAATTGATTACTATATTGTAAAATCAGCTGCTGAAGGGGTATCATTTCCATCCATTGTAGCAACAGGGTTAAATAGTGCGTTTCCACATCATATGCCCACAGATCAAGTGATTAAGAAGGGCGATTCTTTAATAATTGACATGGGAGTTTTATATAAAGGTTATAGGAGTGATATATCAAGGACTGTTTTTGTTGGTGAAAAGGAAGAATCTAAATTTTCAGAAATATATTCAGTGGTTTTAGGTTCTCAAGTGAAAGCCTGCCAAATGGCTACTCCAGGTGTTAAGGGAGGATATTTAGATCATATAGCGAGAGAATTTATATCTACAAAAGGATACGGCGATTATTTTATACATGGCTTAGGTCATGGGGTAGGATTGGATATTCATGAAAAACCTATGGTCGTTTCTTCTTCTAATGACATAATAGATATAGGGAGTGTATTCACACTTGAACCTGGAGTATATATTCCAGGTTGGGGTGGAGTAAGAATTGAAGATGTTTTTATTATGGAATCAAACGGGCCTAAAAGGCTGACTCAATCACCTAAGTAGTTTTTAATCTAAGGGAGATGAAATTATGACGCTTAACTACGGAGAATTAAAAAGAGGAACTTCAGTAGAGTTGGATGGAGAACCTTATTCTGTCGTTGAATATGAGCATAGCAAAATGCAAGGCCGTGCTCCTGTTATGAAAATCAGATTTCGTAGCTTAAGAACAGGAAAGGTATTAGATAGAACTTTTCAAGGAGATGTTAAATTTTCATTGGCCCAAGTAGAAAGAAGAAAGGCTCAATATATATATAGAGACGGCGACCTCTTTTATTTTATGGATACTGAATCATTTGAACAATTTCCAATGAGTGAGGATCAAATCAAAGAATCTTTAAAGTTTTTGAAGGAGCAAATGGAATTGGACCTTATTTTTTTTGAAGAGAATCCAATTTCATTGGAATTACCTTTGAATGTTGAATTGAAAGTTATTGATTCACCACCAGGGGTCAAAGGGGATACCGCTCAAGGTGCCACAAAGCTTGCTAAACTTGAGACCGGATTAGAAATATCGGTACCGTTGTTTGTTAATGAAGGAGATATATTAAAAGTCAACACTAGATCTGGCGAATATATCTCTAGAGCATAGTTATGTTAGACCTAACTGTTTCTCAAATTCTTAATCATATAGAAGTTTTTTTTGAAAATGATGAAATACTTTCAGATGTTGTGGTTGTTGGAGAAGTATCCCGAGTTAGTACAGCAGCTTCGGGGCATTCATATTTCACACTTAAAGATGAAGAATCATTACTTGATGGGGTTATTTTTAATAGAGGGATAGGGTCTGAAAATTTATTAATGGGCGAAATGGTTAGAGTCTTTGGGCGTATAGCTGTTTATAAGGCACAAGGACGAATGCAAATTGTGTCTAATATTATTCAACCGGCAGGTAGTGGAACTTTACAGTCTCAAATAGATGATTTAAAAAAGAAACTTGATGCCGAAGGTCTTTTTGATCATTCAAGAAAACGTACTTTACCTAATTATCCTGTAAAAATAGGAATTGTTACCTCTGAGGATGCAGCAGCATGGGGAGATATAAAACGTACGATAAGTACCAGGTTTCCATTAGTTGAAGTAATCCTAGCGCACACTTTAGTGCAAGGAGATAAAGCCCCGAGATTAATATCGGAGGCACTTTATGAACTTAACAAATTGCCGGATATAGATGTAATAATTTTGGCTCGTGGAGGAGGTTCTCCCGAAGATTTAATGCCATTTAATGATGAGCTTGTAGCACGGGCTATTTTTTCGTCTTTAGTTCCGGTTGTTACAGGTATTGGTCATGAAGACGATTGGACTATTTCTGATTATGTAGCTGACTTTCGAGCCGCTACCCCAACAGCGGCATCTGTTGCAGTTGTTCCAGACTTTGTAAAAATTAGTGAGTCCATTGGGGTTATTCAAGGAACTTTGAATGACCGGATACAGAATATAATTAGTGAAACAAATTCACGACTTAAATTAACTGTTTCGGAATTGAATGTTAATTTGCCAGATTTTGATAATGATAAATTAAAGTTAGATGATCTTGTTTCAAAGGCCTCTAATTCAATAAATCATGTAATTAGTTCCCGGAGTGATGCCTATAAAAGAATTTATGGCAATTTACATTTAATGTCTCCGCAAGCAACATTAGAAAGGGGATATTCGATTGTCCATAAACCTATTAGCAATAAAGTGATTACTAAAAAATCTGATGTCACTTCAGGTGATTTGTTGAAAATAACTATTTCAGATGGGGACATTGATGTAGTTGTTGAAGATTGAGTGTTTTTAAATGGAGGAAAATATAATATGGATAACCATGAAGATCTTACTTTTGAGAGATTAATGTCTGACCTGGAAAAATGTGTAATGCAATTAGACGAAGGCGGGATTTCATTGGATAAAGCTGCTCAAATATATGAAGAAGCAATGAAATTTGCAAGTTTAGCAAGTTCTAGGCTATCTGATGCAGAAATTAAAATAACTAGTATTAAAGAAAAATATAAGAAATCTATTGATTCTGATACTTAGATCAAATTATTTATACTTTTACGACTGTGTTTTCTAATATCCCAATAGATGATATTTCGATTTTTACGACGTCCCCTTCTGCTAGAGTAAAATCTGGAGAAGGCACTATAGATGTTCCTGTTAAGACGGTTGTGAAGTCGGGAACAGTGTTACTTCGTTGAAGCCAATCTGATATTTCTTCGCAAGTTCTTGCCATTTCACTAGTTGATGTAGTTCCTGAAAAAACTTTCTTATTTGCCCTAACGATCGTACATGTAACTTCTAAGTTGTGTGGGTCTTTAATAGTATCTGTACTAACAAAGCATGGTCCTATTGAGCAACTTAGGTCATATAATTTAGCCTGAGGTAAATATAACGGATTTTCTCCTTCTATAGATCTACTACTCATATCATTTCCGATCGTATATCCAATTATTTCTCCCCTAAATATAACAAAAGCTAATTCGGGTTCTGGTACATCCCAAGTAGAATCAGATCTTATTCCTAAATCTTCAAAAGGCCCCATACATCTATCTTCTGTAGATTTAAAAAACACCTCAGGGCGATCTGCTTGATATATATTGGAATATATATCAGGAGTATCACTTTCTCTCCGTCTTTCAAGTTCACTACTCTTGTAGGTAACTCCAGCTGCCCAAACCTCTGGAGGATCAATAGGTCGATCGATTTGGTAATCTCCATTTTTTGTTCTGGAATCCTTTAAGATTCGTTCTAATGATAGTATTTCTGGATTTCCATCAGCTAATATTTTTTTAGTTAAATCATCTAAAGGAATTCCTGATATATGGGAAAGCTTTATTAAATTTCCCAAGTCGTCTATTTCTTCTTCTACAGAAGTTATATTTTCAATTACTCCATCTTTAGTTTCCACTCCAATTATAGGTAACCCGTATATGGTTTCTATTCGATAGTATTTCAAGCTATAACTCCTAAATTATTAGTATGTTTGAATGAATTGTATCTTTATTTTAGTTAAATTTGTACTACCTATCATTTAGGTTTTTTGAATTTGACACAGGGTAAACACCAATTGACACCTTTCGTTATCTGTTCATATACTTGAGCGGATATGGCAATTTGTCTCAGTGCAGATTTTTTTGGAGTGATATGACTAAATTTATTTTCATTACTGGTGGTGTAGTTAGTTCCGTAGGGAAAGGTGTATGTGTAGGATCTATTGGTAGGATATTAAAAGATCGAGGCCTTTCTGTTTCTTTAATGAAACTAGACCCTTATTTGAATGTTGATCCTGGAACTATGTCTCCATATCAACACGGAGAAGTTTTTGTTACTAATGATGGGAGTGAAACAGACCTAGATTTAGGGCACTATGAAAGATTTGTAAATGTTGACTTAGGAAAAGCTTCTAATACAACAGCAGGTCAAGTGTACAGTGATGTTATATCTAGAGAAAGACGAGGAGAATTTTTAGGTGGAACAATACAGGTTGTTCCTCATGTAACAGATTCTATAAAAGCTAAAATGTTGAATCTTGCCGAAGAAACTAAAGCAGATGTTATTGTTGTTGAAGTTGGCGGAACTGTTGGGGATATTGAAGGCTTGCCTTTTTTGGAAGCTATCCGGCAAATGAGAAATGAGGTGGGTAGTAATAATGTTTTTTATATCCACTTAACCTTTTTGCCTTATATAACATCAACATCTGAGTTAAAGACTAAACCTACTCAACATAGTGTTAGGGAATTGCGGGGTATAGGGATACAGCCTGATGCTATTATATGCAGAAGTGATCATGATGTGCCCGAAGATCTCAGGCGTAAAATAATGATTCATTGTGATGTGCCTATTGAAGGCGTTCTTATGTTGCCCACTGTATCAACTATATATGAGGTTCCTTTAATACTAGAAAAACAAGGAATGGGGAACTTAATTAAAGATACGATGTCTCTCAAAACAAAAAATGATGATGTGACCCTTTCGGATGACTGGAAAAATCTTGTTTCAATGATTAAATCAGATAAAGATCATATTAAAATATCTGTTGTTGGGAAATATGTAGATTTACATGATGCGTATATCTCTGTTAAGGAAGCGTTAATACATGCAGGAATAAAGTATTCTCGCAATATTGAAATTAAATGGGTTGATTCTGAGAATATCGAAGAAGATGGTCCTGAAAAATATTTGAATGATTCAGCGGGTGTTGTTGTCCCAGGTGGATTTGGATATAGAGGGGTCGAGGGCATGATTTCAGCTGTTGAATATTGTCGTATAAATGACGTGCCTTACCTAGGCCTTTGTTTGGGCATGCAAGTCATGGTCATTGAAGCTGCTAGGAGCCTTTTGGATAAAAAATCTGCTAATTCTACAGAATTTGTACAGGATACTCCTGATCCTGTCATTCATATTATGGAAGATCAAAAAAATATAACTGACAAAGGTGGAACAATGAGGTTGGGAGGTTATCCTTGTGATCTTGTTAATGGAACTATTGCATCTAGAGCATATGGGTCTTCCAAAAATACCATTATGGAGAGACATAGACATAGATTTGAATTCAATAATTTATACAGAGAAGATTTAATGTCTGTGGGCCTTAAGCCGTCCGGGATTTCACCTGATGGCACATTAGTAGAGATTGTAGAATATTCTAACAATGAATTTATGCTTGGGACTCAATTTCATCCAGAATTTCTCTCTAGGCCTACAGAACCGCACCCTATTTTCAGTGAATTTGTTAGCGCGATAGTGAATAAGAGTCAAAAATTATAAATAGCAGTTACATTTGTATGTGTGTGTGTTATAATTTACGTAGTTCATACACGAACTGACCGCTTTAGAAATCCCAAACTATTATTATCTGAAACGATGATAGTAATAAGATTGCTGAAATCCCCTAATTATTAAATAAGTGCACATTTTGTGCTTTAAATGTAAATATAAAATTTGATTGGTGATTGATAAAATGAATTTGGCTGAACTTCAAGAAAATACTGACGAGCAATTGTTAGAGATTGCAATTAAGGCAGGTGCTGTTGAAGAAGGGGCTACCCCTAGGCGCTTAGATCTTATGCGGAAAATATTTAAAGTTTGTACTGATAATGATGAAACGATTATTGCGGTTGGCATCCTTTCAATACTTAGTGAAGGATATGGGTTTTTAAGGCAAAATGGTGAGCAGAGGGGTTCCGGTGATGTGTACGTGTCTCAATCGCAAATACGTAGATTCAATCTTAGAGCAGGAGATTACTTACAAGGTGATGTGAGGCCTCCAAAAGATGGCGAACGTTACTTTGGGTTAGTTAAAGTTCAGGAAGTTAACGGTATGGATCCTGCTGAATCAAAATCTAGACCAAAATTCGAGTCCTTAACGCCAGTTTTTCCTGATGTAAGAATTGTTTTGGAGACAGGGCAAAAAGAATTATCGACAAGGTTAATGGATATTGTTTCACCTGTAGGTAGAGGTCAAAGGGGTTTAATAGTAGCTCCTCCAAAAGCAGGGAAAACTACAATTTTGAAAGATATAGCTAACGGTATTACTCAAAACCATCCAGATATACACATAATGGTAGCTTTAATTGGCGAGAGGCCGGAAGAAGTTACTGATATGAGAAGATCTATAAAGGGAGAAGTTTTTAGCTCTACTTTTGATGAGCCGGTTGAGGACCATTGTCGGGTTGCAGAGTTAGTTTTAGAAAGATCTAAAAGGTTAGTTGAGGCAGGGGAACATGTTGTTATATTGCTTGATAGCATTACAAGATTAACCAGAGCTTATAACCTGTCTGTTCCAAGTAGTGGTAGAACCTTGTCAGGAGGAATGGACCCTATTGCACTTTATCCTCCTAAGCGCTTCTTCGGTGCAGCGAGGAATACTGAAGAGAAAGGGAGTCTTACTATATTAGCTGCTTGTCTTGTAGATACTGGGAGTAGGCTTGACGATGTGGTTTATGAAGAATTTAAAGGTACTGGTAATATGGAAGTCCATCTTGACAGAAGGATGGCTGAAAGGAGAATGTTCCCGGCGTTAGATATTTATAAAAGTGGTACGCGCCGAGAGGAATTACTTTTATCTGAAGAAGTATTGAAGCAAGTCTGGTTATTGAGAAGAATGTTAACTATGATTGATTCGGATTCTAACAACAACAACAATAATGAAGCCATGGAAAAGTTACTTGAACGAATGAAAAAATCAAAAGATAACAACCATTTCCTTGCAGGTCTTGGAAAAGATTAATATGTTCAATGTACGAACGTTAAATTTTAAAATTAATCCTTCAAAATACGTTCATTATATGAACAATTGCACCTATTGTGCTTTTGGTCTAAATCGGTTTAAAATTTAGGTGCATTTACGTATTGACAACATAAAAATGCGTGAATTATATTTTTTGTACCTTCATTTTTAAAGATGAAAAATTAAATATTAAGGTATGTTAAAGATTTGTAAATAAACGTGTGAAAAGGCTATTTTGCCTGATTAATGCCTTGACAATAGGCATGCACGTGGTGTACAAATCATAGAGCCCAAAATATATTGGGACAGTATCGCTTGCTCTTTTGCTCGCGATTTAAAAATTAAATAGGAATTTAGATTAGCACCCAGGTTGAAAATACCGGGGCTTTTCGAATTTATAAATTTGGGAATTAAAAAATTTAGACCCGCACCATTTCAAGGGGGTAACGAAGTGAAGAATGCATTAAAATTCATGAGCATTGGCTTAGTGATGGTAGTTCTGCTTATGTCGCAGTGGACCGTTAACGAGTCAAGAGCCGAAGCAGCCACGATTGCTGAAGATAAAGTATCGTGGATGAATACTAGCGCGACAGTGCAAAAGCACTATTCGCCTGGTCCTACAGGCTCTGAAACAGGAGCAACCTCATCTGCCAGTTTCTGGTTGAGAGACTCTGCTCTAGACACAACAAAGACTGCGTCTACAACGTGGTACTTTAATAACAACTCTGGAAGTGACATAGGGATAGACAGTGAGTTTACTCTATTCTCCGCTTCTACAACCCCTATCATTAATAGCAGTACTACATGTATTGCTTATAATGGTGCTACTTGTGGTGGTATTCAGGAAGGTGGTACTGTGGCTAGTTCTACAAGCACCTTTAGTACTACTAACACAGCTAGTACATCGTTATCAGCTATAACTGTTACATCTTCTGCAACAGGTACAACAAACACTTTCTCAGAGCTTGTTGGCTGGAACAAAGATAACGCGGTTTTTAAGAACAAATCTACAATTAATGGTTCTTCAACCGTTGTAGCTGTTTATTCTTATAACATTGTTGATACTTATGCTGGCTCTGCTGCTGGTAATAAAGTTGCGAAAGTAACGAGTACTTCGGACGCTGAAGGTGAATGGGTAAGCATTACTCAGGTAACTGCTCCTGGTTCTCTTTCAACAGATGACGAAGCTGATTATTACAACGGTAGTATTGTAATCAGTAAAGATGCTGGATCTACTACTTCCGGTGACGGTGCTGTTTGGGTTCAAGATGGTGATACCTTGACAGTTTCTTACTACGGTTGTGGTACTAGTTGTACTGATGCAGTGACATCAACTGCGGTTACGTCTTCTGCAACAGCTACGATTGACTTTGCTGTACCAACAATTTCTGTTGTTGGCCCAGTAGATGGAACAATAACTAACGATAAAACCCCTGAATTTACATATACAGTTGCTGATGCTGCATCTGGATTTACAGCTACAGCACCTTTAACTTATGTATCTTCATTTGTTAATAACTGTAAAGCTTTATCTACAGAATATTCATATGCAGACCTCGGTTCTAAGTCTATGACTATTACGGTAGCGTTGACTCCAGGTACTAACTGGACAACTGCAGCTACTGGAACTTGTGACGGAGCTGGATCCAGGACTGGTGGTGGATTTGGTGTTGACGGTTCTACCGTAACAACAACTACTACAGGTACTTGGCACGGTTCTTCTACGAACTACAAGATTGTAGTTTCAGATATAGCTGGTAACCAGAAGACTATTACTGGTAGTTCAGCTAACTTCACTATAGACTCAACAGCACCTAATATGACTTCTGCTGTAACAGGTAAGAAATATAGTGCTGATAAAGACACAGTTGCTCCTTATACTTTGACAGGCAACGATGCTAACGATAACTTCACAGTTAAAGTTGTATTCGATGAGTCATTGGGTGCATCTTCTGTTGAAACCACAGACTTCACTGTTGATGGTGTTGTGCCAGCTACAGTAACTTTGGGTGGTAAGGATGAATTTACAGATCGACTTGTTTACTTAGGTATGGAGAATGAGATTGTTCATAACTCCAAGCCTGTTGTTAAGCTAGTTGGTGCGGTTACAGACAGAGTAGGAAACTCTCTGAATGACAAGCCATCTGGTGTTTCAACTGGAACAGACAATAGTGGATCTGCTACTGACGGTATTGCTGACAAGGTTACAGCTACTGATGGAGTTAAACCTACTATTTCAGGTGCTGCTCTTGATGTAGACATAATTAAGAAAGCTGGATCTTCTGTTCTTACATTTAACTCTGATGAGAATATGAAAGATAATTCCAATACTATAGCTGGAGTCTGCACTTGTGGTGTAGTTCTAGGTGGTGGCTCGGCAGGAACTGCTTCTTCAACTAAGTTAGCAGTATCCTTGACTAGCCCAACAGCTGGTAAAGCTACATTCAAGCAGGCTACATTCTCTGCTACTGGTATCTATGGAATCGTCATCAATGGTAAAGACGTTAATAATAACGTTGGAAACAGTGGCGGAACCAAAGTAACTAGTGAAGATGTAAGTAGTCAGTGGAGTGCTTCCACAACTGCTGGAACATCTAAAGCTGTTAAATTAAAGAAATGGCCATTAGCTGACCACGACGGTGACGGAACATTGCACGATGGTGTTAGTGTTACTGTTAACGGAGTTGCTTCTGCAGTAACAATGTCAGGAACTCCTATTGACTGGAGTGAAGCTGAGACGCTAACAATGACTTTCGTTGATGCCATATCTAATACAGATACAGTTAAAATTACTTATTACTATGTCGCAGCTGCACAGGTTGTAGAGGTTGACATTAGTAAGCCTACTGTAAGTTCCTTCAGCCCTGCTGATGGTTCAAGCAGTCAGAATAGAAGGCCTATGATCGGTGTAACATGGGATGAAGATGAGTATGCTGGTGACACTTATACAACAGTGACACTAACAAAAGCTGAACTTACTGATCCTGCTGGTACAAAGACAGATGTTCTTGCAAATATGAATACTTCAGATAACAAGAACTTCTTCTACAGGCCTACTGCAGACCTTGCTTATGGAGACTTCGTATTAACAGTTAGTGCTAAAGACACAGCTGGTAATGAACAGGTTAACAAGACAGGTAGGTTTACAGTTAAAGCTAGAGCTTTGACAAAGGTTGCTTTGCTACCAGGTTGGAACTTAATTTCCATGCCAGGTACTCCAACTAATACTGCTATTAACACAGTAATGGATAGCGCTCCTAAGGTTGAAACTGTTTTGACCTACGATCCTACTGTTGCTGGTGGATGGTTGTCAGCTGTTAGAAATTCCTCTGGGGATCTAGCTGGTACGCTAGGAGCTGTTGATGCAGCTAGAGCATACTGGGTATACACAACTAACAACGACCCAATAAAGGTTGATATTCCGGGCTACGACGGTGGTGCTCAACAGCTACCTCCAGCAATAGCTTTGGTAAAAGGTTGGAACATGGTTCCTGCTGTATCTATAACAGGTTCAGCAATAGGTGCTACATTAGACAGTGATACATACTTCACAGGTTTGTCATGGACAAGGGCTTATGGCTTTAATACCACGACAGATGCATATAGTAGCTTCATACCTACCACCGCAGCCGATACTAGTGTTGTAATTGGTAAAGGTTACTGGCTCTTCTTGAGCAAGGCTGGTACCTTAGTACCTTAGAGGATATTCCTCTATAGGTTTTTAGATGGCCTCTTCTCGCTCTTTGGAGTGGGGAGAGGCCTAATCTTTTATTAGGGAGTATTATTTTATGATTGGATTTAAAAGAATTGCTTTTTTGATAACTTTGGGCATTATTGCTTACTCCTTGAATTCCATTGGCGTTGAAGCAGCTGGTGGAGCTCCCCCTCCAAACCCAACCATTTATACGGGAACAATTACTGTTGGCGGGCAAACTCCAGCAGACAGTGAATTTGTTTTAGAGGGAGTTAGAAAAAGGTGCTTAGAAGGCTGTATTACTGCAAAAGTAGGATCTTTTGTTAGTGATGGTGGAATAATTGAAAATGGTTCATATGTTCTTACATTTGGTCCACCAGATGCATCTTTTGTTAATTCTGTTATTACATTTCATTATGAAGGTGTAGTGAAAGCAGACCAGGAAGATTTATTTCTTATTTCTCCCTCTATTAGGACTGTACCAAGCTATAATCTCACATTTCCAGCATTGCCTGCCCCTACTCCTACAGCAGTTCCTGTAATAACACCTTCTGAAACAGCTCCTCAAGAAGATATTGTTGAGGTTCAAAATCCTGTTGTGATACTTCCTACAAATCCTGTTGTTGCTACTGATTCTTCGATACCGGTAGTTTCGGCAAATAATCTGTATTTATCGATTAGCGGTGAAATAGCCTATACATCTTCAGATTATGAAAATGTATCTCTTGAGTTACTTGCAAAAGTTGGTTCACATTTTAGCGACCCTGTTCCTATTATGGAATATGCAAAAGAAAAAGGAACAACCTTTGCTGTATTTGACTCGTTAATTCTTGAACCAAGTAGCTCTAAATTTATAGGCAAATCAATTGATTTTTATATTAGAGTTTCTGATGGGTCATCAGAAGAAGTAAAAATTGTAGGGAACCCTTTAGTTTTTGGTGAAACACTGTCGGATATTGATATTGAATTGGAGGCAGAAGGTTCTAATAACCCTCCTTCGACATCTCTTCTTCCTGAAGATAAGCAAGATTCATCTGACTCAGATAACGCTCTAGTAGGTGAAGACTCATCCGGTACTTGTGGCCGAGTAGAGTCCGTTTCTTTACTGCAAGGTTCAGGAGACATGGCTATGATGTTGGCTCCGATCCTGTTCTTAGTGGGATATACTGGCTGGAGAAAGCGTAAGTAGGGCAAAGTCTATACCTAAAATCCCCTGTGAGCTCCATATAGAAATTTATGCGAGTTTATAGGGGATTTGTATGACTAGACTAGGTAATGTTGATTTTTTAACTGCGTTGCGGATTAAGTATCTGAACTTTTAATTCTGCTGGAAGTTTTGTTTCATCTATATTTAGTCTGTTGATTCCAGTTGTTTCTGTAGATCCCGTATTTGTAAGAAATGTATCTAATCCGGTAGGAGTGCTTCCATCATTGTCTTCGATATACTCTAATGGGATTAATATTCTTGGCTGAATTGCTGAGATTATTTCTTGAAGAAGTTCATGGCTTAATGAACTGTTTTTTGCAATAGGGGCTAATAAAATATTTGCTTGCCTCAGTTGGTCTAACTGGCCGGACGTTAGTTTTTGATTTAATCCGCCCAATTGGCATATAACTAATCCTTCAGCTCTTATTGTATAGACTACATTAATTTCTTGGTTTAATTCGTCTAGCTGTGTTGGAATTCCAGTTATGTAATATTGGCCAATTTCATATTCACCTGGACCATTGACGATATAAGGATCACCACTAAGCGCTTTAGTAGTAGAATATTTTGGATTTGAATTGCTGACAGTAACTATATCGGATTTTCTAGATGGCATCATTCCACTATGCGAAGTGTCAAAAGGATCCGTGATTAGTATCTCATCTCTACTATTGATACAAACTGATGAATGCCCTAACCATGTTATTTCCATTTGATAGTCCCCTTTTAAATGATTTAAACTAGTTACTTGAGTATAGCAATCCTTAATGTAACGATTCAAGGAGAATAAGAATTCTATTTTCCTCTAGATGCTAATATTAATAATAGGTGAACTTAAATTATGTTTGAAAATCTTACTGAAAAAATTTCCTCTGTTATATATAAACTTAATAATAAAGGGCGTTTGACACAAGATGACATTGAAGATGTATTAAAAGAGATACGCCTTGCTTTATTAGACGCTGATGTCAATTTTAGGGTTGTTAAGTCTTTTATTGAATCAATGAGAGATAAACTTGTTCCGGGTGAACTTTTAGAAGCCCTTTCTCCTGGACAATATGTTATTAAGATTGTTGATCAAGAATTGACTAATATTTTAGGTAACACATCTTCTGAACTTATTATTAAGACTGATAATTCTCAAAATAAAATTTTATTAATTGGCTTAAATGGTTCCGGTAAAACAACTTCATCTGCAAAATTGGCACTCCATTTATCAAAGAATAATCATAATCCTCTTCTGATACCGGCCGATATTCATAGGCCTGCTGCAATCGATCAGTTGAAAATTCTAGGTAATTCTATAGATATTCCAGTGTTTGACTCGGACCCTTCTCAGGATCCTGAAATTATTGTGAAGGAAGGTTTGGAATTAGCCAAAAATATTAATTCTGATTTCATTATTGTAGATACTGCAGGTAGATTTACGATAGATGACGATTTAATGTCTGAATTGGAATTAATTAAAAATGTTGTAGAACCTAATGAAATTCTATTGGTCGTAGATGCAATGACTGGCCAAGAGGCTGTTAATATAGCTCAAGATTTCAATGAAAAGATTGGTATAACTGGACTGATTTTAACAAAAATGGATGGTGATGCGAGAGGTGGTGCAGCTTTATCTATATCATCTGTAACAGGGGTGCCAGTAAAATTTATAGGACTTGGCGAAGATGTCAATTCATTAGAAGTTTTCCATCCAGATAGATTGTCGTCACGTATTCTAGGTATGGGCGATATCCTTACTCTTGCAGAAAAAGCCCAAGAATCTTTTGACGAGGATAATATGGCTCGTATGGAACAGAAGATTCGCAAGGCAACATTTGATCTTGAAGATTTCTTAGATCAAATGCAGGCAATAAAAAAAATGGGCTCTTTTGGTCAAATATTGGAAATGATTCCAGGTATCTCTAATATTAAAAATAATATTTCAGAAGATGCTGTGAACGAGAACCATTTGGATAAAATTGAAGCTATTATTTATTCCATGACCCTACAAGAACGTCAAAAACCTGAAATAATAGGAGGAAGTAGACGCAAGAGAATTGCAACAGGTAGTGGGACTTCCCCCAAAGATGTGAATCAATTGTTAAATCAATTTAAGCAAATGCGTAAAATGATGAAGGACATGAGTTCTCCTAAAGGTCAAAAGAAAATGATGCGAATGATGTCGCAATCTAAAGGCTCCAATAAATTTCCGTTTTAAATGGTAGAATATATGTAGTTAACATAAGTTAACAACAATTTAATAAGGGGGTGGATCGCGTGGATAATTTTTTCACATTAGCGATTACTATCCTTAGCTGTATTATATTAGGATTAATAGTAGGCTTATTGTATCGTCGAGTACTAGAGTTGTTTGCTTCTAAATCTGCTTTGACAAAAGCAGAACAGATTGTAGAAGATGCAGACGAAAAGGTTAAAACGATGATCCTGCAAGCCAAAGAGGAAGCTTTACAAACACGTCGAGAAGGCGAAACTGAAATAAGGGAAAGAAGAGCTGAGATAAGATCTGTAGAAAGGCGAATTTCAAACAGAGAAGAAAATATAGAAGGAAGATCTCGGAACCTTGAAAGGCGTGAGAAAAAAGTAACAGATCGTGAAAAAGAAATTGATCACATTTACTCTGAAGTGCAAGAGTTAAAAGATAGTGAAGTTCTTGCTCTTGAAAAAGTGGCTGACATGTCTATGGACGATGCCAAAGATCTTATTATAAAACAGGCTGAGGACGATATTAGCCATGAACTAGCTATTAAGTACAGGGATATGGAACAAGATGCCCAAAATACTGCTAGTGAAAAGGCTAGAATGGTGTTGGGGCAAGCTATACAGAGATTGGCTTCTGATGTCGTATCAGAGGCTACTGTTTCGAGTGTTCCTATACCTAGTGACGATATGAAAGGTCGTTTAATTGGTAGAGAAGGTAGAAATATACGAGCTATAGAAGCCGCTACTGGTGTTGATCTCATAATTGACGATACTCCAGAAGCAGTTACTCTTTCATGTTTTGATCCTGTTCGAAGAGAAATAGCCCGACTAACTGTAGATAAATTAGTTGCGGACGGAAGAATTCATCCTGCTAGAATTGAAGAGATGGCAGAAAAATCTAAGAAAGAAGTTGAAGAATCTATCTGGAAAAGTGGAGAATCTGCTGTAATTGATGCTAACGTTAGGGGATTGCATACAGAAGTGGTTAGACTTCTTGGGCGATTAAAATATCGCTATAGTTATGGTGAAAATGTATTAATGCATTCGCTAGAAGTTGGACATTTAGCAGGGTTGATGGCTGCTGAAGTTGGAGCTAATGTTAAAGTCGCCAAGTTAGGGGGCTTATTACATGATATTGGTAAAGCTCTTACTCATGAAATAGAAGGTCCTCATGCTCAAATTGGAGCCGATATAGCCAAAAAGTACAAGATATCTAGAAGAGTCACAACATGTATTGCAGAACACCATGACGATGAAATGAGTTCTGTAGAATCATTTTTGGTTGCCGCAGCGGATGCTTTAAGCGCTGCTCGCCCAGGTTCTAGAAGAGACACCTTAGATAATTATGTTAAAAGAATGGAAGAGCTTGAAGAAGTTGCTAGCAATTTTGAAGGTATAAATAGGTGTTTTGCTATTCAGGCTGGAAGAGAAGTTCGGATTATGGTGGAACCAGATGTTGTTGATGATGTTTCAGCAAGTGAGTTAGCTAGAGATATTGTTAAAAGCATTGAAGAGAAACTTGCTTATCCAGGTCAGATTAAAGTTGTAGTTATTCGTGAAAAACGATCTGTTCAATATGCAAAATAATGATTTGATTTTTTAGTAATTATAAATATTTCTGGGTTATGGATACCTGAAATGGCATCATACAAATTCGAAGTAGATTTACATTTACATACTACTCATTCTGACGGAACATTGAGTCCTGAAGATCTGCTAAGGCTTTGTCAAAGTAAAGGTTTGAAATTTATTTCGATTACTGACCATGATACAACTTCAGCCTTATCAGAATCAGAAGAAATCGCTGCCGATCTAGGTATGAATATAATTCCAGGCATAGAACTGGGCGCATTATGGGAATCATCAGAGATACATATACTTGGTTATTATGTAGACCAACATGATTTGAATTTTCAGAATGTCTTGTCTGAACTCAGGGCTGATAGAATTATTCGTGGTGAAGCGATGGTGAATAAATTACAAGGCATGGGTCTGGAGATTTCTTTTGAAAGAGTCCAGGAGCTAGCAGATGGAGGTTCAGTAGGTAGACCTCATATTGCTCAAGCTTTAACAGAATTAGGATACGTTAAAAATCCTAAACAAGCATTTGACAAATTTATTGGCGATCGGAGTGAAGGATTTGTTGCGAGGAAACTATTAGGTTTGGAAGATTCTATCAAACTGCTAATTGATAACGGAGCATTACCTGTGTTAGCTCACCCTTTAATGTCTTCAGCAAAATCCGCGAGAAAAACCCTTAATGGGTTAAATGAATTATTACCTATGATGAAAGAGTGGGGCCTAGTGGGGATGGAAGTATATTATGGTAGTTATGATAATAATCAGGTTAGTAAGCTTTTGAATTTTGCAAATCAATATTCATTAGTCCCTTGTGGGGGTAGTGATTACCACGCACTTGGAAATCCTATTGAATCTAAACCTGGTGATTCAGGACCACCTATAGATACTATTGAAAGATTGAAATTGTTAAACGAGCAGTAATGCTAGTAGATATTAGATTCCTGTCGTTTTTAGGAATGATTATATATCTTATATCTTCTATTCCAGTTTCATATATATGGATAAAAAGTCTTAAAAATGGATTGAATTTAGATCAAGTAGGGACTGGTAATTTAGGATCATCAAATACCAAGAATGCCTCAGGGTATCTTTCGGCTATTTGCATTTCGCTTATCGATATATTTCTTAAAGGGTTTTTACCGATATATGTTTTTGATAATATTTTTGGATATTCGTGGGAATTATTTATTTATGGATTACTCATAGTAGTAGGTCATAATTGGTCAATATTCATGAGTTTTAAAGGAGGCCGAGGAGTAGCTGTTTCTATAGGTGTTTTATTAGCTATAGAAACCTTGAGGCCAATTTTCTTAATTATTGCCATTCCAGTTTTAATAAGTAGATTGGTTGTTTATAAAGATAGTGCGTTATGGACATTGGTAACTATTATTTTATTAGTTTTGATGACATTTCTTTTATCTTCAGATATTGTGGAAAGAATATTTACGCTTATTTTAGCTATATTTTTAATATCTAAAAGGGTCTTAACAAATGAATGGCGATTTCCTGATGATCCAAATAGAATTAAAGTCTTATTTTACAGAATTGTTTTTGATAGAGATATAAAATCAAAATATTTATGGATTAATCAGTAGCATTATAGTGTGCGTAGTTCGATTCGAAAGTATAATGGTATGAATTTATAAAAATAGAGTAAATTTGGAGAGGTATATTGCTCAAAGAAATAAGTTGTGGGGCTCTTGATATTAATAATGTTGGAGATGAAGTTGTATTAGCTGGCTGGGTTAATAGAAGACGAGATCATGGTAATTTAATTTTTATTGATCTTCGTGATCGAGATGGAGTGATCCAAATTGTTTTTAATTCTGATATAGATTTAATGTCGCATTCGAGTGCTGAAACCTTACGGAATGAGTGGGTTGTACAAGTTAAGGGCAAAGTTATTAAACGTTCTGAAGGTACAGTTAATCAAGATATTCCTACAGGTGAAGTTGAGATTCATGTTACAGAATTAAATATTTTAAATGAATCTTTGACTCCGCCATTTTATGTGAATGATGAGTCAGATGTTGATGAGTCTGTACGTTTGAAATATAGATATATTGATTTAAGGCGTGAGAGTATGAAAAAAGCTCTAATAATTCGTCATCAAGTTGTTAAATATATCCGAGATTATTTAGACAGTAAAGATTTTTTGGAAATTGAAACCCCTATTTTAATAAAAAGTACACCTGAAGGGGCTAGAGATCATATTGTTCCTAGTAGATTGTTTCCAGGTAATTTTTATGCATTACCACAGTCCCCACAACAATTAAAGCAATTGCTTATGGTTGCTGGAGTAGAAAGATATTTTCAGATAGCTAAGTGCTTTAGGGATGAAGATTCTCGTGCTGATAGACAGCCTGAATTCACACAGTTAGATTTAGAAATGAGTTTTGTTACACAAGAAGATATTTTGAATTTAACGGAAGAATTATTTACCGGAATAATGAAAGATTTATTTCCAGATAAAGAGATTATAACCCCATTCCCTAGGTTGACTTATCAAGAGTCTATAGACATGTACGGGATAGATCGACCTGATTTAAGATATGAATTAAAGTTATGTGACTTGGAGAATGTAGTTAAAGATAGTGAATTTAAAGTATTTCAGAATGTTTTAGCATCTCAAGGTGTTATTAGAGGCTTTTCTGTTCCTGGATGTTCAGCCTATACCCGCCGCCAAATTGATGATTTAACAGAATTTGTTAAGTCTAGAGGTGCGACAGGACTGATTTCGATTGGTATTGATGGAGATATAAATGATTTGTCGATGGATGATGTTAAATCAAATATTTCAAGGTTTTTAACCATATCAGAAGTAGAAGAATTTATTAAATTAACTCAAGCTAAATCTGGAGATCTTATATTTATTATTGCGGGAGAAGAAAAACCTACCAATTTATCTCTTGGAGCACTAAGGCATAAAATGGGTGATTTATTAGAATTGGCTGACCCGGATAAGATGTTTTTTGCATTTATTACAGATTTCCCGTTATTTGAATGGAATGAAGATGAAAATAGATGGCATGCGACACATCATGCTTTTTGTATGCCTAAAGAGGAACATATTAATATTCTTGAAACAGATCCTGAAAAAGTTATTGCTGAATCTTATGATTTGATTTGTAATGGTTTAGAGATGGCAAGTGGAAGTATTAGAGTACATAAACGTGATTTGCAAGAGAAGATTTTTGAAGTTCTGGGATATACAAAAGAAGCTGTTGCAGATCGATTTGCTCAACTTTTAGATTCCTTTGAATATGGAGCTCCACCACATGGGGGTATCGCTCCTGGTATTGATAGATTGATTATGGTCCTTTTAAATAAGAGTTCTATTAGAGAAGTGATTGCATTTCCTAAAACTCAAAGCCAGATGGATCCATTGTTTCAAGCGCCATCACCTATTAGTGAAGATCAGTTAAATGAATTAAGGATTAAATTAGTAGAAGAGGAATAATTTATGCTGATTTAAGATTTTGATCAGAACTGTCTTGTTTAATTTCATCAACGTTAATATCTTCAGTAGTTATTTGCACGGGGGCATCACCTTTAATAGAAGATTCATCTACAGAACAGTGGGTAACATCTTTCCGATTTGGTAATTCATACATCACGTCTAACAATGTATTTTCTAGAATAGACCTCAATCCTCTTGCGCCAGTATTTTGCTCGACAGCTTTTTCAGCTGTTGCAGAAATAGCTTCCTCTGTGAAGCTAAGAGATACTCCATCCATTTCGAAAAGAGCTTTATATTGCTTTATGAAAGCATTTTTTGGTTCAGTTAAGACTCGAATTAATTCTGGTTTGCCTAAACCTTTTAGAGTTACTACTACAGGTAGGCGTCCTATGAATTCGGGAATAAATCCATATTCCATCAAATCTTCCACAGTCACAAATTCTCTAATCAATTCCTTATCATTTATACTATCATTGCTATCTTCATCTTTTCTAAATCCTAAAGAATAATTGGTGCTGAATTCTCTCCTTTGTATGATTTCTGAGATTCCTTCAAACGCGCCTCCAACCATGAATAAGATGTCATCTGTTTTTATTTGCATAAATTCTTGTTGAGGATGCTTTCTGCCACCTTGTGGTGGTACATTTGCCACACAACCCTCTATTATTTTCAATAAAGCTTGTTGTACTCCTTCTCCAGAAACATCACGAGTTATAGATGGGTTGGGACTTTTACGAGATATTTTATCGATTTCATCAATGTAGATTATTCCTTGTTCAGCCCTAGCGATATCATGATCCGCTGATTGTATTAATCGAAGAAGAATGTTTTCTACATCCTCTCCTACATATCCTGCTTCTGTTAAAGAAGTTGCATCAGCAATTGCAAATGGGACATCTAATATTTTGGCTAATGTTTGCGCTAGATGCGTTTTGCCGGAACCAGAAGGTCCTAACATAAGAATGTTTGCTTTTTGTAACTCTACACTAGCATCTGTATTTTCTCGATTTGACCATATCCTTTTATAATGGTTATACACAGCAACACTCAATATTTTTTTTGCGTCTTCTTGACCAATAACATATTCTTCAAGTTTTTCGAATATGTTTTTAGGTGTTAACCCTAGATCTAAAGGATTTTGGACTGTAGTAGTATTTTCTGTAGATTCTTCTGCAATAATTTGTTCACACAAAATTACGCATTCATCACAAATAAAAACCCTATCAGGACCTGCTATTAGTCGATTAACTTGTGGTTGCGTTTTATTACAAAACGAACATGTATAGTTAGTTTCTGAATTAGACATTTTATTTCGCTTTTGCTTGGTTTGATGACATAACGATATCTACTAGGCCGTATTCTTTAGCATCTTCAGAACTCATGTAAAAATCTCTGTCACTATCTTGAGCTATTTTTTCATAAGATTGTCCAGTGTGGAGTGACATGATATTCCTGATTTTGTCTTGCATACGTATGATTTCTCTAGCAGCTATTTCAATATCAGAAGCTTGGCCTTGGGCTCCGCCCAATGCTTGGTGCATATGAATTGTTGAATTTGGTAAAGCGAATCTTTTACCGTCTGCTCCTCCGCATAACAGAACCGTACCCATACTTGCAGCCATGCCAACACAGATTGTAGATACATCTGGACGTATTAATTGCATAGTGTCATATATAGCTAGCCCAGATGTTATTACTCCACCAGGAGAGTTTATGTATAAATTAATGTCTCTTTCAGGATCTTCACGGTCTAAAAATAATAGTTGAGCGATTATCGCATTAGCAACTTGGTCATTTATCCCTGTTCCTAAGAAGACAATACGTTCTTTTAGAAGTAATGAATATATATCATATGTGCGTTCTCCTCTTGGATCTCGCTCTACAACGTAAGGGATAATATTTTCAGGAACTTGATTCATTTGTTTCTTCTCCATCAGTATTTTTGATATTTTTTCCTTCAGCTATTTGTTCTAATATTTCCATGGTTTTTTCCATTCTCATAGATCTTTCTAAATAACTTTTCATTTCAGCTGTTTGGCTCGCGTCAGGTAAATTTTCTTCTGAATCAGCAAACAACTCTTCAATACGACTTTCAATTTGTTCATCAGTGATTTCCACTTTTTCTTCGTCGGCTAACTTTGATAATATAAAACTTCTAGTTAGACGATTAACAGCCTCTGCTTTCGAATCTTCGATTAGTTGCTCCCGTGTTGTTCCCATCGATTGAAGATAGTCATCTAAAACCATATTAGCTTGCTGAACCATACGTTCTTGCTCACTCACCATATGTTCAGATTCTCGTTGGATTAGCAGTGGTGGGAGCTCAATCATAGCTGTTTTAATGAGTTCGACAATGATAGCCTCCTGAAAGTTTCGGGTAGACTCATTTTCAGCGTCAGATTTCAAACTTTTTCGTATTTCAGACTTCAAACTTTCCATATTTTCATATTCTGCACCTAAGCTTTGGGCAAATTCATCAGTGATTTCTGGAAGAATTCTTTCTTTGATATCTGTAATATTGACATCAAATGTAATAGATTTACCAGATAAATTTTCATCTGCAAATGTTTTAGGTATATCTAATTCAAATGTATTTGATATATTAGCTTCAAGTCCTATTAATTTGTTAGCAAATCCCGGAAAAGGTCTTTCGATTTCTTCATTTACTAAGTAAACACCATCAGTTTCATTTATTACTTCTTCTTCATTATGATTTCCAACGATACTTGCAGAAATCATGTCTCCTATCTGAACTTTTCGGTCTGCTGGTTCCCATGAAGCCACACTAGTTCTCAATTGGTCAATCCGTTCATCAATAACTTTCTTAGTTATACGAGTGGTTTTCCTTTTTACTCTTATTGCAGTGTAGTCTCCAAGATCTATTGAAGGCATTAAAGGTACAGTTGCGGAGAATGATACAGGTTCCATTCCTTCTAAACTAATGCTAGGCATTCCTACAATATCTAATTCTTGTTCTGATATAGCCTTACCCGTAAGTTCTGGGAGCATTGAATCTAAAGCTTCATTAACTAAACTTTCTTTACCAAAATACTGTTCAATTATATTTCTGGGAGCTTTTCCTTTTCTAAATCCAGGTATGTTTACTCGTCCTACAACTTTGTTATAGGCTTTGTTTAAATAAGGATCAATATCGTCCTCATCAAGTTCGATGTGTAGTACAGTTTGGCACTGTTCTATCTCGTCTTGGGTGATTTTCACACTCTTCTCCTAAAATATCCAGGTTTAGTTTGGAACATCCAATAATTATATCATCATATGAAGTTGTATAAGAGAATCTGATTTATAGTTATAATTTAATATATGTATAAAATTAATTAGGAATTATTTTATGGATGTCCCTTTCTTTTTCGCATTTTCAGCAGGAGCGATAGCTGCATTCAATCCTTGTGGCATAGCTATGTTTCCAGCATATGTTGGATATAGTTTAGGTAATGCCCGTTCTTCGAGTAACCCATTTGCATCTTTTTTTAGAGGATTGTATTTAAGCATATCTCTTTCTTTAGGATTTCTTGTTGTTTTTGGTATTTTTGGTATTTTATTAGCTTTTGGGGGTAGATTTATTGGGACACTTTTACCAATAATGGGCTTTGCAATAGGGTTAATTATTACACTTGCAGGACTCTATCTTTTTCTTTCAAAACGTAATATTTCAGTACAAATATTTAACGATCTACAATTAGGAAATTTTAATGGATTTCCTCAAACATTTTTATTTGGCATCGCTTATGCTATTGCCTCTCTTAGCTGTGCCTTACCAGTATTTTTGGCTGCTGTGGGAATAGTAGTAGGATCAGGCATATCTTTAGATAATTCGATAAATGTTGTTGTAGGATCAATCATATACTCTTTAGGAATGGGGGCTATAATGTCAGTAGTTACGGTATCCTCATTATTATTTGAAGATGCAACTACTAAATTCATAAATAAACTTATGCCAATAATTGATCAACTAGGAAAAGTTGCAATGATATTTGCAGGCTCATATATTATGTATTATTGGATTTTGGGTAAAGGTGAAGAAGTTTTTTACCTTAGACTTGAACAACTTTTTTCTTAGGTTTTATTCGCCTACGACGGGATTGCTCAAAACCCCAACTCCTTCTACTTCGATTTCAACAGTGTCTCCTGGATGGATATCTCCTGGCGTACCCGGTGTACCTGTCATGATTACATCTCCGGGATGTAATGTCATTACGGCACTCACATATTCTATAATCTCCGATACTGAATACAACAAATCAGAAGTGTTTTGGTTTTGTTTCTCTATTCCGTTAACACGACATTTTACTTGTATATTAGTAGGATCTAAATCTGTAACCATCCAAGGTCCTATAGGGGCAAAGGTGTCTGAGGATTTACCTCTAGTCCATTGAAGATCTCCCCATTGCCAGTCTCTAGCCGAAACATCGTTTCCACACGTATATGCAAAAACATATTCTAAAGCATTATCGGCGCTTACACCCTTACAGCTTTTACCAATTATTAGTGCTAATTCAGCTTCAGGTTGAACTTTTACGTTTGTATCTAGGGCTATTTTAGGGATAACAATATTATCATTAATTCCTATCACAGTATTTGGAGCCTTTAAAAAGGGTTCGGGTGCTTTAGGTGCTTCCCGGCCTTCTAAATGGCTTTTGTAATTTAATCCGATTGCTATTATTTTGCTTGGAGTTACAGGAGAAAGTAATTTAACGTCTTTTAAATTTCGTGTTATTCCTGTTTCATTGTAGTCTAGTAGTGGGCATTGTGAGATTTCTTTTATTGTTTGATTCTCCACGATCCCAAAAGCAATCTCTCCATTAAAATCATATCTAGCAAAAATAGTCACAGAAATCTCCTGAATTGTATATAGTTTTTAATATTTTCATAAGTTTAACCGATTTAATTTATTCAATATTAGATGAATCGTACTCTACAGTTACGGATGTGTGAAGTCCACCCCGTACGTTGTAATCTAATGTTATTGACATGGTTTTTGGGCTACACGCACCAACTAGATCCTCTAATATCTTATTGGCAGCATGTTCTTGAACTATTCCAACTCCTGTGAATGACAATAAATAATATTTTAGCGATTTAAGCTCTAAACAATATTTGTGTGGTACATAAGTAATTGTTAGAGTTCCAAAATCGGGTAATTCAGTCCAGGGGCATACGGCAGTAAATTCATCAGATTCGACCATGACTTCAGCGTTAGATTTTCCATATTCATAATCAAACACAATTATAAGAGAGTTGTCTATTTGTCCTTTTGCAGTATTATTGAATTTATTGTCTAGAGATTTATATTCGTCTTGTAAATTTTCGATAGATGGCATTTTATTCCTCAGCTTTGAAAAATAATCGACTTTTATTATAAGTTATTATTACATTATTGACACATTGCTCTAATTTTAAAATAATTCATGTGTCTGATATCAATTATGTATGGTAATTAATGATTTTAAATATATGATTCGTGTAGATACTCTATATAAATCTTATGGGATTATTCCTGTAATTAAAAAACTAGATTTAAAAGTTAATGCAGGTGAACTTGTAATAATAAATGGATCTAACGGAAGCGGCAAAACCACTCTTCACTTGCTTTTATCGTCTTTAATTAAACCGGACTCTGGCAATATTGAAATTTCAGGTATAAATGTTGGCGATAGTCCCAAAATAGCTAGAAGTCATATCGGGTATGTTGCCCATGAACCGTTTTTATATCCATCTTTGACGATAAGAGAAAATTTAAATTTTTTTGCAAAATTGCACAATATTTCGTATGAAGATATTAATCAGATATTTGAGAATAATGATTTATTAAAATTATTAGGTATATCAGACAGATTAGATACCTTAGTAAGTATTCTTTCTCATGGATATAAGAAAAGAGCAGGGATTGCTTGTTCTTTGATACATAATCCGTCTGTACTATTGCTTGACGAACCCGAAACAGGCCTTGATTCTAATGGGGTTATGGCATTGATGGACATGGTGGGGTTTCTTACAAATATAAACAAATCTATTCTTATGACAACCCATACTGACCTTTCAAAGTTTAACGTGGAATATACACACTATATTCTAAAGAATGGACAATTAATTTAATGAAAATATATTTTGCTCATATAATGTTAATTTTTTGGAAAGATGTGGTACTGGAACTTAGGACTAGAGAAATTTTCATATCGGTATTAGTTTTTTCTTTGTTAATTATTTTAACTTTTAATTTAGGGTTGGATAATATTCCAGGAACTATACCCACTGTTTCGGCAGGCATATTATGGATTGCTATTATTTATGGTAGTGTCATAGCTATGAATAGAACTTACTCTACCGAAATAGAATCAGGTGCTATTAATAGAATTCTACTATCTCCAACAAGTAGAGATGCTTTTTTCTTTGGTAAAGTTTTGTCAAATATGGCATTAATGATTTTGCTAGAAGTGATTTTGTTACCCACTATGATTGTTTTGTATGACTTGAAAGTCTCTATAGCTGAAATGGCACTTGTTTCCCTACTAGTCATTTTAGCGATATCTTTAGTAGGGACCTTGTTTTCAGCTATTGCAGTTAAAACAAGAGCTAAAGAGGTTATGCTGCCAATATTACTGTTACCTATACTAGCACCTGTTTTGATTTCGGCAGTAGAAGTAACATCTTCTATCATAGTAGGCCAAACTATTTTAGATAATCAAAGATGGATATCTCTAATAGTTGTTTTTGATGCGATTTTTTTAGTTATATCTCCAGCACTTTTCACGCTAATTGTAGCTGAATGATTTTAATATCATTTTATATGCTATTTGAACTGATTGACACTTCAAATTTGCATTGATATATTCGGGGTGGTATGTATTAGGAATTTGTCGTAAAATCTGTAGGTTTAATTGTTATTTGATTAATAGTTGAAAATATCAATTAAATTTAATTACTGATTATTACTGTATTTTCTTGTTTCTATATATGGAGGAAGTGAATTGAAAAAACAAGACTTTGTTGTCCGCTTCGCTGGCGAAGGTGGTCAAGGTGTTGTAACTTCTGCTGAAGGATTGGCTCAAGCAATGGCCCAGTCTGGTTATAATGTCCAGACTTTTTCAACTTTCCCATCTCAGATACGTGGAGGGCCAACATGGACCCAAACAAGAGTTGCTACCAGTAAAGTTCATAGCTCAGGTGATTATTTAGACGTATTAGTTGCATTTAATGAATATGCTTACATCAACCATAAAGATGATGTAGGTCCTGATGGTGTTGTAGTTTACAATTCAGGTGAATTCTCTATAGATGATTCTGAACATGTATTAGGAATGGACTTTGATGATTTGGCGAAGCAAACAGGAAACAATAGAGCTGCTAACTTTGTTGTGATGGGAGCATTGTCACAACTGGTTGGGCTACCCTTAAAAGTTTTGGAAGAATTTAATAGACAGCGCTATACTCGTGGGCGAGATTCAGACCAACAGATTATTGACTCAAACAATATGGCTCTTTCATTAGGGTCTCAAGAAGCATCTCAGAGTGGATTTACTTTGGGAGAGCTTGAAAACCCTGATACTAATGATCATGAACAAATTCTTGTTAATGGGAATCTTGCTGTCTGTTTAGGCGCTACAGCTGCAGGGTTAGATACATTTATCGGATATCCCATTTCTCCGGCTACACCAATATTGCTTTGGATGGAACAAAATTTAGTTGGCCCAGGTAAATTTGTTTATCAGTCAACTTCAGAAATCGAATCCATAACAAGCATAATTGGAGCAGGGTATGCGGGCAAAAAAGCAATGACTAGTACCGCAGGGCCGGGCTTTTCCCTAATGGGTGAAGGGTTGGGGTTGGCTTGGATGGCCGAAATACCTCTTGTTGTTGTTAATGTACAACGTGGAGGCCCGTCTACAGGACTACCTACAAAAACTGAACAGTCTGATTTGTTAACAGCACTATATCCTGGTCATGGGGATGTGAAACTCCCTGTTATTGCACCTGGAACTGTAGAAGAATGTTTTTATGCAGGGGCTATGGCAGTTAATTGGGCTGAAAGATATCAAGGACCAGTTGTCTTATTAAGTGAGATGGCTATGGCAGAGAGAAGGCAGAATATTCCTAAACCATCAATTGATGATTTGCTTATAGATGAGAGAAATATATATGACGGTGATAATGGATATCATCGTTATGATGGCTATGAATTATCACCAATGCCTATACCGGGAGGGCCAGGTAGTTACGTTGCTAACGGTAGTGAGCATGATGCTATGGGCGATACTACACATTTACCGGCTAGGCACATACAAATGACTGAGAGGAGATTTAGTAAACTAAGCCTCCTAAATGATGGTACGTATGAATCAGATAACGAAGACGCAGAAATTTTGATAGTTCCTTGGGGTGGATCTAAAGGCCCTGCTTATGAAGCATACGAACAACTTAAAAAAGATAAGGTAGATATTGGATGGATGTACACAATGTATATTCACCCAATGCCCGAGAAAATGTTAGAGATGCTACGGAGTAAGAAATTAGTTATTGTTCCTGAACTTAATTATATGGGGCAGTATTCTTCAGTATTGAGATCAGATAGTATTAATGCAGTTTCAATAACTCAATATACAGGATTACCATTTAAGGTTAATAGTTTAGTAGAAAAGATTAAAGCTTTGATATAAAATATTTAGTTATGAGGTATACAGAATTATGACTCTTAAAAATCCAGAATATGATTTCAAATGGTGCCCCGGATGTGGGGATTTTGGAGTTAGAAGAGGCTTAGAAGGTGCTTTTGAGAAATATATTGTTGAGAATGAGCATCCTGTAGAAAATTCTGTTGTTGTGGCAGGGATAGGCTGTTCTGGAAATATGGTACATATGTTGGAGAAGCACCAACCTTTTGGAATACATGGAATACATGGGAGATCGCTACCTATTGCAATGGGAATTAAAATGGGTAACCCAGATCTAAATGTTGTGGTCGTTGCTGGAGATGGAGATTTTTTGGGTATTGGTGCAGAGCATATAGCTCCGCAAGCAATGCGTAATTTGAATATTACGGCTATTGTTATGGACAATGGAGTTTATGGGTTAACTAAAGGACAAAGTTCCCCTACTACAGATCTTGGTGTTATAACGAGCTCGACTCCTTACGGCAAAATGGAAGAAAAAACTCATCCTTTGAGATCATATATGACTATGGGGGTTTCTTTCATTGCATCTGTTATATCTAATAAAGTTAAAGATATGTCTGATATGATGTTTCAAGCCATGAATCATCAAGGATTTTCCATTGTGCACGTTCAATCTCCTTGCACAGAGTATAATAATACCTACGAGGCTTTGAAAGGGAGTAAATCAAAAGGAATAGATCCTCTTGCATATACCATACCTGAAGGTCATGACCCTGAAGATGCCCAAGCGGCACAAGATTTAGTTGATGCTGATGGCATACCGGTAGGAATAATATATAAAGATACTAGTAGAGCGACTTTTGACCAAAAATTGTCACAAACTACAGGGTCTAAATCAATGAAAACCGTTGAAGACTTTATGGGTCAATATTCTATATAGTATTATAAGCTTTTTGAAGGCAATGATATTTTTGCTGATCCAGGTGTAGTTACTTTACCTTCATGAGTTTCAAGTCTTATGTCACACTCTATTATGTTTTCTCCGTTTTCAACATATTTTTTAGTGACATTTCCTTTTGCAAAAACCGGAGTTCCCGGTATATCCATAGCTCTATATTGGACGGTTAGTCTTTTTAATTTTCCTTCTAAACCCATAAAGTCAGTCATGAGTTGACCGAGGAAAGCATTTTTTAAAGCTCCATGTAAAATGACGTCAGGAAGATTATTTGATAAAGCAAAAGATTTATCATAATGGATTTGATAGTAGTCACCAGACGCCCCTGCATATTTAACTAACTGCTGAGTCGTAGGATCTTTTTGTAATGTTGGTATATTATCGCCTATATTTATGTCTTCATAGTAATTTTGGATTGTCATTTTAGACTCCTATTGGATTGTGTTCTACTTAGGGTCATAGGATATTGATGTTGTACGTTGGATGGCGACTATTTTATTAAACTGGTTAACATATTTCTTCTCATTAATCATAATTAACATATTTCCTAGTTTGCCATCTCTTTCTTGTAAATCTGATAAATATTTTGTTACAGTAATCAAATCTCCAGGACGAATTTCTTCAAAATATTCCCATTCACTGCCACCATCTACGACGGCAGAATATGGGCTCTCAATTTTTGCTTTGCCTGTACTCGGACCGAGAAACCCATCTATAGAACGTAAAAATGTTGGAGGAGCAATTATTCCTCCAAATTTAGTATTCCTAGCAACTTCTTCATCACTGTAAATTGGATTCGTATCTCCGATTGCCTCTGCAAATTTAATTATTGCACCTTTTTCAATCTCTTTTGTAACAGGTTCAGATTCAATTCCTATTGCATCTTTTAATTCTTTTGTTATAGCTGATTTTTTGTCGGACACAATTCCTCCTAAAAATTTAACATTTGATTATGTCAGAATGAGAAGATTATATAACATTAGAGCTTATATTTTTTTAAGATTAGACATTCCTGCCATTAATTTTTTTATTCCTACGTCATTTTTAAATGTAATAGTTAATTTGTAATCATTTCCAGATACTTCAGAACTTATAATTATGCCATCTCCAAATTTTGGGTGATTGACTTTATCTCCATCATTAAATAGCACTTGATTTTTTTTAGGTTCATTTACTTTGCGTATTATTTTACGAATAGGAGACTTTTTAGGTATTGGATTATTTGTTGATATGTCAATATCATTAATTGGTTTTATTAAGTCCGAAGGTATTTCGTGTAGGAATCTTGAAGGAATGCTTGGTTCTGTTGATCCACGGAAACCTCGTCTACTAGCCTTGCTGACATATAACTGTTTTTTTGCTCGAGTGATTCCTACATAGCAAAGGCGACGCTCCTCTTCTAATTCTGAGGGGTCACCTGTTTCTATTGACCGGATGTGAGGTAATAAGCCTTCTTCCATTCCTGCAATGAAAACTGTTGAAAATTCTAATCCTTTTGCTTGATGTAATGTTATTAATGTTATTAGATCGGATTCAGATTCATAAGTGTCGACATCACTTACTAATGCAATACTTTCTAAGAAGTTTGATAACCCTTCGTGTATATTAATTTCTTCATAAGGTTTAGTGGAACTTTTATATTCTTCTATATTTTCAAATTTTTCCTCTGATTTTTCGTCAGAATCAATAGCATCTATTAGCCCTGTGATTTTCATTGTAATTGTGATTAATCTCGAAATTGAGATCTCATCTGAGTTTAATTCGCGCTGTATGCTTGTAATTATTTTGTAAAAATCAGATATTGATGACAAGGCCCTTTTGCCTAATTGGATTCCCATATTTGCATCATTAGAATTTGATTGACCTAAAAGCGTTATTGCAGCGAATAACGATATGTTATTTGAATCAGCTATTCGTCTTATTTCATTAACTGTACGTTGTCCCATTCCACGTGTAGGAGTGTTAACAATTCGCTCTAAACTGACATCATCATCAGAATTTAATATGACTCTCAAGTAAGCAGTCAGGTCTTTAATTTCTTTTCGTTGATAGAATTTAATTCCTCCGACTATTTGATAAGGGACTCCAAATTTCTGGCATGCCATTTCAAATGAGCGTGATTGGGCATTAACGCGATACATAATAGCAATATCTTGTAGATTTGAATTTTTAGCGTTTTTAAGTGTAATTATTTCACGGATTATTTTTCTTGCTTCTTCCTCTTCATTGTAGGCATCAACAAGTAAAATAGGGGTTCCTGTTTTGTTATTTGTCCATAAATCCTTGTCGACTCTTTTTGAATTATTATTTATTAAGTTTTTGGCTGCATCTAGGATTGTTTTACTAGATCTGTAGTTTTCTTCTAGGGTTATTATTTTAGCTTTTGGGAAATCATCCTTAAAACTTAATATGTTACGGATATCGGCATTTCTCCAAGAATAGATAGATTGGTCAGGATCTCCTACAACACATAAATTATGACTATTTGCAGATAGTTGTTTTGCAATTTCATATTGTGCAATGTTTGTATCTTGAAATTCGTCTATCATTAGGTATTGGAATCGCTCTTGGTAATGATTTAATACAGTTGAATTTTGCTTAAAAAGCAAATGTGTCTTTAATAGCAAATCATCAAAGTCTAAGCCTCCACTATTTTCAATAATATCGGTATATCTTTCAAATATTCTCGCAACTATTTCATCGTAATAATTGGATTTAGTTTTTACGAAACCTTCATAATTTACTAGTTGGCTTTTTGAATTTGAAATTGTAGTTAATATATTTCTCGCTGAGAATTTTTTAGAATCTATATTATTTTCGTCCATACTTTTTTTTATTACAGAGAGTTGATCTGCATCATCGAATACAACGAATTCTTTGCTTATCCCAATTGATTCTCCATGCTGTCTTAGTACCATAGCGCAAAATGCATGAAATGTTTTTGTTGTTAATCCTAAGCTGTCATTGCCTAATATAGATTTAATGCGATCCTGCATTTCATTTGCAGCTTTGTTAGTAAAAGTTACTGCAGCAATTTTATAAGGACTAACATTTTGATTCTGTATTAGATATGCAATTCGACTAGTTATGACTCTTGTTTTACCACTTCCGGGTCCTGCAATAATTAGTATAGGTCCTTCAGTTGTTGAAACAGCGTCTAATTGAGAATTGTTAAGTGATTTTATAAATTCAGTCATTGTTTAAATAAGATTAGTATACGAATAAAGGGTTTTTTTAGGTTATTCATTTTCTAATCCTCTGTCTAGTCGTATTATTCGGGAATTTTGAGGTTCTAACCCATTAATTATAATATCTTTCGACTTTTCTATATCAAAACTTTCTCCACAAGAAAATATATCTACAGCGGCATATGAATATTCTGGCCAAGTGTGTATAGATATGTGAGATTCCGCTATTGAAACTATTCCAGTAACCCCCACAGGATTAAATTTGTGAAATGATTCACCTACTATTGTGGCTCCTGATTCAATCGCAGATTTAATTAGTAAGTCTTTTATAAAATCTATATCATCAAGTATATTGTCATTACAGTTTTCTAAATCTAGTAATATTTGTATTCCTAAAAGTTTCAATATTTATTTACCTAATAATTGTTTATATCATTAATTCGATTATAACTTAGCTTATGGATCTTTTCTTTTTGAATCTAAAATTTGTAGAAATTCGTTATGACTTTTGACTTTTGATATTGATTTTATAAATTCCCCTACAGTTTCAAAATAACTTCGATATTCTTTCATTTCATCTCCAATTGGATTTGTCGAACTTGGAGAATCAGCATAGTTACCATGAAATGCAAAATATGCTTGGTTTATTTTTCTGATTTGATAACCTTCCTCTTGAAGTTCAATAGTTACATTACTCATTAATTGTTCGGCTTCTGTAATTTTTCCT
Organism: Dehalococcoidia bacterium; assembly: GCA_045564655.1. Taxonomy (GTDB): domain Bacteria; phylum Chloroflexota; class Dehalococcoidia; order Lucifugimonadales; family UBA826; genus UBA826. The sequence goes on from JBJLGX010000020.1 coordinate 161,318, forward strand.
TGATCAAGGAATTCGTTGACTTGCAATCTGGTTTTTTTAAGAGTTTCATAAAAACTAGACGTGTCTTTTTTTATTTGTGTAATTTTAGATGGATCTTGAATCATTCCGCCTATGGATTTAAATGCCATATCACCTAATTCATCACCTGCAATGTTAGCTGCAGTTTCATTTAGTATTATCATTTGATTTGAATCCCACATATTTTGCCCTAAAGGATGTAAGATCCAATAATTATGTAACCATTCGTGTGATGCTGTTTGCAACAAATTTCTTAAAGAGCCTTTATCAGATACAAATGCAGGATATGTTCCTAATCCGCCTAGTCTATCAACAAGAGCGGAAGTCTTTCCGTCGGATTCAACGATTGTTTCTATTTCTATTTTTTCTGATTCAGTTATGTTATTAGATATTAATTTGCTAGCTGAAAAATAAATCCTATCTCTAGGGGATGTGACAACAATACCAGGCGGAGAATCTAATTTGAAATCGGTTGGGGGTATTAAAATATTAAATGGAATCCCTAAATTTTCTTCAACTAATACATTACTTATGATTGATTCTATCGATTCTTCTGTTCTAGCGCGTAGAGATGTGAGTCGTTTTTCTAATTTAGTTTTTTCTTCTGCACTTAATTCTTGGTTACTGTTTTTTAATTTATTACTCGTTATGAGATATTCATTTATTAGGTTTATTCGTTCTTTATCAGTTGGTTTATTTCCAGGAAAACTTTCCCACGCTAAATGTAACCATTTATTTGGGAGATTTTTAATTTCCCACCAGAATATGGAAAAGTTATGTTTTTCGGTTGCTTGGTCTAAATATGATTGACGTGAATAATCTGAGTTAGATGTAATTATAAAAATTGCTATTAATACTACAATGAGCCATTTCATATTTGTTTTTTTGACAGAACAACTGTCATTAGTATGAATATGTTGGTTTGAAAGCTAGCATTCGGGTTGAAAATTTGAATTCGCCTATCCATAAATGAGAACCGTCCCAGCCAATTGAGTTAGCCATTTTAATAGAATTGGCTGCTTTTGTTCCTAATCCTGTTCCCAATATGTTTTTTGGTGAATTCCCTGCTAATGCAGATTCTATAGAATCCCATCCTAATACTTGGTTTTTGCCTTGTTGACTAATGAAGAATCCGATATCTGTAAATACAGCGCTTTGTGGGAATGAATTATGAGTAGGAATACTCTTCAATGAACCATTGGGTAAATCGTCAAATTTTATGGCTTTAACGTTAAAGCGGTCAGCAGGATATCCAGCGACTACTAACCATTCATTATTGGAATCTAATCGACCAGGTCCTTCGGGCACATCTATTGTATAGATTGGTTCAGTATCTTTATCTGGTATCCCTTCCCATATCCATACTTTTTTTGATTCCTTGCAAGAGATAGCAAAATATTTTCCGTTGTATGTTATTCCTCGCAATTCTTTTAGGGATGCAGATCCTATTGAATCCGAAATAATTATTTCAGGCAATTCGCCTGTTCCATCAAATTTTTCCCAACCATATATACCTTTGTGTCCTGCTGTAAATACAGTGTCTCCGTAAACAGATAAGTCCCAAGGGGCATTGTCAAATCTTTTATAAAAGAGATCTGGTGGTACACCTGATTCTCCTGGGATTTGATTCCATACAGATAATGAACTGTCAAAGTCAGAAGTTATAAATAATCTTTCACCATTTGAATCTGGTACACCATTTTGAATAATCCAATTTTTGTAATATGGATTACTTTCCCAACCCATTTCTTCTGATTCTGCACCTAAAGCCCATTCAGGTTTGACGTCAGGACCTGAAGGTAAACTGTTGTACACAGATACTCTTCCTCCATTGTACTCAACAACAAATAATTTTCCGCCAGCATATGCAACATCATTTCCATCTCCCCCACGCCAGCGATGCCCAACTCCTGGTAAAACAGGTACAGAAGCTTTGCCTTCTTCGGTTGTTTTTGGTAATTCATCCCACCATTGGAGCGTTTCTGAAGTACCAGATATAGCTATAAGCTTTGTTCCTATAATTGTTCCTCCAACCCATGACCCTAAACATGCGTCAGGGGCTTGGTTGGATTTAGTTGGCCAATTTGCCCATATATGACTACTGGATCCATTGCTACATTCGGTTTTCCCATTTTCATCTCCTACTAGTAGAAATTCTCCATTTGATACAATTCCTCTAGGAGTTCCTATGCTTGAGTGCTTTATGCTTAAATTGGGCTGAACTGACCCTGAATTAGGGAAGCTATTCCATAGGATGATTTTATTACCATTGTCGCCACCACTTGTTACTGATACCGCAAGTTTTTCGTCATCTGTCCAGACTCCCCAAGGCCATGATTCTTTAGTTCCTATTAGTTGATCTATATTAATTGCATAGTCGGCTGGTTGGGCTGACTTAGTAGGAAAAGTTTTCCATATTAAAATTCGGTTATTGTTAGAATCCGCCACTAACATTTTTCCGTTAGGGGATATGAATACTTGTCCGGGAAAATCAAGTTCAGATAAGCTTTTGCCTTCCATTTGCGTTTCGAAATTAGTTTGTCCGATAACTATATCTGGATCAACATTACTATCTGGAATAGATTCCCATATTAATATTCTGTTATTGTTTCTATCTGAAACTGCTATCTTTGTTCCATCAGAAGAAATGGACACTGGATGATTCAATAGATTTGGTCCTCCAGATTTATTAAATCCATAACCAGAAATCCATAAATCAGCATTTTGATTAGCTCTAAATGATGTATTAGATGTAGGTTCTGCAACTTTGTAATTCGTGGATTGTTTAGTGACTGTCATTTCACGCAAAACAGGTTGCCCTTGAGGCGGTTGTCCTGGTTGCCCACCTGGAGATTGATGTCCTTGAGGTGGTTGTCCTGGTTGTCCACCTGGAGATTGATGTCCTTGAGGTGGTTGTCCTGGTTGTCCACCTGGAGATTGATGTCCTTTTGGAGGCTGTCCAGGCTGCATAGGTTGTTCAGGTTGTTCAGGTTGCATAGGCTGTTGTCCTGGTTGTCCTGGTTGTCCTGGCTGTCCTGGCTGTCCTGGCTGTCCTGGTTGTCCTGGCTGTCCGGGTTGTCCGGGTTGTCCGGGTTGTCCGGGTTGTCCGGGTTGGCCGGGGAGAGGAGGTGATTTTTGCTGTTCTGGTTCTAAGGATTCTTCAGGTTGCATGGGAGGTTGTCCGGGTAAAGGAGGGAATTCTTCTTGGCCAGGCTGCATGGGTTGCCCTGATTGAACAGAAGGAGCACCAGTTTGAGAGCTATCTGAACAAGATATAAATAATAATAGTATTAGTACTATACTGAATATCTTGATTTTCGATTTATTTATAATAAGCATTTATTTAAGTTATTATTATCAATGTTTTTTACTTTTAAAGTAAGAATCTATTTTAAAATTTGAGCACATTATGTTTATACATATGTTTTAATACACCACTATTAGCAACATTTTACATAATTATGTGGAGCGGGAGACCGGATTCGAACCGGCGACAGCCTGCTTGGAAGGCAGGAACTCTACCGCTGAGTTACTCCCGCATGTAATGATAAAATTATACTATGAAATTAATTCTTTTATCTTCAACAAATTATACTTTAACAAATCAGGTGAGAATGTGAATGTAAATCTATTGTCTCATTCTGATATAGAGTCCGCAAAAAACAAACTTGTAATAGTTACTGGTTCTAATAGCGGTATTGGTAGAGAAATAGCTAAATCATTCGCTGATTATGGGTCTAAAGTTATTATTGCTTGCCGAAATGAACAATCTGCTTTGGAGGCTAAAAAATATATAGGATTAAATTCTGAATTTATTTATTTGGATCTAAGTGAGATTGATTCGATATATAAATTTGTCGATGAAGTAAAGTCACGATATGGGAAAATTGACATATTGGTTAATAATGCAGGTGTTTTGAGACCACCGCTCACTAGAACTAAATCAGGTTTGGAATTAACTTTCGCTGTTAATTATATTGGTTATTATTCGCTGGCGTTATTGATGATTCCTTTAATCAGGAATGTTTTAGGATCCCGAATTATTAATGTGTCTAGTATTTCTCAATACAGTGTGAAAAATATTGATTGGGATAATGTAAATTCAGAAAATGGATATTATAAAAATAAAATTTATGCGTTGACTAATTTATTTAGGATGATGCTTACGATTGAACTAAATAAACGATTGGGTAATTCCAATTCCAATATCATTTCTTTAGCCTGCCATCCCGGGGTTTCAATAACTAACATTGTAAGAAATTTACCAAAATTTATTAGTAATCCTGCGATAGTAAATATATTAAACAAATTAATTTTTCAACCACCAGATAAAGCTTCTCACTCTGCAATCATGGCTTCCCTGAGTTCTGCTGTGAAAGGCGGCGATTTTATTGGATTAAATACTAGGAAACAATATAAAGGTAGCCCGCTAATCGTTTCTCCAAATGAATTGGCATTTGATAAAGAATTGAGGCAAAGGTTATGGGGTATATCAGCAGAAATAACAGGTATTGATTTAAATTGAATTAGATTTGCCGCTTATAGATTTTAGTGAAGGATGTACAAATCTATGGTCTTTCATGTTAGCCAATTGCTCATATGATCCAAATATTTCTTCAACATCGCCCTCTATAAGGTCTAAGGGTTCTTTGGGGGTATCATCGTTGTCATATATGCGTCTAATCTTATAATCAGTATATCTTTCAGCTGGAATCCTTCCGGTGCTTCGAATCATGTCTCTGAAAGTTGAAGGCTTCATTAATTGTCCATGCATTGCTCCAGCAGATGTGGATATACTTTCGTTTATCAATGTACCACCTAAGTCATTTACTCCAGCATTTAATAATAACTGAGACATTTTGTCGCCTTCTTTAACCCATGATGCTTGGATATTAGGAATATGGTTATTCAGCATTATTCGTGATACAGCATGAACTTTCATAACTTCTGTGCCAGTAGCTCCCATTCTGATATCAGGAATAGATTTCTGTACAGACATCGGAGCCTCAGAGCTTACAAAACTTAAAGGTACAAATTCAGTAAATCCATGGGTTTCACGTTGTATATTCCTTATAGTGTCAATATGGTTGGCAATGTGCATATTGTTTTCTACATGACCAAACATAATGGTTGATGTAGTTGGTATTTTTAATTTATGGGCTGTTTTAATTACTTCGATCCACTGATCTTTTGTAATTCTTCCCAGAGATATTTTGTCTCGTATTTCTTGATCTAATATTTCTGCCGATGTTCCTGGTAAACTCCCAACTCCGGCATTTTTCAGATCATTCAAATAAGATTCTATACTTGATTTTGATCGCACTGAACCATAAAGAACTTCTTCAGGTGAAAACCCGTGCACATGAATGTCTGGCAACTCTTTTTTAATGGCTTCACATATTTTGACATATAAATCTCCTTCCATTTTAGGGGGTAGTCCAGCTTGTACGCATACTTCAGTTGCTCCGTATTTATATGCTTGCTTAGCCTTTTCTACTATCATTTCAGTAGGCAGAAAATAACCTTGTTCTTCTCGATGATCACGACTAAAAGCACAGAAACCACATCGTTTAACACATACATTTGTAAAATTTATATTTCTATTTACAACATATGTGACAATATCCCCAACTGTTTGCTTTCTTAGTTCATCGGCAACCATTAATGTAGCTTGATATTCAAGCCCTCTAGATTCTAATAATTCAAAAGCTTGCTCAGCACTTATATCTTTTCCTGATAATGCTATCTCTAATATTTGGCCAATTGGTGTAGAGATATTTGAAATAAGCTTATTTAATTCTAAATTTTCAATTTGAAACATACTTATCGATACCTTTTTTTACATAACCAGATTTGTCAGATATTTTGCGTATATGTTCTATTATATATTCAGGGAGATATTTATTGGTATCTATGAAGTATTCAGGGTATACCGGCAAGCGCGGAGTTAATTTAAATCCTTTCGCTTCAGTTTTAGTCTTTAACGAATTTAACGTTGGCCACGGGGATTCAGGGTTAACATAGTCTATCGTTATAGGAGAAACTCCACCCCAGTCATTAATTCCGGCATCTAAATAGATTTCAAAGTTATCTGAAGACAAATTTGGTGGAGCTTGAATATTCATATTTGACCCTAATATTAATCGGGCCATAGATATTGTCCATAACATATCGATCGTTTCAGCATCATCACTGTTGGACATTGGAGTATTAGGTTTTGATTTGAAGTTTTGTATTATAACTTCTTGTATATTCCCATATGTTTTTTGTAATTCTAGTATTTCAAATAAGGATTCTATTCTGTCTTCAAGAGTTTCTCCAATTCCAATTAATAATCCTGTGGTAAAAGGTATGTTCAATTCCCCTGCATTTTGCATAGTTTTTATTCTAGCGATAGGTCTTTTACTAGGGGCAAATTCATGAGGCCCTCCTGGTTGATATAGTAACTTGCTAGTGCTTTCTAGCATTAGCCCTACAGAAGCATTATATTTTTTGATCTCTCTTAATTCATTTTTACTCATTGTGCCTGGGTTAGCATGAGGTAATAATGTAGAGTTATTAATTACTAATTTGCACATATCTGTTACGTATTCGAGAGTTGTTTTATATCCTCGTTCATTTAACCATGTTTTTGCTTCTTCAAATCTTAATTCTGGCCTTTCTCCTAATGTGAATAACGCTTCTGTACAACCTGCTTGTTCGCCCTTCTTAACCACTTTTAATATTTCTTCAGGATCCATATACAGATTTTTGACGTCTTTAGGGTCTTTTCTGAATGTACAATAACCACAATAATCTCTGCATAATTGAGTTAATGGTATGAATACTTTTGGAGAAAAAGTTATTTTGTTTCCTTTGCCTTTATCCCTAATAGATGAAGCTGCCACACATAATTTTTCAATGTTTTTATTGATGTCTTTTGATAAAGACATAGCTTCATCTTTTGTGATGAATTCATGAGCTATGCTTTTAGATAAAGCGTATTTAATGGTTTGTTGATTAGATCCCATAGTATATTATTTTAATTCACCCCAATTTGAACCTGTATTTATTTCTACAGTTAAGGGCACTGATAGTGAAACAGCACTAGGCATCAATTCTGTAATAATTGATTCTATTTGGGAAATTTCGTTATTTGGAACATCAAATATAAGTTCATCATGAACCTGTAGGGTCATCAAAGATTCTAATTTTAAATCATCTATTCTTTTCTGTATATTTATCATGGCTATTTTTATTATGTCTGCGGCAGTACCTTGAATTGGCATATTTATAGCTGCTCTTTCTGCCTGACTTCTTATGCGATGATTAGATGAATTAATATCATGTAGATATCGTCGTCTTCCTAGCAATGTTTCTACGTATCCGGTATTTCGGCATTGTTCTTTTATTTCTTCTAGATAATTTTTAATTCCCGGATATTTATCGAAATATATTTCGATAAATTTTTTACCTTGTTTTTGAGACAGATCTGTTTGGCGAGTAATGCCGTGAGGACTTAATCCGTATATGACGCCAAAATTTAAGACTTTGGCTATTCTTCTCATATCTGTAGTGACTTCATTTATTGGTATGTTATACACTAACGCACTAGTAGCGCTATGTATGTCTTCTCCATTTTGAAATGCATTTATAAGACCGGAATCTCGAGAAAAATGTGCTAGTACACGTAATTCTATTTGAGAATAGTCGGCAGATATGAGGGACCAATTAGTTGGGTCTTTGGATATGAAAGATTCTCTGACTTTACGGCCTAATTCTGACCGAACAGGTATGTTTTGTACGTTTGGGTCGTTACTCGAAATACGCCCTGTGGCAGTACCTGTTTGTCTATATGATGTATGGACTCTATTTGTTTGATTATTCAGTAGTTCTGGTAACGAATCAACATATGTTGATTTAATTTTAGATATTTCCCGATATTCAAGTACTCGATTTAAGACTTCGTATGATCTAGGGTCTGCAGTATTTGCTTCTCCTCGATCTAATTTAGACTTTAACTCATCTAAAGATTGGGCGTCTGTAGAATGGCCACTTTGTATTTTTCTTGTTGGGGGTAAATTTAATTCTGAAAACAATATGTCACTTAATTGTTTTGGTGAATTTAAATTAAATTCATGCCCTATCAAATTAAACATTTCAGATTCGATATTTTCTAATTGTTTGCCTAACGTTTTTGACATTTTTTCTAAGAGAGGTATATTTAAGGAAACTCCATTTTGTTGCATTTTGATAAGTATTGAAACTAAAGGTAATTCCACTTCATCATATAGTTTTGTAATTTTCTTTTCAGATAGTTCAGTCTTTAAAAGTGGATATAGTTTTTCAGTATAATATGCATCTGCAGCAGCGTATGGTGCCGCATCTTTGATTGGAACGTCAGCCATAGTTATTTGACTGCGCCCTTTTCCAATTAGGTTCGTAATAGGAGTCATTTCTTCTTCAAAGCATTCTAATGTTAGTTGCTTTAGTCCGTAATTTCTTCTGCCGCTAAGATGCGCAGCAATCATTGTATCGAATTGTATATTTGTGACGTGTATACCGTTTTGAGTAAGAACACTTATGTCATAATTTGCGTTATGTGCTCGGATAGGAATTTGAGGATCTTCGAATATAGGTTTAATTTTTTCAATGATGAGAGATTTGTCTAATTGTCCAGGTTCATTATGTCCTATGGGTATGTACCAGGTTTCACCGTCTTTTATAGAGATAGATATACCTACTAATTCACAAGTCATCGTATTTAATCCAGTTGTTTCTGTATCAAAAGAAAATCCATCTTTGGTAGATATCTTATGGGATAAATTATCTAACTCACTTTGTGATGTCACTAAGTTATATTCGATTGCTGTTGTAGTCGGAATCAAACTTGTTTGAATTTCAGTGATAGATTTGTCTGATATATCTATAGTAGCTAATTTAGGAATAATAGAATTAAATTCTAGCTCTTTTAAAAAATCTATTATTTCGGCAGCTTTAAAATCTCCAAATCTTGTTGTCTCTAAGTCTAATTTTATTGGAGCATTCGTAACAATTTCAGTTAATTTCATGCTTCTTGATAAAAGTTCTTTATTTTCGATGAGAGATTTTTGGGCTTTAGGTGGGGTTATGGAATCTATATTGTTGTATATATTCTCAATAGAATTGAATTCTGTTAGAAGTTTTATTGCAGTTTTGATCCCTATTCCTGGGACTCCCGGAATATTATCTGATGAGTCCCCTTGTAGTGCTTTTATTTCTGATACATATTCGGGACCTAAACCGTCAAACCTATCTTTTACCCCTTCAATATCATAGAGAGACTTTTTTTGGTTAGAACCGCTCATGTAAACGTGTGTTTTTTCAGTAACTAACTGAAGAGTATCAGAGTCTCCTGTCAAAATAAGTGTATCTAAATTTTCTAATTCGGCTTGTTTTGATAAGGTTCCTAATAAATCATCGGCTTCAAAGCCTTCTAGTTGGTAGATGGGTACATTAAATGCATCCATCAACTCTCTCACTCTATCAAATTGGCCTTTTAATTCTGGGGGAGTAGGAGGTCTGTGGGCTTTATATTCATCAAACATCTTATGGCGAAAAGTTGGTTTTGGGAGATCGAAAGTTATGGCTACATGTGTAGGATTCCAGTCATCTATTGATTTAATAAATGCATTGGCAAAACCATATACTCCTCTTACGTCTTCTCCTGTGGTGGATACTGTTAATGGACGTTGTATCGCATGGAATGACCTATGAACAATTGCATGTCCATCTATAAGAATTAAAAGATTTTTAGAGGTATCAGTTTTTACCATATTCTACAGATTATACATCTAATTAATATACTATAAAGAAGCATAGGATTGACATTCTGAAAGTATTTTTGAAACGATATTTTTATCTATACCCTCTGCATATATTCTCATGAGAGGTTCCGTGCCCGAAAATCGTATTAGCCCCCAGTTGTTATTCTCTAATATAAATTTGAATCCATCTTGGTTATCTATTCTTATGACTGGTATTCCCGCTATATGTTTAGGTTTTATCGAAGAAACTTTTTCTATGATTTTAATTTTGTTTTGTGGATCGAATTCTGTATCTATTCTCGAATAAAAATGAGGCCCTACGATTTCTTCAAGATCATGGATTAATTCAGAAGGATTTTTACCAGTACTAGCCATCATATTTAAAATCATAAGACCTGATAATATTCCGTCTCTTTCGGGAATATGTCCTTGAAATGCATATCCGCCACTCTCTTCTCCGGCAGCCATCGCGTTTTCTTCGATCATCACAGGCCCTAAGTACTTAAAGCCCACAGGCGTAGTTATTACAGGTGTTTTGTTCAATTCCCCTAATTTATCTATCATACTTGTCATAGTTATAGATTTAATTATGGGACCTGTCATATTTAAGTCAGTTAATATGTGATTGCATATTAATGCAAATGCGTGAAGAGTTGATATATATTGTCCATCTTCATCAATAATGCCTAATCTATCCGCATCTCCATCTGTTGCTAATCCTACATCCCCGTTAACTTCAAGAATCTTGTTTTTTAACGGAATCAAATTTGATTCAATTGGTTCAGGTTGTGCCATATCTGGGAAAGAAGTATTTATTTCTGATCTTATTTCAAATATTTTGGTAGTGCCACCTTCAACTAACCTTGAAATATAAGTTGCACCAGCACCGTGCATAGAATCTATTACTACGTTTAAACCAGCATCTCTGATTGATTTTAGATTTACCATACCCGCAATATGGTTCATATAAGAAGGGTCAGGGTTTATTTTTTCTATCAAACCTGTATTTAACCCATCTTCAATGGATATAGTTTGGATATCACCTGTAGTTTCGACAATTGATATAAATTCTTCTAGTCTTTTTACGATATCAGGAGAAGCACTTCCCCCATATCCGGGTTTGAATTTAAATCCATTCCAATTTGGCGGGTTGTGACTTGCGGTAATCACAATGCCTGCTGAGCATTCATGTTGAACTAAATTGTAACTTACAACTGGAGTTGGAGTAGGCCTGTCGCATAGTATGACAGGAATATTGTTTCCCGCAATTACTTCTGCTACGGATTCAGCAAATTCTGCAGATTTTAATCTAGTGTCATATCCTATAATTAATCCTGAAGATTCATATCCATTTGATTTTAAATAGTTAGCAACCCCTTGAGCACAGATTTTTACATTTTGAAATGTATATTCTTCTCCGATTATGGCACGCCAACCATCGGTTCCAAATTTTATTGCCACGTGATTCCCTCTATTTAATTATAATTTTACAAATTAGCATCTTTTTTTATTGCTTCAGACTTGTTTAGTCTTTCCCACGGTAGATCTAAGTCATTTCTACCGAAGTGACCATATGCGGCAGTTTGTTTGTATATAGGATTTCTTAATTCCAAATCTCTTATGATAGCTCCTGGTCGTAAATCAAAGTGCTTATTGATAAGTTCTTCGATTTTATCGTTAGATATTTTGTTGGTTCCAAATGTTTCAACAGCAACTGATGTTGGGGCAGCCATTCCTATAGCATAAGAAACTAGAACTTCTAATCTATCAGCTACTCCTGCAGCGACTAAATTTTTTGCTACCCATCGAGAAGCGTAAGCTGCCGATCTATCTACTTTAGTAGGGTCTTTACCGGATAATGCACCCCCTCCGTGCCGTGACATCCCACCATAAGTGTCGACTATTATCTTTCTTCCAGTTAAGCCAGTATCTCCAACTGGGCCACCTATTACAAATCTTCCTGAAGGATTTACAATGAAATTAGTGTCTTTGAGCAGTTCTGATGGAATTGTTTGCTTAGCAACTTTTTCTATTAAATCTTTGGTGATAGTGTCATTATCTACATCGGCAGAATGCTGATTGCTTAAAAGGACTGTATGTACTCTAACGGGAATCCCCTTTGAGTATTCAACGGTAACTTGGGACTTACCGTCAGGTCTTAGGTATGGTAGTTCACCAGATTTCCGTACAGCAGATAATTTTTGTGTCAATTTGTGTGCTAGATATATTGGGAGGGGCATGTATTCAGAAGTTTCATTGCATGCAAACCCCATCATCATTCCTTGATCTCCTGCTCCAAGATTTTCTATTTCCTGATCTACTTGATTTGCCCTAGCTTCTATAGATGTACTAACACCTTTAGAAATATCTTGTGACTGTTCATCTATAGCAACCATAACTCCACATGACTTGTAATCAAATCCATACGAAGGATCAGTATATCCAATTGTTTTTATTGTTTCCCGTACGAGGGCAGGTATGTCTGTATAGCCACTTTTTATTGATATTTCCCCCATAACTACAACTAAGCCTGTGGTACAAGCAACTTCACATGCTACACGGGCATTTGGATCAAGTCTTAGCATCGCATCTAAAACGGCATCTGATATTTGGTCACTTATCTTATCTGGATGCCCTTCTGTTACTGATTCTGAAGTGAATAGATAAGAAGAGGATTCCATGAAAGTAGAACTCATTCTGTATTTCTCCCTAGTTATTTAAATTAGCTTTGATATTATGTTCCAACGTCCCAACTTTGCAAATATTTTTCTTGTTCAGCAGTTAATTCATCAATATTAATTCCCATAGACAGTAATTTAAGCCTACCTATCTCAGCATCAATATCTTGAGGAACGGTATATACTTTATTCTCTAGATTCCTATATTCATTAGCAACATATTCAGCTGAAAGTGCTTGGTTTGCAAAACTCATGTCCATTACGGCTGAAGGATGGCCTTCTGCTGCTGCAAGGTTTATTAATCTGCCTTCTCCAAGTACATTTATCTTTCTGCCATCGTTCATAGTATATTGCTCTACATATTCGCGAACTTCTGTTTTACTATCAGCGTCTTCTTCTATTCCTTCTATATCAATTTCTACGTTGAAGTGTCCGCTGTTGGCAAGTAAGGCTCCACTTTTCATTAAAGCTACATGCTTTCTATCTATTGCTTTCATGCCACCTGTTATTGATATAAATACATCTCCGATTTTTGCTGCCTCTTCTGCTTTCATAACCTGATGTCCGTCCATGGCAGCTTCTAATCCACGAATAGGGTCTACTTCGCATACAACAGTTTTAGCTCCCATTCCACTAGCCCTCAAAGCTACTCCTTTTCCGCACCAACCATAACCTATTATCACTGCTGTTTTTCCTGCCCATAGCATGTTTGTTGCTCGAGTTATTCCGTCTAAAGTGCTTTGGCCTGTGCCGTACCTATTATCGAAGAAGTGTTTTGTGTCGGCATCGTTTACAGCTATAACAGGGTATTTTAATTTTCCATCGTTCGCTAAACTTTTTAATCTTATGACTCCAGTTGTAGTTTCTTCAGTTCCGCCTATAATGTTGTCTGTTAAGTCAGGACGCTCTCCATGTAACATTGCTACTAAGTCGGCGCCATCATCCATTGTCATATGTGGTTTTGATTCTAATACTGATATCAAATGTTTATAATAAGTATCCCTATCCTCTCCTTTTATGGCAAAAGTCGGGATACCATATTGGGTTACTAATGCAGCAGCTACATCGTCCTGCGTACTTAATGGGTTGCTGGCACATAAAGCCACATCGGCCCCACCCGCTTTTAATGTTATTGCTAAATTAGCTGTTTCAGTTGTTACGTGTAAGCAAGCTGCAAGTTTTAGACCATTCAAGGGTTTGTCTTTAGAAAATCTTTCACGTATTTTTCTTAAAACTGGCATTTCTCTTTCTGCCCAGTTTATTCTTTTGATACCCTCACTGGACAATGAAGGGTCTTTTATATCACCTAGTTCTGAGTTTTTTGACAATGTTATCTCCTATCGTGTTTATAATATTAGATTATTGGTTTTGCTTCAAAAGAAGTTATTCCAATAATTTTTTTAAATCTATTTTCTATTTCCTGTTTTTTTAAATCAGTAAATTTTTCTATGCTAAATCCTTCTATTGCTAAAGATCCCATCACTGAGCCTGCAATTATAGCTCTTTTTAAATTTTCATTGGATATATCATTTGTTTTAGAAAGATAGCCCATAAATCCTCCTGCAAAACTATCCCCAGCCCCTGTAGGATCAATCACATTTTCTATTGGTAGAGCTGGTGCAGTAAATATATCACCTTGGTTAAACATCATTACACCATGCTCACCTTTTTTAATAACGACAGTCGAAGGGCCCATTTGGGTTATTTTTTTTGCAGCTTTAATTATGTTTGCCTCTCCCGTAAATGATGATATTTCTTTGTTGTCCATAAATAGTATGTCAACTTTTTTAACAATATCTATTAAGGGTTGTTTGTGGTCATCTATCCAAAAATTCATAGTGTCGAGAGCTACAACCTTAGGCCTTTCAGTCATTTGGTTTAGTGTTTTCATTTGTAATTTAGGGTCTATGTTTGCTAGGAATAAAAAATCACTTTGTTTGTTTTTATTACTTAGCATGGGATCAAATTTTTCAAAAACATTAAGTTGAGTATCTAATGTTTCTCTTATGTTTACATCAGTACTGTCATAAACTCCCTTCCATCTAAATGTGTTTCCTTTTGCTACCGCTAAATTTGAAATATTAACACCATGGTTAAGTAGTTTGGTTTTATCAGATTCTAAAAAATCATCTCCAACAACAGCAACAAGGCTGACATTAGTAAAAAAACTAGAAGCTACGGAAAAGTAAGTTGCGGACCCGCCTAGAGCATCATCTCTGGTCCCCGCACCAGTAGTTACCGAGTCATATGCAACAGATCCAACTACTAGTAATGTCATTAATCCTCTACTCCCATACTTGTGGGGTACCCTTTGTTAATCCAAGTAGGAGTCCCTTCTTCTATGTTGTATAGTCTGTCTTGATCTATTCCCATTGATGCGGACATTTCACAAGCTAAGGCACTTCTCACACCAGCCGCACATATAAATAATAAGTTTTTGTCATTTGGTAATTCATCTATTCTGCCAATTAGTTGATCAACAGTTATAAAAAGAGCTCCAGTTATGTGACCTTCTATATACTCGTCATATCTTCTTACGTCAACAAAAACATAATTGTTGTTGTTATGCAATTCAGAAGCCTCATCTACAGTTATTCTATTGTAGGGTTCTCCATCTATTTTATAAGGCATAATTACTCCTAAATAATTATGTGAGTTAATATTGAAACACAATTGAGCATTATAATAAACGATTTATTCTATCTATTGGAGTGCCAATTAATGGGCTTACGTATTTAATGAACGCATCACTTGGATGACCGTCTGTAGAAGGATAAAAAGCTTTTGGAAGTACTTTGACCTTGCCTGCTATTTTATTCAAACTTGTTGTCCCAGTGATTACGTTATATGGATCTGTTGTTTTACGAATAAGAGTTATCATTATGTTACTTTTGTTTTCTTGGGCTTCTATTACGGCTGCTTTCCCTACGAGTTCTGCTTCGTACGCATCAGTTGTAGAAACAGAATCTATTAAAGATCTTTGAATAGTTCCCGGTCTTTCATATCTACATCGGAGACTTAATCTTTTGGTTACTTGTTTTGAAAGATATCTTGAGGGGCTTTCGTAATATTCATGACCAAAATCATCAGTAAACCAAGGCACTGATGCGTCTCCTATAGGAAGACCGTTGGATTTTATATTTTCAGCAATAACTACCGTTGCATATCCAAATTTACGATAAGCGGCTTCAATTTTTAAAAGAAAGTCATTTTCGTCGAATGATTGTTCTGGTATTGCAATAAAATGAGGAGGGTCAAAATCATCTTTTTTGTATAAAGCAGATGCAGTTGCTAGCCAACCAGTATCCCGGCCCATAACCTCAAGGATAGTTATAGGAGATGCATCCCCCATGCTCCAAGCATCTTTTCCAGATCCTAGAGTAGCTTGAGAAATAAATCTTGCGGAAGAGCCGTAACCTGGACAGTGATCGGTTTCTTCTAAGTCGTTATCGATAGTTTTGGGAACGTGAATAATTTGTATGTCTATGTTGTTATTTGAAAAGTAGTTATTTAATAGCAATCCTGTTTCGGCAGAGTCATTACCTCCAATCATGTAAATTATTTCGATGCTATGCTGCTTTAGATTATTGATGATTTGAGGTATTTCGGACTCTTTAATTTTATGTCTAGACGAACCTAGGGCAGCTCCAGGAGAAATGGTTAAAGAATTTAACTGAGCGTCAGTGATATCAGTGATATCAGGAGTTTTGCCTAGAATCAATCCTTCTATGCCATGATCGGAGCCATATATTTGACTGTTAGGGAGTTGTTTTTGCATTTCTTTTATAATGCCTGATAAGCTTCTGTTTATTACAGAAGTGACCCCTCCTGATTGAAGTATTAATGCGTTTTTTTTAATCATAGATTTAACTTCTTATGAAAATAGTCAAATGGTTAGTTTAGTGTTCAGGTCTATAAAGTCAGTCCCTATAATATCAATATAATCTTCAGGTTTTGAATCAACTTGTGTTTCTGGACCGTTTTCTAATGGACGTGGTATGTAAGCTGTTGCCATACCTAATGATTTAGCATTAAATAGATCTTTTTTGTGAGCTGCAACCATCATAACTTGATTAACAGGGATATCAAGAAGTTTTGATGAAGATAAGTAGGTTGCAGGGTCTGGTTTATATCGTTTTACCAACTCTGCTGATAGAATCATGTCCCATGGCAAATTTGCATGTTTGGCCATATTCAAAAGCAAGGAAACATTGCCGTTTGATAAAGTCGTGATAATGAATGATTTTTTTAATCTATTTAATCCTTCAACTGAATCATCCCATGGATCTAGTCTATGCCAAGCTTTGTTTAAGTACTCTTTATCAATTTCATCAAGAGCTGTAATTTCGTACTTATCTAGTAGTCTGTCTAGTATAGTTCTGTGTAGTGTATCTAGATTTGTCCATTCGACTTCTTCATTTCTAACACGGTCCATGGATGGAGCATATCCACTTCTCCACTCATCTGCAAATAAATCCCAGTCCAAGTCAAAATTGTACTTGTCTCCCATTTTTGAGATTTCTCTAGAAACACTAGATCTCCAATCAACTACAGTTCCAAATACATCGAATGTTAATGCTTTTATATTTTTAAATGAAGACATGTGAATCTCAACTTTGATTAAATTGTTTTGCTATATTTCGTCGTTGTATTTTACCGGTAGCAGTTCTAGGCAATTGATTTACGATGTGAATTTTGCTTGGTATTTTGAAATCAGCAATATGTTCACTACAGAAATTTTGTATTTCTATTTCAGTTATTGTCTCGGAAGTTACAATTGCCGCATGGACAACCTCACCATATTTTTGATCTGATGCACCAAAACAAACAGCTTCTATTATATGTGGATGCTTTATTAATGTAGCATCTACTTCTAGTGGTGATATTTTTTCTCCACCTCTATTTATAAGTTCTTTAAGTCTTCCGGTTAGAGTTAATATTCCTGATTCTGAAATTTGACCTTGGTCACCAGTTCTAAACCAACCATTTGTAAATGCTTCAGAATTTGCAGCCGGATTGTTGTGATACCCAAGAGTCACATTACTTCCTTTTATCACAACTTCACCAGAACTATTTGGGTTCAAGAGAACTCCAGAATTATTCATGATTGATATTTCCACACCGGTTCCTGTGCCTACAGTGCCAGGCGACCTATTGAATGGAGGGAGTAAATTAGAAGACATTTGATGTGAAGCTTCTGTCATTCCGTAAGCTTCTAATACGGGAGCTCCAAACCTAGTTTCTAATTCATCAAATACTGAAGGGGCTAAGGCTGCCGAACAAGACCTTATAAACCTGAAAGATTTTTCAGGAGCATTATCTTTATCAGCTCGCATTAACAATATTTGATGAATAGTAGGTACGGCGGAATACCAAGTTGCTTTATGTGAATATTGATGTTTCCAAAATGTACTGGCACTAAATTTAGAAGGGATAACTAATGTCCCTCCTGAAAATAATGTTGTTAAGGCTACTCCGATTAAACCATGAACATGAAATAATGGCATAACAAGAAGGGATACGTCTTCATTTGTTAGGTTATAACTATGGGATATATTAGATAAAGAAGACATTAGATTTTGATGAGTTAAAGGGACTCCTTTCGGTTGGCTTGTGGTGCCAGATGTATGTAGGAATAATGCTATATCATTGGGATCAGGTATATTCACACTTTTTTTGGTTGTTAATTCAGTGCTGTCTTTGTGCAGTAATATATTGCCTGAAATAGTCATAGAGGTATGAATTATTTGGATAGCCAATTGATTAGCCGCGCTGATTGATAAATTAGACTGTGAAGATAAAATTAAAAATTGAGAGTCAGTATCACTCATGTAAAATTTAAATTCTTCTATAGTATATTCAGGATTAAGGGGAGCAACAGTAGCCCCAGTTTTAGCTATAGCCAAGAATACGCTCATGAATTCTAAGCTGTTTTCAAATACTATTGAGGCTGTTGTCCCTTTTTCCAATCCTATTCCGGAAAGAATCGATGCAATGTTTTCCACTTCGTTGTTTAGGTCAGAATATGATAGCGATGGACCCTCAGGAATAATAATTGCGTTATCAGAAGGTGAAGAGTTTTCTAGTATATTTGCTAAAGTTGACATTAATATCCTCTACCTTTTTTTATATTCAATTATTTTTATTTGACCATTTTAAAGCATCGGCTAAGCCTTGCTCTAGCGACATTCGAGGCTCCCAACCTAAAAGGGTTAAGGCCTTATCTCTATTTGTATATCCACCAGCAACATCACCATCCCGAGGTTCTGACTTTGTCTTGATAATGTCAAAACCATTGATTTCTTCAAATGCTGTTATCAGTTCGGAGACAGTGGTACCTTCTCCAGTACCTAGATTTATTGTGTGGTACCGAGCGCTAGGAGTGATTATTTTATCAAAATACTCAACTGCAGAGACATGCGCTTGTGCAAGATCCCAAACATGTATGTAATCTCTAATTCCAGTTCCATCACGGGTATTCCAATTTGTTCCTGTTATCGTAAAGGTACTATTTTTAGATTTGGCAGACTCTACTAATTTTCCAACAATGTGAGTTGGGTTTGCTAGGTGGGGTCCTGATCGCATTTTGGGGTCTGCCCCAATGGGATTAAAGTACCTGAGAGATATAACCTCTAGGTTATAAGCCTTAGAAAAATCCTCTAAAACCATTTCTATAGCTAGTTTTGTTTTTGCATAGGGACTCTGAGGTGAGAGTTCTGATTCTTCTGTAAGCATTGAACCGTCTACTGATTTATACAGTGAGGCTGTTGAGCTAAATATTAGTTTCAGATTATTTAGAGCCAATAAATTTTTGAATAAATGAATCGATTTTATTAGGTTTTCTTCATAGTATTTGTAAGGATCTATGGTCGATTCTGGTACTATGATCAATCCTGCGCAATGTATTGTTATGGAAATATCAGGATGGTCTTTAAATATTTTTTTGAGAACAGTTCTGTTATTTATGTCAGCTTTATAGAATACTCTTTCTGAAATGAATTCTTCTTTGCCTGTAACCAAGGAATCAATGATAATAGGGGTATGCCCTTTATCTTCTAACGCTGAGCACACTGTGCTACCAATGTATCCGGCTCCTCCCGTAACTAGTACTTTCACTTTTTATCCTTTTTAAAATTAATACTTTGCATCTATGTAATTTAACACAAAATATATTGTTCAGAAGTAACTAGTTTTGAAATCTACTAATACTAAATTTGTCGATATTTATACTTGTTTTTTGATTTGTTAGTAGCTCTGATACTATTTTTCCCATTGCTGGGCCTAATAATATGCCTTTTCTGCCTGCCCCTGATGCTAGAATTAGATTAGTATATTGTTCAATCTTGTCGATAATTGCTATCCCGTCTTGAGCTAATGGACGCAAACAAGCTGTATGTTGGACTAGTTCTGCATTATCAAGGCCAGGGAACATTTTCAACATGATACTTATTAAAGTATCTCGTTCACTAGTAGTGGGATTATTGTCGAATCCTATGTCCTCTTCTGTTGTACCTACCCATAATAAATCATCTAATTTAGTGCAAGCGTAGTTTCCTTTCCAACCTACTGAATAATTGATTGTTGTTTTGGGGACATTCAATTTTATTATTTGACCTTTTAAGGGTCTAATAGGGACGTCTATATTTATCCAATTAGAGATATTTTTCATCCAAGGACCCATTGCTAAAACAATGCTAGAACATTCGATAGTTTTTGTTGTTGTATTGATTGAAGTGATTGTATCGTTTGTAACGCTTATTCCTGTGACTTCACCGTGCTGTATAGTAACTCCCATCTTTTCACATGCCTGCACTAAAGCTAAAACTAATCTGTAAGGGTCTACATCAGCAACCCCTTCTGTATATGCGGCCCCAATAATTTCAGATGAGATTTCAGGGACAAGTTTTCTGACTTCATCTGAATTAAGCCATTCAGATGAATAGCCTTTTTGGGTTTTTCTCCATTCTGATTGAACTTTGCATTCAATAGCTTCTTCATCTGAAAATGCTAAATCTATTGCTGGCCTAAATCGGTGTTGTATATCAATTCCACTGAATTCGGTTAGATGATTTGCAAACTCTGTATGTAAAGACATTCCAAATTTTGCTAATTCAATTTCTGATGAAATATCTTTATAATGTCCGGCTTCTCCCAAGGGGCTTAATGAACCGTATGCAAATCCGGATGCATGACTACCAAACGAATCCCTTTCGATTAATAGGACCTCTTGATTTTCTTTTGCTAAAAAGTATGCTGTCGTCAATCCAACTATTCCGCCGCCAACGACACAAATAGGAGCACTACTCATTTTTATATCTATATTGTGGCTTCAACTTCAGTGATAGCCGAATCCATCTGACTTACAAAATGATCTATTTCGTCTTTGTTTACGCATAGAGGAGGAGATATAGGTATAAAATCAGTAGCTCGTCCTAATAATCTATGCTTTACCATGCTTTCAGACATTTTTCTTATAACTTTGGGATCTAGCTTTTCTTTAGTTGTTTTGTCTTTTACTAATTCTATTGCAGCCAGTAATCCTAATCCCCCTCTAACATCTCCTACTATTGGATGTACCATTAAAGTTTGAAGTTGTTCATATAAGTAAGTTCCCATATTTGTTGAGTTCTCAAGCATATTTTCATTTTCCATTATGTCTAAGTTAGCCATTGCTGCAGCACAAGAAGCAGGGTTCCCTCCAAATGTTATGAGGTGGCTAAATGTTGAAGCTTCATCTTTATTGAATGCTGAAGCTATTTTAGGGCTTGCGATAGTGACTCCAATTGGTAAATAGCCACTTGTGAGACCTTTTGCACTTGTAGTGATATCAGGTTTAATCCCCCAATGTTCAGTAGCAAACATTGTCCCTGTACGACCCCAAGCATTAATTACTTCATCACATATTAGAACGACTCCATATTTATCGCAGATTTCTCGTATTGTTGGCCAATATTCAGGGTCTGGGATATGGATACCTGCTGACTGAGATATAGGTTCTGCTATAAAGGCAGCCACAGTAGATGGGTCTTCGTGCAGAATTGCCTTTTCAAGGTCTTCGGCACAATTAAGTGTACCTCTATATGAATCTGGTTGCTCTATATGTATATTCCCAGGCATTAGTGGGCCATAGTTTTGTAGAGAATTTATTCCACCGCCACCTAAACTCATAGTTGCTAGAGTTGTTCCATGATAAGATTTTCTTCGACTTATCACTTTCCATCTTCGAGATTCCCCAATATTTTTTTGATAATTTTTTGCCATTTTAAGGGCAGTTTCTACGGCTTCTGACCCTCCACTAGTAAAATAAACCCTAGATTTTTCATCAGGAGATAATTTGGCTACTCTGTGTGCTAAATCTATAGTTACGGGTGTTACTGTTCCTCCAGGGGAATAACATATTTCTGTCATTTGAGAATAAACGGCATCTGCTATTTCTTTTCTTCCGTGTCCTATATTGACTAAGAACATACCGGCTAATGTGTCAAACCATCTGTTTCCTGAAATATCATCGACCCACACATCTTTTGCAGAAGCAACCATTTGTAATCCCACTTCATTAAACATATCTTTTGTATGTCGTGCGTGAGGCCAAAAATTTTCTATTGCTTTTTGCTTTAGGTCTTCAATCTCTTCACCCGATAGGTTTTTATTTGGAATTGTCTGAGTCATATTGAGGCCTCCACGAATGTGTTAATTTATTATCTTAAGATGCTTTGCCTATACGAAATACTTTTGCTCCACATGTCGCACATATTCCTTGAGTTGCAGCCCGACCATTTTTTAAAGTTTTTTCTGTCGGGTTTGTAATTTCTCTAGGGCCTTTACATTTTAGACAATATGCTTCCATTATATATGCTTCCTTATCTAATCGCGAATATCTATAAATAATCTGAGTGGAGGCATTATATATAGATTGGGGCTAACTAAACAAGTTTAATTCTAAAAATATAATGAGATTAAGTTGGTATCATATATAAAAAATAATAGTATTTTATATATGATAAATAATGATTACATATAACAAAATTTTAATAACAGGTATTTCGGGTCTCGTAGGGAATATTTTGTATAAAGGGCTACATGAAAAATACTCTGTGACAGGCCTTGATGTTAACCCTTTTTTAGAAACACCTACTTTAGTTGCTGACTCGACTAATATTGATATGATCGAGCAAGCATATGATGATGTTGATATTGTTATTGATTTAGCTAGTGTGCCAAGCCAATTTAGCCCTTGGGACGTTATATATGACAACAATATCCGTTGTACATACAACTCTTTAGAATTAGCACGTTTAAAAGGTGTAAAAAGGTACATATTTGCAAGTTCGAATCATGTTACAGGAATGTACGAACTGGATAAACCATATTTGAACATTGTATCTGGGGATTATTCGACTATAAAAACTTATCCTCGCATAACAATAGATATGCCCATAAGACCTGATGGATATTATGGTATAGGTAAAGCTTTTGGGGAATCTTTAGGGAGGTATTATTCTGAAAAATATAATATGTCAATTATGTGTCTTCGGATTGGCACTGTAAATCCTGAAAATAAACCCAAGGATATACGTCATTTTGCTACTCTTTTGACTCATTCTGATTTAATTCATTTGGTCGAATCTTGCATTAAAGCTTCTGATGATATTAGGTTTGGAATATATTATGGAGTTTCTAATAACAAATGGAGGATTTGGGATATAAGTAATTCACAAGCAGAGATTAGTTATGCACCTAAAGACAATGCGGAATTTTATAGGGGTAAAACTTTTTAATTTAGAAATTATTTTCCATATCTAGAACTTTTTCTAATCGTCTTTGGTGACGTTCTTCGTGAGTATACTTTGCATTAACAAATGTCATTACTAATTCTCTAGCAACTTCACTCCCTATTATTCTGGAACCTAAACAAAGAACATTTAAATCGTCATGCTCTACCCCTTGATGAGCAGAATATAAATCATGACACATAGCTGCTCTGACCCCTTTTACTTTATTTGCAGCTACGGATGCTCCTACACCACTTCCGCAGATCATTATTCCTCTATCGGATTTACCTAGAGAAACACTTTCAGCCATAATTTTCGCATAATCTGGATAGTCGTCTAAAGGATCAAAACTATGCGGGCCAGCATCTATAACAGTATGCCCTTCATTTTTTAAGATTTCGGATATGATTTGTTTTAATTCAAATCCATTATGGTCGGCAGCAAGAATAATTTTCATTTTTTTACCTAAGTTATACTTCTGTTAAGTATCTATAATATATTAAATCATAGAATGTGGAGTAAAGTTATAGATGGGAATTATTAAAATTGATGAGAAGATAATCTATAAGGGTTCTCTCTATAAATATTTAGATGATTCAGCATCTAAATATAGACATATACAATATCTAACTCCTGATTCTATAAAAGCTACCTCAGTAATAGAATTACCCGGACTACTTAATATGGAATTATCTGATATGACTTCAGATATAAAGAATTCTTCTACAGGGCTTGTTTTTTTTGTAAAAGAAAATTCAATTGATATTTTGATTCCAGCATTTTCTGTTATAGAAGATTTTGTATCTGATTCGTACAGTAACTTTTACCTTAAAAGCATATTTGAAAAACCTCGTTTCATAGGAATAATACTTTTGAGATTGGGAAGATTCGCCTTGGCTGTTTTAAATAATGAGCAAATAATCGCATCTAAAACAGAGGGTAGATACGTGAAAAACAGGCATAAAGCTGGGGGCTCTTCTCAAAGAAGATTTGAACGTAGCCGAGAGCGTCTAGTTCGTGAACTTTATGATAAATCATGTGAGGAAATGGAAAATGTATTTGGAGAGTATATTGATAGTATGGACCATATATTTTTAGGAGGGGAAAAACATACATTAAACGGATTTAAAAAACGTTGTTCTGTTATAAACAGGCACAATCATAAAATAATGAATAGAGTATTAGATATAGATATACCTAATAAAAAGACCTTAGATGTTGTATATAGACAAGTTTACTCAAGTAAATTACTGACATACGAGATGATTCATAATTAATTATTGAGCTGTGTATCCTCCGTCTATCACTAATGAAGACCCTGTCATAAATGAAGATTCATCGGATGCTAAAAATAATGCTCCGTTAGCTATTTCTGATGCTTTTCCTATTCGGCCCATAGGATGCAATTCTTTTAGCCATTCATTTCGTTCTGTGTCACTTGTAAGAGCCTTGATTAAATTAGTTTCGATATATCCCGGGCATATGCAATTCACCCGAATTCCATTTTTAGCTTGGGCAATTCCTAAATTTTTAGTAAACTGGATTACTGCACCTTTTGATGGAGGATATGCATTAAACCCGGCTTGAACTTGATTTTTTAGTGCCCCGTCTTCCCAACCGTCAGGATATCCAATCATACCCATAATTGAGGCTATATTTATTATTGATCCTCCTCCCGAAGAATGAATTAATGGAGCTGAATAATAAGAAACTAGGTATGTCCCTTTTAAATTAACTTCTACAACTCTGTCCCAGATTTTTTCAGGGTCAGATGTATTAACAGCTGCATGCCTTGGAGCTATCCCTGCACTGTTGACTACTATATGCAGTTCTCCATAATTAGATTCAATATAATTCATTGTTTCTTTTATTGAATCAGCTTCACTGACATCACATACTGTGTGCTGAACATTAGGCAATTTAGTTTTGGGTGAAGGGATTGTTATATCACAAGCTATTACTAAGGCTCCTTCTTCAATAAATCGATCGACACAAGCCTTTCCTATTCCAGAATTTGCTCCTGTTATTAAAGCTGTTTTTCCAGAAAGTCTGCCTGTAGCCATTTTATTTACTCCTAAATTGTTATTGTAAGTCGCTCATAGTATCAGTATTTATATTTTAAATAAATGATTGGTATATACTGTACCAAATAGCATGTACAGGAGGAATTATGTCAGGATTTAATGCTCATGTTTTAGTTTGTGATGTCATTAGGGATGATGGTATTCATTGTGGTAATAAGGGCGGAATAGAGGTGCGAAAAAAACTGCTTAAGACATTAACTGATAAAGGTCTTAATTCAAATATAAAAGTTACTAGTGTAGGGTGTACAAGTCAGCATAGGTCTTGTGCTGATGATCAGTGCACTATGATAGTTTATAGTGCACATAAAGAAGGTACTTGGTATAAAGTCAGCCCTGATGATATTGATCTATTTGTTGAAGAACATTTGATTAAAGGTAACAAAGTAAACCATTTAATTAATCAAGAGATTAAGGTTGACTTAAATTCTTAGTCACTAATTTCTGCAATCAACTCAATTTCTACAGGTATTCCTCCAGGTAATGCAGTAAGTCCAACTGCTGATCTAGCATGTCTGCCTGTGTCTCCAAATATCTCAACCATGAGGTCTGAACAACCGTTTGCAACAGCAGGATGATCTGAGAAATCAGGTGTCGAGTTAACCATAGATAAAAGTTTTACTATTTGAACAACTCTGTCTAAATCTCCAAGATATGTTTTTAGTCTAGCTACAATGTTTATTCCCGTTGCTCTAGCAGCCTCGTACCCTTCGTCAATTGACATGTTTTCACCAAGTCGTCCAATGTAGCTAGAACCGTCAGATTTAGCTGTTGGAGCTAACCCGGATAAATATATTAAGTTTCCTGTCCTTACGACTGGAACATAATTTGCAAGAGGTGTTGCAGGTTCAGGTAACACTATCCCTAATTCTTCAATACGTTTTTCAAAATTACTCATAATGTACTCCTAAAATATTGATTGGGTTGCGGTTCGTAATACTATCAGATTCTTTATTTTTTTACATTAAATCCTATTTAATAGACAAAATGGTTGCTGCATTATTTTCGATTATATTTTGTATTTCTAATTTGGAAAAATCTTTTTTATGCATTCTCGGCACTATTTCATTTAATATGTATCCGTATCCATGGCCACCATATTTTAATAATCTATGTTTTGTACATATGTCGTGAGAGACCACTATTTTTTCTCCAAACCCTTCATCGGTCATCGACTTTATTATATTCATTCGCATACTGTCATTGGGCATCTCAAAATCAGATAATTGATAAAAAGAGACTTCGGTACCAAACAGATCCCACTCTAAAAAGCATCCTGATGATGCGATTTCTGTCAATTTTTTTATATCAAAAGTTATTCTATCTAGGTGACCAATAATTACTCTATGAAGGTCTGCTCCTGATTGTTTGAGTATATCTAATATTTCTATCGGTGCATTTTCATTACGTCCTGGATGTATCAATATAGAAGCTCCAGTTTCTATTTGAGCTTTCCCTGCACCTTTAAGTACTTTTATTTCATTTTTTGTTAAGGGCCACGTACATCCTATTTCTCCAATTATTCCTGCTTTGATAGAAGTCTCATCAACCCCTACTTGGATATCTTTTATTATTTGATTTGCTATTTCATCTTCTGAGAAGTTAGAAGTTTCTTTGGAATGTGAAGCTTCTACGTAATACCCTGCTCCCATTACTATATGAACTCCCGATTTTTCAGATATGTATTTTAAACCTTTTGGGTCTCGTCCAATACCAATGGTTGTAGCGTCTACTATCGTGCCACCACCCGAAGATTTATATTGAGAGGCTTCTTTTATGGCAACTTCTTTATCTAATAATGTTAAATTATCTAAATTGCTATAAACATATTGCCTGATTAGACCTAAGTTCTCCATAGAGACAGGTTTGGTTGATAATTCTTTGATTTTGGGGTCATTTTTTATTCTAGAATCAAAATCAAACATTAATTCAAAATCTATTAATAGGTGTTCATGTGTCATAACAGGTCCTAATTCAGAAGGGTCGATTGTTCCTAGTACTGTTTGGACTTTTCCTCTTTGTGCTATATTACTCACATATCACCTCAAAATATCATGATAGCTAAATACGATAGAACCCTAATATAACACTTTATTTATGAACCTATGCCGTAGTGTTATGAACTTTAATTAATATGGTAAAGTTGTGGTGTTTCGAGTGACCGGAAATTGTTCACAAACTCATTGAAGGAGATAATTATGGCAGATTGGAAAATGGAAGCTGAAATCGAATATTGCGTACCTTGTGGATACGCTAATTTAGCAGCATGGATGACTAGCGAATTGTTTCAAGCTGCAGGGCCAGCATTAGCAATATCTTTAAAGCCAGGGGCAGCAGGTGCATTTAAAATCACAGTTGACGGTGAAGTTATGTGGGATAAAAAAGTGCAAGGGAAATCTCCTGACATTATGGAAGCAAAAGATATTAAAGCCAAAGTAGCACAAAAATTAGCATCATTAGCTAAAGTATAAAAACAAACCACCTTAGATATAACTAAAGGTGGTTTATAAAACCTTCGTAATATTTTCTCATCCAACAGGTTGCATTAGATTACAGTTAAAGATACTTCATTTGCTACTATTATTATGCTACTCGTTTAAGGGGTTATTAAAAAATATCGTATAAAGGAGATTGAGGATGCCTGTTGAGCAAATAAAAATTGGTCTTATTGGAGCTGGTGGGAATACTAAACTTCGGCATATACCTGGATTTAAAGCTTTAGATGGGGTAGAAGTTCTTGGGGTGACAAATAGGACATTAGAGTCAAGTAAAAAAGTAGCTAATGAATTTGATATCCCTAATGTGTATGAAAACTGGATAGACATGCTTGAAGACCCTAACATTAATGCAATATGTATAGGTACTTGGCCTTATATGCATTGCCCACTAGTGATCGCTAGTCTTGAATACGGTAAACATGTAATTACAGAAGCTCGAATGTCTATGGATGCAGCAGAAGCACACGCGATGTTAGACGCATCTAAACAATACCCTGGTCAAATTGCTCAAGTTGTCCCTGCCCCTCATACGCTTAATCTTGATAAAACTATTGTAAATTTAATTCAAAATAATTACTTAGGAGATATTATTTCTGTAGATGCATCAATTTCTCAAGGTGGTTTCCTAGATAATGAGAAACTTTTTCATTGGAGACAAAATAGAGATTTTAGTGGAAGTAATATTATGGGATTGGGTATTTGGTATGAAGCTATTATGAGATGGGTCGGCCCTGCTTCTTCAGTGCAAGCTACCACTAAAATACTGGTTCCTAGAAGAAATGATGATGACGGGAATTCTCATGTGATATCTATACCAGACCACGTAGAAATTTTATGTGATACTTATTCGGGCCCGACAATGCATATAAGGTTTACTGATGTGTTGGGACACACTCCGAACGACACTATATGGATTTATGGTACTGAGGGGACATTGCGCATTGATGGAACTGAAAAGAAAATATTTGGTGGTCAAAAGTCTGATGCAAACCTACTTGAAATTCCTATAAAAAAAGAATTTGAAGGGGACTGGAGAGTTGAAGAAGAATTCATCAATGCCATAAGAGGAGAAGAGGAAATAACTCACACAACATTTCAAGATGGTGTTAGGTATATGGAATTTATTGAAGCTGTCACAGCAAGTTCAAACTTGGGCGAAAAGGTATATTTGCCGTTCTAGGACAATTTTAAAAGGAAATACGTTATGTTTGATTTTACAGAATTAGAAGCTAAAAACATTCCAGATGTCATAGATATGCCTAAAGGTCTTATGGAAGATTGTGATTATGTATTTTCTGTTACTTTTACTGATCCAAATGCTATGGATATAAAAGCATTGGCTGAAGCCACTTCTAGAATAATATCTAGAGATGGAGAATCATTAGCAACTTATCCTCCACCTCTTGGTCATGAAGGATTGAGAAAATTTATTGCAGAAGAATTATTTAATAATAGAGGGATTTCGGCTCCCGTCGATAATATATTCTTAGCCAGTGGTGCAGGTGGTGCTGTACAAATAATGATTGATGCTTTTGTGGATCCGGGCGATGTTGTTCTGATGGATGAATATTGCTATCACGGTAGTTTAAATATGTTTCTTCGTAAAAAAGCTGTTCCTTTTCATGTAAAAATGGATGATAAAGGAATTATTCCAGAAGAATTAGAATCTGCAATCAACTCATCCACTAAAAGTGGAAATGCGCCTAAAATGATTTACACTATACCTGTTTACCATAACCCTACAGGTATAACGACCACCTTTGAAAGAAGAAAAGAAATACTAGATATATCAAATAAATATTCAATTCCTATTATTGAAAATGAATCCTATGCAGATTTCAGGATTGATGGCCCTGACTTGCCTCCTGCGATGATGGCGATTGATGAAAATGAAAGTGTTATGTATATATCGGCATTTACAAAACTTTTGGGATGTGGCCTTAGGTTGGGATTTGGAGTTTTTCCAGATAGTGCAAAAGAATCCATGCAAAAAGTATCGCTAGGACGTTCCCCTAGCCATTTAGCATCTATGGCTGTCTATGAATACTTAAAAAACCATAAGGATTCTTACGTTCAAGGGGTTTCTCAATCACTAGGTGCTAAGAGAGATTCTATGTTACGTGCATTAGGTGAATTTTTCCCTCCATCTTGTACCTGGACAGAGCCTAATGGGGGAATGTTAATCTGGGTTGAATTGCCAGAGCATGCAGATACTTGGCAAGTTCTTGATAAGGCAGTGGATAAAGGTGTTAAATATAATCCTGGATCTATTTTTAGAGCTGATCGGAAAGGCGGGAATAAATTAAGGTTGACTTATAGTCATAATTCTCCTGAAGATATAGAAAAAGGAATTGAAATATTAGCTAATGTTTTTGAGGAAGAAGGACTGTTTTAGAATATGGCCAAAGATCATAAAATAACTGCTGAAGAAATTAAACATTTATCTGTCCTTACAAGAATTAATATGTCGGATGAAGAAATTGAATTAATGAGAGATCAAATGTCTGATATTCTTCTAAATATAGATATATTGAATCAAGTTGATACTGATGGGGTCGAAATAACAGCACATTCTTCTGGCGTGGAATCTGTTATGAGAGACGATGATTCTGCAGATTCAATATCTATAGAAGATGCGTTGTTAAATGCCCCAAATACAGAAAAAGATTTCATCCGCATTCGTGCAGTACTTGAATAGTTGTAAAAATATATGATAAACCTGACTAAATTAACAATTAATAAAGCTAGAACACTACTTGACGATAAAAAAATATCTGCTTTAGAACTTACAAAACTTTATTTGGATAGGATTGATAACTTAGATTCTCAAGTTGCATCTTTTTTGAGTGTGAATTATGAAAATGCTATAGAGCAAGCTAAACAAGCTGACTCTGATATTTCTCAAGGCAATTCTAATATTCTTACGGGTATTCCTATGCAAATTAAAGATAATATATGCACAAAAGGAATTCCTACAACTTGTGCATCAAATATGTTAGAGGGATTTATTCCACCATATAATTCCCATATTTCTGAAAAACTTAATAATTCAGGAGCAATACTGTTGGGCAAAGGTAATTTAGATGAATTTGCTATGGGGTCTTCTACTGAAAATTCATCTTTTAAGACAACAAAAAACCCTTGGGACCTTACGCGGGTTCCAGGAGGAAGCAGCGGAGGCCCTTCAGCTTCTGTTGCTGCGAGTGAAGCTTTATTTTCTATTGGTTCTGATACAGGTGGAAGTATTAGACAGCCAGCTTCATTTTGTGGAGTTGTAGGAATGAAACCAACTTATGGTTTGGTAAGTAGATTTGGTCTCATTGCATTCGCTAGTTCATTAGATCAAATAGGACCCATTACGAATAACGTTGAAGATTCAGCTATAGTTTTATCTGCTATAGCAGGATATGACTCAAGGGATTCAACTTCATTGAAAGTTGATATACCGGATTATTCTAGTGGATTGAAATCAGATTTAAATGGATTTAATATTGGGGTTCCTAAAGAATATTTCACATTAGGTATTGATCCCAAAATAGAAAATAACGTTAGGGAAGCTATTAAGACACTTGAAGAATTAGGAGCTAATGTTGAGGAAGTAAGTTTGCCTCATACAAAGTATGCTCTGTCTGTTTATTACATAATAGCTCCTTCAGAAGCTTCGGCAAATTTATCTAGATATGATGGTGTTAAATATGGATACTCCGATTCAAAAGCTGAATCTATGTGGGATGCTCTTGAAGCAACTAGACAATCTGGATTTGGACCTGAGGTAAAGAGACGAATATTCTTGGGTACTTATGCTCTGTCCTCAGGATACTATGACGCATATTATGTGAAAGCTCAGAAAGTTAGGACTTTAATTCGACAAGATTTCGAAGATGTTTTTAAGAAATTTGATGTATTGGTTACCCCTACAGCTCCCACAACAGCATTTAAGATGGGAGATAAGATTGACGACCCTGTGCAAATGTATCTCAATGATATATTCACTATTCCTGCTAATATTGCTGGTATACCAGGTATTTCAGTACCTTCAGGGTTAATAGATGGTTTGCCAGTCGGATTGCAGTTTATGTCTGGATCTCTTCAGGAAAAAAAGTTGTTTCAAGCAGCACATGCTTATGAAAAAGCTACTGACTGGAATACCATTAAACCTGACATCTAAAATATGGGTCAATTAAATGATGAACAATTGTCAGTTGCTATTACAGGATTATCAGAATGGCAAATTGATGATATTGAACAGATTGGACGTGGACTATTAATTAATACTACTAGGGGTGACTTAAAGACAATAATTCATCATGATCCTAGATTTCCAACTGATAAAGGTGTAGTTTGGGTTTCGGGTGCCTCTGGGGGGTTTGATGGTCCAGCTAATGGATTGTATAGAAAATTAAGTGAAAAATTTAGTCCTGAAGTCACATCATTGAGAGTTAATTATCGAATACCAAATAATTTAATTGAATGTGTATTAGATGTACTTGCATCAGTTTCATTTTTGGTAGGAACAGGGCATAAAGAATTGATTTTGATAGGACATTCTTTTGGGGGGGCTGTGGTAATTAAAGCTTCCTCTTTTGCATCTCAAGTTAAAAGTGTTATTGCATTAGCCAGTCAAACACATGGGGCTACAGAGGCAAGTTTAGTTTCCCCAAGGTCTTTATTACTTATCCATGGGAGTGAAGATACTGTGTTAA
The DNA here is from genome assembly GCA_045564655.1 of Dehalococcoidia bacterium. Classification (GTDB taxonomy): domain Bacteria; phylum Chloroflexota; class Dehalococcoidia; order Lucifugimonadales; family UBA826; genus UBA826. The sequence continues at coordinate 193,853 of JBJLGX010000020.1, forward strand.
CTCCCGAATGCTCTCAAACTATTTTTGATTGGGCAAAAGATCCTAAGGAATTATTTTTAATTAATGGAGCAGGACATTCATTTAAGGAAAAAAAAGAAGATTTAACCATCAAAATCGAATCTTGGATCAAAGGAATTTTTTTGTTAAACGAATAGCCACGATATCAACCTTAAGTTATACTCTGACGCACAAAATACTCATTTGGAGGGAAAAACATGGGAGAATTAGATGGAAAAGTCGCTATTGTTACTGGGGCAGGTAGACTGAGAGGTATAGGAAGAGCTGCTGCAGTTGCTTTAGCTAAACTAGGAGCCGATGTTGTTGTTACCGGAACAGGTAGAGCTCCCAATACATTCCCTGATGATGAAAAATCTATTAACTGGCGTGATGTTGATAGTGTAGTTGAGCAAATTGAAAAACAAGGTAGAAAGGGATTGGCTTTAAAAGTCGATGTTAGGAATCAATCTGATGTTGAGAAT
>JBJLGX010000021.1:0-56624 GCA_045564655.1 Dehalococcoidia bacterium
GACCTTCTCCACTTAGTACACCAACAAGATCTGCTGCTCCTAACGCTGTAACCAGTGTAGTAAATCTACCATCTGCTACTGCTATATCGACAACTGTCTGTGCTGGCTCTTCTGCAACTACTTCTTCAACTACTTCTACGGCAGCTGGCTCTGGAACTACTTCTTCTTCATCTCCGCATGCAAATGAAGCCATCAGCATAACGGACATAAGAACCCCAACCAACAACAATCTTTTCTTAACAATCATATCGACTCTCCTCGCTGTACAATAAAACACACAGCATTGTTTTTAACTACACATATTATTATCAGGGTTATTCTTTCACATTGTCAAGTTTTAAAAATAAGTGGTCTATAATTAGATAAGTTGATAACCGTTTCTTTTAATGAGATAACAATGCCAAAAATGATTTTGAATTACATATTTGTGTCACTGGCACTACTTATACCGATCGCCTGTTCAAGCTCTAGTGAATCTCCTATATTGACTGAAGTAGCATCGGTAAATTCTCCAACCAGTGTCGCACTAGATGAAGAAATTTCTACTTTACAGATATTTAATCCAGAAAAAGACGGTTTCGGATTTAAAAATTTCTCTGGTGGGGAAAATAACTCCAGTATAAAAACTCAAGACTTAATAGATTTTTTTGGAGAATCTGGAATTTGCGCGCAAGGAAGTGGAAATGAATGTATTCCGTACCCAGGTGTAAATGATTTCTTAAATCAATTAAATCTGGTTTTAAGTAACGGTCTTTGTTACGGATTTAGTGCAATGTCTAGTAATTTATTTACAGGAAATATTTCCACTGATAAAGAAATAATATTTGACTTAGAAAGATCAATGAAAACAGATCATGAAATAGCTCGTTGGCATATGCTTCAATTTACTGAAGAATTTAGAGATCAACTCGACGAATCAGTTTCAAAATACCCTTTAGAGATAGTATCTGAATTACAAAAAACCTTATCTCCAAATAACGGAAAAATAACTACTCCTGTAACTTTGAACTTATATTCATCATATGGGGCTCATGCAATCACTCCAATAAATATAGAAGAGTCCAGCAGTGGATTTACCATCAATGTTTATGATAGTAATTGGCCAGGCCAAATAAGGTCTGTTGAAGTAAGCGATAACGGGATTTGGACATACCAAGGTGCTCATGAAAACCCGTATTCTCAAGCAGGAGTATGGGAAGAATCCGACAAAGGAAGCATGGCTTTAATTCCTCATACACCTCAAAACAAAAAATTCAAATGTTTTTTCTGCGAAAAATCTTCCGGAGATTTAAAAGGGAGTGGCTCAGTTTTAATACTTAATACTGAATCTAACGAAGATACAACAATAACTGTGTCTGACAAATATAAAAATTTAATAACATTTGGGCCAAACTCGAATGACGTAGGTATAGAAAACGCAAAAACTTATATAATGCCCGGAGTAATGTTTGGACACGGAGTAAAAGTTATTTACCTTCCTCCTGCAACTTCAGAATTTACAGTATCTTTAGAAACAAGCTCTAAGTCAGACAATGAATTCACACTACTGTATTCCGGAAATGGGAAACCCACAACGACTCTAAGTGGAACTGTACCTAATGTAATAATTCAAGACGACTTTGAAGAAGATATAGACTCGCAAATACTAGAAATCAAATCATCTGACAATGGAGATATACAAACGGTTGTCGCGTCAAGATCAGTTACCGAAGTAAGGCAATCAACAAGCTTGTCTACAACTCTTTATCAATCTGATGAAGATGAAAAATACGAATCAGATTTCAATAACGGAATTATAAATGAGGTAAAGATTACAGATATTAAAACAGGCGAAACAATTGATTCGTTTAATGGCTCTATAAATGATATCAACGTACCTTTACGATCTATAAAAAATGAAGATGGAATCCAATTTATTAAGTCAAAAGAACAAAATCTAAGGTTGAAATTTCCTGACGGCACAAACATATCAAAAACATCTGAAAGAAATTATGCAGTTGAGTACTCCGATGGAACCCAAAGTAATTTCGTTAAAGATTCTGAACACAATATAGTAGGATCTTCTACAGATGGATCTGCAACAATAAAGTTCAGTTCTGGAAAATCAATACATAGAACTACAGAAGGGATAATTATAGAAGAAACCTCAAAAGGAAATTATCGACTATACCAAGAAAAAGAAGGTTCAATTACTCAAATACAATCTAGAGAAGAAATAGCAGGCATAGAAGGGATTTCCAGTTCCCTTTTTGACAAATTAATAGTTATTGAAAAATCCATGGAAGAAATAACTGAACCCACAAGTGACTCTAAAAGATTAGCTGAAATTAGAGAACAAATCGATATAGTCAAAAGAGCTGAAGAGTCTTCAGAAGACCCATCCAATAAAGAAGTATCAGAACGCATTTTAAATGATATAAAAACACCCAGAGTAGCTATAGATTCTGATCCTATAATAGAAAAAGATAATCAAATTGAAATAAAAGACCCTGATACTGAAGCTTCATTTGAAACTAGAGAAGAAACAACCAGAGATACGATTAATACTCGAAACGAGGATTCTGTTGTAGAAGAAGAGAAAGATTCAAAAGATAGAGTAGTGGAAGATTCAATTACAGAAAATGAACGCCGTGAGCCTCAACCTGAATCGAATCCTGAAATAACGCAAGAACCTGTGATTGAAGATAGGCCTAGAGAAAATACCTCTACAGAACGAGAGCCTACAAGATCAGAGCCTACAAGATCAGAGCCTACAAGATCAGATACTACTGATTCAGATCAAAGAAGTAGAGAAGCTCCAAGTGAAGAGAACAACTCTAGATCAAGGAGCAGATATTAAATATTTATCTTCTCGAGTTCGAGGATGTTATTTCAATAGGAGCACATGAAGAGTTGTTGTCTTCTCTATACTCAGAAATCTCATTTGATCGATCAACTACAGCACAAATATAATAATTCCCAGCTTTAATTCTGCTAGGGATTTCTACATTTCTCAATAATTTAGAATAGTTGTGCGATTCATTCGGATATATCGATCTCATAGTTTCAGAATCAAGAGATACAGCTTCTAATAAAAGATCCCGTTCAGATACAGATTTATCAATCGAAAGATAAAGAGATATAGCGATATTATTAACCTCTACCGCACCAACATTAGAAACAGTAAGCTTTAATTTTTTAGTTATATCCTCGCCTTGTGAAGCCATTTTTGTAATAGCAAATTTCACAGACAAATCAGGTAAAGGTGAAAGTTTCCAAACCCCCCTACCCTGAGTTCCTATATATAAATCGATTGAACCTGAAGGTAAACCTTCAGGATCATGATCAAATAGTGCAAATCTAGGTCTAGGTATGTGAGGATGCTCTGCAGTTGGAGTATAAGGGTCTGTTAACAGTGCCCAATTATCTCCGGAATTCTTACTTAAAAATACTCCAGAATCAGCTCCTCCGGCTAAAATTAGATTTTCATCATAAGGATCAAAAGCCAAAAGAGAAGGTTGAAAATAGCCTGGAGCTAATCGAGTAAATTTAGCAATTCCGCCTGGACCTGTAAAATATTTAAAGTTTCCATATCCTGTCATCATGTTATCCAAATTAGGTAGAAGTTTCCAAGAATCTCCCCCATCTATTGACATGACCATTCGAATATCAAAATAACTGAACCCGTGTTCCCCACGAATAAATTCTTGCATAACATATTTATCTAATATAACTTGACCGTTTTCATCCATTGGAACGACGTGTGATGCAATAATCCTATCCGGATTATTGGGATCAACATCATACAAACTAAATGCTCCATAACCTTTTTTAGATTTAATTAATCCATTAACTAATACTTCGTCACCAGGCGGTAAAATTTCTGTCCACACTCCACCTGAACCACGGCCATCGTACCGCCAAACACGGTCTAAGGTATCCCCCCAACAGCGTGAGAGATACTCAGGATTTCCGGTCTGGACAAAAAATGAATGATTATAAATCTTAGGGTTTACAGACATATTCACTAATTCATTAAATTCAATATCAACTTCTTTTCTAACAACTTTCACCCCACAAGCCTGATCGTTAAAAGTGGTAGGGTCAGTTGGAGACGGATCACCCAAAGGTGTCCATATAGTTGGATCTGCGGTAATATCACTAGTTAAATAAAGGCCTGTCGTCATTAATAACGCATATGAATTAATACCATATTGAGCTAAAGGTGAAGCAGGTTTAAATCCTACTATCCTTCCAGGTGGATAATTTGATGATTTGAACATTCCGATAGCATCAGTAGAAGGAAATGATTTAGAACCTGATAATGGTTGCGCAGTTTCAGCATCGTAAAAAGTGATCCTCCATGGGTCGGGATTAGAATAAATTCCGTTTATTCCTAATATGTAATTTGAGTCCCCAATAACTGTTACTCCATCCGCGCCTCTTACATTATCCCAATCTGGATTATCAGAACCTGCATTGAAGGATACAAAATTACCATTATCTTGATTTGAAAAATACAAATTTTGAGAATCTCCAGGATTCTTAAATCCAGACATTCCCGTGAGCCACAAAGCATGAGGAGAAACAAAAGGTTGATCCCAAATCGGCGTGTGACAATTTACAGTAGCTGCATTCCCAAATGAAACACCTGGACTATTTGTATTGTAATAAACTCCTCCGTCATTCGAATACAATATAGGACATGAATTAATAGATACTGTGGGATCAAACAGTATGGATCCAGCATCAGCATGTGAGCCTGCCTGTTGATCCACCCAAATAGAGTTATTAATGCCAGTATCATTACACCTGAAGTTGTCAACTAAATTATCGTAATTAATATCAGTCGGTAACGGAGTTGTACAAGATTTACTATATAGGCGTACATCACCGTACCATAAATCAAAAGTATTATTATCTATTTCATTAGTCTCAATAAATGGAACTCTTCCTTGGGTAGAACCAGGTTCACCTATAGGAGAATCAAACCAACTGGAACCCCCATCAATCGATGTATAAATGCTAGTTCCCACAACTGCAAATAAAACATTAGACTCATGAGGTGACACTGCAATTGAACAAAGCCCTCCCGGTAATCCCAAAGATGGGTCAACACTTGTGCTCCAAGAAAAACTATTAGGAATTTTCCTAAAATGGCCTTCTTCACCGCAAACATCAACTATTCCGTTATCATGTACTACAACATCCCATATTTTAGTAGGTTGATGCAACGATTTAAATAATGGATCATTTTTCCAACCTTTACCTTTAAACCATAGGTTAATAAGTTTATTAACATGATCTGCGGGAGGGTCTATGAATTCCCATGTAATCCCCGCATCTTTTGTAACTGCCAAACCACACGCAGTGCCGATATAAACTTCATCGGAATTATCAGGATTTATACTAATCCCCATTGCTGCAAAATTCCCTTGCCCCCAAACGTATTGATTTTCAATAATACTTCCATCATCTGATTCGTCAAATTTACTATCATTAGTCCAACTAGTTGATTCGTTCTCTCTATTATTAGAATATGTACTAGCGATACTTGGACAGAAATCCATGTCTGGTCTTGAAGAAAGGGGATTAACCCAAGTTACTCCTCCATCGCTACTGACACTGATCCCCGACAAAGAATCTACTTTACCATCATAAAATGAAGTGGCATAAATTTTATTAGGATCATCCGGAGAAACTTCAACATCCCAAGTCGCAACTGGAACATGTGAATCTACATGAGACCAAGTTAACCCAACATCATTACTTTTAAATAAGCCACCCCATTCCGAGGCAGCAAAAGTTACTGAACCATCAGATGAAATCCCCAACCCGTTTATTCTGCCTCCACTTGCCCCACTAGAGCTACCTAAATCAGATTGATCAGGACTTATATCGTCAGATGAGATCACAGAAGACAGCAATAAAAACAAAGAAGCCGCTAAAAACGAAGCAAATAAATATTTAAAAATATCTTTATTAGTATTTAAATTAAAATAATTCATCTATATCACTCATCTTTAAGATCAGCTACGCATACTGTAGCTGTAATCATTTGACTTGGAGTTGCCACAACCCGTCCATCTATTGGGCCAACCAATCTCCATCGGTAATTTATACCAGCTTCCATACCTTCTACAATAATTAAATTCCTGACTGATTCTTCATTTTCAGATACATCAAACCAAGTAACATCTAAATTCGGCAAAGTACTATTACGTAATAGGTCTGGGTTATCTAAATGTATACTTTCAAATACGGCTCTAGAGTTACGAGAAATATCCAGTGAAACGAACGATTTTGGTATAAATCCTATTCTAGATCCGTAATGAGTAACATCTAATCTCATTTGAGTTGGAGTCATCGAATTAGATACCCAGCTTATATTAGCCTGTGGTGTGCGTATCACATTTGGATTACATGTCTGGATTATATTTAAATTTTCAATCAAGTCATTCGAAACCCTAAAGTCTGGATATTCTTGAGCTGCATCTGAAGGCCTAGGAGGTGCAACCCAATCTGACATGCCTCTTGTTGACGTAGAAATGTCACGATCACGTATACCTATGATCCCGTCCCCAATTGAACGATCGGATATATCTCCTGTTGCTAGTTCAAAAGGATCTTCAGTATCTCCTTCGTTATTTTCTGTAACTGAAACACAGGAAATAATGAACAGAGAAGTTATTAAAAGTAATAAAAACTTAAGATTCATACGAGTAAACCATCGCTTAATTACTCGAAATTTTAATCGAAAACAATAATCAAAACAAGTTTCCATGACTGAAGCTACTCTTATGAGGATTATGGTTTCATTGTTTAAAAAATAAAATCAGTCGCAATACCATTAATATATGTCAGAAATGCGGATGGGATTTAATTTATAAAATCTAAAAAAATTGTGTACTTAAATATTCTGATAATTACCTTCTAGATTCCGAAGACCTTATTTGAATAGGAGAACATGAAGAGTTATTATCATCCCTATATTCAGAGACTTCATTTCGTTGATCAACAATAGCGCAAATATAATAATTGCCAGACCTAAGTCTACTTGGAATTTTGATATTATCTAATAATTTAGAATAATTATGTTGCTCTCCTGCAGCCAATGGGATCATATTGGGATCATTTTTCAAATAAATTCTATCTAAAACAAGGTCTCGGTCGGAAATCCTATCATCGGCTGAAAGATACATGGTAATGTCAACATTTTGAGTTTTTACTGCTCCAGCATTTTTAAGCACAAGATTTACTTTTTTAGTTATATCGTCACCAGGTGATGCAGTTTCAGTAGATGTAATTTTTATTTCAAAATCTACTAACGCTGTAAGCTTCCAGACTCCTCTTCCTTGAGTCCCAATATATACATTTATAGCTTCTTCAGAAAAACCTTCTACATCGTGCTCAAAATGAGCAAATCTTGGTCTAGGAATATGAGGATGGTCATCAGATGGAGTATAAGGATCAGTTAATAAAGTCCATTTTTCACCTGAATCAGTACTAACAAATACTCCTGCATCCGCAGCTCCAGCTATAATAATGTCATCATCATAAGGATCAAATTCGAGCAAAGAAGGTTGAAAATATCCTGGAGCGAATTCGCTAAATTTTGTAGGTCCCCCCAATCCTGTATAGGGTTTAAATTGACCATCTCCAGACATTTTTGCATCTAAATCAGGAAGGAGTTTCCAAGTAAGGCCACCGTCTTCTGTCATCACCATCCGAGTTTCAAATTCTGCAAGACGTTTTGAGAGGATCTGATTAATGAAGTTAGTAGAAGGGTTTTCAGGAATAGACGCATATTGAGTCTGTAGTAAGTTAAGCATCTGATCCATATATTTTATGACGTTTCCAGTTTTAGAAATTGGAATTACTTGTGATGCAATTATCCTGTTAGGGTTATTAGGGTCAACATCATACAAGCTAAATCCCCCATATCCTGGTTCAGCTACGTAAACTCCCTTTTTAATCATTTGATCGCCTGGTGGATGGATTTGTGACCAAGTCCCTATACTAGGATCCGTACCATCAAATCTCCAAATACTATCTATTGAATGTCCCCAACATCCATTTGACGGCATCTCCGGTGTCGTCTGTATGAAAAATGAATATTGCCCAATGAATATAGGAATATTATTGCCAGTCAAAATATTATCTGCAAACTCAAGAGTTTTAATATCTTTTGAAACTTTAAGTCCACATCCAGCTCCAGGATTACCCAAACTGATCCATTGGACAGGATCCACAGTAATATCTGGAGTTATGTTTAGATTAGCTGTAGTAAGAAGAGCGTAAGAATTAGGACCGTACTGAGCAATTGTATCCTGTGGCTTAAACCCAATTAGAGCTCCCAAAGGAGGGTAATTAGAAATTTTCAACCAAGAGCCATTGCCCGGCCCCGCGCCCTTAGTTCCTGCAGTAGAAGGGAATGAAAGGTCTACTCCTTGAGGGTCCTTAAATTGTATGCGCCACTGAGGAGCAGGGTCGAAAGATCCTCTAATTCTAAGGACTTTCTCTGAATCTCCTATAATATCGAATGCGTCAGCTCCAGACGAATTCCTCCAGTCTGGTTTATCTGAATCAGCGTTATTTGTTTCAAAAATACCTACATCTTGACTGCCAAAATACAAGTCTTCACCATCTCCGGGTTTTTTAAACCCTGACATTCCCATTAGCCATAATGCATGTGGAGTAATATCCGGTTCATCCCAAACTGGGTCATGGCAAGTATCAGAAGAGGTAAGTGTGTTGTAGAAGACTCCCCCATCATTTGAAAATAAAATGGGGCATGCATTTGTAGATTGTGTAGGATTAAATACTAAAGCCCCAACATCCCAGTGGGCTCCTTTTTGATGATTAATCCAATTAGAACCCCAACATCTAAAATTACCTAATGAATCAATATCCAAAGGATCTGGAGTAGTACAAGTACGAGCATATAACTGTGTATCACCGTACCAAAGATCAAAAGTATTTGCATCTCTTTCGTTAGTTTCTACAAATGGTATCCTTCCTTGCTTACCATCAGGTTCTGTAAGATCAAACCAAAACACTCCACCATCTATTGATTGGAAAAGCTGTCTGCCAACAGAAGCAAACAAAACATCAGGTTCGTGTGGTGATACTGCAATAGAGCATCTTCCTCCAGGCAATCCAAATCCACTTTGAGTATTGCTAGACCAAGTATTACTACCAGACAAACGCCTAAAATGACCATCTGCACCGCATACGTCAACAATACCATTATTATGAACTAAGACGTCCCAAACTGCCGCAGGCTGATGAACAATTCCACCCGATGAAGTAGCGGCATCATAATTTTCTAAAGTTTCAGGAAAAGCAAAAGGATCTTCAAATTCCCAGGTTAATCCTGCATCTTTTGAAATAGCTAATCCACACCAGGTTCCTATATAAACTTCGTTAGTATTATCAGGATTTATAGAGATTCCCATAGCTCCAAAATTTCCTTCTGGCCATGGATTACCTGATAAATTCACAATGGAGTTAGCGAACTTATTAGTGAAGGTCTTATTTTGCTGATAGATTACGCCTGAACAAAATTCTTCTGACGGCGTAGCTGTAGGAGGATTTATCCAAGTTGCACCTCCATCTGAGCTAACACTTATTCCTGATAAAGAATCAATTTTCCCATCAAAAAAAGAGGAAACATATACTTTATCTTGGTCTGTAGGAGAAATCTCAACATCCCAAGTAGCAACTGGAACATGTGAACCCAGATGGTCCCAAGTTAATCCTGCGTCATAACTCTTAAATATCCCTCCCCACTCTGAAGCAGCAAATGCAATCTGTCCATTAGAAGAAATCCCAAGTCCATTTATTCGTCCTCCACTACCACCGTGTTTTTTTTCTACATTACCTAAATCAGATTGGTCAGGGCTAATATCTGTAAATGCACAAGAAACAAAAAATAAGAATGCCGAAGCTATAATTGACATTGCGACTAAATACTTAAAAATGTTCTTACTGAAAAGTCCATTCAAATAATTCATATTCTATTCTTCCTCTTCAATAAGGTCAGCAATGCAGGTTTTACCAATTAGTCTTCGACTAGGAGTAGCAAAAATTTCGTCTCTTACATATCCAACTAAACGCCATTTGTAAATAATTCCTGGATCTAATCCCGAAACTGTTAATTCAGTTATAGATTCATCTGAATTAAATTCTAAAACAGACAAATCAGGTAAGGTGGTATTGGTTATAAATTCTTCGTCTGCTGAATATATATTAGTAAATCGTAGAATTTCTTGTGATTGGGATACATCAAGTGACAAATAAGAATTTCTACTAAATCCTAAAGATCCATAATGTGTAACATCTAATCTCAAATTTTCTGGAGTTAGAGAAGAAGGTACCCAGGTTAAATTTGCTACTGGAGTCCTTATGACATCTTGATCACAGTCCGTAACAGCGTAAAAATCTTGAACTAATCCATCAAAGACCTGATAGTCTAAATATTCTTGTATCGGTTCCGTAAACTTGGGTGGCACAGGTGTTTCAGACCTAGAATCAGACGTATCGTTAGTAATATTATCAACTCTTATATCTTCCGTTTGAATATCAGAGACTACTATATCGCCTGTTGCAAACCCAAAAGGATTCTCTGCAGTTTCTTCAGTGTTCTCTGTATCTGTTAAGCACGAAATAATAAATAAAGACATTATTAAAAGTGACAAAAACTTCAAATTCATCATATTAAACCATTGATTAAAACATCGTTTGACTAATCGGAATCTTAATTCAAACCCATAAGTAAGACAAGCTTTACAAAATCATGAATCTAAATACCTATTTTCTCTTTGTGCAATATCTCTTCATATATTAGAATCAAAATATATTTAATTAGGAGGTTCCCATGACTTCAAAAATGGTTAACGGATTATTATTCATCAGTGGTGGTCTTGCGCCTATAGTGCTTTACCTAGCATTAGGTCCCGAAGGTGCAGACATACTTGACGCCAAGCTTACTGAAAATTTAGTTTTCTGGATTATGCTCAGTATTCCCATAGCGTTCATGATGACTGCTAGCACTATGAAAGATGGTCCAGGTAGCATATATGCAAAAGTCGGTTTGCTAATATTTGTAATAGCTTATGCTGGAGGTTCAGTAGGAGATGCTGTATTCGCATCTGGGAACGAACAGTTAGGTGAAGCTATACAGGACCCATTTTGGGCAGGTATGATGCTGGCATTCGCCATAACAGCAGTTGGATATTACCTTCAAAAGAATTTCCCTGTGTGGTTATCAGGATTAATGGCACTAGCCGGAGTATACGGATTTATTGCTATTGCATTCATAGACTTAAACGCTAATGAAGCATTAGAGCTTCCTTTGTGGTTAGGTTTCACAGGTATTTTGATATTACTAGGCGTATTTACAATTCTTAAAAAAGAATAATATCTTAAAACGAAAAATGAAATTTGTAATTGCACAAATGAATCACGAAACTCATACATTTGTGCCTGAGTTAACTCGACTCGAAAAATTCAACTTGTCAGGAGGTAAAAAACCTCTTGAAGGATTAGCAGCAGTTGAAACCTTAAAAGGTGGAGATAACGGGCTTTCGGCATACGTTGATATTGCCGAAAGCCTAAATGCTGATTACACCGTTCCAATAGCAGCTCATGCCCTACCCTCAGGACCTGTGTCAGATGAAGCTTTTGAATATATAAGCAATAAAATAACTTCAGCTGTAAAAGACGGCTGTGATGCCGTAATGTTGGACTTACATGGTTCTATGGTCACTGAAACTGTACTAGATGCGGAAGGTGAATTACTAGAAAGAATCCGAAATGTAGTACCAGGTATTCCTATAGCAGTATCCCTAGATTTTCACTGTACTATTACAAGCAAAATGGTTAAAAATGCAACTGTTATAACCGTCTATAGAACTATTCCGCATATAGACATATATGAAACAGCTAGCAGAGCAGGAAAAACACTCGTCAAATCGATCAAAGGTGAATCTAATCCTGTAATTTCTGCATTTCAGATGCCAATGATGGCAAGTCTTGAAAAAATGAGCGAAAGCTATAATCCTATGAAAGAGATAATAGATTTAATACATGAATTAGAAAATTCTCCAAATGATATATTGAACGCCAGCATTTCCGGAGGGCATCCATATACAGATGCTCCGCATGGAGGAATGACAGCAATTTTCATATCTGACAACAATCGTGAATTTGCAGATACTCAAGCAATAAAGACTCTTGAAACTGCATGGAATAATAGAGATTCTTTTGTATTCAAAACTGAACCAATTAAAGATTCTATTGCCCATGCTAAATCGCTTGAAGAAGGTCCAATAATAATGGCTGATTCGGGCGATATTCCTTCTACAGGGGGATATGCTGCAGATGTAACCTCTCTAAAAGAAGTAATTAAACAAGGTTTTGAAGATATATTAGTAGGTCCTATATGCGACCCTGAATCTGTATTAGCAATGTCTAAAGCTGGAATAGGGGCTGAAATAACTCTAGATTTAGGTGGAAAAACATCTGTTCCTTCACTAAATTACAAGTCAGACCCTATCAAAATAACAGGAAAAATTAAAAATATTGTAGATGGAACCTTTGAATTAACAGGACCTTTTTATCGTGGTGCAAAAATGTCAGCCGGATTGATGGCAGTATTAGAAATAGGTTCAATGGATATATTAATTACAGAACAAAAAGCTGAAGCCTTCGATCCTGAAATTTATAAAGTAGCAGGTCTGAATCCTCAAAATAAGAAATATACCTTATTAAAATCCCGACAGCACTTTAGGGCCGCTTATAAAACATTTGCAAAGCACTTAATTCGAGTGTCAGGTCCAGGTATTACAAATCCTGATTTCCATAATTTCCCTTTTAAAAATATAGATAGCCCCATGTTTCCAATGGATAATATAACTAGTTTCACTACTCGGAATCTGACTGCTTAACATAAACAGGCTTCTTTGATAAAAGCAAAAATATAAATGCAACCAAATACATGAGTACGCATAATGCAAATACAGGTTTATAGCTAACAAACACTTTTGATAATAAGGCTGCCAAAGTTGGTCCTACTCCTAATCCTCCAATCTGAAATGTGCCTACAACTCCTGAAATAGCACCAAATGAATTCCTTCCATAATAACTCGCTGTTAACATGCTCCCTAAAACTTCTAATCCACCACTGGCAGCAGCCCACACTAAGACAACAACAAATCCCATAATCCCACCATCAACTAATAAGAAAAATGATGTCGCAATCAAACTTAACGGCAAAACTATAAAATATACTTTTCTTGGAGAATATCTATCTGCTAATACGCCACAAATTGGATTAAAAATTGAATCCATCAAAGATGCAAGCGTCCAAGCTAAAACAGCAACTGACAATGATAGTCCCGTATCGTTTAAATAAGGAACTGTTTGAAATCCAATTGTTCCCAAAACTGTTATAGCTAAAAATTGTGTAACACAGATATACCAAAATGTATTGGTTCTTATTGCTTCCGAAACAGTCCAACTAATTTCATTAGTGCTAAGGTTAGTGCCCATTGAAGATTCGGATCCCTTAGCCGGAATCTTTCCATCAGGTAACAGGCCGATTGATTCAGGATTTTTACGTAAAATCATTAGCATAGGAATTGCAACGACAAAAGCATATAACCCCAATATTCTGTATCCATTACGCCAGCTTGAAATCAAATTAGAAATAAGTTGTATATTGCCCGCTGCATAAAATGGTCTAGCCATAAATATGAATCCCATTGCCAAATTTCTTTTATTAAAAAAGAAATTTACTGCAACATTTCTCGGCATAGAGCTTACTAATATAGGTGTTCCTATACCTCTAGCAATTATGTATCCAAAATAGAATGTCCAAATTGAATCAGCACCACCAATAATATAGAAACAAATACCTAATACAATCATTGCAAAAGGCATTATGAATCTAGGACCATATTTATCAGCTAATCTTCCAAATATAGGAGTTAGAAACCCGACAGTCCAAGTGCCAGCAGATATGCCCAATGCAAATTGTGTTCTGTCCCAACCAGTTTCACTAAGCATAATGGTCTGAATTGCTACTATGGTTTGCTGAGAAACTCCAGTACAAGCAAAAGTCCCTAAAGATGCAGTTAGTAAAACAATCCAACCATAGTAAATTTTAGTTTTAGGAGTGTAATTTAATATTTGTTTAATTGATGCCATCTGAAGATCATAACATTCAGATCTATCAATTTAACGACAATCTAAGTTCAATTATTTTATAGACCAAACATTATAATTTGTATATTTAGTTGATTCCCCAACAATCTTAGAGTCTTCATAATATGCTCCTATCAAATATGCATCTCCAAATCCTAGGATGTTTTTAGCATCAAGCTCTCCCATAAAGACCCCGTTTACATACAATAAGCCTCTGGGTCCATGTAATATAACCTTCATAGTATTTGTAGCATTTTCAGATACTTGAACATTAGTTGACCCATAAGTCATTAAAGACCCTTCACGTCCATTAGGTTCATCTCTTAGGATATGATCCCAATACCCATCACTTGATAAAACAACAACATAAAATGTATTAAGCGCTACATCTCTTAATCCAAATCCATAACTCCAATTACCTTCATTTATCGAGTAAGGATTTTCAAATGTTGCCTCTATAATTAGATTTGATAATTCTGGCAATAAATCAGATGTTGGCATTGCATCTCCGGGTATATCATGGTCAATAGTCCCACTTTGGCTTGAAATAACTGGAGTTATTGGTGAAACTTTAAAGTCACTCACATCAACAGCAAATTTCTCATCGTAATATATTGCAGACACAAGATATGTCTCCCCTTGGGCAGAAATCGCACTAACGTCTAAATCACTAACATACCTGTCATTAATAAAAAGCCAACCTACATCATTCTGTAATATCACTTTTAATTTATTTGATTGATATAAATCAAATAAACTTGTTGAAATTTGACTCGAATTACCGCTATCAACTTCTATAAATTCACTTTCGGAATTTTGATGATACAAATACCAGCTTTTTTTATTTGTTATTATCAATCTATACATACCCGTATCAGTGGATCTAAATTGGAACCCAAGACTCCAGTCACTGAATCCATAAGAATAATAAGGAATACTAAAATCAGCTTCTACAACAAGATTTGAAAGACTCGTATTTGAAGCTTTATTGCCAATTTGAGAAGAATCTCCAGACTTATTAATAGTCCCACTCCAAGGCCCAAAAGAAGTATTTGCCTGATCAGTTTGAGATGAATCAATCTCATTGAGCTGTGCTCGAGCATCTGAAAACTCTAGACTCGAAATGATTTTTTGCAATTCCAATTCTAAATATGGCCATGAAGAATTTTCAGATTGAGTATAAATTCCGTATCCAATATCATCTTTTATGAAAAAATATTCAATCCCTTGATTAGAAAATCCTAACCCTGGCCATTCCCAGAGTTCTTCATACGCATATGCGTTTAATCCTCCGACATCTTGTTGATATGAATCTATTTTTGAGTAATATGTAAAGTCTTCGACACTGGCTCCAGATTCATACATATAATTAGCAAATCCAGGTAGCCCTAAAACTGGATTCGTAAATTTAGAAAAATCGCCGATAAGTTTATATGGAATAATATGTATTTGAGCTGTAGTACCATTTTGTCTCAAAAACACTTTGTCAGATAATTCGTATATTTGCCAATTTTCAGGAACTTGCAAAGAATAAAAATTAGCACCATTCGTATATTCAGACGTTTCTGAAATTACACCTTGTACAAGAGCATCAATCCATGGCTTGGCATCAGTAATGTCGATAGATAAATTAATTCCTTCCGAATTACGGACAACTGCTGTATTGATTCCAATTAAATTACCATAATCGTCAAATAGTGGGCCTCCACTATTACCAGAATTAAGAGCAGCATCTGTTTGGATTATATCCAATCCACCTAAAAATTCTTCTCTAAATGCTGAGACATATCCTTTCGTTAAAGTTGGAGAACCTGGTAAATCTAATGCAAATCCAATAGCTTGAACTGGATCTCCCACTCTAACATCTGCATTATTTTTATAATCAAGATAATTTTGCTGATAGGCGTCAACATGAAGTAATGCAATATCCTTATCATCATAAGTCCCTAAAACTTCAGCTAGTCTTTCATCACCATTACTTAGCGTTACGTACAATAATGAAGACTGCCCAACAACATGAGCATTAGTAATGATTAGTCCATCACTAGAAATAAAAAACCCTGTCCCAACACCGCCTTGATCAGTTTCAATACGCACTACAGTGTCAGAAAATTGTTCAAAAAGAGATAAAGCCGAGCCTGAATTCGGCAATATCTCCGACTCAGTTATTTGTGCTGATACTGGGGTTGGTATAGGGGTTGGTATTGGATCAACTTCATCTGGTTCTACTTGTGTATCTACTATTTGAGGTTCAGGAAGAACAGAACAGTCTTCTAATACTGCTGTCCACAATAACCAGTCAGAAAATTTACCATAGACGGATATATAATCTCCAGAACCAATACCTTCGACTTGCCCAATGTCACTTATCATACAATTAACAGATCCTAACCCTAAATCCCCGATTGAGACCCCAAACCCAAAGGACGTTAAGTTAATATAAGGATTTCCTAATATATCAAAATCAATTGATTCGACTGACCCTTCAAGCTTAATGAGAGTATCATCAAATTTAGATGTCGCCACTACAGCATTATCTTCAAATTCTCTAAGAAATGAGAAAACAGATAATTCAAAATCAAAATCTTGTTCAGGTAGTTTATCTAATGAATCTCTTTCAGCATCTAAGGTCTCTTGAACTCTTGCTTCTACAGTAGCGTCTATGTCAACGCCAGAATCAAAATTACCATCACTTTGACATGACAGCAAAACAAACAAGCTAATAAATATACAAATCATTCTATATTTCATATCTTAAAATATTAACACTAGAACTAATAGATATAAATTGTTTAATACTCTAAAATACGCAAATGAGTAAACATCATCCCGACATAGCTCACAGCATAACGATTAGAGCTGAATATGCCAACGAAGTAGGTATGTTGGGGAGTATTACGTCAGCGATCAGTGATTCAAAAGGTGACATTGGTGCGATAGACATAGTGTCCACTAAACCAAATATCATTGTACGAGATATCACAATAAATGCCCGAGACGCATCGCATATTAACCAGATCGTAGATACTATCTCTAACATTAAAGGCGTAACAGTAGTAAATATATCTGACCAAGTATTTTTGAGACATTTGGGCGGAAAAATAGAGATGCAAAGCAAAACCCCAATTAAAACAAGAAACGACATGTCAATTGTTTATACCCCTGGGGTAGCACGAGTTAGTACAGCAATAAGCCTCCATCCTGAATCTGTTTGGAACCTAACCAGCAAGGGAAATACCGTGGCAGTTGTTACAGATGGATCTGCTGTCTTAGGATTAGGCGATATTGGACCTGAAGCAGCATTACCTGTTATGGAAGGTAAAGCCCAACTTTTAAAAGAATTGGCCGGAATAGATGCATGGCCCATAGCTCTAGACACTAAAGATCCTGAAGAAATTATAAATACTATAAAATTAATCTCTCCTGGATTTGGGGGAATAAACCTGGAAGACATATCATCTCCAAGATGTTTTTATATCGAAGAAAGATTGCAAAAAGAGTTAGACATTCCTGTATTTCATGATGACCAGCACGGGACAGCTGTTGTAGTACTAGCAGGATTGTTAAATTCTTCTAAAGTAGTAGGCAAAAAACTCAATTCTCTTAAAATTGTTATTACAGGAATAGGCGCTGCAGGGATATCTACAACTAAATTATTGAAAAAAGCAGGCATTAAAGACATTATTGGTGTCGACCAAGAAGGAATCATTCATAAATCTTCAGATTACCCGGACAATCCAAATTGGCAGTGGTTTTCAAAACATACAAACCCCCGAAATATAACAGGTGGTTTAAAAGAAGCTATAAAAGATGCTGATGCATTTATAGGTTTATCAGCACCTGGAGTTATTACTGTTAAAGATCTGAAATCTATGGCTGAAAGCCCTATCGTATTTGCGATGGCAAATCCTGAACCAGAAATATGGCCAGAAGAAGCTATGAAATATGTAGCTGTCATGGCAACCGGAAGATCTGACTATCCTAATCAAGTAAATAACGCTTTATGCTTTCCAGGTATGTTCCGTGGGATTTTAAATGCTCGAGCAAGAGAAATTAACTATGACATGAAATTAGCAGCAGCTAAAGCAATCGCAGATAGTGTTCCAGAAGATCATATAAGTAGCGAATATATAATACCTAGCATATTTGATAAAGCTGTAACTAGAAAAGTCGCTCGTGAAGTAGCAAAATCCGCTCGTCATACTGGCGCTGCCAGAAAAAAATCTCGCCTTGATTTAAATGCATTCAAAGCCTAGGCAATGTTTGTAGTACAATCTTATCTCACTCATAAAGCTGAGAGGAGATTTAACGACTATGAAAGTACTATGTGTTTTATATGATGATCCAATAGGTGGTATGCCTAAAGAATATGCTTTGGATAGTATTCCAAAATTAGAAAAATATCCTGATGGCATGACTTTACCAAACCCTACATCAATTGACTTCACTCCTGGAGAATTACTAGGTTGTGTATCAGGTGAATTAGGATTACGCCAATTCCTAGAAGCTAATGGGCATACATTAGTTGTAACCTCAGATAAAGATGGAGATAACTGCACTGCTGATAAAGAATTGGTAGATGCTGATGTAGTTATATCGCAGCCTTTCTGGCCATATTATTTAACTAGGGAAAAAATTGAGAAAGCTAAAAATTTAAAGATGGCTATTACTGCAGGTATAGGTTCTGATCATGTAGACCTACAAGCTGCAATGGATAATAATGTTGACGTTGTTGAAGTAACATACTGTAACTCCATATCTGTGTCTGAGCACCAAGTTATGATGATTTTAACATTGGTTAGGGATTACCATAATCAATATGCGATTGTTAAATCTGGTGGATGGAATATAGCAGATGCTGTGAGCAGATCTTATGATGTCGAAGGTATGCACATTGGAACAGTTGCTGCTGGCAGAATAGGTCTATCTGTATTAAGAAAAATGAAACCTTTTGATGTTAATTTACATTATTTTGACAGGCATCGACTTCCAAAATCAGTTGAATCTGAACTGAATTTAACATTTCATGATTCTGTTGAATCTATGGTCTCTGTTTGCGATGTCGTTACTATCAATTGCCCTTTACATCCAGAAACAGAAGATTTATTTAATCAAAATCTGATTGGGAAAATGAAAAAAGGAGCTTACTTAGTAAATACTGCAAGAGGTAAGATTTGTAACCGAGATGCAGTAGCTGAAGCATTGGAATCAGGTCAATTAAGTGGTTATGCAGGAGATGTTTGGTTCCCTCAGCCAGCCCCTAATGACCATGTATGGCGTAATATGCCACATCATGGAATGACACCACACACATCTGGAACATCATTATCAGCACAAGCTAGATATGCAGCAGGCACAAGAGAAATATTAGAATGTTTTTTTGACAATAAGCCGATCCGAACTCCCTATTTAATAGTTAAAGACGGAGCTCTAGCCGGTATGGGTGCTCACTCATACAGTGAAGGTAGCGCTACTGAGGGATCTGAAGAGGCATCTCAGTACAAAAAATAATATTCTACTGAAATACATTTAGGTAATGACTAATGCTTTTTAGGGTCCCTGCCTAAGTGTATTTCACCTCTATCTCGAGAAAGCAAAATTTGTTTTTGCCTTTCTCTTCTAGATATCTTTTGTTCTTCGGTCAATGAATCATAACAATTTTTACAAGTAACACCTTCTTCATAAAAAGGTGATTCTAGATCATCGTTGGAAACAGGAAATTGACATGAAAAACACAACTGATATTTACCCTCTACCAAATCATGCTTTATAGAAACTCTTTGATCAAACACAAAACACTCACCTTCCCACAAGCTATCTTCTTCAGGAACTTCTTCAAGGTACTTCAAAATCCCGCCTTGTAATTGATAAACATCTTCTATGCCTTTAGATTTAAGATAAGAAGAAGCTTTTTCACATCGAATCCCACCTGTGCAGTACATTGCTATCTTTTTATCTTCTAGATTTTGATCTATAAATCCTGTTATCCATTCTGGGAATTCAGTAAACGTCTCAGTCTGAGGATCTATCGCGTTTTTAAAGTGTCCAATCATAGTTTCATATTCATTGCGGGCATCAATTAATATGACATCGTCTCGCTGAACGAAATCATTCCAATCTTTAGGAGATATATACTCTCCAGTAACAGATTCAGCGTCTACATCAGTTCTACCCATAGTAACAATTTCTTTTTTCTGCTTAATTTTGAGACGTCTGAAATTGGACATACTACTTTCTGAATATTTCACTTCAAGAGTTTTTACTTCAGGCCATTTCATAATCTCATCAAGAACTACATCAATTGAATCCCGTTCACCAGTAATAGTTCCATTAAACCCTTCTTCGGCCAGTATTAGAGTTCCAAATATATTATGTTTTTCACAAACATTCTGTAAATCATTTCTTTTATTTGAAACGTTTTTTAATTTTACAAATTTATATAAAGATGCTATTTGCCATTTATTTTCATTTGTACCAAAGTTTGAGATAGCCAATAAATTTCCTTAATCCATTCAATCATTTTGAATTAAAAAATCAGACATTCTTTCTCCAATCATCATAGTAGTAACATTGGTATTAGCCCGTATACAATCAGGCATAATTGAAGCATCAATAATTCTAATATTATCTAATCCGTGTATGCGTCCTTTTTGATCTACAACGGCCATGTCATCAGTACTTGGGCCCATCTTGCACGTTCCAGATATGTGGTGCGCAGTCGTTGCATTTCGTAACATCCAATCGTCCAGTGTTTGATCGGTCTCCAGGTTTTCAGGTAATGGTTCAAGAACTTCGTCAACAATATCTACAAAAGCATCTTCTTTAAATAAGTCTAGGCACTTAAATACACCTTCTCTCATTCTTGATCGGTCAAATGAAGTATCCAAATAATTATAATTTAATAGCGGCTGTACGGAAGGATCAGTTGACTGTAACGTAAGGGTTCCTTTACTTTCAGCTGAATACAGTGAAAGCAGTAACCTAAATCCAATCGGATCTAAATTACCCCCAGCAACCAATCTTTCAGTAGCTAACGCTTGCATAATAACAATCATATCGTTTCTTCTATCTGATCCAGAAGCGGTATATTTTAGAATATGCTGATTTCTTGGAGAATCTCCGTCAAACTCAATATGCTCTTTAGTTTTAACAGTGATCGGCAATAGTGGATGGTCTCGTAAGTTTTTTCCTATTCCTGGTAATTGATGTATCACTTCTATACCTAAATTTTCTAACTGATCAGAAGGGCCTACTCCTGAAATCATTAATAATTGAGGCGAGGCAATTGCACCTCCAGATAAGATTAAGTTTTCGCAATAAAGCTCAAAGATTTCATCTTTACTCTTAACTTCTACTCCAACAGCCTTTTTCCCTTCAAAAATAATTTTCTGAACTACACTGTCTGCTTTTATTGTTAAATTCAATCTATCTCGGGACTCAGAAAGATACCCCAGGCTGGTACTCCATCGTATTCCTTTAGTGTTATTCAAAGGAGTTGCGAACAAACCTGTCGCATCAGGGTTATTGGCATCTTCTGACACTATATAACCTGCTGAAACAACTGATTCTTTAAAAGCTTTTGTTATTGGCACCCACTCGTCTTCTTTATATCGTCTGACTTGTATAGGTCCGTCTGTTCCATGAAAATCATCACTGAAATCTAAATCTGTTTCTAATTTACGAAAATATGGTAATAATTTTTCGAAACTCCATTCCGTATTCCCCAAAGATGCCCAAGTATCATAATCTTCAGGCATTCCTCTAAGGAAAATCTGTCCATTAATTGCAGTGGATCCCCCAGTAACCCTACCTCTTGGAACTAGCATTGGTTCAGCTAGTGGAGTTGGCTGTCCAAGAAATTTCCAATTATGATCACTAGTCATAACATCTGTACCAGATGCGTATCCAAATTTTAATTCGTCTGGTAACCTCTCAAAATCGGGATAATCTGGGCCTGCTTCCAATAATAAAATTGATCTGCTCTTATCTTCTGATAATCTACTCGCAACAACAGCACCCGCAGCACCTGCTCCGATTACTATATAGTCATATATCATACGCCCTCACTTAAATCTTCGAATATTTTCAATGCGTTATTTAAAAATATATTCTTTTCTAAATCTTTAGATACATTGGGTATACTTAATCTATCCCAATCATTTATCCAGCGTTCTGGAGTAATAAAAGGATAATCAGACCCAAACAATACCTTACCATTAAGTCGTGTAATCGATTCTTCTATAAGATTTTTGGGTATATAGCGAGGCATCCATCCTGAAAGATCAATAAAAACATTAGGTTTATGTAACGCTACAGCAATCTGTTCGTCGATCCAAGGCCATCCGGGGTGAGCTAATATAATCTTTAGATCAGGAAAATCTGCCGCAACATCATCCATACCGGGAATCGGAGCACTATATTTTAATTTTAATCCGCCTCCACCTGGAGTTCCCGTCCCTGATGCTGCCATTCCTGTATGAAAAAGCACAGGAACAGATAATTCAGAGCATTTTTCATATAAAGGGTAAATCTTTTCATCATTTGGAAAGAAAGCTTGTTGGACTGGATGTAGTTTCAAGCCTTTAAGCCCTAATTCAAGTACAGCACGTTCCAATTCTTCTACGGCTTCTATGCCTTTCCATGGATCTATCGCTGCAAAAGCTATAAATACATCTGGATATTTTTTAACAACACTAGAAATATAATCGTTAGAGTCAGGAATTTCTCCAGTTGTAGTTTCTGAATCAATTGATAGCAAGAGAGCCATCATGTCTAATTTCCTATACATATTAGCAATAGATTCGATAGTTGCATTGCTGTCTTCAACACTAAAATATTTACGCAACGTATTTTCCATATGCGAAGCAGGCAACCCAGGCTGGCGAGGTATGTGAACATGCATGTCAATTGCTTTCATTTTAAAAAACCTTTATAGTCAATTTCACTCTATAAAATAACAGAGTTTATACCGTATATAAATGTTAAATTACATGATTTGAGGTTCATAAATGCAAAATAATGCCCACTATTCTAAGTTAACTCCAATATCTCTTTTAGAAAGAAGTACTTACGTATATCCTGATAAACCTGCAGTCAAATATAACGACAGGTCATACACGTATAAAGAATTCTCTGACAGGATTAATAACCTAGCAGGAGCATTAAAAGCACAAGGTGTAAAAAAAGGCGAGAAAGTTGCTTTTCTAGTTCCAAACATACCTGAAATGCTTGAAGGGCATTTCGCACCATTAAAAATAGGGGCTATTTTAGTAGCCATAAATACTCGGTTATCAGGTCGTGAAATATCCTATATATTGAATCATTCAGAATCTAAAGTACTCGTATTTGATTCGGAATTTGGAGACATAATAGAAAAAATCAAACCTGAACTTCCAAATATTGATTGTTTTGTTCAGATAATAGATACAGTACCTGAAAATAAAAATATTGAATCTATTGAATATGAAAGTTTTCTTAATAGCTCTCCTGATGGTGATCACTTTGTAGAACTAGATTCAGAAGAAGATATCATAACTATTAATTACACTTCTGGTACTACTGGATTACCAAAAGGGGTTCAATATAGCTCTCGTGGAGCCTATATCTCTTCTTTAGGTAATGTGATGGAATCCGCAATGGATTCAACAACAAATTATTTATGGACACTTCCTATGTTTCATTGCAACGGGTGGACATATCCGTGGGCTGTAACTGCGGCCGGAGGAACACATGTATGTTTACGTCAAGTCAGAGCTGATGAGATATTTCGTCTAATATCTGAAGAAGTAATTACAAATATGTGTTGTGCCCCAACTGTTTTAACAGCTATGTACACGAGTAAATATGCCGAAGGTCAAGATCTAGGTAAAGTAACCGTTATGACTGCCGGAGCACCACCTGCACCAATAGTAATTAGAAGCATTGAAGAAATGGGAGCAACAATAATTCATGGCTATGGATTAACTGAGACGTATGGCCCTATGACTGTATGTGCCTATCAACCATCATGGGAATCAATGGAAACAGATGATCTTGCAAAAATAAAAGCTAGGCAAGGCGTTCCGTATGTAGCTGCAGGAGATAGCCTGAGAGTAGTAGACGAAAATATGAATGATGTCATTCAAGATGGAAAACATATGGGTGAAGTTGTAATGCAAGGCAACATGGTCATGTCAGGATATTTAAATGATAAAGAAGCAACAAAAACCGCTTTTAAAGGTGGTTGGTTTCATTCCGGAGACTTAGCTGTATGGCATAGCGATGGATATATAGAATTACAAGATAGAGCTAAAGATATCATCATATCTGGTGGTGAAAATATATCAACACAAGAGGTAGAAAAAGTCCTAATGGAAAATGATGGAGTAGCTGAAGTAAGTGTCATTGGAGTCCCTGACGACAAATGGGGCGAAGTGCCAAAAGCATTTGTGACAACTCGAGAAGGAATTACTTTAACAGAAGAAGAATTAATCGAATTTGCAAAAGAAAGAATAGCCAGATTTAAAGCTCCAAAATATGTGGAATTTGGAGACTTACCCAAAACTTCAACCGGCAAAATACAAAAATACATTTTGCGAGATCGTGAATGGGCAGGAAAAGATAAGCGTATTCAAGGGTCTAGTATATAAGTTGATATGGAAAATAATGCTCACTATTCTAAATTAACTCCAATTTCTTTTTTAGAAAGAAGCACTTCCGTATATCCTAATAAACTTGCAGTCAAATACAACGACAGGTCATACACATATAAAGAATTCTCTGACAGGATTAATAACCTGGCAGGAGCATTAAAAGCACAAGGTGTAAAAAAGGGCGACAAGGTCGCTTTTCTAGTCCCCAATATCCCTGAAATGCTTGAAGGGCATTTCGCACCATTAAAAATAGGGGCTATTTTAGTAGCCATAAATACTCGGTTATCAGGTCGTGAAATATCCTATATATTGAATCATTCAGAATCTAAAGTACTCGTATTTGATTCGGAATTTGGAGACATAATAGAAAAAATCAAACCTGAACTTCCAAATATTGATTGTTTTGTTCAGGTAGTTGACACAGAACCTGAAAATAAAAATATTGAATCTATTGAATATGAAAGTTTTCTTAATAGTTCTCCTGAGGGTAAGCACTTTGTAGAACTAGATTCAGAAGAAGATATCATAACTATTAATTACACTTCTGGTACTACAGGATTACCAAAAGGGGTTCAATATAACTCTCGCGGAGCCTACATTTCCTCTTTGGGTAATGTTATCGAGTTATCCATGTCTTCAACAACAAATTATTTATGGACACTTCCTATGTTTCATTGCAATGGGTGGTCAGGTCCTTGGGCAGTAACTGCTGCAGGCGGAACACATGTATGCCTTCGTCAAGTCAGAGCTGATGAGATATTTCGTCTAATATCTGAAGAAGTAATTACAAATATGTGTTGTGCCCCAACTGTTTTAACAGCTATGTACACAAGTAAAGATGCAAAGAAACAAGATTTAAGTAAAGTGATTATCATGGTAGGAGGGGCTCCCCCTGCACCAATAGTAATTAGAAGTATTGAAGAAATGGGAGCAACGATAATTCATGGCTATGGACTAACGGAAACGTACGCTTTGTTTACTTTATGCAAATATTTACCCTCATGGGACTCAATCGAAACAAAAGAGATTGAAAAAATGAGAGCTCGACAAGGCGTTCCATTTATACCAGCTGGAAACAAGTTAAGAGTAGTAGACGAAAATATGAATGATGTCATTCAAGATGGAAAACATATGGGTGAAGTCATAATGCGTGGAAACACAGTCATGTCAGGGTATTTAAATGATAAAGAGTCAACAGATACTGCTTTTAAAGGTGGATGGTTTCATTCTGGCGATTTAGCCGTATGGTTCAGTGACGGATATATAGAGTTACAAGATAGAGCTAAAGATATCATCATATCTGGTGGTGAAAATATATCAACACAAGAAGTGGAAAAAGTTTTGATGGAAAATGATGGAGTAGCTGAAGTAAGTGTAATTGGAGTCCCTGACGATAAATGGGGTGAAGTGCCAAAAGCATTTGTGACAACTCGAGAAGGAATTACTTTAACAGAAGAAGAATTAATCGGATTTGCAAAAGAAAGAATAGCCAGATTTAAAGCTCCAAAATATGTGGAATTTGGAGACTTACCCAAAACTTCAACCGGCAAAATACAAAAATACATTTTGCGAGATCGTGAATGGGCAGGAAAAGATAAGCGTATTCAAGGGTCTAAAATATAGCATTAAAAGGAGTTAAGTGATGCCTAAAGTAAAAGCTTCAGTTTTATATGCACCCCACACCCCTATTATTATCAAGGAATTAGATCAAGAAGAACCTAAAAGTGGTGAAGTAAGAATAAAAATGCTTAACGCAGGGGTATGTGCATCTGATCATCACGTAATAGCAGGTGAAACAAGTTTTGAATTTCCAATTGTTTTGGGACATGAAGGATCAGGTATAGTTGATAAAGTTGGACCAAATGTCAGCTCTATCAGCGAAGGTGACAAATGCATCCTATCATTTGTTCCTAGCTGTGGATCTTGTAATTCGTGTAGATCCGGACTCGGAAATATTTGTGATACGAACAGATTAACAGGTACACGCCAATACGATGGAACCTTTCGCTTAAAAGATGAATCAAATAATGAAATCCATCAATTTGCAAAACTAGGCGTTTTTGCAGAAAAGATTGTGATCCCTGAAAGTGCTTGTTTTAAAATTGATGATGACTTCCCATCAGATGTAGCATGTCTAATAGGCTGTTCTGTAACTACGGGTGTCGGAGGAGTAATAAATCAACCTGATATGTTTCCTGGAGCATCAATAGCAGTATTTGGAGCCGGTGGAGTGGGTTTAAACGCTCTTCTAGGAGCTCAACTTATGAATGCCACCAAAATCATTGCTATAGATATAAATGACTCTAAATTAGAGTTTAGTTATAAATTTGGGGCAACGCATACTATAAATTCAAAATCAGAAGATCCTGTTAAAAAAATTATGGATATAACAGATGGGCTAGGAGTAGATTTTGTATTTGACACATTTGGAAGTACACAAATAGTTACTCAAATGATGGCTGCACTTAAGAAAGGAGGCACAGGTGTCATAATTGGTGTCCCTCCAGTGGGAGCAATGGCGGATATAGATCCGCAGGATATGGTAAGAAACCACAAAAAAATAGTTGGCTCTTATTACGGATCTGTTTCTCCACACATAACATTTGAAAGAATTATAGATTTCTACAAATCAGGCAAATTAAAAATAGATACAGTTATTGAAAGAGCGTATTCGTTAGATCAAATAAATGAAGCATATGATGATTTAGTCAGTGGAAAGGATGGACGAGGAGTTATTGCTTTTCCAAAATAATTTATAGATTAAATTCTATATGTAAAAAAGGGCTACCAAATAATAATTTGGTAGCCCTTTTTATTAATCATATATATATGATTGTCTAGCTAGCTCCAACACCTCTAAGTCTTGGATCTAATTTGTCTCTTATCGCATCACCAAACATGTTAGCACACAACACTACTACAGTGATTGTTAATCCAGGAACAATAACCAAATGTGGATTGTCGTGCCAGAATGAATTTGCTCTAGAAAGCAGATTTCCCCATGAAGGTGTTGGAGGTGCAATTCCTATACCTAGATAGCTCAAAGAAGCTTCCAATACAATTGCATTACCAACATTAACAGCCAACATAACAATCCAAGGAGCCCAAGAGTTAGGCACAATATGTCTAAATATTATCCTCCAGTGACTTGCCCCAATAGCATGCGCAGCATCAATATATTGTGCTCCTCTCAATGTTAACGCATGAGAGCGCAACAACCTTGAAGCATAAGGAGAAATACCTATAGAAATAGCAAGGATTACCACAGGAAGCGTGAAACCTAACGCTATCGTTACTGCCATTGAAACAACAATACTTGGGATTGACATAAGTGTGTCTGTAAACCTTTGAATAATAAGGTCAGCAGCCCCACCAAAATAAGCCCCAATGATACCTAAAATAGCTCCAAATGCAATTCCAACTGTAGGTGAGATTAGCCCAACAAGTAGGGAAACTCTACCTCCATGTAACATACGGGTAAAAAAATCTCTTCCTATATCGTCTGTACCCAAATAATGAGGAGCAGCCACTCCCAACCATGTACAACAACCTTTACCTGCATCCATAAGGGGCAGAAGGCGTCCAGAAACTGTTTTATCTCTAGGAAAAGGTGTCCATAATTCTGCACTAAACGCTAATATAGCTATTACGGCTAAAATCGAAATAGCCACAGCAGCTGAAGGGAACGTTTTAGAGAATCTTTTTACAGAGATCCAAATATCCGAAATATTAATTTTACTTTCTTCTGTTTGTGCGTCAGTAGCCATTTTTACTTCCTATTTAAAAACTATTGATATCTTATTCTAGGATCTACAAATGAATATATTAAATCTGTTATAAGAATCCATATAGATAGAATGATAGTAAGCGCTAGAACGATACCTATAATCATATCGTAGTCTCTAGCATTTACAGAAACAATTAATTGTCTTCCAAGTCCAGGTAAATTAAATACGTTCTCAATTACAACAACCCCACCTAAAATATAACTAAAGTGGTATCCACACATAGTTATAACTGGAATTATCGCATTCTGAATAGCATGCTTTATAACAACTTTGGACTCCAGAAGACCTTTAGCTCGAGCAGTTCTAATATAATCTTGATAAAGTGTCTCAAGCATCATAGAACGCGTAAGTCTACTGATAACTGCCGCAGATGCAATTCCAGCTGAGAAAACAGGGAACATCATCTGTGTCAAATTCGTTAATGGGTCTTCGTAAATTGCTCTATACAATACTGGAGGAGCCCAATTAAAGTACTGGGAAGCCACCAAGATTATAAGCATACCCAACCAGAAAGGCGGAATAGCTAATCCCCCAGCAGTAAGTAATCTTATCACTTGGTCAAGCCAAGATCCTCTCTTAACAGCTGAAATAACTCCTGCAGGTATAGCAACAGCCAAAGATACAATCATAGATAACACAGCCATAGTAAGAGTAGTTTCAATCTTATCTTTAACTGTTTCACTTACATATCGATCTTGAAAGTGCGAATAACCTAAGTTACCTTGTAAAGTTTGTCCAAGCCATTTTCCGTACTGAACAATTATAGGATCATTTAATCCTAATTCTTCTCTAAGCTTAGCTTTCGTCTCTGCTGTAGCTCCACCTTCAGAGGTCATCGCAGTGACAACGTCTCCAGGTAAAACACGAAGCATAAAGAATACTAAAGTACCCGCAAGAATAACTGTTGGAGCTACAAGTAACAATCGTCTAATAATGTATCTAAGCATATATGTTCACAACCTTATTGTATAAAATAAGTCTCTCTAGTTAACAAATCCTCTAATGATTGCTGTAATGTACCAAACAAATTCAATTTTATCAACACTTGTTTAGGCACGAGTTAGGTATATAACAATTCAAATTAGGCATTTTTAGTGAAATCATGCGATTTAAAGGGCCCTAAAGAAGTATAAATTTACCAACACTTTTTTAGGCACAAGTTAGGTATAAAATAATCAAGTTACAGATTTTCAGTAAACTGCAACCTTTGAACCTTAAATAGATTTAAAAAAACATATATTTTTTATTCTTAATATATTGGGCAAAAAAAAATCAGCGCCCCACCCGGTTAACCCGGATGAGGCGCCTCATTATCAACAATTAAATTGTTGCTGTGACTGGTTTAGTTACCAGACTCAGGTGCATCGCTGTCCAACCACAAATCTTCCATTTTGTTGTTGCTGAACAGTTCTTGTGCAGTGTTATTCATGTTGTGAACATAGTGCCACCATGACTTGTTGGATACAACTCCATAATATGGAAGTGTTGGTACCCATTCTTCTAGCTGGATTCTTTCCATCTCAGCGAAAAGAGCATCTCGTTCTGCACCAGGTTGCATAGCCTTAGCTTTGCCCCAAGCTGCATTCCAATTTGCTGGTGGATCCCATCCACCATTTCGTCCACCACCTGGTGCAAGCATGATATCTATAACTGGAATAATACCAGCATAGCTAGGTGCTGTTCCACCTGTAGCAGCGTCATAGTTTCGTCCTTCAACAGCAGCTACCATAGTAGTCCAGTCCTGAGTAGTGATGTTAACTTTTACGCCACAACACTCCATCATGTCCTGAGCTACAAGCTCTGCGTCCTGAACTCTGAAAGGTACAGAGATCAAGTCGAATTCAGTTAACCCAGCTTCAGCAGCATAACCTTTAGCTTTCTCTACGTCAGCCGCACGTGTATCTGCATTGTATCCAGGGTAGCTTGCGATCTCATCATAAGATGGGAACAAGTTAGCGAACCAGCTAATTGGATTAACTGGGTTCTCTTTACCGTTGAATTCTATAATTCTAGCCTTGTCAACACCATAAAATAGTGCTCTTCGAGCGTTGATGTCGTTGAAAGGAGCAGCTGTGTTATTCAACTGAATACTAGCAACGTCAACCATAGGCTCAACGCTAAATGTGAATTCACCAGGATTCTCATCCATGATGGATTGCTGTCCAGGGAACTGGTTCTCTATTAACCTAGCAGCATCAAGCTGTTGAGTTCTTAGAGCAGCAACTTCAACTTCAGCGTCAGCGAAAGTAAATGTAGTGATCTTATCCAAGTATGGGTAAGCATTTCCATTTGCATCGCTTCGGAAGTAATTTTCATTCTTTACAGTTGTAACAGAAACACCTTCTTCCGAGTCCTCATAAATCATAGGACCTGTACCAACCATAAGGTCAGCGGAAGGAATTGTGTTGTTGTTAGCTTCAAGAATGTGCTGTGGAAGGATCAAGTGCCATCCATTAGCAGTCTCAGCAAGGAAGTCACCAAATGGTGCTTCTAAAGTAACAGCTAAATCGCTACCTTGCTTTTCCATACCGGAGACCATAGTTAGGGCCCCGACTCTTGGCTGGATAATACCTTCTGGGGGATTAGCCCATCGGTTGTATCCATAAATGATCTGATCGATATCGAAAGCGGTACCGTCATGCCATTCTGTAAGATTTGGATCAATAGCAAACGTGTAAGTCAATCCATCGTCACTAATTGACCAATCTGTGGCCATATCATTCCAGATATCAACTCCATCTCTAGGTGAGAATTGAAGAAGACCGTTCCAGAT
Organism: Dehalococcoidia bacterium; assembly: GCA_045564655.1. GTDB lineage: Bacteria > Chloroflexota > Dehalococcoidia > Lucifugimonadales > UBA826 > UBA826. The sequence continues at coordinate 31,380 of JBJLGX010000021.1, forward strand.
TCTTCCACCATAGTGGAATAGTGCGATCCATGTACTTGTTTGGGTGTGATCCCATTTTGGAGGGAAACCAGTGCTTCCACCATATCGTAAATGACCACCCATCATAATGTCAGATCCTGCATCCGCAGCAGCTGCGCTACCGGAATCTGAATCAGATGATGAATCATCACTGCTTGAAGAAGGCGCAACCGCTGGTGCGGCTACAGTAGCTTGTGCTGATACAGGAACTAATTCAGCAGGCTCGTCAGCAGCAGAGCTGCTAGCCTCGTCGTCGCTCCCGCAAGCAACAACTGCAAACATGGCTGCTGCCATAGCTGCAAGTGCTACATACCTTGAAATCTTTCTAAAGTCCATAATGTGTCCTCCACGTTCGAACTCAAATTTACATTTCTAGCGCTAAATAGCGCAATATAACTAATAACTGCAGTAATATACATTATTAAAATTGCATTGGCAATAGGTTAAATTCAAATTAACAAGATTTTAAAATAACCGACTCAACTGTATTCAAATAACCCATAAACACTGCATGTTAATATTCAAATACGTAATATCTAATATCCGAATCTAGTATCAGTTACTAATTAATGGCTTAGATGTAGCCAAAAGTGTAGGAGCTGTAGCAGGAAAATGCATTAATGCACCAACAATTCCTAATATCCCTAAAACTATAAATGACCCTGAATATCCTGCCCCCAGGTCAAATAATCTCGCAGTAACCAATGGAGCTATTAGCATACCCAATGACATTGGAACCATCATAATCCCACTAATAGTAGCGTATGAATTATGTCCAAAGTAATCTCCTCTTATTGCATTAGCCAAAGGAACTCTTCCTCCAAACCCTATTCCAAATACAATAGCCGATATAATCAGGACTACTACATAAGAGGATATAGATGTGAACCCAAGGTTGATATCACCTCCGACATCCATAAACCCAAGTGAGAATTCTTTAGGTAATATAAACATCATGAACCCTACACCTTGAACAATACCTAAATAAGCAATAGTTACATTTTTTCGAACTTTGTCTCCAATAAACCCAAAGGTAAGCTGTGTTATTCCAGAAACTAACATTATTAATGAATATACCAATGAAGCTTGCTGAAGCGTGAATCCATTTTCTACTAACATAGGGATTAAGTGAACTGATATTACGGCAAGCAACATAGTACACAAAGCATGACCTATCGCAATATACCAAAATGTTCCTGTAGACATTGCTTGAGTTATTCTATAATCCGGTTTTATAAATGTTGCATCGTAATTAAACAATATGTTTTTAAGGCCACTCGTAAATGATTGTGGCGAAACAAATGAAACTTCCTTAGTAATAGCTTTTTGTCTTTGAACTTCACTTACATCGACACCATCAGGCAATAGGCCCATATCTTCAGGTTTATTTCTTAGAATTTTTACAACTGGTATAACCATTACGAAAAAAAACAACGAAAATATTAACGATGAAAATTGCCATCCGAAATTATTTTGATCTACCATCCATGCAACTATTGGTAGTAATACAAATCCACCTAAGGAAAACCCTCCACTTGCAATGCCCATTGCAGCACTACGTTTTTTATCAAACCAAAAATTCAATGTAGTCATGAGAGGCAACCAGGCACCTGCTACTGTAACTAACATCAGCATTCCAAATGCTAGATAAAAGATAACTAAAGGCCAATCAATAATCCCGCTAAGTCCAAAAACAGCTACAATAGAATCCATTATTGGAGACACATAGAGCATATTGCTAAAAAGTAAGAAGGAAACCCCAATACTGAAAATCCCGACAAAGACCACTCGTCTTGCCCCAAATTTATCAACCAATATACCTGCAACAGGTCCAGCCGCACTGCCTTCAAGGTGACCCAAAGAAAATGCAATAGCTAGTTTAGTTCGCGACCATCCAAAATATTCTTCTAACGATTTAACCCACACCCCTATTGACCCAAAGGAAGGAGCTGACACAAATGCAGTGACAATTAAAGTCAAGAAAACAAGTCGCCAGCCATAAAATATCCCTGATTGATTAGCAGGATCTGGTTTATTAGTGGGCTTGTCAGATATATTGTCAGTTGTATTGTCAGTTGTCATTAAGATATTCGCCTCATAAGGCTATAACTTTGAGCAGTTGGCCCAATAGAAGGTTGAGTTGCAAGAAATATACACAAAGGGATCACATCTTCAGATTCTTTAATCCATTCTGTTTTATTTGCACTACTAACATTGGTCTCTTGTTTACTCCAAGCTTCTAGAGCTCCAGGGGTTTTAACTGGCCCAGGACAAATTTCATTAACTGAAATTCCAAATTCAACCAATTCAGCTGCGAGAATTCGAGTTAACATCCAAACTCCTGACTTCGCCACACTGTAAGCAGATGCTTCTGGGATACCATTATGTCCCATTCCCGAACCCATAAATATAATTTTACTGCCTTCTGCTTTCTTTAAATAAGGTATAGCAAATTTAGAACATATATATGCACTTCCTAAATTCAATTCAAGATTGGACAACCAAAGATCCACTTCACTTTCCGAAATAGTTTCAGGGTATATATCACCCCCAGCATTCAAAAATGCAATATCGATTTTCCCGTGATCTGATCCTACTTTATTAAATAAATTTTCCACAGAATTAGCGTCCGTAACATCTGTAACCACATATTCTGCTTTGCCTCCATGATTTCGAATTTCATCACATACAGTTATCAATTCATTCTCAGATCTTGCAGCACAATAAACTACAGCCCCTTCAGCAGCATAAGCTTTGGCTATTGCCCTACCCATACCTTTACTTGAACCTGTTACTACAGCAATTTTCCCTTCTAATGAATTAGGCATCTTGAAATGCTCCTGTACAACAAAAAATTAAAATCGATATACATACTATATAATCATGAGACAAAATTTGCTATATTTAATTCATGAATAAATGGTACACATTACTAGTTGTTGGAGTAGCAAGCTTTCTAACAATAATGGATTTCGGACTCTTCGGAGTAGCATTACCACAACTATCCAAAGATTTTAATTTAGACCCTAACGTGACTTTATGGATCACAATAGCAGTATTTTTAGGTCAAGCCGGCCCTATCCTTGTTCTTGGATGGATATCAGACAATCTCGGCAGGGGTAGAATATTTTTCTTTGGGAGTGTTTTAACAACACTAAGTTTAATATTCTGTGCTATTTCTGCTAATTTTATCCAGATAATATTAGGGCGATTAGTAGGTGCTTTAGGGTACTCATTCATAATGTCTAATGACAATTCTCTTTTATCGGCATCATTTTCAAAAAAAGAAATGGGTCTTGCTCAAGGGATTAACAATGCAGCATTAGGTGTAGGCATAGGATCCGGAGCCTTATTAGGTGGTTGGCTAGTAGACACTATAAATACAACAGACCTAGCATGGTTAGACTGGAGAGCTTTTTTTTGGCTAAGGATAATCCCATGGATACTATTAATAGTATTGTCATGGAAATTATTTGAAAAAAAACACATTACAAGAAAGTTAACATGGAAAGAACAAGGGTTTGAAAGAAAATTTACCCCTAAAATATCTACAGATTTTGGCAACTATGAAGCCCCAAAAGTATCACAAGTAGATTATTTCGGGGCATTCACAATATTTTTAGGAATGACTGCATTGCTACTAAGTATTCAGTCTTTTACATTCATAGAATTAACACTATTAGGCTTTTCTGCAATAGCTGCCATAATTTTCTGTTGCTTTTTGCTATTCATAGCATTTGTATTCATAGAAAAAAAAGTCAGATACCCGGTTGTTAACATAGCACTATTTAAAATTAAAAATTTTACTGCTGGATTAATCGGAATGTCGTCTGTCCAAGTCATTCACGGTGGATGGGTAATATTAATCCCTATGTTATTTGTTTCTTTAGGATGGTCGGCAACACTTTATGGGATACTAATATTTCCATTCCATATCATAAGAGTTATCGTATCTCCCATTAGTGGGTACTTAACTATGAAACAAGGACCAAACATTTCTTCATTCTTAGGACTACTAGCGATGATAATAGGTCTATTACTAGCTATCTTGTATACTCCCGAGACCGGCATCCCTTTTGTATTAGGTACGATGCTACTAGCAGGAGCCGGAATGTCGTTATTCTTACCGGCTAATAATACTGCTATCATGAGCGATATCCCTAAAAAATATTTGAGTAGTGCTTCGGGTTTTCTTGCTGCTGCTAGAGGGGTAGGAATATCAATAGGTTCTGCGATAGCAGTTGCAGTTGTAACGATAAATGACAGTTCACCACAAAGTTTTGACATAGCTATCATAGCTTTATCAGGAATTAGTATATCCGGATTACTCGCAATTATTTGGAGAAGCAACCTTGGGTTTACAAAATAAGATTGTACAAATCTGAAACTTAGTTTAGACTGTGGGCTTTACAAGTATGTATATAATACTGTAGTTACTATTAAGTATATTATCTGATATATATAAATAATTATAAATTAGGGAGTACCAATGGCACCGTTATTAGAGGTAAAGAACCTTAAAACACATTTTTTCACTCAAGATGCCATCGTTAAAGCAGTCGACGGCATTTCATATTCAGTAAATGAAGGAGAGGTTGTAGGGATTGTAGGAGAAAGCGGATGTGGTAAAAGCGTGGGAGCTATGTCTATTATGAGATTAGTAGCTAGCCCTCCTGGCAAAATCCTCGAAGGATCAGAGGTATATTTCGAAGGTGAAAACCTTGTCGAATATACAGATGCTCAAATGAGAGATATCAGGGGAAACAGAATAGCAATGGTTTTCCAAGAACCCATGACCTCTTTAAACCCGGTACTTACGATAGGGACTCAGCTGACAGAAACTTTAGAATTACATCAAAATCTAAATAAAAAAGACGCTGAAGAAAAAGCAATAGAATTACTCGACAGGGTTGGGATCCCTGACCCAACACAGAGACTCAAGGACTACCCTCACCAATTTAGTGGAGGCATGAGACAAAGAGTTATGATAGCCATGGCGCTTAGCTGTGACCCAAAACTTATTATTGCAGACGAACCTACGACAGCTCTGGATGTTACGATTCAAGCTCAGATATTGGAGTTAATGCAGACTCTTTCAAGAGACTTAGGAACTGCTCAAATAATAATTACCCATAATCTTGGGGTTGTTGCTAGATATGCCGATAGAGTAATTGTTATGTACGCTGGGAAAATCATAGAAACAGCTGCTTCATTAGAAATATATGAAAACCCTCAGCATCCATATACTAAAGGACTGCTTAACTCAGTACCTAGAATTGATGCTACAGACGAGACAAGGGAACGCCTAGAAGCTATTGACGGTGCTCCACCAAACTTAGGTAATAGACCATCTGGGTGTGGTTTTATGCAAGAAGAAGGTTGCCCAGGAGATGATCCTGCATGCCTTGAAGCAGAGCCTGTATTAAGAGAAGTAAAACCAAATCATTTTGTGGCATTTTGTTCACACTGTGAAGATGATCACGGCTGTAAATGGTTCCCACGAGACAATTAATATAATCATATAATTCATAAGAGTCTTTATTTAACAGGAGAAACAATGGTTGCAGAAAAAGATAGTCCATTAGTTGAGATAAATAATCTAAAAATGCATTTCCCGGTAACAGAGGGGATCATATTTCAAAAGAAAATAGCTGATGTTAAAGCTGTAGATGGTGTAAGTTTTAACATACAAAAAGGCGAAACTCTCGGATTAGTTGGTGAAAGTGGATCTGGCAAAACAACTGCAGGAAGAAGCATATTACACCTAATTAAACCTACCTCAGGTAGTGTTAAATTTGAGGGAGAAGAAGTAACTGAAATGTCAGGTTCTCAGCTTCGGGCAATGAGAAGAAAAATGCAAATCATATTTCAGGACCCTTACGGATCATTAAACCCTAGAATGAGTTGTGGAGATATAGTTGGCGAACCTTTAAAAATCCATAAACTAACATCTACTAAGCAGGAATATAAAAAAAGAGTAGCTGAACTACTAGAAATTTGTGGCCTTAGTAGCTATATGGCTGGTAGGTATCCGCATGAGTTTAGTGGAGGACAAAGACAAAGAATTGGAATCGCTAGAGCATTGGCAGTTGATCCAAGTTTTATAGTTTGTGACGAGCCTGTTTCAGCATTAGATGTTTCAATTCAAGCTCAAGTAATTAATTTATTAGAAGATCTACAAGAAGAATTTGGCCTAACATACTTATTCATAGCCCATGACCTTTCAGTTGTAAAACATATAAGCAACCGAATTGCAGTTATGTACTTAGGAAATATCGTTGAAGTAGCTGAAAGAAATGAATTATACGAGAACCCTGTTCATCCGTATACAAAAGCATTATTGTCAGCTATACCAATTCCAGACCCTGCACTTGAAGAAAGTAGAGACAGAATCATTTTAAGAGGTCAAGTACCTAGTCCTATGAATCCTCCATCTGGATGTAGCTATGAAAGAAAATGTCCAGATCCAGACAATTCACCTGAACCTATAGAAATGAAAGAAGTGGCACCAGATCATTTTGTGGCTGTAGCTAAAGAATGCTTTGATGAATATGGTTGTTACTGGTTCCCTAGAGAAGGATAAATAATACAAAAGCTTATTGAAAAGAATATTGAAGGTACCTTTATTCTATGAATATAAGCTTTTGTATTAAAATTCATTTTTACCAAAGTGACTTACCGGGGTATTTGTGTCTATGCTAAATTTTAGAACGGACAAAAGTAGACGACGACTTATAGGTATAACTTTAGCTTTAATTTTATTAGCTTTATTTTTTTCATTAAACAGAATCCCTAAAATAGATACTATCGATCAAGATCTAGCAATCGTATCGTCAGGAACTTCAGAATGTTTTCAAGGATTTTGTATTAATAATCCTGACAGGAAACCTCTTGTTGAAAGATGGTGGACATTTTCCGTAGAATACTTAAGAAATGTGACTATTGGTATGATATTTGCTTTCTTAATGGCAGGAATTACAGAAGCCTATATTTTCCCTGTACGGAATAGACAAAATTCTTTCGGAAGTGGTTTAAAGGGTGTTGCTAAAGGAGTTCTTGTAGGCCCTATAGTGAATCTATGTTCCGCATGTATAGTTCCAGTAGCTAACGGGTTTAGAAGGACAGGTTCTGGAATTGATACCACAATTGCTATAACTCAAAGCTCAGCAACCATGAATTTTTTAGCTCTAATAATGGCTGCTATTGTTTTTGCTCCAACGATTGCAGGCACACGAATACTGCTAAGTATTGGAGGCGCATTCATAATTGGTCCTTTAGTAGCTTGGATTGTAAGAATCGCCGAAAAACCCAATGCCCCAGATGACTTTTCTATAGACTTACCAGAATTAGATAATATTCAATATGAGGAAACATGGGGAGAGACTATCAAAGTCTCAGGCATAGAATTTATTCGCTCGACTGCAGGTTATTTTCTAAGGTTAGGCCCTATAATGATTCTTGCAGGATTTGTTAGCGGTTTTGCTATCCAATGGGTTAGTCCTAATACCGTAACCCTTTGGATAGGTGATGATGTACTAGGGATTCTTATAGTTGCGACAATAGGAATACTCATCAATGTACCTCTAATATTTGAAATACCTCTAGTCGCCGCTATGCTATTAGCTGGCATGGGAACAGCTCCAGCTGGTACTCTTTTATTTGTCGCTGCTGCAGGTGGACCAATAACATTCTGGGGGCTAGCAAAAGTTATGCCCAAAAAAGCAGTATTCGCAATGGCTATTTCAACTTGGACACTAGGCGTTATTGGTGGAATACTATTGTTACTATTAACTACGATAACAGAAGATAGGGATTTTAAATTTAGGGAAACATATGAAGAGCCTATCGAAAATACTACTTCAATGATTTCAGAAACACTAAATATGGCACAATCTAATATATCAAACACATACAAAAAATTAATTAATTTTTAGATCAAAATGCCAATCATAAATTTTTCTACAAAAACTAAATTCATTTTTAAAGTTATAACATTTGTAACAACATTAGTGTTCATGATATTTGTACTGTCTCCTCTAGCTGATATTTATCCAACTGATGATGAAATAACTAATTATCAAAATGGCATTGATATAACAGTGTTAGAAAAATATGAATCATTAATTGAAAATGAAATTTTAAATGACATAACCCCTTTCAAAAATGATACTTTAACTATCTTAGATGGACCTCAAGAGATCTGGAATTCGCGACCAGGGATTGCAGTTTTTGATTACGACAGAGATGGCGATCAAGATTTTTTTGTAAGCAATGGATATGGACATAGTAATTGGTTATACCAAAACGATGGTGAGGGAAATTTTATTGAAGTCGGAAAAGAAGCTGGGATTTCTTTAAAAAACAGAAACAACACAGGAGTTGTAGCCTGTGACTTTGATAATAATGGCTATCAAGATTTGTATATTGGAGCTCAAGGCAGTCTAACTGATGGGTTGGATTTTAGATCTAATATAGAGGCAGATCAGAATAAAGATTCATTATTGATAAACAATGGTGATGGTACTTTTACGGATATTACTAACACAGCATTCACAAATAATGTAAATATTAGATCCGCAATGACTATAGCATGTTCCGATATTAACAATGACGGCTGGGTCGATATTTATGTAGGCAACTTAGGGGAAGATGAATATAGAAAAATGAGTGTCCCGTACCAAGCAGGACATTACAATATGATGTACCTAAACAATGGCAACATGACTTTTACAGAAATAGGTGAAAAAGTAGGAGTTCGAGGACCAGAAATAAAGTTACTAGACTTAAATGGAGACCCCATAACATATACAGACTCAAGTACGAATGTTGTATATGAAGCATATAACCCTGAACAAAAAGATAGAAATGGAAATCTAGTAGGAGACCCAACAGGACAAACACATTCTGTATTATTCTTTGATTATGACGATGATGGAGATCAGGATCTTTGGGTAGCCAATGACGGAGATCGGTTACACATATATAGAAATGATAGCAGCAAGTCGATAGTTAAATTCACTTCAGTTGCAAATGAAATGAATTTGGATACTGTAGGGGCTTGGATGGGATTTGCAATTGGCGATTATGATTCAGATAGTGATCTAGATGTTTTTATAACTAATTTAGGATTTCATCCTAGATCATATCCTCCATCTCAAGACCCAAAACCGGATTGTTCATATTTCGATCAGTTTGATTGGGGAACATGTTTACATTTCATGTTAAAAAACAATTCTGGTTCTCTTATTGAATCAAGTGAAATAATTAATGTATACCCAAGTAAATTAATGCCTCCTATATCTTTAGACCCTAATGCTATACACAGAGATCAAAAACAACCAATAGGTCTGTCAGCATATGATTTTGGATTTGGAGCAACATTTTTCGATTTTGATAATGACGCAGACCAAGACCTCTATTATTTAGGCTCAACAGTGGACAGAGGTGAAGGCCCCGGAGGGCACATATTTCCTGGTGCTGGAAGGATGTTCGAAAATATAAAACCACATTTATTTAGGGACATAACAATTGAAGCTCAAGTATTAGATGTAGACAGAGCCAGATATCACAAATTAGATCCAAATAATATTTACAAGGATATTAGTCTTCATAGGATATCTCCTTTGTACCACGAAAATGGGAAAGGGGTTGTGCATATTGATACCAATAATGATGGATACTTAGATTTAATAGGATCCAATAGCAAAGGAGCTCTTTGGGAGGATGAAAGGCAAGTTAGCTTTATAGAAACAGGAGGCCCGATATATACATGGATAAACCCTGGTGGAGATAACAATTGGATAAAAATACAATTGATCGGTCAGATGGCAATATCTGGAACTGGATCTAACGCCGACGGGATCGGTTCAAAAATATACGTTACTACGGGCAATAAAAAACAAATACAAGAAATACATGCGGGATCAAGTTACCTATCAATGGATAGCCTAAAAGCAGAATTTGGGTTGGGTGATGCAACAGAAATAGATATGATCGAAATTTTTTGGCCAAGTGGAAAATATCAAAAAATTGAAAACATAAACTCAAATCAAACTATAAAAGTTACAGAACCTAAATAGTAATCTAAGGGATAACATGAATAAAAAGCATAAACAAAAGCAATTACTACCTGCCAAAGCTTCAAGGAAAAAAATATATTTTAACGGACTACCGGCAATAGAACATCATGAAATTTTAAAAAACATAGGGGTTCCTGATACCAATTCAACAAAACGAATAATAATGGACACTGATACTTACAATGAAATAGATGACCAATTTGCTTTAGTTCATCTACTATTGGCTGAAAGAGCTAGAGAAGACATCAGTGTTGAAGCAATTACTGCAGCTCCATTCCACAATACTGCAAGGAATACAGATAACTACCAGCATGGTATGGAACTTAGTTATCAAGAAATCAGCAATGTTATAAATACGTTAGATTTCAAATGGAATGGCCCCATTAAAAAAGGATCTTCAATGTCTTTAGACCAAACAAAAGGAGATCTTGTAGAAAGTGATGCAGCAGACTTGATATGCGAAATTGCTAAATCTCATAAAAAAGATGAATCTCCTATATACATATTAGCTTTAGGTGCTTTAACGAATATCGCCTCAGCTGTATTAAAAGATCCGACTATAAGAGAACATGTTGTAGTTTGTACTTTGGGGGGATCGGCATTCAACTTACATGGATTTACAGATTTTAATTACGAGCAAGACATGACTGCTGCACAATTTGTTTTTTCAAGCGGTGTTCCTGTAGTGCATTTCCCAGGATATTCCGTAACAGATCATCTAAGAACTAGCCGATGGGAATTAGAAGCACATATAGGAAACAGCAAGTCAGCTCAATTTCTATACAACAGATTTATGGAATTTGTTGCAGACTACCCCGGTAGAAGTAAGCCTATATGGGATTTAGCTCCTGGAGCTTGGGTCCTGGATCCAAGTTGTTTTATTACGGAAGTGTGCGAAACACCTGAACTAACAAACAAAAACACTTGGATAGAACAGAATGGGACTCATCCAATTAGAACGATACGATGGATAAATAGAGACAATATATTTAAAAATTTCTTCAGCTTAATAAATCCACAATAATCATAATAAATTCAATTAATTTAAAGGAATATCTATGAGGCATCCATACACTCCTATAGATCATCCTAGAGTTCTACGTCATTTAAAAAACCCTAGACAAGAATTTAATAAAAAAATAATCATTGATACAGATGCATACAATTCAATCGATGATCAATTTGCACTAATCCACATGTTTCTTTCTGAAAAAACCAGAGGAGACGTCTCAATATTAGGAATAAATGCTGCTCCATTTTATAAAGAGTTAAGAAATACTGATAGCTACAGACACGGAATGGAACTTAGTTATCAAGAAATCAAAAATGTTATAAATACATTAGATTTCGAATGGAATGGTCCAATTAAGAAAGGATCTACTACACCTTTAGATGAAACAGGATATATACCTGTCGAGAGTGATGCAGCGGACTTCATATGTGAAGTTTCCAGGTCGTACAAAGAAGATGAGTTCCCTATATACATACTAGCTTTAGGATCGTTAACAAACATAGCTTCGGCCATATTAAAGGATCCGCACATAATAAATAATCTTGTGATTTGTACTCTAGGGGGAGTTCCGTTTGATTTTTATGGATTCAAAGACTTTAATTATCAGCAAGACATAAAAGCAGCTAATTTCGTGTTTTCGTGCGGGGTGCCAATAGTACACTTCCCTACTTTCACAGTAACAGAGCAATTAAGAACAAGTCGATGGGAATTAGAAGCGCACATAGGAAGCAGTAAATCAGGTAAATTTTTATATAATAGATTCATAGAATTTGTCGACGAATATCCAGGTTCAAACAAACAAATATGGGATTTAGCACCTGGCGCTTGGATTATAAATCCAGATTGGTTCATTAGTAAAATTAACAAAACTAAAGAATTTACATTTGACAATGTATGGAAAACATCTCCTGAAACTCATCCCCTTAGAAGTATATTATGGCTAGATAGAGATAGAATATTTAAGGATTTCTTCACCTTAATTAACAATTAATCCCATTTTTTGTTAAGATAGCTATTAAAATCAGTGAGGAATTTTATGGTTACTAAAACGAACACAGATTTAGCATTAATTGCTCATCTAATGAGGAGAGCAGGTTTTGGGGCTACTCTATCGGAAATTGAGACTTTGTCTAAAAAGCCTTATGAAGTTATAGTAGACGATTTGCTAGACACATCAGAAACAGAATGGATGGGAGAACACATGGTTCGCCGTTTTGATACTGAAGCTTCTGGAATGATAAACCCTCCTGGATCACAACGCAGATGGATTTATCGTTTAATATCTTCAGATTCTCCTTTAGAAGAAAAAATGACTTTATTCTGGCATACTATATTCCCCGCTGGCAGAGATAAAGTAATCAATGGTCGTGTCCTATCAGATCAAATAGATACGTTTAGAAAATTTTCTTTAGACAAATTTGATGACATATTGCTACAACTTGCTAAAGATCCAGCAATGTTAATTTGGCTAGACAATCAAGATAATCACAAAAAATCTATCAATGAAAACTGGGGACGAGAGCTATTAGAATTATTTTCCATGGGAGTAGGTAATTATACCGAAGATGACATCAAGGAATGCTCCAGAGCATTTACCGGATGGAGTATAGGAAATACTGATTACATGATAACTAGGGCTTTAAGAGATTCTGATTGGCCATACGGAAGGATAGCTTATCATTATGAATTTAAAGACGATGATAACGACAAAGATCATAAAAAATTTCTCGGTCATGAAGGACCTTTATCCGGAGAAGATATCATTGAAATAATATGTTCTAAAGAAAATACTGCGAGATTCATTGCTAGACATATGTATCATTCATTTGTTGCAGATGAAGTAGGAGTCCCATCTTGGAATGAAATAGAACCAAGAGATCCTGAAGCGATCCAAATACTTGTTGATACATATTTTAAATATAACCATAGCACTAAAGAAATGATGCGAGTGTTATTTAATTCTGATTTCTTTAAATCTCCTGACGTTAGGTATGCAAGGATTAAATCACCAGTCGAATTAGCTATAGGCCTATTGCGCATGTCTAAAGAATTTTCAATACCTAATCGAGATATGATTATTAAAAATAGACAGGTTCAATATATGGGACAACAGTTAAATGAACCTCCAAGTGTTGAAGGATGGCATGAAGGAGAAGAATGGGTTGATACAGGAACATTAATCGAAAGGATTAATTTTGCGTCTGAACAATTAGGCGATATTGAAAATGAAGGTATTCAATCTTTAGTTTCTAAAATACATGAAACTCTTTCTACTTCAGATTCAGAAGAACTTGTACAAGCATGTGCTAGTCATATGGGATTAATAGAATTAAGTACAACCACAAGAGAATCTCTTAAAGAATTGGCTGATACTCTTGAAGACTCACCATCTAAAATTACGGCAATGCTTAGAATGATTGGAGCATCACGAGAATACCAAAGAGCGTAGATCAATGACGACTACATCAGAAACAAATCTAGAGTTACTAGCTCATTTGATGAGACGCGCAGGGTTTGGGTCAACACTAACTGAATTAAAAAAACTTAGCGAAAACCTGTACGAAGACACTGTTAATGATTTGGTATACCACAAAGAAACCAATTGGGTTGGAGAATATCTCATAAGACGTTTTGACACTGAAGCCTCCGGAATGATTAATCCTGAAGGATCTCAAAGAAGATGGATGTACAGAATGGTGACATCAGATACCCCCCTTCAAGAAAGAATGACTTTATTTTGGCATGGAATATTTGCAACAGGTAGAAATAAGGTACTAGTTGGCAAAGTATTATCAAACCAGATAGACACCCTCAGAGAAAATGCATTAACCAATCTGGATAATATTTTACTGCAACTTGCCAAAGATCCCGCAATGATTATCTGGTTAGATAACCAAGAAAACCATAAAAATTCAATAAATGAAAATTGGGGCAGAGAATTATTGGAGTTATTTTCTATGGGTGTAGGAAATTACACTGAAGATGATATCAAAGAATGTGCAAGAGCTTTTACAGGCTGGAGCATAGGAAACGTAGAATATATGATGGAACGATCCAGTAGAGCTTCGGACTGGCCCTATGGCAGAATAGCATATCACTATGAATACAAAGACTATGACAATGATAAAGATCATAAAAAATTCCTTGGGCATGAAGGGCCTTTATCTGGAGAAGATATTATTAAAATAATATGTTCTAAAGAGAGCACTGCTAGGTTCATCGCTAGGCATATGTACCATTCATTTGTTGAAGATGAAGTGGAAGTATCTTCTTGGAATCATATCCCTCCTAAAAACCCTGAAGCAATTCAAATACTTGTAGATGCTTATTTCAAATATAACCATGACATTAGAGAAATGTTACGAATATTATTCAATTCAGATTTTTTTAAATCACCAAAGGTCAGATATGCAAGAATTAAATCTCCTGCAGAGCTTTCTGTAGGATTATTAAAATTATCTCAAGAATTTACTGTCCCGCACAGAGATATGCTCCCGAGAACTAGCCAAGTTGCATATATGGGTCAAGGTTTAAATGATCCTCCAAGTGTTGAAGGATGGCATGAAGGCACGGAATGGATCGATACAGGTACTATAATGGAAAGAATAAACTTTGCCTCTGCTGCACTTGGCAATATAAATCATCAAGGTATAAATGATTTAGTAAATGAAATAAAAAAATCAACTTCTGATATGCTGCCAAACGAAAAATTAGTTCAAACATGTGCGAATAATATAGGCTTAATAGAACTCAGTGACGATTCTTTAGATTCCATTACTAAAACAATTAGCAATATACCTGATGTCACGATCAAGATATTAACAATTTTGAGACTAATAGGTACATCAAGAGAATTCCAAAGAGCTTAATATGAAAACATCCAATTATACATATGACATAACAATAGGAATACTTGCAATGGAAGGTCGTGGCTTTGAATATCCAACCGATTCAATCATTGCCAGCAATGGGCATATATATGTAGGTAATAAATCAAGGGATTACGGAGAACGTGGTGTTCGTATAAGTAACCTAGATTACGACAGTGAATATTATGGAGATTTTGCTCATTATGGATTAAATCAAGGTAATTTGATTTCTCCTAATGGATTAGCAGAAGACTTAGATACTCGACTATTTGTTTCTGATGATTATACCCACCAAATATCTTCTTATTCTCTAGACGGTGATTTTATAGGTCGTTGGGGGAAACATGGAAATGCCCCAGGGGAATTAGATTATCCATCTGGAATAGCTTTCAATTCTGAAAACCACTTATATGTATCCGATAGTAAAAATCATAGAATTCAAGTATTTACAGCAGAAGGTAATTTTCTAAGAACATTTGGTAATTTAGGAGATAAAGAAGGTCAATTCAACTTACCTTGGGGAATATTCATTAATAATAAGGACGAATTATTTGTAGCAGATTGGGGGAATAATAGAATTCAAAAATTTGCTAATGATGAATATATAGAAAGTTATTATTGCAAATCAGATAATTCAACTCGTTTAAATCATCCGTCAAGCATAACTCAATTAAGCTCAGGAGAAATAATTGTCGCTGACTGGGGAAATGAAACAGTAAAGATATTAGATAAACAAGATAATCTTATAAAAGAATTTAGAGGAGAATCAGGAATTTCTAAATGGGCAAATTCTTTTTTGGAAACAAACGTTGAAGAAAATGAAACCAGAAAAATCTCAAACTTGGAAAATCTAGAAGCTATAAGTGAATTATCTGACCCTCATTCAATATCAGCTCATATAGAAAAATACTTTTGGTCTCCCGTATCAGTAACTTTAGATCCAGAAAATCGCATATATGTTACTGAATCTAACAGGCATCGAATACAAGTGTACGCTCCTTCAGAATAATATATTTATTGATACCTTATTCTAGGGTCTACAATCGCATATAATAAATCGACAAGCAGAATCCAAACAGACAATATAACTGTTAAAGCAAGGACTATTCCCAATATCATTTGTACATCTCTACCAAAGACCGACAATAACAGCATCCGTCCTAACCCTGGTAAATTAAATACCTGTTCAATAACTACTACTCCGCCCAATATAGCTCCAAAATGAAATCCTGACATAGTTAAAACTGGAATCAATGCATTTCTTGCAGCATGTCGAACAACAACTTTATATTCAGCAATGCCTTTTGCCCGGGCAGTTCTAACATAATCTTGATATAGCACTTCTAACATCATCGATCTCATCAATCTGCTAATTACAGCAGCAGAAGAAAGTGATATTGAAAGTACAGGTAAAGCCATTAACGTCAAATTACGAATAGGATCCTCATAAATAGCAGCATAAAATATAGGTGGAGACCAGCCAATATAAAACGAAACGAACCATATGATGATTATTCCAACCCAAAATGGGGGAGCTGCTAAAAAAATAGCCGTCATTATTCTAATTATTTCATCCGTACGAGAACCTCTTTTTACCGCTGATATTATCCCCGAAGGAATAGCAATAGAAAGAGATACAATCATAGCTAATACTGCCATAGTGATAGTAGTTTCTAACTTATCCAACAAAAGATCACTTACTTCCTGATCTCTCAAAACGGAGTAACCTAAATCTCCTTGAACTGCTTGAAGAAGCCATCGACCGTATTGAACAATGACAGGATCATTAAATCCAAGTTCTTCACGAAGTTTTGCTAAATCAGCTGGTCGAGCTCCACCATCAGCATTTAAAACTGTAACAATATCCCCAGGTAAAACTCTTAATAAAAAAAAACAAATTGATCCAGCTAATATTACAGTTGGGAACAATAATAAAGTTCTTCTAATTATGTATTTATACATATGTCACCTAAAGCTAGGGCATTGCTATTTTAATATTCTCTTTAAAAAATATTTTGACAAATAATAAAACGTCAATGAGCCCGTCATAACAAATACCAACCGTAGTATTTGATTTCCGTCTAGTCCCATATAACGCAGTATTTGTAAGCCTATTAAAGCACCAAATAAAGCTAAAATCAAAGATATCGTAAAATTCATTAAATATTTCATTTTCAAATCACCCACACAGTTGTATAGTGCACATTAGATTATATAAAACGCTATCATACTAAAAAAACCATTCAATAAGTAAAGGAAAAACCCATGCTTGAAAGATTTCATGTTCCTGAAGATATTGCGATAAGGATACCTCAAGAAAATATGAGAGAAGCTCTTATCGATTTATTTAAAAAATTCAGAATGTCTACAGATGATGCAATTTTATCTGCTGATGTCTTAATGTATGCAGATATTAGAGGAGTTGAATCTCATGGGGTTAGCAATATGGTTAGAAGGTATGTCGAAGGATTTCAAGACGGTACCATAAATCCAACTCCAAACTGGAAAATAATAAGAGAAGCTGCTGCTGTCTGTACTATTGATAGCGACCGAGGTTTAGGATTGTCTGTTGGCCCAGCCGCAATGAATATTGCCATTGAACGAGCTGAGAAATATGGAATAGGATCAGTTTCAGTCACAAATGGAAGACATTTTGGAGCAGCCGGATATCATGCACAAATGGCTTTAGAGCACGATATGATTGGAATAGCCATGACAACAGGTGGAGTAACCGTTATTCCAACACATGGTTCAGAGAAATTAGTCGGATTGAATCCTATAGCAATAGCAGCGCCCACAAAAATAGAGCCTCCTTTCATATTTGATGCTTCTATGAGTTCAGTTGCCGGTAACAAAATAGCCTTAGCAAAAAGATTACAAGTTGATACTATGCCAGGATGGATTGCAGACTCAGATGGGAAACCCAATAATGGATGAGCAACAAATCCCTGAAGACTATAAAATTCTACCCTTAGGAGGGACAAGAGAAATAGGATCACACAAGGGGTACGGGCTATCTATCATGATCGAAATTTTAAGTGGTGTTTTATCAGGAGGAGCGGCCGGACCATTTAGAAGATCTGGATCTTCCCATCATTTTATAGCCTACAAAATAGATGCTTTCACCGATGTGGATAGTTTCAAACAAGATCTAGATGAATATATGAGAGCCCTCGTTGAATCAGATCCTGCTCCTGGAAAAGATGCTGTTACATATGCTGGATTGCCAGAGCATTTTGAAGAAATCGAAAGATTAGAAAAAGGAATACCTTATCACCCCGAAGTTATAGACTGGTTTACTAGTATCGCTGCCGAATTAGAACTTCCAAACAGATTATCGTAAGGAGAGAAAAAATGAAGGTTGGGATATCTGGTATAAAGCCAATAAATGCCTCTTGGGCGGACTCTAAGGAAATTGCTATTCTTGCAGATAAACTAGGCTATTCATGCATATCTATGGGTGAATCATGGGGAGAAGATGCATTTTCTAGCCTTTCTCAAGTAGCTGCTGTAACAAAAAATATAAATATAGGAACTAGCATAGTTCCTACTTATGGTAGAAGTGCAGCGAACCTATCTATGGCAGCTTTAAACTTAGATAAAATGTCAGAAGGAAGGTTCTTTTTAGGGCTTGGCTCAAGTGGCAAGATAGTGATTGAAGACTTTCATGGTCAGGAATATGTTAAACCCCTAACTCGAATGAATGAATATATACAGTTTGTAAGGCTTGCATTAAAGTCTGAACGGCTTAATATGGATGGCGAATTTGTCAAAACCCAGCGATTTAAACTGCGGTTTGACCCATACAGAGATCATATTCCAATATATATTGCTTCCCTTACACCAAAAAGCTTAGAAATGACTGGAGAAATAGCAGATGGATGGATGCCCATATTCTTTGCCATAGACAGAATGGAGGAATCATTCAAATCTCTTAATAAGGGTCTCAAAAAATCTGGTCGGAATATAAACAACATGGGTATTTCAGCTCAAATAGCTACATATGTAACAAATAAAATTGATTCCGCATTCGATCAAGAAAGAAAACATATCGCGTTTTATGTTGGAGGTATGGGGGTTTTCTACCATAAATACATGCATAGTATCGGATTTGGATCAGATGCAGACAAAGTTAGAGATGCTTACATAAATAAAAAAGACAGAGACTTAGCTGCACAATTAGTTACCAATGAAATGGTTGAAGCCACAAGTATTATCGGTTCACCTGAAGATTGTTCAACGCAAATGAAAAAATTCTTTTCTAACGGAGTAACTGAAATAAGATTGGTATTAAATATAGATACCTCTGAAAATTTTAAAAATACTTTAACTCAGTTAGCTCCATATATATAAAGGAAATCCAAAATGGACATGACACTTTCCAATTTAATCAAAGAATCTCATGATACTTCTTTATCAAAAGGATGGTGGGATAATTCAAACAGAAATATAGGAGAATTATTAGCCTTGATACACAGTGAAATAAGTGAGGCTTTAGAAGCTTATAGGATTACTGGGGAGTCAGGATTAAATGATATTTGGAATAGAGAGAGTGATGGAAAACCTGAAGGTTTTACAGTAGAGCTTGCAGACACATTAATTAGAATATTTGATATGTGTGCTGCATACGAATTAGATATAGAAAACGCCTTAGAGATCAAAATGGAATTCAACAAGTCTCGTCCTTATCGTCACGGGAACAAAAAAGCTTAATTTAAAACAATCCTTTGTGTTCCATTCCTAAAAAAAATCTTCCAACACTGTCATAATGTTCCATGCGCCCTTGTACTTGCTGAGATATGGCGTGAATATCCTCAAATTTTCTTTGTATCGGATTAAAATTGAAAATCGCATTGGAACCTACTAAAGAATATGATCTATCTACTATGTTTACAGATTGCCTTATAGCATCTGTACTAGCCAAACGTAAGTCTGCTTTAAAGTCTTCTGGAATAGTGCCCTTTAATGATGCTGATTCCCACAATTCAGATACTGACTTGTCTAAATATGATTTTGTAGATCTATAAGTAGCTTCCAATTTACCTATTTCTCTTTGTACTGATTGTTGATCACGCAACTTCTCTTGTTTACTTGGGGTTTTTTCATTAGCTAATTGAATAGCATAGTTTAAAGACGACCTTGCAACACCTAATGCAACTGTAGCAAATCCAGACGAAAACATAAGAGGTTTAGGTATAATATATATGGGCCCTGAGTGCAGAGGAGGCTCTCCTTCAGTAAATGTTTTACTCTGATCCACAAAAACATCATTAGCAATAAAACTAAAGCTACCTGTCCCTCTCAATCCATTAACATCCCAAGTATCTACTATTTCAATATCTTGTTTCTGCAGAAACATATTCCTCATTTCTTTTCTTTCAAAAGCAGGGTTATTAGGGTATGTAACTGGAGCTAAGGCTACAAGCCAATTTGCATGTTGAAACCCACTACTGAAATCCCATCTACCGCTAAGGCTATATCCTTTTTCAGATATTACAACAGAGGCATTACCTGAAGGTCCATTTGATAAAACAGTATCCGGGTCTCTCCATATCTCTAATGCCAATTTTTCAGGCATAAAAGCTGCTAATGTTCCTAAAACATTATTCTGATTAAGACACCACGCGACACTAGCATCTACCATAGAAACGACATTAATAATTTCAAGATACTTTATAAAATCAATTTCATGACCCCCTAATTTATGAGGGACTAAGAGCCTGAAAAACCCAGATCTTGTCATATTTTTTAATAGGGAATCAGGTATTTTCCTATCATTATTTATTTGATCTGAAGCATTTGAGATTTCTTCACTTAAAGAGTTTATGAGATTAACAAAATAATCTCCACTATATTTTTTCTTATTCTCTAGCATATATATACGTTACCATATATGTATGTACACATTATCAAAGAAAAGCCATATGTTTAGATTTCAATTAATAAAATG
Organism: Dehalococcoidia bacterium; assembly: GCA_045564655.1. Classification (GTDB taxonomy): domain Bacteria; phylum Chloroflexota; class Dehalococcoidia; order Lucifugimonadales; family UBA826; genus UBA826. The sequence continues at coordinate 52,308 of JBJLGX010000021.1, forward strand.
GTTTAGCTCATTCCATAAATACATATTAATTAAAAGCAATGGGCGTCTTATGCATAATTTATTGGGTCATAATATGCTTCTGCTAGAAAACGTTGGACGCAAAACATTAAAAACATATCATACGCCTTTACTTTATATAAAATCTGACGAATATAATTTTCTAACAGTAGGCTCTTTTGGAGGTCACCCTAGGCACCCCGCTTGGTTTTTAAATATCAAAGATATTAAAAAAACGACTCTTATTGTTAAAGGGAAAAAATTATCCGTCGATATAAATATATTATCTAACGGTGAAAAAGAAAAAGCTTGGTCTAAACTAATTTTAGAATATCCTGGATTTTCAAACTATCAAGAAAAAACGTATAGATCTATTCCTGTAATAAAATTTACTCTCCCCAATAATTGACTAGTAGTATTTATACAACTAACATATTAATCCAAAGTGTTTGAAGAGACATGATGTGCTGCTCAATCACTTCGATTGGAACATGCGCTTGTAGCTCAGTTGGATAGAGCGCATCCCTGCGGAGGATGAGGCCGTGAGTTCGAGTCTCACCAAGCGCACTTTTAAAATCAGGGCGATTAGCTCAGTTGGTTAGAGCACCTCGTTTACACCGAGGGGGTCGGGGGTTCGAGTCCCTCATCGCCCACCACTGAAATTAAAATATATGAATATTATTGTTACCAAATATGTCGATGGATTAATTATTTACCCTGAATTATCAGATGAACTTGGAAACAATATACAAGGGCCATCTTTAATAAAGACTCCTGAGTGGCTACCGAATTCTTTAGCAAAATATTACTTATATTTTGCTGATCATAAAGGGAATCACATTAAAATGGCTTATGCAGATGATCTCTTGGGCCCATGGAATATTTATAGTGGAGGTACACTCCAATTAGAAGACTCAGGTTTCCTTACAGAATCACCTGAAATGCCTAGGAATTTTGATAGCGCTCAAAGTAGCGTGGGTCTTTTAGAAGGTTTTGATCCTCATCCAGAACAATCCGAATATATTCCTACGAGACTAGATGATATGATGATTCCACATATAGCATCCCCTGATGTTCATGTAGATAATGAAAAAAAACAGATTATTATGTTTTATCATGGTTTAGAAAAATTTGGGACCCAATCTACAAAAGTAGCTATTTCATCAGATGGGATTAATTTTAAAAATACTACTAATATTGTAAGCCGTCCTTATTTCCGACGATTTAAATATAAAGGCACATTTTACGGAATGGCAATGCCAGGATTTATATATAAAAATACCGGAGATATAGATGAATATACAGAAATAAAAAGGTTATTTCCAAATAAAATACGTCACTCAGGAGTGTTTTTAATAGAAGACACTTTATACGTATTTTATTCTTTAGTAGAAGATGTTCCAGAAAGAATCTATGTGTCTACCATAGAGCTTAATACTAACGCAGAAAACTGGAAAGAGTCGAATGCTAAAGAAGTAATACGCCCAACATTAGACTGGGAAGGAGTTAACCTTCCGCTACAACACTCATCCAGAAGTTCAATTAATATACCCGTTAACCAACTTAGAGATCCATATATATTTAAAGATGAAGACGATATGTATCTGCTATATACAGCAAAAGGTGAACGAGGAATTGGAATATGCCATATAGAGATAGATTACCCTTAAGATTCTTTTTGCCTTTTTACATTTCCTTCTATCGAAATATTAGGAATCCAATTTAAGAATTTGGGCAAATACCAGGCTTTGGTTCCTAAAATTTTCATTACGCTTGGAACGAGTATAGACCTCACTATAGTCGCATCTATAAGCACTGCCGCCCCTAATCCAAATCCCATAGATTGAAAAAAAGCTATATCTCCAAGAGCAAATCCTCCAAATACAGCTACCATAATCAAAGCTGCACCGGTAATGATACTCGCTGTTTTGCGTAAGCCAAAAGCAACTGCTTCGTCAGAAGATTTTGTTTCATCAAAATGTTCTTTAATTCTGCTAAGCATGAACACATGGTAATCCATAGATAACCCAAACAATATACTGAACATAAAAAGAGGAAGCCAAAACTCAAGTTGGTCTACTTGTTCAAATCCAAATACATCTATCATGAATCCTTTTTGAAAAACTAACACCAAAAGCCCATAAGATGCTCCTACAGAAAGTAAGTTCATAATTATTGATGCTATCGAAATTGTTATAGATCTGAATGCAAAAAGTAATAATATTAAACTTAAACTTAAAACAAGACCAAGTACTATTGGAAAGTATTCATCAGTCATTTTTACTGAGTCAACTACTTCCGCAGAGGTACCACCGACATATATTGTGTAATCTGATTCACTTATTCCTGCAAATGAATCAGGAATCAAATCATCCCTTAACCTAGTTATAGAATTTAAAGCTTCTTGGTTTTGGGGATCTCCAGGAATTCTAGAATTTAATTCAGCATAATTAACAGAAGGTTCTATTGTGACATCAGGTGCTAAGAAGCCATTGTCATCTATCAATTTAGTTTCTAGATTTAATATCGCATTTGAAATTTCTGGTGACTCTACATTTGCATCTATAACAACTATAGCAGGAGAATCTGATCCAAATCCAAATTTATCATCCAATAAATCAAATCCAATCTTAACTGGTTGTTCGTCTGGAAGTACGGATATTCCACTTGTTCCTTTCTCTAAATCAAAATAAAAATAAGATAATCCGCACAAAATCGCAGTAGCCAATACCATGCTTATATAGGGTCTTTTCATAACTTGTATCGTTATTGTATTCCAAAAACCTTTTTCGGAATCTACAGATTTTCTTCACCTGACAAGAATTTTATTGGTAATCCAAATCTCTTTAGGATTGATGCTAATATTATTAATAACATGACTCCACCAGATACAAATAATAACTGTGGACCTAACTCTTGAGTAAAAGCCACGAATAAAAAGCCTAATAAATATATTAAAATCGTTATTTTTCTAGGTACCTTAAAACTATTAACTTTATCTCCAAGTAACCCTAGTAATGCAGGCAATAATGTTACACCGGCAAGAACTGCAACAAAAACTACTACGATAGCGCCTACTCCAAAAGCTTGAAATGTTTTCTCCGGAATAACAAACATACCTATAAGAGCTAAAACAACAGTTAACCCACTAAATACCACAGCCCGACCGGCAGTTCCTCCAGAGCTTACTATTGCATCTAATTTTTCTAATCCAGTAGCTCTTTCTTCTCTGTATCTGGACAAAATAAATAAGCAATAATCAATACCTACAGCCAAACCCATCATTGTCATTATATTTGGAACAAAATCATTGAGATCTACTACTTGTCCCATAAGAGCAACACACCAATTGCAACAAATATAGCTACAATGGCCAATATAACTGGGATAAAAGCAGAGGCCACAGAACCAAATACTAAAGCAAGTATTATAAGAGCTACAGAAATCCCGATAGTTTCTCCTGTCACTAAATCTTTTTCTGCTAGTTCTTGAAATGCATATTCAATTGATTCTCTACCTATAAAATAAAATTCAAAATCTTTATTTGGGTAATCTTCTAATAAATGTACCAAAGGAGCTACTAGATCTCCTTGAACAAATGGAGCTGATATTAATATTGTGCTTCCGTCTTCAGAAGGAGTTATTTGATAATCTTCTAGTGATCCTATAGATTTATCTATTTCTGACTTGTCAATTTCTAATTGAACTTTTTCAATAAATCACGCACTCCCTGTACATAATCTTCAGATGGAAATACATATTTATCAGAATTCACAATAAGCAAATTGTCTGAAGTTTCTTCTTCGGATGATTGGTCTATTTGTCCCGATCCAGGATTAAGTAAAGAGGTTTTCTCGTCCTTTAACTTTTGAGCTAGTTTGAACTCTTGATCTACAGTTGCCCCTTGACCACCTTTTAGCGCGCTATCCAGTAAAGTTTGCGACAAAATTCCTGCGCAAATCATCAATAACACCCATAATCCAATTATAACTAATGGCTTAGTAGCTGAAAATCTAACAATAGCCTTAAGCGATATATTCATTTATCATCCTCAAATTAAATATCGATTTACAATCCACAAGTTAAATTATATTCGAAAACATTATTCAACCAACAAATACAACTCGATATACATTATTTCTTATATGAATACTACACTTAAATTTAATACCATGCAACGTTGTTGGTTATACTCAACATTAATATTACTCGAATTTATATTTTAAATAGTATTTAGTTAAAATTAGTTCCGTTTTTTGTTTTTATTTTATTTTTGCTCTGATATTATTAATATTAATTATTAATTCAGGTTTGGAGACT
>JBJLGX010000022.1:0-90080 GCA_045564655.1 Dehalococcoidia bacterium
GATTTAACGCACATTACAAGCATTTAGATACCACTAACGAAACAGAATGGAAAAAAACTATTGATTGGATAGAAAAAGATTTTGGGAAATTAGATATTTTAGTAAATAATGCTGGAATAGCAGGTAGAAATGATCTTTTTGAAACAACTGAACCTGATTGGGATAAAGTGAACGATATAAACTCCAAAGGATGCTTTTTAGGAACGAAACTTGGAGGGATATTAATGAGAAAAAATAATTTTGGCTCAATCATAAATATTGCATCTATGTTTGGCATTATTGGAAGTAAAGCTTCGTTGCCTTACCATGCTTCTAAAGGGGCAGTTATATCTATGTCAAAAGCTGCAGCTATTCAATTGGCTCCTTATAAAATTAGAGTTAATTCTGTTTGTCCTGGTTTTGCAGCCACGCCATTAAATCCTTTTTTTAGGACAGAATCAGAGTCTTCAATAGTTGTTGGAAGGAAGGAAGAAACCCCTTTAAAAGGGTTTGTTCCGGCTGATCAAATAGCATGGGGCATCGTCTATCTAGCGTCAGATGAATCAGAATGGGTAACAGGAACTGAGCTGGTAATAGACGGCGGGTATACTGCCCAATAGAAACATATGACTAATAGACTTGACGGAAAAGTAGCACTAATCACAGGATCAGGAGGAGCTCTTTTTGATTCGGAATTTGGTTTAGGCTTTGGGGGATCTTCAGCATTTAGGTTTTGTCAGGAAGGTGCGACGGTAATAGTTTCTGACATAAATGATGATATTGGCCAACAATTTACAGAAGAACTCAGAGAGAAAGGATTTAACGCACATTACAAGCATTTAGATACCACTAACGAAACAGAATGGAAAAAAACTATTGATTGGATAGAAAAAGATTTTGGGAAATTAGATATTTTAGTAAATAATGCTGGAATAGCTATTAGAGGCCATGTTTTAGATACGAATGAATCAGATTGGGATAAAGTGAACGATATAAATTCTAAAGGGTATTTTTTAGGTACAAAATTCGCGGGAAAATTAATGCAAAAAAATAATTTTGGTTCAATCATAAATATTGCATCAATTTATGCGATCGTTGGAGGAACTTTGTCTTTTGGATATGCTGCATCTAAAGGTGCGGTAAGGCTTATGTCAAAAGCTGCGGCTATTCAATTGGCACCATATAAAATCAGGGTAAATACTATATGTCCTGGTTTTGCAGCTACACCTATTAATAAGCATTACAGATTAACCCCCAATGCTCCAGAGGTTGTAAGTATAAGAGAATCTATTCCTCTAAAAGGGTTTATTCCGGCTGATCAAATAGCATGGGGAGTAGTTTATTTAGCATCAGATGAATCAGAGTGGGTTACTGGGACTGATTTACTGATAGATGCAGGATGGATAGCACAATAGGAGTAAATATGAATAGACTTGACGGGAAAATAGCATTAATTACAGGTTCAGGAGCAGAAACATTAAAAAGTGAAGTTTTGGGAATAGGAGGAGCGACCGTAATTGAATTTTGTAAGGAAGGCGCGACCGTAATTATTTCAGATGTTTTTGATAAAGAAGGTAGCGAATTTGCATCTGAACTTAAATCTAAAGGATATGATGTTTACTATAAACACATAGATGTAACAAAAAATGCTGATTGGGATAACGTGATTTCTTGGATAGAAAAAACTTTTGGGAAATTGGATATTTTAGTTAACAATGCAGGTATATCTATGCCTATTAATTTGTTTACTACGACTGAAGCTGATTGGGACAAAACGAATGATGTGAATTCAAAAGGGTGTTTCTTGGGAATGAAAGCGGCATCGGCATTGATGCAAAAAAACAATTCTGGATCAATTGTTAATATTTCTTCTATGTATGGACTTGTTGGAAGCCCTTATTCAGTTGGATATCATGCTTCTAAAGGTGCCGTAAGGCTTATGTCAAAAGCTGCAGCTATTCAATTAGCACCTTATAAAATCAGAGTTAATTCTGTTTGCCCGGGAATGGTAATGTCTCCTATGCAGGTGAGAAAAAAAGCTGACATATCTTCTGAAAGATGGGAAGAATTTGTAGGGTTTTTGGAGGATTCACCGCTAAATAAAGCTAAAAAGGAATGGATTCCAACAAGCCAGATCGGGTTGGGTATTGTTTATTTGGCATCAGATGAAGCCCAATGGGTTACCGGAACCGATCTGGTTATTGATGGAGGACAGACAGCTCAGTAAGAGTGTTATAAGGAATAGCTTTGTCCACCGTCTATTCCAACGCAAGAACCAGTGATAAGCCCTGCTCCGTCGGAACATAAGTAGGCAATCAAATTTCCTACTGCTTCTGGCCATCCAAATTTGCCCATAGGTAAATTTTGAGCAATGAAACCCTGAACAAATTCCTCTGAATTTTCAGTTATCATTTTTTCCCAATTATTCCCAGCGTGTAATATGGACCCAGGAGCGACTGAGTTTATAGTTATTCCGTTTTTTGCTAATTCACGGGCAGCAGATTTTGTAGCAGCAATCAGTGCAGCTTTTGTAGTCATATAAGAAATATTTCCACCGTATTCTTTACCCCATATTGATGCTATGTTTACTATTCTTCCCCACTGTTTATTTTTCATTTCAGGGGTTACTAATTTCATTAGTTCAAAAGCAGAAAACACATTAAGGTCAAAGGTTCCTTTAAAATCATCCGTAGACGTACCTTCTAAACCTTCTCTGGACTTTGCGCCACCTACATTATTAACCAAGATATCTATACTGCCCATTGCCTCTACTGCGCTATTATGCATTTGAGCTAGAGCGTCTAAGTCTGATACGTCACAAATAAAGGTATAGGCACTTACGCCACAATTTTCAATCTCTTTAGCAGTGGATGCCAAATCTTCAGATGATCTTCCGCAAATAGACACGTTAACACCTTCTTGTGCTAAGTGTAGAGCTGCAGCTTTTCCTAGCCCTCTGCTGCCACCAGTAATGAGTGCGTTTTTATTTTTAATTTGTAAGTCCATTTTTAAACTCCATTAAATAAGATAAATAAGATAAATAAGATATTGGTTATAATTGTAACAAAGTATCTGTTTTATATTTATCAATCAATTTTTCTTTGGGTATATCATTTAAAACAATTAAAAAAAGCAAACTCAGTACTTCTGCAGATAATTCTTCTAGCAATTTAATACAGGCAGCAGAAGTACCACCTGTTGCCAATATGTCGTCAACCACAACAACTTTTTTATTCTGAAGGTTTAATTCTGAAGAAATTTCTAGATAATCCTCTCCATATTCTAAGCTGTATTTTTCACTAATAGTAGGAGGAGGTAATTTACCTTTTTTCCGTATTAAAATCATTGGTATTTTTAGATAGTATGCGATTGCTGAACATAGAATGAATCCCCTTGAATCTACAGCAACGAGGTAGTCTGGATTTAAACGGATTATTTTTTCAGACATTTTTTTAACAGTAAATTCAAATACCTTGGGATTAGAAAAGATGGGGGATATATCTCGAAATAAGATACCAGCCTTGGGGAAGTTTTCAATTTCTCGAATGTAATTTTTGATATCCATTAGCTTACTTGTAATTTTTTAAGAAAACTTAATCCAAAAATAGAAGTTGAGATTAAAGCGATTGCAGGACCTGATGGAAGATTAAAATGATAAGAAATATATAAGCCGCTAATAGACGCTATGACTCCAAATAAAATTCCTAAAACAATAACTTTTGAAAAGTGATTTACTAATAAACTTGCCGATGCAGCGGGAGTTATTAGTAACCCTACAACCAATATAACACCTACAATTTGTAGAGTGACAACGATTACAATTGATAGTAGTACTAAAAGTAAATAATCTAATTTACCGGAATGTAGTCCGGCAACTTTAGCCCCATCAAAGTCAAAACCTGTAAAGACTAAGTGTCTGTGAAAAAAAGCCATAATTACTAAGGTAGAGATGGTTAAAGTGGCGTAGACGTACAAGTCATTCATAGAAACACTGGCAATCTGACCTAATAGTATGCTTTCAATATTTAAAGAGGAATTTTGGGGCTCGAGCATTGATATGGCAGTAATACCTAATGCGAATAGGCCAGAGAACATTATACCTATTGAAGTATCATTTGATATGTTCGATTTTCTGACGATGTATCCGATTAATAAAGCCACAATAATGCCCATGGGAACCGCTCCAAAAAAAGGATTGATTCCTACGGTATACGCGGCAACCATACCTGGTAAGACAGCGTGAGCTAAAGCATCTGACATAAATCCCATTTCACGGTTTATGACGTGTGCACCAAATAAAGGGCACACTACACCTATTAAAACACATGCGATTAAAGCTTTAACCATAAACGCATACTGAAATGGCTCTATTAGGAGATCATATATCATGAAAGGCCGTGCTGACCTATTTTGTGGTCAGCGAACATGTGCTCATGTGAACCGTACAATTCTATTAGCACTTCTTTAGTAAATACAGTTTCAGGGTTACCGTGAGCACAAACATGACGATTTAAACACAACAGTTCATCAAATCGATCTGATAGAGTATTTAAATCATGAGTTGCAATTAAGATGGTTTTGCCTTCATCGCGTAATTCTTTTAAAACATCTAAGACTCCTACCTGAGAAGGGATGTCTACACCACTAAATGCTTCATCTAGTAAAAGTATGTTTGCTTTTTGCACTAAAGCACGTGCTATAAATGCTCTTTGACGTTGCCCACCAGAAAGATTTCTCATTAATTCAGAACGGTTATCCCACATCCCAACCTTTTTCAAGGCATCTTCAATTTCTTTATCTTTTGAAAAGTTAAATATTTTATAAAAAGGTTCGTGTTTTAATTTACCTAACGAAACAACATCAGTTACTGATAAAGGAAACCTCCAATTAACTTTTTCTTTTTGTGGAACATAGCTGATATCACCTAATGCCTCCTGAGGTGTATTTCCATTGATAAATATTGTTCCACGTGCAACAGGTTGAAGTCCTACTAATGCGTTGAATAGAGTACTTTTACCTCCCCCATTCGGGCCTACTACTCCTGTGAGTACCCCTTTAGGTATTTTGAAGGAAACTTCGTCTAGTGCAAGGACATCATCAAATTCAACACATAAATTAGAAACCTCAATTGAATATTCTGATGAAGATGAGCAGCACGAAGGTAGGCAGTCATATTCTGATGAAGATGAGCAACAGCTGGTTGTGTTGAAGGAAGTTTTAGTATTCATGGTGGCCTAATAATAAGATACGGACAGTGAAAATTACAACTTTAGGAGTATGCAATGGCTAATTACAGTTAAAGTAAATTAATTTCACCTGTCCGTATCGAAAAAAACATTAATTTAAAGTCTCCGTCATTTCATTAAATTGGAGACAATTACATCTACGTTGTATCTCATAAACTCAATATAGGATTGTCCTGGCGCTAAACTCTCGATACGCAAAGGCTTATCAGAAACAACTGCATTTGTTTCAGCTGCTATAGTTTCACCATATTGAGCTTTGTTCTCTTCTCCACTGAAAATAACAGAAATGTTATTTTCTCTAACGTTTTCTATCGCCCTTGCAATTTCTGCAGGAGAGGCTTCTCCGTGAGCATGTGGATTGCTTATGATAGGAGCATACAATTTAACACTGTACCTATCTGATAAGTATGCTAGAGCAGAATGGTCTGACAATATACCTTTTCCTGCATCAGTAACTTTTTTAAGTTCTGACAATGCATAGTTATCCATGTCGATTATTTCGGCAATATATTTAGTAGATTCTGATTGGTAGTATTCAGCACCTTCAGGGTCTACTTCTGACAACTCCGAGGCTATTAATTCCACTAGAGAGATAACTCTTAAAGGATCAAACCAATAATGAGGATCTTCAGTGCTTAGTTTATGGCCATGGTCATCATGTCCTTCGTGGTCGTCATGTTCGTCGTGGTCATCATGTCCTTCGTGGTCATCATGTCCTTTATCTTTGTCATGTTCGTCGTGGTCATCATGTCCTTCGTGGTCATCATGTCCTTTATCTTCGTCATGTTCGTCGTGGTCATCATGTCCTTTATCTTCGTCATGTTCGTCGTGGTCATCATGTCCTTCGTGGTCATCATGTCCTTTATGATCATCATGGTCGGGAGTATAACTAGGAATAGTGGTAATGGAATCCCCTAAACGAATGCTTCTTAGTTGAGGGTTTTCATTTATGATTTCGTCTAGCCAGTATTCTTCATAATTTAAACCGATAGCAAAAAGAATGTCTGAGTCAACAAGATCCGCTACATCTTTTGCTCCTGGTTGAAAATCATGAGGGTTAGCTCCACTTGGAACTATTGATTTGACTACAACGCGGTCTTTACCTACATTTTCAACCCAGTCTTGTATTATAGATGTAGTCACACCTACACTTATTGGTTCAACTATGCTGGTTTCTTCTGTGACAGCAGTTGGAACTACTGTTTCTTCAGTGTCTCCGCATGCTAAAACGAAACTGCTGAAAAGAAACATCAACAGAAATAAAGTTTTTTTCATTGTTTTTCCTTATAATTACTTGATAAAATTAATGAAAATGAGAACCATTCTCATTAACCAATCCATAAATTATCTACCCTGATCAATATTTTTGTCAACACAGAGATTTATTATGTTGGGATATAAGTTCTTTTTGAGTTAACCTTGATTATTTTGCCAAATCCTGGAAATTTAAAGTGCCCTGCAGCGATCAAAGCGTGCTCTTTTTCTATGTAATTAATTAGTTTCTCTCTTGATTTAGAAGATAGCCTTTTGTCTCTATCTGGAGAAGGGCTCCAATGAGTGTTGCTTGATTGTATTGGAATATGTATGGCATCCCCCGTTATTACCGCTTTTTCACCTTTAGATGAAATTAATAAACTTGTATGACCAGGAGTGTGGCCGGGTGTTGGTAGAGTTGTAACTTCGTTAGTCAAAGATATTTCTTCATTAAATTTGGTTAACAAGCCTAAATCGATTAATGGGCTCACCTGTTCTTTAATATATTTAAAACTTTCTGTATTAATGAGCTTACTAAATAATTTCCAATCTTTATTGGAAACAAAATAATTTGCATTAGGAAAAGTAGGCTTCCATCCCTCTTTTGTTGCAGTCATGTTGGTCCCTACATGATCTAAATGCAGGTGCGTCATGAAAACCACATCAATATCTTGTACAGAAAATCCTGATTTAGACATATCCGAAATAAGGGTTTCTTTTTCTAATTGCAAAATCCCGTGATCTAATTTACCTAGACCTGTATCTATCAAAATAGTTTTTGATTTAGTTTTTACAATAAAAGACCCAACATTTAAATCTATGGTTTCTTTTGAATAATCTTTGTAGGGTCTCCAGTCTGATTCTTCTAAATCGGCAAAAAATTCTTTTTTGGGGAATCTTAATTTTCCATCAGAAACAGAATATATTTCAGTTTCACCGACGATGACAGAACGCAAAGTTATTTATACTCCTAAAAGATCACATAGTTCAGGAAAGTTTTTAGTTGTATAGTCGGGCATGTGTAATTTGTAAAATTCAGATTCGTCATACGGTAAGTCATACCTGTCTATGTAAGCACCACGATAGCCATTAATTCTTGCCCCTAAAGTGTCAAATGAATGAGCAGCTACCATCATTATTTGACCTGGTTCAAGGTTTAGTTCTCTTGCTGCAAATCGATATACTGCAGGATGTGGTTTAAATTGTCCTACTGTCTCTGCAGATAAAATTGCATGAAAATCACGCTTTATTCTATTTTTAGCTAAGTGTTCTAAGTAGTGTTGCTCACCATTAGATAGCATCACAAGGTCATATTTTTCACTTAATCTGTTTAGCCCTTCTATCGCATCTGGGAAAGGAGATAAATATTGATAAGCTTCCATAAAATCATCTATCTGTTTATAAGTAAATTCTACTTTCAGCGTTCTTAGGCTATATATTAAAGCCCTGCGTTTAACTGCTAAATAGCCACTGTGCCCTATCATAAATAGATTATCTTGGTATTGTTCAATTCGTTGCCGTAATCTCCATTGTGCCCACACATCAGAACCTTGTAAATTTTCGGCATTTCCGCACTCTTTTAAAAGATCATTCAATGGTGGAATAAGGCTTCCAGATAAGTCTAATACTGTTCCAAAAATATCGAATGTTAAAGTTGTAACGTCTTCTATAGGGGGGTTAGTCATTATTTACTCCAATGCTAGTAAGTTTTAATTATTCAAATTTTATATTTCTAAGTTGGATAGATAGGTTGAAAGCTTTTTTTGGTTTTCTTTGCTTAATGGAGGAGTTGGTAATCTTGCACTGCCACAATCTATTCCAAGTCTTTCACTTAATGTGGCTTTTGCCCCACTATGCGGGCCTATTGCTCTTAATAAACCAGCAAAATCAGAAGCCCTTCTTTGGGCTTTTTGAGCCTCTTCGATATCTTTGTTTTGCCAAGCATTCCATATGTTTATCCATAATTCAGGTATGGCACATAAAGGGCCGTCAATACATCCTATCGCACCTATAGTTAAAGCAGGCAACATAAGTAGAGCGTTTCCTGTAAAGCACTCTAGGCCCATTTTTTCCCAAATTGGAATATTGGTAAAACTAGGATGAGCAGAATGTTTTAACCCCTTGAGCTGGGGAACTTTATCAGCAATTTTTTTCATTAAATCAGGCGTTATTTCAACATTTGTTGATTGAGGTAAGTTGTATACAAAAAGTGGTAAATCTGAAGCAGATGTAATGGCCTTATAATGTTCAACGATTGCGTCATCAGATTGAGGATAGAAAAACGGAGGAACAGCGCATATTGCTTCTGCCCCAACGGAAGCCGCATGTTCAGCAAGTTTTATGGACCTTTCAGTAGTTGAGGCTCCAATATGCATAATATTATTGACTCTACCGTTATTTTGATCTGCAGCAGCAGAAACAACTCTCATGTTTTCTTCATCAGATAAAAGAATACTTTCTCCGTTGCCACCGGCAACCCAAAATCCGCCAACCCCAGCATTGATGTTAAATTCTAATACTTTGCGAAAGGCATCTTCGTTAAATTGCCCATTTTTATCCATAGGTGTAACTACAGCAGGGTATACTCCTTCGTATTTAGTCATACAATTTCCTCAACTTCACAGGTTTCTTTAATGATTTGTGATGAATTTTAGCATGATCAGAATAAAAATATATAAACTATTCTGATAAAGTATTTATAGGGTGAAAGATATGATTCATTTAGTCGACAATATTAATGATTCTGTCTGGTCAGAAGTATGTACGATTATAGGTAGATACAAACTAGACCAGATTTCATTTTATATTAAGGAATTTGTCTCAAGCAGTAGTTCTATTTTAATTTTGGGCTGTCCTACTGATATTCAAAAAGAGATAACTGAAAAATTTGAAAATCTGACATTTTTAAACTTCTTTAATTCTGAAGAATTAGAAGAATCTTTAAAAGATAAACAAAAGTATGAACTCATTATTATTCCTTTTTTGGCAATGATGTCTGTTGTAGACCACAGAGAACAAGAAAAAATATTAAAGATTTTAAAGAATCACATCTTGCCTTCTGGGAAGCTTGTTTTTGATATAGAAACACCGGATATGCAAGTTATGTTGTGTGATCCGTCAACGATTTTTTTTTGAAGAGCAAATTAATATACCTGAAAAACCAGACTCTATAATGTTACACACTCAAAGAGATTATGAAGAATATACACAAATTCTACATTTGAAAGTATTTGCAGAATTTTTAGATTCATCTGGGGTGGTTACTTGCAAAATTATGCATCAAATAAAATCTCGGTACACGTTCAAGTGGGAAATGTATAACTTACTTCTTCTTTGTGGATTTGATGTTATCGATATATACGGTGATCATAGCAAAGGGGATTTCACAGAAGAAAGCCCTAACATGGTTTGGGTATCTTCATTTTAGAAATTTACATTTAAGATCAAAAAATTATTAAATTATCAACAATATCCCTCTTGACATTGTGGTTCGTATAATACAAACTAGTGAACCCTACTTCAGTAATTAATATTACATAAGTTTAAAACAATAAGATAATTAATAAATGGCCCGGAGAAAATAAATTAATGGTTTACTATAGATCTTGCCCTAAATGTCGAGGAGATATGCACTCTAGAGAAGATGTTTATGGAAACTTTCGAGAATGCCTGCAGTGTGGATTAATTCAAGACCTTAAAGAATTGGTTAATAAACTTAAGCAACCAGTTCATAATAAAAAGGGCGAAGCAGCTTAGGTAAATTATTTCAATATCGTTATTAAACCTGCTTAATTTAACCGCCATGTATTGACTGTGATTCTTTGTCTGATTAAAATTACATCATCTACTATATTTCTATGTTAGACAGAAATAAGTTTTACGGAGTTAAGAATGGCTACTAGAATTTCACCAGAACCTTTGACAATTACAATAAGTGAAGAAGCAGCTAAACACGTAAAACAATTTGCAGTTGCCGAAGGTAAACCCGACGCTAATTTAAGAGTTGGTGTTAAGGGAGGAGGCTGTTCGGGACTAACATATATTTTAGAAATTATTGATGATGAACCAGATGTTGAAGACAAACTGATTGAAGAACATGACGTTAAGCTATACGTAGATAAGAAATCTTATATTTTCTTAGCAGGTACTGTTTTAGAGTATTCAGGTGGATTGAACGGTAAAGGCTTTGTTTTTAATAATCCCAATGCTAAAACAACATGTGGCTGTGGAACATCTTTTAGTGTCTAGAGATAGATTTCTTCGAATCTTTTTTAATCTATAAAAGAGCAGAATAAAATGGATCCTTTTTCCTTCATTGACTTAACATCTATTCATGCAAGACTAAAGCTTTGTGGTGAAGACAAAGTAGACTTACTAGATCGACTTAGTACAAATGATATTTCTACCTTAAAAGAATCCGGTCAGGGAATATCTACGGTTTTGACTACTAATAAGGGAAGAATTATAGATCTGTTAAAAATTTATTTTTTTACAGATCATTTAATGTTAATTTCCGATATAGAATCCGTTGCCAAAGTTTCTGAATGGATCGAGTTTTATACGATTATGGAAGATGTTACGCAAAAAGATGTTTCTCATGAAACATTTCAAATTAGAATATTTTCAGATAATCCGAAGTGTATATTTTCAGAAATAGATAACTATAAAGAAGATGATTTTTTCATAGGAAATTTGAATGGGACAGAGCTTGTAGTTATTGCTAATAAAATGAATCAGAAAAATTGTGTTGATATTATTGGTCAAATATCTGACAAAAAAGAAATTATTGAATACCTTAAAACTGATGGAACTCAATTAGATGAAGATCAATTTGAGAATATTAGAATTTCATTAGGTTATCCAAAATTTGGAACTGAATTAACAGAGGAATTTAACCCACTAGAGGCACTTTTGATTAACCATATTAGTTTTAATAAAGGTTGCTACATTGGCCAAGAAGTTGTTGCAAGGCTTAATACTTATGACAAAGTGCAGCGTCAAATGGTAAAACTATCCAGTGATACTAAGTTACAGTTGGGGGATTTAAAATTTCGAGGTAATATTGTGGGTAAAATAACTTCTGCTTTTAATCATGAAGGTATTGGATTTATTAAAAAAAATGTTCTTGGTGATACTAATCAACTTGAATCAAATGAATCTACAGTAGAGATTACACCTATTACAACATGACTCAACCTAATGTTATTCACTGGTTTAATCAAGATTTACGTTTATTAGATAATCCGGCCTTATTTGATTCAGCAAAAGATAAGCATGTTTTAGCTGTATATATACTAGATGATCTTAATGAATCTAATAATTCTATTGGTCAGACAAGCAAGGTTTGGTTACATCATTCGCTTGAATCATTAAATGAAAGCATGGGTGGCAAATTATCTTTTTTTAGAGGAGACCCTCTATCTATTCTTTCTAAATTATGTAGTAAATATCAAATAAATGAAATTTTCTGGAATCAAATTTATGAACCACATATTATTAAAAGAGACGAACATATTAAAGAGCAAATGGCTCTCCAAGGAGTGATTTCGAATACTTATAATGCATCACTTCTTTGGCATCCAGATAATATAAAAAAAGATGATGGGTCTCCTTATAAGGTTTTCACTCCTTTTTATCGGAAAGGATGTTTAGTAAATGCTCCTGATCCACGGAAACCACTACCGCTTCCAGAAAACATACACTTTTTAGATAAAGATGGCGACTCACTTAAAGTAAAGGATTTAGAATTATTGCCAAATATTAGTTGGGATAAAAAAATATCTCAATATTGGAATATAGGAGAAGTAGCGGCACATGTACAATTATCCAAATTTTTAGAAATTGGGATAAAAGATTATAAAGAAGGTCGAAATTATCCCGCAAAGTCTTATGTTTCTAAATTATCTCCTTATATTCATTTTGGAGAAATTTCTCCAAATCAGATTTGGTATAAGTTAAAACAATTAGATTTTAATAAAAATATAGATCATTTTATGAGTGAACTTGGATGGAGAGAATTTTCATATAGCCAACTTTACTTTAATCCTGATTTACGTACTAAAAATCTCCAACCTAAATTTGATAGGTTCCCATGGAAATATGATAAACCCAACCTTTTAGCATGGCAAAAAGGATTAACGGGAGTGCCTATAGTTGATGCAGGAATGAGGCAATTATGGCAGACGGGATATATTCATAACCGAGTTCGCATGATCGTCGCTTCTTTTTTAGTAAAAAACTTGTTATTACATTGGCACTATGGAGAACAGTGGTTTTGGGATTGCCTAGTAGATGCTGATTTAGCTAGTAATAGTGCGGGTTGGCAGTGGGTGGCAGGTTCTGGTGCAGATGCAGCTCCGTATTTTCGTATTTTTAATCCTGTTACACAAGGACAAAAATTTGACCCAGATGGAGAATATGTTAGGAGTTACGTACCAGAATTAGAGAAATTGCCTAACAAGTATTTATTTAACCCATGGGAGGCCCCTGATTTCGTTTTACAAGAATCAGAGGTTTTCTTGGGTGTAAATTACCCTAATCCTATTGTGGATATAAAAGAATCGCGTAAAAAAGCATTAGGTGCTTTTGAGTCAATTAAAACAACTTAGTAATAATTACATATTTGTCGTTAACGTAATTCCCCCATCAACGACAATGACTTGGCCTCTAATCATCTCTGCATCTTTTGTACATAAAAATGCGGTTACTTTTGCAATATCTTCAACTTCAAGAATTTTATTGGAAGGATTGTTTTTCCCAGCGTTTAGCATTTCTTCCTTGTTTGGGAAACTGTCTAATGCGCCAGTTTCCACATATCCACCCGAAACAGCATTAACGTTTATGTTTTGATCGGCAAGTTCAATTGCTAAATAGCGAGTAATAGATTCTAAAGCTGCTTTTGATGCACCTACAGCTGTGTAATAAGGTAAGACGTGTCGAGATCCTTCAGAGCTAATATTAACGATGCTTCCTCCATTTTTCATTAGCTTTGAAGCCTGTATTGAACATAACCAAGGAGCTCTAGCATTAATATTCATTGTCCAATCCCAATGTTTTGCCGTTAAATCTTTCGCATCTCTTTGAACACCAGACGCTGCATTATTAATTAGAACATCTAAAGTGCCAAATTTTTTTGATATTTCATTAAAAAGATCTTCAATTTTATCTGGATCTCCTAAATGAGCTTTAATTTTTAAACATTTAACTCCTAAGTCATTTAATTCTTCTTCAGTTTTTTGGGCAGATTCATGATCTTTAAGGTAGTTAAATATTATGTTTGATCCTCGACGTGCAAATTCTAGGGCGATAGCTTTCCCTATTCCTCTTGACCCTCCAGTTATTAGTGTGTTTCTACCTGAAAAATCTGTCATGATTAAATCGCCATTCCTCCATCAATACTTATGACTTGTCCGGTTACATATTTAGCTTTATTGCTAGCTAAATAGCCTACCATGTTAGCAATATCTTCTACCTCTCCAAATCTTTGCATGGGAATCCATGTCATGATTGTTTCTTTTTGTTTGTCAGTAAGAGTAGCAACAGTATCTGTACTAATATAACCCGGAGTTATGGTGTTTACAGTTATATTTCGAGTTGCTACTTCTTTTGCTAGCGCAAATGTGAAACCGTTAATTGCTGCTTTTGAAGCTGTGTAATTAGTTTGTCCTATATTTCCTCTTAATCCAACAACGGATCCTATATTTATGATTCTTCCCCATTTACTTTTAAACATAGATTTCACTGCTGCCCTAGAACAATAAAATGTACCGTTCAGATTTGTATCGATAACTCTTTCCCAGGCTTCATCTTTCATTCTAAGTAGCAAACTATCATCGATAATTCCAGCATTATTAATCAATATGTCTATCTGCGAAAAACGGTTCAGGGTTTCATCTATCATTGCATTTACTTGATTTAAATCTCCCACATTTGCTTGAGTTGCAAATGAGTCAACGCCTAGAGATTTGATCTCTGCCACTGTTTTCAACGCTTCGGATTCCGAAGAATTGTAGTTAATAGCAACATTAACTCCCATTTTTGCTAACTCTAATGCAGATGCCTTACCGATACCTTTGGCAGCCCCAGTTACAAGTGCAAATTTTCCTGATATAGAATCTTCATCATTGTTTTCGTGATTCACAAGTTCTCCTAAATTTGAGCATATGAATAATTAAGCTCTTATTAGTTTATCGTAGACATTACTGCAGGAACCTTTTTACCCATTTCTTCGATCAGTTTTGTTTCAATACACATACGTGCTAAGTTTACAGCCCTTTCTATGGTGCCAGATGTTGCACTGCCATGGCCAACAATGCTTACACCGTTTACGCCGTAAACTGGTCCCCCTCCCCTTGAATCAGTGACATTATTTTTTTGATATAAGTCTTTTAATAGGGATTCGATGTTGTTAGGGTCTATTTTGCCAGTTAGATAATCTTGTAATTGAGCTGCTAATCCTTTTCCTAACCCTTCAACTAATTTAAGAACTATGTTTCCAACAAATCCATCACAGACTACTACATCGGCTTTTCCTGTTATTAGGTCATTTCCTTCAATGTTACCAATAAAATTTAGATCGCTTTTTTGGAATAGCGAATATGTTTCCTTGGTTAAGGAGTTTCCTTTTCCTTCTTCACTGCCAACACTTAGTATTCCAATTTTGGGATTTGTCACTTTTAGTAAAAGCTCACTGAAAACGGAACCTAATACTCCAAAACCAAGTAGCTGAGATGGCTTGCAGTCGATGTTTGACCCTAAGTCTAAAATTGTTTGGTTGGGCGCAGAACCTATGACAGGTCCTCCGATTGCTGGTCTTTCAATTCCCTCAATTGTTCCTAATACAACTACGGCGGCAGCCATTGTGCCTCCCGTGGAACCCATTGATACGACAGCATCTGCTAAGCCCTTCTTTACTAGACCAGTGGAAACTAAAATCGAGGATTTAGGTTTTTGCCTTAATGCCATTGCAGGCGATTCTCCGTCTTCAATTTTTCCTTCTGAAGGAATTATTTTTATTGGTAAGGATTTACTGTCATGTTTCTTAAGTTCATCTTGAAGAACAATAGGGTCACCTACGAGGAGTATTTCATTATTATCATTTTGTGATGCTTTGATAGCACCTTCAACTGGAGCTTCAGGTGCGTTGTCACCACCCATTGCATCTATAGCTATAGTTAATTTTTGTTTCATATTGTCTCCTGATTTATAGGGGTGGATACAAAAGCGTCGCATGATATTACAACGTTCTCATTTGACGATATATCAATAACACAGTGTATGTCATTAGTTTTTTCTGATTTAGTTATTTTCTTTATGAATCCTGAAGCTCGGATAGTGTCATTTGGGTACACCGGTGATTTGAATCGTAATTTCATTTTTCCAGATGATTGCCATAATTCTCCAAAATTAATAAGCATTATTTCAGAAATTGTCGCAGCAACCATCATTCCGTGTGCAATATTTTTACCAAATTGTGATTGCTTTCCAAATTCCTCGTCGATATGTATAGGATTAAAATCACCAGATACTTCTGCATATCGGTTAATGTTATCCTGAGCTATTGTTTTTTCAATAGGTTTTAATATATCACCTTCATTCATAAGTACACCAAAATATTATGCTGGAAGCATAATGCTGCTTTTTCCTTCCATAACTAAAGAATTATTTTTATTATGAACTTCAATTCCTACAGACATGAATCTCCAATCCTTTCTTACAGTATTAGATAATAAATGAGCTTCACACTTTAAGGTTTCTCCAATGGAAACACTGCTTTTGAAATTTATTTCTTGGCCAACATGGAGAGTCCCGCCAGGAATTTTCAAATCATTAACTACTCCTCGTAATCCAAGTGCCGCTATTATCATAGATGGAATATCTTCAGTGATTTGTTTTGAATTTTGATCCTGCGTTGCAGACAAATAATCATTAACAATTTTTTCATCTATAACGTAAGATCTTTTTGAAATAAGATCTCCTGATGATAAAGTTTCATAATTAATATATTTTGAATTATCTGCTGTCATAACAAACCATTTTAAATTGAAAGAGTGTAAAACTTAATGCATTATAAAGTTGCTTGAGCGCGGTATCAAGAAAATTACGATGTTTATATACGATAAAGACAAGGTTATCTATAATGCATTAAATGATTTAAAACTAAAGGGAGCCTAAATTGATTGATGTCGAATTGCTTAGAGGGAATCAGCAAATAATAAAAAATGCTGCTCGCAGAAGAAATCAAGATATACCAATTGAAAAGCCACAAGAACTTGATTTGGAGAGACGAAATATCATTGTTGAACTTGATAATTTAAGAGCTCAACGTAATGAGACTTCTAAGATTATCGGCTCCTCTAAAGAAAAATCACCTGATCTAATTGCTGATATGAAAAATGTTGGTATACGTATAAAAGAACTTGAAATAAAATTGAAAGATTTGAATGGAGAATTAAAAAACATACTTCTTAATATACCTAATATCCCCGCAGATTCAGCTCCTGATGGTAAGGATGAGAATGATAATGTAGAAATCCGTATTGTTGGTGAAAAACCTGATTTCAAGTTTGTTCCAAAGCCTCACTGGGAACTGGGTGAAAATTTAGGCATTATTGATCTGGAAAAAGGAGTTAAGTTAGCGCATACGAGATTTTATGTTTTGAAAGGTAAAGGGGCCACTCTGCAAAGATCTATTATAGCGTGGATGCTTAATTTCCATACTAATAATCATGAGTACGAAGAACTTTATCTTCCCTATCTTGTAAACAGAGAAACAGTTACAGCATCCAGTCATTTACCACATTTTGAAGAGAATATGTATCACGATAAAGAGGATGATTTATTCATGGTACCAACAGCAGAAGCACCGGTAACAGGGTTGTTTAGGGATGAAATTTTAGATGAAAACGAATTGCCTATGAGATTTGTATCCCATACTCCTTGTTGGCGTAGAGAAAAATTTTCTGCAGGAAGAGATACAAGAGGGATAAAGAGAGTTCATCAATTTGATAAAGTTGAAATGTATAAGTTTGTTAAACCCGAAACATCATTTGACGAATTAGAGTCTTTAGTTAAAGATGCAGAAGAAATATGTATAGCTTTAGGTATACCTCATAGGGTTTTAGAATTATGTACAGGAGATTTGGGGTTTGCGGCTGCTAAGAGTTATGATGTGGAAATGTGGAGTGCTGCGACTCAAGAATGGCTGGAGGTTTCCTCTTGCTCTAACTGTACAGATTTTCAATCTAGAAGAGCCGCTATAAGGTATAAAAACAGCGAAGGTGGAAAGCCTAGGTTTTTACATACTCTAAATGGGTCGGGCTTAGCAATTCCGCGAGTCATGATTGCGATTATGGAAAATTATCAACAAGAAGACGGCTCAATTGTTGTACCTGAAGTTTTACGACCATATACTGGATTTGACGTAATAGATTAATTTTAGATTCTTAGGAGAATGATATGGAAATAAATGAAAATTTAGCTTTTACGAACGCATCGGAGCTACAAGGATTATATGCGTCTAAAGAAGTTTCTCCAGTAGAGATAACTGAAATTTTTATAAACAGGATCGAAAGATTAGATGGTCAATTGAATGCTTTTTTAGAGTTTACTTTTGACTTAGCCCGTCAAAAAGCAAAAGAAGCTGAAAAAGAAATATTAAATGGGACAGCGTCAGGGTTGCTACACGGAATCCCAACAACTATAAAAGATATGGAAATGACAAAAGGAATTAAGACAACTGCAGGGTCTTTAATTTTTAAAGATCAGGATCCCTGAATTCGATAGCGTGGTTTCTGAAAGGGTAAAGAGAGAAAATGCCATTATTTTGGGTAAAACCAATACCCCGGAATTTGGGTTGCTAGGTGAAACGAGGAACAAACTGGGCGACGATTGTCGAAATCCTTGGAACACTGACATGACTCCTGGCGGATCTTCAGGCGGAGCCGCAGTATCCTTAGTTTCGGGAATGTGTTCTCTTGCAACAGGTTCTGACGGCGGGGGATCTGTAAGAGTTCCTGCTAGTTTCTCTGGTGTATATGCTATAAAACCTACCCAAGGGAAGAATTCCTAGGTTTGCTGGCCCAGTTCCTGACTCCTATCTCTAACCAACACTAGTCAAGCAGGCCCGATGGCTAGGTCAGTTGAAGATGCGGCGATTCTTTTTCAAGCGATGGCTGGACTACGACCCCAGAGATGTTTCTTCTTTGAGAGCAACCGGTTCCTGATTTTATTGGTGCCGCTAAAGAAGGGGCAACTAATGGAATAAAAGGATTAAGAATAGGGTGGACTCCCGACTATGGATTTGGAAAAGTTGACCCTGAAGTTTTGGATATTTGCAAAAAAGCAGCTAATCTTTTTACAGATACAGGGTGCACAGTTGAAGAATCTGATTTTTCTATAGAGGACCCTTTTTCCCATTGGTTAACATTGTTTTCTACATTTGCTTATTCTATGCAACAGGCACATTGGCCAGAAAGAAGATCTGATATGAATCAGTATGCAGTAGATTTATTTGAACATGCATCTAAATCCACAGCTGTAGATTTTACTAAGGCAGTTGGGAATGTTGATACCATAAAATTAGCATTAGCAGAACAGTTTGATAAGTTTGATTTGTTAATTTCACCAACAATGCCTGTTCCTCCGTATGAGTGTGCTAAACCTCCAAGAGAAGTAGAGGGCTTTGATGTTGACGGATCATGGAATTGTTTGCAATTTACGTATCCTATTAACTCTTCTGGGCACCCTGCTGCTAGTATTCCGGCAGGGTTAAATTCTAATGGATTACCTATAGGCTTACACATAATAGGTAAATTTGGAGACGAAGAAACCATTATCAAAGCGTCAGCTGCGTTTGAAAAAATCAAACCTTGGAACCATATTCGTCCTGCTGTTTCCTAATTATGGTGTGACGAGGATTATTTTGATATTGTATATTTAATGAATAAAACTTACTGAATTAAAAAGGTGTGATGAATGTTTCAAGCAAGAATAACAAGTCCCAAAAAAATTGAAATTCAAGAGGTTCCTATTCCTACCGTAGATACGGGGCAATGCTTAATAAAACTTGAAAGATGGTCTGTTTGCGGAAGTGATATACGTCATGCTTTTGGACCTGTTTTTCCAGAAGAAGAATATCCAATGAGACCTGGTAGCCATTGCCATGAGTGTGCAGGAACAATTATTGAAACTAAATCTGATAAATTTAAGGTTGGACAAAGGGTAATAATGTTACCTACTGGACCAGATATTGGGTCTGGTGGGTTGGTTGAGTATTATGCAGCTGATGAAGGAAGAATGGCATTGTTGCCTGATGAAGGTGATTTAGGGGAATGGCTTATGTGCCAACCTTCTGGAACTGTGCTGTATGCCTGCCAACAAATGGGAACTATATTAGGTAAGGATGTTGTTATTATGGGCCAGGGCAGCATAGGGCTTTCGTTCACTGCTATATGTGCTCGAGCTGGCGCAAACAAAGTAATTGCTGTTGACCCACTAGACTATAGATTAGATTGGGCTAAGAATTTTGGAGCTACTCATACTATTAATCCTGATAAAGAAGATTTAGATGAAACATTAGCTGAGATTACATCTGGTAGATTAGCTGATATTTCTGTTGAAGCTTCAGGCTTTCCGGATGCTTTAAATGCAGCTCTGCGATCTACAGTATTTAGAGGGAAGGTTATTTTATTTGGAATTCAGGAATCAGGAGAAAAAAGCAGTATAGATACTCATGCTTATATAAATAAGGCTCCTATCATAATGCCTGTAGCTGGTGGTAGGACACCTGATCCAACTGGCCATATTGAGAAAATGATAGCCTTAAAACAAAGAGGGTGGTGGGATCCAGGATTAATGAAGACACATGAAAGACCTTTTTCCCAAGTACAAGATGCGTATGAAGATTACGAAGGGTACAAAGATAATATTGTAAAGGTCGTATTACATAATGACTAATAAGCCAAAGTCAATCATTCCATCAGGAAAAGTTTATTACGGATGGCTTGTATTGGCGGTGTCTACTTTCTTAATTATGACTGCTTTTGGGATCAGGCAGTCTACAGGGGTATTTGTCACTCCTATGGAAGCGGACCTAAATTGGACCAGAGCAGAAATAACACGGATCCTGTCGTTTGGAATATTCTTTGGTGCAATTTCTTTTGTTTTTATCGGCACGTTACAAGATAAGTTTGGTGGGCGCATAGTTATTACAGTATGTCTTCTACTACTTGGATTATCTACGGCTGCTATGGGTATGATTACTTCAAATCCAGTACCCTGTCAAAATTGTACGTTACATATTTTTAATTTATCGATTACTTCAGAATACCTTACTTTTTTAATCCTTCATGGTTTTATAGCTAGTTTTGCTACGGGAGGTATTTCGTTTGTCACCGTACACACATTACTTTCTAAATGGTTTGTTAAAAGAAGGGCGCTGGCAAATAGTATTTCTGCTGCAGGAGCATCGTTAGGTTCTGTGTTTTTTGCACCAATGTCGGCATATATTGTTGAAATAGCTGATTGGGAAAGAGGGTTTTTGACTTTAGGAATGATTGCATTGTTTGTTGCGATGCCTTTATCTGCGTTATTTATGAAAGAAGATCCTGGAAATTTGCTACCAGAATCCGAGAAGATGACCGATACATCGGGAAATTCAGATTCTGAAATGACAGGTCCATATTTTACAGAAAAATTATCACAAGCTTTTAAATCACCTCCATTTTGGCAACTTTCCACATCGTATGTTGTATGCGGCATTACGACTACTATGATGGGGGTACACTTTGTTCCATTTGCTGAAGATCAGGGAGTATCAAGAGTAACGGCGGCAACCATTTTCGGGTTTATGATGGGAGTTAATCTTTTTGGTGTTTTACTTGCGGGTGCGTTTGCTCAAAAATTTCAACAAAAAAATGTTTTAGGTGTCGTCTACGCTGTAAGGGCTATGGCTTATCTTCTTTTAATAGTAATTGGGGGTACTGTAGGATTATGGGTTTTTGCTGTTGTTGCAGGCATGTCTTGGTTGTCAACTCCTGCTATGACTTCATCTATAACAGCAGATGTTTATGGGTTGAATAACTTAGGAGCTATTAACGGATTGACTAATGGAGCCCATCAGGTTGGAGGAGCTGCAGCTGTTTTGATTACAGGAGAATTATATTCATTAACAGGTTCATATACGCTACCTTTTGCGTTGGCAGGATTAACTCTAATTATTGCTACATACTTCTCGTTTGCTGTAAATGAGAATAAATATTCGTATAAATTTAATCCTATAAGAAAAGAATTCGCTACGGCATAACATGCGCATATTTTGTACAAATTCCTCGGCCCCATTAATTCAAGCAACTGAACAGTGGCTTGATAAAATCCATTCTGTTAAGACTGTAAAAAGTTTTTTTTCGAACGAGAATCAGTCTAAAACATTAATGCAAGGAACCGACGTATTCATCCACTCGTTATCTGAAGATCCTGATATGGAAGATCAGGCTAAATTAGATGAAGCTATTCAGCAAACGTATGCCCTATTGTCACTATGCGTTGAAATGGGAGTAAAGAGATTTATATTTTTGGGGACACTAGATGTTTTTAAAGCTTATGATCCTGATTACATTATCGATGAAATGTGGAAACCCAAACCAACGACAGAGATTAATGTACTAACTAGCCATATGGCTGAATTCGTTTGTAAAGAATTTGGAAGAGAGCACAAGATAGATGTTCGCGTACTTAGGTTGGGGGAAGTATGCTGGGAAGAATCAAGTAATTCTGATTCTCCATTATTTATTGTTGACGCTTTACAGGCAATACAAAGAACAGTTGAAAAAGACCTTATTTCACCTGATTATATACGACACGTTCCTAATACGTGGAATATTTTTCATATTCAGTCTGTCGTTCCAAATATGCGATTTAAGATACTAAAAGCTGAGGATGACTTAGGATTTTCTCCACAGAGGTTAGATTTATGAAAATTCTTATTCTTGGTGCAAATGGTATGTTAACGCCATATGTGACAAAAGCTTTAGAAAAAAATCATGAATTAAGAATTACTGATGTCAGTGACCTTTCAGGTGATGATGAATATAAAGAACATGAGATTTTACAAGTTGATATTACGAATTTAAATCAAGTTGTAGAAGCTGCAAAAGGCGTAGATGCAATTATTAATTTGGCTGTAGTCAGGCATGAATTAAAATTAGCATTTGATGTGAATTCAATCGGCTGTTTCAATATGATGGTTGCAGCTAAGACTCATAATATTAAAAGAGTTATTAATACAGGACCACATTGGGTCGCATCTGCCCAATCTTATGAAAAATTTGATTTTGACATACATCCAGATATTCCACATCATCCGGGTACTGGACTATATGCTATATCTAAGTCTGCCGGTCAAGAGATATGTCGTGTTTTTGCAGAGAACTACAACATTAATGTAATAAATTTATTGTTCAATCATCTGAGGGCTCCATTTGAACCTAGAATGGCTGTTAGGCCAGAACATTTTTGGCCATTTTCTATTGCTAAAAAAGATGCAGGAATGTCTCTTTTGGCTGCTATTGAGGTGGATATAAAAAAATTATCTACTACCTGTGAAACCTTTTTTATATCAGCAGATGTTCCGCATAATCAATATTCTAATACTAAAGCTAAAGAAGTATTAGGTTGGCACCCCACGAATAATTTTGAGAAACACTGGAGACAATCTGCTAAAAAATAATCATATATTTGGGGATAATAATATGAGTAAAAGTAATACAGATTTATTTGATTCAACTTTTTTTTTAGAGCAAGGAGAGGCGACTCTTCCAAATACAACAAGACCGGTTATTTACTCTAAGGATTCTGTAATATCGTCCGGACATTACTTAACATCAATGGCTGGCATGAGAATGCTGCTATCTGGTGGAAATGCATTTGATGCTTTGGTTGCCTCAACATTTGCAGCAGCGGTTGTTGAGCCTATTGCCGCGTATTCAATTGGTGCTGAAGCAACATTTATGCTTTATCATGAAAAAAGTGGAGACTTCCTGTCTCTTAGCGGCCAAGGAGTGAGCCCTCAAAAAGCATCAATTGATTTTTTTAAATCACAGGGACATGACATAATTCCAACTGGACCAGGGAAAGATGCTCCTCTCTCTTTTACAGTTCCAGGTGTAGTCGCAGCTTCTCTTTCTTTGCTTGAAAAGTATGGAACAATGACTATTCAGGACGTTTTATCTCCCGCTTTAGATTACTCTAAAAACGGTATTCCTAATTACGAATATATGGTTGATAGGCTGGGAGCAGGAGATTCATCTCAATTTAATTTGTTCCCCCCAGGAGGGAACAATATATTTTTCAATAATGGAGAATTGCCTAAACCTGGAACATTATTGATTCAAAAATCTCTGGGTCGTATATTTGAAAAAATGATAGAGGAATCCTTAAGTTTCTCTAATCGTAAAGAATCTATTTTAGCTGCAAGGAAAAGTTTTTATGAAGGAGAAATAGCTGATTTAATTATTAAATCCTCTGAAAACGTTGGAGGAATATTAACTAAAAAAGATTTGTCTGAATATA
This sequence comes from Dehalococcoidia bacterium, assembly GCA_045564655.1. GTDB lineage: Bacteria > Chloroflexota > Dehalococcoidia > Lucifugimonadales > UBA826 > UBA826. Next base: position 24,048 of record JBJLGX010000022.1, read on the forward strand.
AAGAAGAATACTCCATTCCTGTAAAAACTGAATTCTATGGTTATGAAATTCATGGGCACTCTACATGGTCTCAGGGTCCAGTAGTTCAACAAACTCTCAATATTCTTGAAAATTTTGACTTAGTTTCTATGGGCCACAATTCAACTTTATATACTCATGTTATTACGGAAGCATTAAAACTTGCATTTGCAGATAGGGAAGCTTTTTATGGGGACCCCAATTTTTCAGAGATTCCAATTGACGGATTGCTTTCTAAAGAATACGCGATTGAAAGATCAAAATTAATTGATCTTAAGAATGCGTGTAAGGGATTGCCAGATTATGGAGATCCTTGGAAATATTCAAAACTAATAGGTAAAACGTCTGATCAACCAGAAATATTCGTCGAAGAAGAATATTCTCCAGATGAAAAAGGGACAACTCATATAACAGTCATGGATAGTGCCGGCAATATTGTTTGTGCAACACCTAGTGGGGGTGCTTTTAATAAATCTGTATTTTTTGATGAATTGGGATTTGCTATTAGTACTAGGTCTGAAATGTTTAACTTTGTTGAAGGTCACCCAAATATGTTAGTGCCGGGTAAAAGGCCTAGGACTACAATTATTAATTATATGATTACCAAGGACAGTAAACCTATTGCAACTGTTGGGTGCCCCGGCGGGGATGCGCAAACTCAGGCAAATTTGCAACTAATACTGAATACCCTTGTTTGGAGAATGAATCCTCAGGAATCTTCTGAAGCACCTAGGTTTTCTACTTTGAGTGTTCCCAATTCTTTTTATCCACATACTTATTTTCCTAATCAATTGTCTATGGAAGATGGCTTTTCTGATGAAGTAAAAAAAGGATTAGAAAAATTAGGACATCAACTAATTTATACTCCTACTTGTGGTATGGGAGCGACAGTTGCTATCAAAGATTTAAAAACATCTGTTTTAGCTGTTGGAGCTGACCCAAGACGGGCGTGTTATGCGATCGGACTGTAAATTAGGTATAATGTTGGCTAATTGAGAAAATAAATTATTGAAATTTTCTTACAGGTAGTGATCAAAATGAGAAAAATTACTGTTTTAAGTTTAGTCTTTGTTTTAGCTGTTTTTTCATTTGCTTGTGTTACTAGAGGGGCTACTCTTTATTACACATCAGATAGAGATGGACAACTGGATATATATTCAACTGTTATTGGTTCAGAAAAAGAAACTAATGTAACCGATACTCCAGCTTTAGATGAATACGATCCTGTTGTATCTCCAGATGGTAAATGGTTAGCATTTCGTGTCGGGGATTCTACAAAATCTTCCATCGATGTGCTGAATTTATCAAACAGCAACAGGTTTACAGTCACATACAACATCAATGATAAAGGTGATTCAAAATATTCGATGCCTGTTTGGAGCCCTGATAGTACAAAAATAGCTTTTCTTAAGGAAACAGATGAAGATGGAGGTCGGGCATACACTGTAGTTGTGGAGGGAGGATCTCCCCCTGCAAAACTTTCTGATGTGGTTGCGACCCAGTTAAATGACTGGGCGTCTTCTGGTGACTCTGTTTTGTTTTCTTCTTATATTCAAGAAGTTGACGAGTTCGACGAGTTCGACGAGTTCGATGAGTTCGACGAGTTCGATGAGTTCGACGAATTGAGTGTTGGGTCAGACTCTGCAGAGATAGAATGGGAATATGATGAAGAAGGTAATTTGATGGGAGTTAGAACTTTTGGTTCTTCTGATGATGAAGATAGTCTTCAATTTGAGGGATATGATGACGATAGTCTTCAATTTGAGGGATATGATGACGATTTATTTGAAAGCGATGATGAATACATAGGTATATATTCTCGTAACCCAGAAGGCGTCAATCAAAGGCAAATGACTTGTGGGGAAGACAGAAACGGGAAATGGTCTCCAGACTCTACTAAGTTAGCTTTTATTTCTGAAAGAGATGGAAATCCAGAAGTTTATGTTATGGAACGAGATTCTTTGGATGGGCGTTGCGAAAATTCTGGTGGTAACTCCAAGCAGATATATAGATTAACGGATACAGAAGAAGATGAGTCTGATATCGCGTGGTCCCCTGATGGTGAAAGGATTTTGTTTGTCTCAGAACGAGATGGGAATAAAGAGATTTATGTGATGGATTATACCGGTAGTAATGAAACTCGATTAACTTTTAACCAAAAAGATGATTATGATCCAATTTGGGGTACAGATGGTACTTCAGTGATTTTTGTTTCTGAGTTGGATGGAGATTCAGATATTTTCATCATGGATACAGAAGGTCAATCACAACAAAGAATTACCAATAACGATGCTATTGATGAATCACCAACTTGGCGATAAATTTTAAGCGTAATCTGGTTATTTAATAGATTGCGTTAGCCTTTTTGGAGTAACGAATATGAACAATACGGATAACCGGATTGTTTCAAATGATTATAAAAGAATTGTTATAAAAGCTGGAACCAGCCTTTTAAATGGTGGGACTGGCGAACTTGATATGGCAATGATTTCTAATATTGTTGACCAAATTTGTAGTCTGCAAAGTCAGAATAAGGAAATAATTCTTGTCTCCTCTGGAGCCGTTGCGGCAGGAAGAGAGGTACTTAAGAAATTTGGAGACGGATTAAGTTTAAATAAACAAGCCTTGGCAGCTATTGGTCAAGGTCGATTAATACAAATTTACGAAGAAATGTTTTTTTCGAATGATATTTTATCTGCTCAAGCGTTAGTTTCACGACGAGATGTGCATGACCGTTTAGGGTATTTAAATTTAAGAAACACCTTATTGGATCTTCTTAGTAATAATGTGGTTCCTATAGTTAATGAAAATGATGTTGTCGCAATCGAGGAACTGACAGGGTAAAGTTTTTGGTGACAATGATACGCTGTCTGCTCTTGTAGCCAATTCTATTGATGCTGATTTACTTATTATATTAGGTAGAATAAATGGACTATACACTAAAGATCCTACAGTGCATGGAGATGCGAAAGTAGTGCCTGTAGTTGAAAAGATGGATAAAAACATTTTATCTTATGCCGGACCTTCATCTGATGATTTTGGAAGAGGTGGGATGTTAACCAAATTAGAAGCTGCTCGTTTAGCAACTGCCTCAGGAGTAGATGTTGTTATGGCTAGCGGGTATGAAAATAATGGATTAGTAAAAATAATTCGAGGAGAACCTGTCGGAACCCTTTTTAAATCAACAACAACTAAATTAGAAAGCCGAAAACGTTGGATGTTAAGTGCTATAGATTTTAATGATAATAATATAGCTATAAAAATTGACACTGGAGCAAAAGATGCTTTAATCAAAGGTGGTAGCTTATTGCCTCCTGGGGTGATTTCTTGTTCAGGGGAATTTTCTAGAGGTGAAATAGTTGTTATTGTTGGTGCGAAAGACGAAATTATAGGTGTAGGCATTACAAATTATTCTATGGCAGATATTTCTGAGGTACAGTCTTTAAATTCATCTGATATAAAGAAAATGCTTGGACATTACTACGGAGATGAGATTGTGCATAGGGACAACTTAGTTTTATTGGATTAAGGAGCTGGTTATTATGACGGATCTAAATGATATGGGAGTATATGCTAAAAAAGCAGCTCGAATATTATCTACATCTTCAAGTGAATTGCGTGATAAGGCTTTAATAACTATTTCTAAACATTTGTTAAATTCAGAAGACAAAATATTAGAAAAAAATGCTATAGATATTGAAAATGCAGAAAAAGCAGGTCAAACAGAATCATTTATTGATAGATTGCTACTAACCTCAGAAAGATTGCAGAAAATGGCATCAGATACTGTTAATGTTGCTTCTTTACCTGATCCTATCGGTGAAGTAATAGAAACTTATACTCGCCCAAATGGTATTGATTTAACCCGTAAAAGGATTCCTTTAGGCGTTATAGGTATTATCTATGAGAGTAGGCCTAACATAACTGTAGATATTTCTGCATTGTGTTTAAAATCAGGCAATGTTGCCATATTGAGAGGTGGAAGTGAATCATTTCATTCTAATATGATTCTTACAGAGATTGTTCAAAATGCTATGGCTGAAGTTGGATTACCTAAAGATTGTGTTCAAATAATAAAAGATACAGATAGAAATCTTGTCGGAGAAATGCTCCAGATGGATGAGTATATTGACCTGATGATTCCTAGAGGTGGAATAGAGTTGGTATCTCGTGTTTCTAGAGAAGCGTCAATGCCTGCTATTACGGGAGGAGTTGGGGTTTGCCATATCTATGTTGATTCAACTTCATCGATAGAAATGGCGACGGAAATTGTTTATAACGCAAAAGTGCAAAGGCCTTCAGTATGTAATGCATTGGATACTTTGATAATAGAATCAGGTGCACTAGATTCTCATTTGCCTAGTATTGCCAATGCTTTATCAAATGCGGATGTTGAGATGAGATGTGATGAAAGATCGGAAGAAATCCTTAAATCAAATAAAAATATGAAAATTAAAAAGGTATCAACATCAGACTGGGATACGGAACATTTATCACTTATTATGGGCATAAAGGTTGTGGATTCGATTGATGAAGCCCTGGATCATATTTTTGAACATAGCACGGGGCATTCAGAATCAATTATTACTGAAAATCAAGATGACGCAAATAAGTTTTTAGAAGAAGTTGACTCAAGTGCTGTTATGGTTAACGCCTCTATTAGATTAAATGATGGAGGAGAATTTGGATTGGGAGCGGAAGTAGCAGTAAGTACAGGAAAAGTTCATGCTAGAGGCCCTATGGGATTAAAAGAATTGACTTCATATAAATGGATAGTGATCGGTAATGGTCAATTAAGAGATTAAATATTGAATTTGAGGTGAGTAATGTTTGATAAAAACCCTTCCTTCTATACTTCTGACATGCAAAAAGAAGTTAAGGATTTTGTTAACTTTCTAGAATCGGAATTATCAAAAGTTGAGCCAATAAATAAACGTAATCATATTGAAGTACGTCAAGAGCAAGAAGAAGGGGTAGGGAGATTTCCTGCTCCTATAATATCTAAAAATGCTACTGAAAGAACAATAAATTCTCCAAATGGACCAATCTCAATGAGAATGTTTGTCCCAAAAGGTGATATACGTGGTATTTATTATCATATACATGGAGGGGGATGGGTTTTGGGAACAGCACATCACCAGGATCCTATTTTAGAAGAAATTTCTAATCAGTGTGGGGTTGTTGTGGCAAGCGTAGATTATAGATTGGCACCGGAACACCCTTACCCTGCACCTAATGATGATTGTGAAAATGCTGGATTATGGGTCCTAGAAGATCTTACAAAGGAATTTAACACCAATAAAGTACTTATAGGGGGAGAATCAGCAGGAGCACATTTAGCTGTTACTACGATATTAAGATTACGCGATAAGCATGGCTATAAAGGGTTTGTGGGCGCTAATCTACTGTACGGGGTATATGATCTTTCAGGATCTCCAAGTGCTTATCTTTGGGGCGATCGCCATTTGATTCTAAGTACTCCTATTATGGAATGGTTTACAGATCATTATGTTGGGAAAGGAGATATTAGGCGTGAACCTGATGTATCTCCTTTATATGCTAATTTAAATGACATGCCTAGAGCTTTTTTTACAGTTGGGACTCAAGATCCATTGCATGATGATACTGTATTTATGTATAACAGATGGCACGCAGCAGGAAATGATGCTAGAAGAAAAGGGTCTTCTGTAGAAATATATGAAGGTGCTACTCATGGTTTTGAAAGACAGCCAACCCAATTGGCAGAGGCTTCATTGGCAAGGATTAGAAACTTTATTAGCGATTGCTTGTCCGACTGAGATTCATATATAAGAATATGGTAATGGCATACCCCGACACGCCGATTAAAAAGATTGGAGTATAGCTTTCAGCCCAACTTATTGAAAATGCACCAATACTTGGCCCTAATCCTAAAGATATTGTTCGTGCGAGGCCTGCTATTCCCTGAACTGTTCCAAATGATTCTCTGTTAAATATCGATGCCAATAACATAGTTCCTAATACAAATGTTATTGTTGTAACTGATGTCCATATTAAAGATATAGAAAAAGAGATAATTCCCGGTGAACTTATCAAGAATAAACTAGTCATTAGCATGCAAGCCAAAATTACTGATATGGCAACAGCTTTTATATTCGTTTTATCAATAATTAATCCCCAAATAGGTATGAAAAATCCACCTAGTAGATTACCCAGAGTTAAAGCTAATGAAGCTGTAATTTGAGAAGTTCCGCTATCGACTAAAAATGGGACTAGTTGAAATATAATCATAGATGTACAAATTACAGCTGCCCCATCTCCTAGTATTACAATCCAGAAAGAGGGTAACTTGAGAATTTCTTGAGTCGCCCACTTTTTTTCTTTTTTGAGAGTAATTTTTTCTTTAATGAGATTAGTTTTATTTCCATCTACTAATAAATCTATTTCTTCTGGTTTATGTCTAATAATTAGAAAAATAGGGATAGATAAAGGAAGTGCTACTAGCCCAAGAACTCTGTAAGCGATTCTCCAAGAGAAGAAGGTAGACAAGAGTGTAATAATTTGTAAATTAGTTGATTCTCCAAATATCCTACTAAAGGCAGTAACTCCTAGAGCTGTATTCTTTTTTGACTCAAAGAAATTTACAGCAACTGTTCGGGGAACAACATTTTGTAAACTAGGGCCTGCGATTGCTCGTACAATAATATATACGAAAAAGAATTGCCATAGTGTTTGCACATTTCCTAAAATAATCAAGCCTACACTTACAAATAATGCAGCTAGAAACATTATCCAGCGTGGCCCAAATTTATCCACTCCTCTTCCGATGAATGGGCTAATTGACCCTGCCCCCCAAGTCCCAAAAGTAGCTGCTAATGCGATAGTTTTTCTGTCCCAAGACATATTGGTTACAATTAAATCTTGAACTCCACCAAAAGTCGATTGAGCTAAACTTGTTGCGATGAATTGACCAAATCCAATGACTATTAGAATTAACCAGCCATAAAAAAAAGGAGTATTAGGATGCCATTCATATATTTGATTTATAAAAGATTTCAATAGCCTTATCCAGATAAAATATTAATCAAAATAGTACTAATAATAAATTATATTCTCCATGGTAGGATTGGTACAAATAACTTATTAACAAATTCATATAAAAAAATAATGTGGAGCGCATTTTATGGAAGATAAAGTAAAAAGAGCTGGAAGATTAATGTATGAAGAATTTCAAAATAATGTTCCTTTTTCTATGTTGGAAGAAAACAGACCTGAGGGTATTGATGAAGCATATGCGATTCAAAATGAATATACGTGCTTACAAGTTAAGAATAATTCAGACAGTTTTTCTGGATATAAGATTGCATTTACTACAGATGTAATGCAGAAGCATTTTGGTATGGACCAACCTGCTTACGGAAGAATACTTACGTCAAATGTTTTTGAATCTCCTCATTATTTTAACTCAGCTGATTTTTCAAGATTGGGAGTTGAATGTGAAATAGCGATAACAATTGGTAAAGATATCTCTCTTGAATCTGATGAAATAAATAAAAATGTAGTGTTTGATTCAGTTGAGAGCATAGCATTATCTTTTGAAATAATTGATCCTCGACAGAGTCAAATAGAAAATATATCTCCTCTTGATATGATTGCTATGAATGTTTCTGGGGCAGGAGTTTTAATGGGAAATAAAATTAATAATTGGCAAAATATTGATTTGCCAAATTCAAAATGTCAATTGATGATAGATGGACAAACAATCGGTACGGGATATGGAAAAGATGTTGATGGGCACCCAATATTACCAATAATTTGGTTAGCTAAGAAATTGTCTGATCAGGGGAATTATTTAAAAGCTGGTGACATTGTTGTTACTGGCAGTATGTTGCCTCCTACTTTTTTGGGAAATAGAGATGCTACTGGACAGAGTTCTGCAATTTTGACAATGGATAAATTGGGTCAAGTGATTTTGAATTTCAAGTAATAAATTTATGGGATTTTAACGATATGACAGATTTTAAAAAAAAAGTAGCTATAGTGACAGGAGGGGCTCAAGGTATAGGTGGAGGGATAGCTCGGCAGATGGCATCTGTTGGCATTAAAGTTTTGGTGGCAGATATTGATATAGATTTAGCAGACAACACAGCGTCAGAAATAAATAGTAAAGGAGGCGATGCCTTTTCTGTTAAAACAGATGTCACCTCTTATTCTGAAGTAAAGGAAATGATAAATGTTGCCCAAAACCGTTGGGGTAGAGTGGATTATTTTATAAATAATGCCTATAGTGCAGGTTCCGCTACTATAGGTGGGGTGACTGAGGTGTCGGAGTCTCAGTGGGATATGGATATGAGGGCATTGGTCACATCAGTATATGCAGGGTCAAAATATGTCATTCCTGTTATGACTGATGGAGGGGGAGGTTCTATTGTAAACATTTCTTCCGTCCATGGAATTCTTGTATCTAAAAAAGCTTTAACATATGAAACAGGAAAAGCTGCAATTATAGCTATGACACGACAAATGGCTGTTGATTATGGAAAATTTGGAATCAGAGTAAATTCTATTTCTCCGGGACATATAGTTACTGAACGATTAGGTAAAAGATGGGAAAATAATCCGTCAGGATTGAAGTTTTTTGAAGATCAATACCCTGTAAGGCGCACAGGGTTACCTGAAGATATAGGTAATGCTGCTGTATTTTTATGTTCAGATGAAGCATCTTTTATAACAGGGCATAATTTAGTGGTAGATGGCGGCTTGTCAATTCAATTACAAGAAGATTTAGCTGTTCAGCAGGGACATTATATAAAAGAAAATCCTGACACTGAAATGCCATATAAAAAATGATTTATTTCCTTGAAATATTGGTAATTTGTGCCTCGATAGTTTAGAATAGCAACATTATGAAACAGCATAAATTTTTTATTATTTTACAAAAAATTAATGATATTGAAGGTTTTTTTTAAATAAACTCGGGCTGTTTGTATTTAATAGAAAAAAAAGCCTGAGGTTTACCAAAGGCTTTTTTGTTATAGGAGTAAAATAATGTCTAGCAATGATCTTAAATTAAAAGCTCACTTGTTACGTAGAGCTGGGTTTGGCTCAACTAGATCAGAATTAGAAGCACTTCAAGATAAATCGTATGAGGAAGTGGTAGAAGATTTATTATTTCCCGAAAGATTTCCTGATTTAGATGAAGATTATATTAATCGTTATAACCCAGATGTTTCTTATCATGATATTCATCCGGCTAATTCAGGTAAATGGGTCTGGAGGATGATTAACACCAAAAGGCCTTTAGAAGAAAAGATTGCTCTTTTTTGGCACCATGTATTTGCTACCGCTTGGTACAAAGGAGAACATACTCCGAGCCAGTTGGCTCAGATAGATACATTCAGAAAAAATGGATTGTCTGATATAAATACAATCCTTCTTGATTTATCGAAGGACCCTGCAATGAATTATTGGTTAGATAATTGCGAAAATCATTCGACCCAGCCTAATGAAAATTGGGGAAGGGAATTATTAGAATTATTTTCTATGGGTGTTGGTAATTACTCTGAAGATGATATAAAAAATGCAGCTAGGGCTTTTACCGGATGGACTTTTGAACAGCCACAGCCTCTTTATCCATATGGTAGTTACGAGACATCTTTTATTTATAATGAAAGTGATCATGATAATGGTGAGAAGACGTTCCTTGGCCAGACTGGTAATTTTAATGGAGAAGACATAATAGACATTATTAGTGAACAAAAGGCTACGTCAAAATTTATATGTAGGCATTTGTATACTTTTTTTGTAGAAGATGAGCCTCAAGTCCATACATGGAGCATTGAATCGCCTAGAAATCCACAGGCCCTTGAACAGTTAATTAATGTGTTTGATAAAAATGATGGTCAAATAAAGCCGTTATTGAGATTCCTTTTTAATTCTGATTTTTTTAAAAATGCGATGTTTAAGAAAGTTAAAAATCCTGCAGAATTAGTTGCAGGAACAATGAAAGTGGTTGGAAAATATTCTGTCATTCCTCAAGATGGAGAGGTTGTTGCAACATTGAATAGCAAAGTGTCGGTAATGGGTCAAGATCTAATGAATCCCCCTACAGTTGAAGGATGGCATACAGGTCAGGAATGGATTGATGGAGGTACTTTAAACGAAAGAGTTAATTTTGCTGTAGATCAATTTAATGACCCAACATCTCCAGGAATTAAAGATATTTTAGAAAGATTAGGCAAACAAATAAATTCAAAAGATCTTTTAGATAAATGCTTGGATTTGGTGGGACCATTAGAAGTATCCGAAGATACTTATGGAGCTTTACAAAAATATGCTAATGCGGTCGGAGACATTAGCCTAGATGGGAATGAATCTAAACAAGAAAATATAGAGAAAATTACAAGAATGATTCAATTAATTGTTTCAACTCGGGAATATCAATTTGCGTAGGTAAAAGGACAACATTATGACGACAGTGCAGAAAAAAGAAACAGTTTTTGTGGTTGTGCAACTTAGCGGTGGCAACGATTTCATGAATACACTCGTCCCCTACTCTAATCCTGTTTATTATGATAATCGTAAATTACTTAACATTCCGGCAGAAGACGTTTTGCCCTTAAACGATTCTCTTGGATGGCATCCAGAGATGGCTCCTATAAAAGATTTGTATGATCGAGATATGGTTGCTGTTGTTCAAGGTATTGGTTATCCAGATTCTAATAGAAGTCATTTTAGGGGTATGGATATATGGCATACATGTACTCCGGATGAAGTATCGACTGTAGGATGGCTTGGTTCAACTTTGGAGCAATTAGATCCTAGGGGAGAGAATCCTCTGACAGGAATTAATTTTGGGGTTGGATTGCCTAAAGCAATGACTAAAATGGGCGTTCCTGTTACTAGTGTTTCTAATTTGGATACATATGGGTTGATGAGTGGTATAGGTGCTAGCGAACAGAGAGATGAAGCACTAGAGATTTTTAAGAATATGTATGCTCAAGCCATTGGGACGGGTCCAGTTATGGATTATTTATCCCAGACTGGCAATGATGTTTTGAAGGGGGCGGATATCATCAAAGTAGCTCCTGAAAAATATGAGTCTACGATTGAATATGGGAATAGTTCGATTGCAAAATCACTTAGGGATGTTGCTCGTGTTCACACAGCTGGGTTAGGGTCTCGAATATTTTATACTCAACAAGGTGGCTATGATACGCACGCAAATCAACTTCCTTCTCAACCTGGATTATTTAGAGACTTATCAAGAGCTGTAGCAGATTTTTTTGATGATCTTGCAGAGCATGATGCTGATGACAATGTTGTTATGTTGATTTTCAGTGAATTTGGCAGACGTATTTACGATAATGGTTCTGGAACAGATCATGGCTCAGGTGGTGGAGCATTTTTAGTTGGTAAACCAATAAAAGGAGGCCTGTATTCTGAGTACCCATCTTTGGATAAAGATCGTTGGGCTAAGGGGGAAGATTTAGAACATACTATTGATTATCGTGGAATATATGGAACTGTTTTAGAGCAATGGTTAGATCTTGAGGCGTCACCCATCGTCTTAGGGGACTTTGAACAAATAAAGCCTTTCAGGGATGAATTTTATGCTACAAAATAAAGAATTACTTCGATCCGGGTTTCCGTATTTTATGACCTTAGGTCAAAGAAGAGTTACTTCAACACCGATGGATATAGGGTTTGGAAAAGAAAAAATTTATATTCTGGTTCGGAACTTAAATTTGGGAACATATATACGAGTTATTAATTGGGAAGATGATAACTTAGGAACTATTGGAGGTCCTGAAGGGACAAGATCCCCGTCTCCTGGTAATGAAAATATCAAGGACGCTTCGTTTCAATGGCCAGCAGGATTACTGGTCGATGATGAGGAAAACTTATATGTTACTGACGAAGCTAAGCACTCTGTTGTTGTTATGAATCAAGATGGAGACCATCTTGATTCTTGGGGTGAATATGGAGCGGGGGAAGCACAACTTAATAGGCCGTCTGGGATGTCTTTTGATGGGGAAGGTAATATTCTTTTATCAGACACAATGAATAATAGATTGCAAAGATTTACTAAGGACGGTAAACATTTACAGACTATTGGTGAGGATGTACTAAATAATCCTTGGGGTGTTTGTGTAGATGCGGATGATGATATTTATGTTGCGGATTGGAAGAATGATAGAGTTGTTAAATTTAATCCAGATGGTATAAAACTGCAAACTATAGGGTCATCTGGAAGTGGGAAAGGACAATTTTCTAGACCTTCATCCGTAGCAGTGGACATTCATGGAGATATCTATGTTGCAGATTGGCAAAATAACAGAGTCCAGCTTTTTGATAATTCAGGTAAATACATACAAAGTTTTCATGGCGACGCCACTTTATCTAAATCAGGCTTAATGTATATTATGGCAAATCCTGTCACATTACGCCTTAGGGAAATGGCAGACTTTGAGAAGACTCAAAGATTAGATGTTCCTATGATGGTTAAAGTTGATAAAGAGTTAAGGTTGTTTATAACTGATACTGGTAATCATAGAATCCAAGTTTACAAAAAGGATGCGATAGAATTATCTGAAGATCAGATAGCCCCTCCTATGCGTAACCCTATTTTGTTTACTACGTAGATTTTGATCTTTTATCTCGTATAAATTGAGCATAATCTAAAACGGATTTCCATTCTTCATCTGAAAGATCACTAATATCTGCTAATCTATCTAGGTATTCTTGATTTATTTCGGGAACGTTATAATGCTCAGTTTCAATATATCCTGACAATACAGCTAGTACGGCATATGGCAATCTTAGAGTATGAGAAATTTTCTTTAATGTTTTAACAGTTGGTTGTATTTTGCCATTTTCTAGGTGAGTTATGTAACTTCCACTCATCTCGATCGTTGCTGACAATTGTCTTTGAGACAATTGCCTTGCCTCTCTTGCCTCTTTAACAATCTTTGCAAGTTTTTTATAAGGAAACTCTGTATCTTTTGACATATCTGAATTATATTGGTTTTTTATGAAGATAATTTTTCGACCATCTTCATATCTAATTCAACTCCTAATCCTGGCTTATTTGGTATCTCCATGAATCCATTTTTTATATTGAGAGGTTCTTTTAATATAGGGTAATCATCTCTTATTGATATATGCTCTATATTGTATTCTTGTTCATAGACAGCTATTTCAGTTGCGGCTACAAAATGTGCATGTGCGACTGTGCTTAAGATAGGCTGAGTATTATGGCAGGTGATAGGAATTTCATACGCTTCTGCTATGCTAGCTATTTTTATTAAGGTAGTAAATCCAGGCGATTTAACTATATCGGGCTGAATTATGTCTACTTTTCCTTTTGTAATAAGATCTTTGTACTCATAAGGCGTATATATGTTTTCTCCAGATGCTATAGGGATATCTAAATTATCAGCAACATGTGCTAATCCTTCTAAGTCATAATGTGGTCTAGGTTCTTCAAAATGGAACACGCCCAATTGCTCTAATTGTTTCCCGATTTCGATACTGTGATGCCTAGAGTAAGCTCCGTTAACGTCAACGAGTATATCCATATCGTCACCTATGGCCTTTCGTACTTCAGTGACAGTTTTTATTGTTTGGTCTGCAGGATCATCAATTTTTCCTGGAATTGCACTGTGAAGTTTATATCCCCGATATCCTTTTTGTATAAAAGAATATGCCCTTTGAGCTTCTTCTTTAGGTGTCATGCCACGTTTCATAGAGCTTGCATAAACGGGCATTTTTTCGCGTACTTTCCCTCCGAGTAAGTCATATATAGGTAGCCCTAATGCCTTTCCCTTTATGTCCCATAGGGCTATATCTAAAGCGGCAATTCCTATCCAAACAGCTCCACCCATTTCTGTTAGGGAGTTTCCCGCTACCGTCATGTCATGAAATCTCATGTTTGTATCAGTAGGGTTTTTGCCTATAATGGCAGGTGCCAAAATTTCGTCGATTAGGGTTTTTGTTATTACAGGTTGCCTTCTAAAACATTCACCTATGCCCGTTATTCCTTCATCGGTTTCCACGAAGACATATGGAAATTCTTTATCTAATATTAAACATTTAACAGATGTTATTTTCATGTGACCTCCGGCCCATACCGCGATAAATAACGTGTAGAATACAATTGTACTTGCTAGACTGAAGCAATACTAGTCATGGGATAAAAAGCATACCCATAATGCATATATGTATATATAAAATGCATTATGGGTATATATGAACAACTATAATGCATATATATTTGCCTATATATGTTGTAAAAGAGGTAATATTGTGAAATTTGTAATGATTTTTGGGCCTATCTTGATAACCTTATCAATATTATTTGTTGGTTATTCGGATTACATAATTGATGGGCAAAAATTTTCTGAAGGAGAGGCCATTGCAATGGTAAAAGAAAAACTTGTTCTAGATAGAGACAGTAACTATACGCGAGAAATATGCAACCATGTCCTTATTGAAATTAATAATGATTTATACAATGATGGAGAAGGGTTGAAAGAAAGATATCTTGGTAGTGGAGTTTGGGAAGTTTCTTTTGGTGAGGGTCCGGTAACTCCTGTTTACGGGGGGCTGTCGTACAGTTCTTTGGGATATAGAAATATTACATATTTATGGTTAGTTTATGAGACTTCTTTAACGGTTGAATCAAAAGGTACTCACGAATATGATGCTGACTTGAACGGTGAATGGAATCAAGCAGTTAGGTTTAAATGTTGATTGATTAAAATAAGAGGTTTTTAATGTTTTGTTCACAATGTGGCGTTGACAACAATGATTCTGCTAGTTTTTGTAAAACCTGTGGCATATCTTTGGCTTCTCATAGAATTTCATTTTCTGATGCTATTTCTTTAGCATTTAAAAATTATGTGAATTTTAGTGGCAGGGCAACTCGAGCTGAATTTTGGTGGTTTTTTCTATTCACTACCCTTTTGTCACTTGTTACCCAGGTTATAGATACGGTTTCATCAATAGGGATTTTGAATTTAATTTCCTCTCTAGTTGTTTTTGTGCCATCTCTATCTGTGGGAGTTAGAAGGCTTCATGATATAAATAAATCAGGATGGTGGTTATTACTGTGGTTTGCAATAATTATTGGCTGGATTGTGTTATTAATCTGGCATGTGCGACCTAGCGACAAGGGGGTTAACCAATACGGGTGATTTAACCCAATGTTTTAGTATTGCAATATCACTTTAGGTAATTGCGAATGAAATAAATGAAAATTCCAAGACCAACACCAGATAATATGATTTCAGGGTTATTTGTTAATATGCCACCAGTTATTAATCCAACTGATATTGCAAAGGTACCTACTAGTGTAAACCATCCTTTAGTCATTAAATTTAACCTTTCGCATATCTAGAAGGATTGTCTCCCTCGAATTGCCACAATGGTCGTGCACCTATGTCTACTCCTCCGTCTACGGCAAGATTTTGACCTGTAACCCAAGCTGACTCATCTGATGCGAAAAATAATGACGCATAAGCAATATCGTTTGGGAAACCTGTTCTATGCAAGGTTGGCTCAGCGGTTGGGACTGAATCTTCAACTAGGTCTCCTCTAAATAGTCCTGCATAAATACAATTAACTCTAATATTATCGGAATATATTTCTTTCGCTAAGTGATTAGACAACCCGATAACGCCACTTTTAGCAGCACCATATGCGGAATTCCCTTCCTGACGGACACTATCACTTGCCGCTACTGTAATAATTGATCCCCCTCCATTATCTTTCATTACAGGTCTGATAGCCTGATAGATATTGTAGAAACTGTTCATTGTTACGGAGATAGTTTCGTTCCAATATTCCTCTTCAATACTTTCAGCTTTTTTACTAGGGTCAAAGTTTCCTCCCGCTGCTGAATAAAGTATGTCAATTTTCCCTAATTGGCCGACTATCTTTTTTACAACTTCATTAACGGCAGGTTTATTTGTTAGATCACATGTAAAAACTAAACATGTTCCACCAAAAGATTCTATTCTGCGAGCAGTTTCATTTAAATGGTCATCAGAACGAGCAATAATTGCGACTTTAGCTCCTTCCTGTGCAAAAAGCATAGCTGTTGCTCTTCCCATCCTTACGCCGGCACCTGCCAAAACAGCAACTTTATCCTTTAGTCTCATTTGAGTTCCTTTTAGGTTATTTGTTTAGAAAAATTAAGATATTGGACTGGCTAAGAAAAGAGGTACTAATCTTTCAAGTTTGCTTTGGTATTCATCATAAAGAGGTTGAACCGCAGCACCAAGAGACCATAACCTATCCCTTTCAGGTGATTCAGGCATTTCTGTTGCTATCATTTTAAACACTTGGGTTTTATCTCTTATTTCAACTGTTGGATTAGCTTTGAGGTTGTGATACCACGCCGGATGGTTGGGGTTGCCGCCATAAGTAGCAATTAAAATGTAATTATCACCATCTGCAACTCTTATTAAAGGTGTTTTTCGAATAGCTCCAGTCTTTAATCCAGTATGAGTTACTATAATTACAGGTAGACCAGTATCACGTAATGGGTCTCCCTCTACTTTATAGGTAATACCCTCAAGTCCCCCACTACTTTCATAAAGCTCAACTTGATCTGCAACCCATTTTCTTGAACTAGGTATATATTCAGTCATTATGTGTCACCTTTAATTAGATACAGGGCTAGATAAGAAAATTGGTAATAATCGGTCAGTCCTACCTTGGTAAACCTCGAATGGAGGGTAAGTAGCTACTGCTAAATCCCATAATCTAGACCTCTCAGCAGATTCAGGGATTTCAGTTAAAATCACATCAAACACTTCAGTTTTATCTCTTAGTTGAACTCTTGGATTAGCTTTAAAATTATGATACCAAACGGGATGCTTAGGTTTCCCTCCTTGCGAAGCGACTAAAATATAATTATCACCATCTACAACTCTCATTAAAGGGTTTTTTCTAATAGCTCCTGTCTTTCCTCCAATACTAGTTATTAAAACTACAGGCATTCCTGTATCCCATGACATACCTGTAATTTGGCCTGTATCCCATAAAGTAGTACCCTCAAGTCCCCCGCTACTTTCATAAAGCTCAACTTGATCTGCAACCCATTTGATTGGACTAGGTATATATTCGGCCATTATTACCACCTTTGAAAAAATTTAAATTGTTATTGAATTGGATCAAAAATCTGTACGCGATGTCTATTAGTTTCTAGAGCGTATACCCTTGAATCTTCATCAACTTCTACTGCAGTAAGGCCCCAAAAATATTTGTCACTATAGGAAGAAATAGTATGAGGTGAACTGTTTTTAGGTATATCTAAATTGTATTCTAGATCTGACGATTTTCTGGGATATGCTTCATCTGGATTGACATCTAGAAACTCTTGTCCCCATTGAGACATAGTAGCTTGTCCTCTAGTTGAAAATATTGGTTCACCTTCTGGTGACAATACTTGAAGGGTTTCGTTTCCAGAATCAGCAACGTATATAGTTCCATTTTTATCTACAGCTACTCCAGATGGGTTCTTAAGTATACCGTTTCCATTCATTTCAGAAATTAAGTTTCCGTTTGTTGAAAATTTCAATATTCTATTATTTCCCCAATCTGCTACGTAAATATTTCCCTGATTGTCTAGATTGATTCCCCAAGGTAAATTAAATAATTTTGAGTCACCAAAGGAAAAATTATAATTTCCAAATTTGTCGTATTGCTGTATTCGATTATTTTTGTGGTCGACAACCCACAAATTATCATTTTGATCAAATCTGATTCCAGAAGGTCCGGAAAACTCTCCATCACCAGTTCCGTATTTTCCCCATTTATATTGAAAATTCCCTTCAGGATCAAATACAGTTATTGTATTTTTATATTCGCAACTTACGTATATCATCCCTTCAGAATCTAAGGCTACAGATGTGGCCCAAATAAACTGTCCGTCCTTTTCGCCAAAGTGACCTGCAACACCGTGAAAACCATCATCAAGGTCACAAATTACAACTCTCACTGATTCGGGCTCTCCATAAGAATCAACTTCATGAGATCTATTTAACACGTACATTTTTTTGTTGGAACCTATAGCTAAATCTCGTGGATAAAAAAAACCTCGACCTCTTTTGCCGGAAAAGCCAATGGTTTTTTTATATTTTAAGGAAAAGTTTTTTGATTTTGCAGTTATCATATTATTATCCCATTACTAGCATAGTTGATATTCACGAGTAGTTGTTATTAATTGCATCATAGCTTTAGCATAATTTGTAGGTCCCAATGATCCTTCAGATTTATGTTCCCTAGCAAATGAAATTAATGTTTTTTTAGTTTCATCTCCAATTTCTATAGAACCTAATGTTTCCATACAAGAATCTATAAAATCTAAAGGGTCTTCATCATATTTTGCTACAAGACTATCTATAATTTTTTTAACTCCTGGAGATTCTGTGTTCCCAAATTGTTCAGAACAGAAGTTGATTCTTTCTACAAGTGTTCCTGTATCAGACCATTCTAGTCCACCGTGCCAACCTTCCACTGTTGGGGGGTTATAAATATGCTGACCCATATTAACCATTGCCAAAAATATATTTCTTGCATCGAGTCTGGGGCCGTTTCCAAATTTGTCTGTCAGGCGCGTCACACTAATAACTAATTCGGATGGACTTTTCACTTTTTTATAAAAATTTGATCTGTCTTTAAACTCTTCTGACAAAAATAGAGCTCTGAGCATTTCTTTTATGTTGTAGTCAGTTTCAAAGTAAACTTTTTTCAGTTTTTCTATAAGTTTTGGGTTATTTGGTTTTACGTATGGCCATTGAGTTACGGGTACCTCATCGGCAAGAAAGAAATTACAGATATGTCTTGATATGAAAGTTGCAGTTGCCTCTTGTTTGCAAATAATTCTCACAATGTCTTCACCTGTAAAGTTGCCAGTTTCCCCTAAAAATGTTTTTTCACCATTGTCATGATCTTCAGGTAAATACTGAAATTGCCAGGCATATCTTCCATATGGTTGAAATGAACACTTTGAAGCTTGCGCGTCTATATAATCACCGTTCACAACGGTCCATCCTGTAAATGCTCGAGCGCATTCTTTTACATCGGTTTCAGTGTAATTGCCTACTCCCATAGAAAATAATTCTAATAATTCACGTCCATAGTTTTCATTAATTTCATCTTTGTGGTTGGTCCAATTGTCTAGCCAATAGATCATTGCAGGGTCTTTTGATAAAGATATTAATAGGTTATCAAAAGAATTTAAACCATTGTCCCTGAACATAGATATTTGTCGTTTCATAGGAATTGCACCGGATAATTTTGTGACACTAGTTGCAAAAATTGTGTGCCAAAACAATGCAATTTTTTCACTTAGCGGAGCATTTGTAGAAACCATTCTATAGATCCATTCTGTTGGACCACCATATGG
Source organism: Dehalococcoidia bacterium (assembly GCA_045564655.1). Classification (GTDB taxonomy): domain Bacteria; phylum Chloroflexota; class Dehalococcoidia; order Lucifugimonadales; family UBA826; genus UBA826. Next base: position 43,462 of record JBJLGX010000022.1, read on the forward strand.
GCCCATGGTTGCAGAAGTTTCTGTATGGTATCTCATGATAAGTGAGTCTGGCATTCGGGTGACATCAGTAGGCGTTAATAGTTCTTCTACTGTTTTTTCATATCCAACAGATTCGTAATGATTTAATTCTTCTAAAGTGGATCCGAAACCAGCTCTTCTTAGTAAATGCGCAATTTGGTATTTTGATTCTGTTACTTTCTTCTTAGTTACCATTAATAGTTACCCCTTGAAGCATCATGCTCTTTGATTATATGGCATCAGTCAAATTTCAAGAAACCTAAAAAAACTAACTGTTTATTCCTATAAATGTGTAGTTTAAATAACACACTTGTATTTTATTACAAACATGTGTATTATACTTAGCGTAATGCAATTTATTAAGTAGGAGGTTGTGATATGTACAACAAAAATACATGCTACAGATGTGGTGGAAACTACGTTGAAGTTATAGAAATAGGTGCGGTTTTAATCAAATGTATTATGTGCGGTCGCGCCCCTTCATCAGTTATTAAAACATCTAAGCAAAAATCTAAAGCAGCTTAGGAAAGGAGAAATTATGAGTAAAGAAACAAAACTTAGTTCTTGGATAGAGATGGCCGAAGGCCTATACGAATTTTTAAATCGGAGAAACACAACAATCCATTATGATTTTAAAGATCTTGATGTATTTGTTCCTCAAACAACAGGAGAAGATTCTGCTAGGGCAAAATGGACAGTTAACGGAACTGTCAGTTTAAGTACGTCTGAGAAACCTCAAGGTAGCTAAGGTTTATGAATAACCAGAAGTACAATCTGACTGCTAGTGGATTAGTAAGTGTCAAATCAGACGATATGGAATGTGAGATCAAATTCGAATCAAATCGTGTTGTGCTGAATATAATTAGTATCAATTCAAAAAACTTACGGTCTTTTTTTAAGTTATCAGATTTGAAGAAAATAGTAATTGATATTTCAGATAAGTTAGCTTATTTAAAATTTAACTTAACAGTTAGATTTAAAAATTCAGATTTAGCCATTTTGGGATTAGATGCTAAACCAAATATGTTGCAAAAAATAATAGTATCAAAAAATATCGAAGTAAAAGATATTAAAAGTTTCGTAAAATTACTGGGAGGTAAATCAAAATGACTTTTAAGTGGCAATTAAATAAGACCACTTCAGACGAAAATGCAAGTAATGTCAGACAACTTGTATTAGAAATGGATGAAGGTTTAAGAGGTAGTGGGCTACCAATAGAAGGTTTTGAATTTATTCATTCTTCTAAAAAGATGCTTGATATTACCAGGCAAATCGAGAATGATATATTGAGGTCACAACAACCGTCGTCTTTGTATGTCGGTTTCCAATCTATAGAAAAATTAGATACTGAAATTTCTAGGTATGAAGAGCTTATAAATAATAATATAGAAGTTAAAGCATTTGGGATAGGAAAACCTAAAGACGAGCATAAACATTCTTTGAGCACATGGGTAGAGATCCCAAAATCTGTAAGCCTTGTTGAGAACCAGTGGTTTTTAGTGTCAGAATCTCCGTCACCTATAGCTTTTGTCGGCTGGGAAGTATCTGAGGAAATATTTGCAGAAGGAAAACTGTCTGATCCAGGTAAAATGTTTGAAGGGTTTGTCTCTTCGGATGAGCGAGTAATTAAATCTTTACTTCAGCATTTAGATTCAGTTTATATGACCAAATCTCAACAACCTATGGATGCAGATGGATTGTCCTCTTTTATTGGCAGAAAAGTTGAGAAAGTGATGCTTGTTACCCATGATAAGCCTGAAAAAAACATGCCATTTGAGTATACTCAAATGATAAAAGACACCTCTGAAATTTGTGGAAAACTCGAATCAGAAGTTATTTTGTATGATTTGTCCGCAGCGTCCTTTTTCGTAGAACCTGGTGGTCACGGTGATAGTGCAGGTCAAAGATGGAAAGGTTTATTGAACAGACGGGATCTCGAATTACTTGGTAGAAATGATTTAAATAAGCAAATGGGTGTTATTGATGAAACAAATGTAAACGCTCAAGCTTTATTGGCCGAGAAACACGGATTTGTGAGTATACATAAGGCGGCATTGGACCATAATGTTGATTTAGTCATAGTTCCTGAATATTATGAAAACCCAAGTTTGATAGATAAAATTGTAGGGAATCAATTATCAAAATTAGATGACTATGAAGCGACCTCATTTGTTGTATATGATGTAGAAGGTAACTTTAAACCATTTAATTAGAAGGTTATTTCAGTGAATATATTAATAACTGGAGCTACAGGATATGTAGGTTCAAGACTTGTTGCAGAATTGTCTAAAAGCCATCAAGTAAAAAGTTTAGTTAGAGATGAAAATTCTTACAGAGATAGGTTTAGACATTTAAACACAACTGTTTGTAAGGGTGACTTAATTGATCTAGAAAGTATTAGAAATCATTTTCAAGACGTCGATACCGCATTTTATTTGGTTCATTCACTTTCTGCAGGAAATAAATTTCATGATACTGAACTTCTGTGTGCTCAAAATTTTGTTGATGCCGCAAAAGAAAATGGAGTTAAGAGAATTGTTTATTTAGGTGGACTATCTGACCCCAAAAAACCTCTTTCTCCTCATCTGAGAAGCCGAAATGACGTAGGAGAACTACTTCGCTTGTCTGGAATACCTTGTATAGAACTTCAATCTTCAATAATAATTGGAGAAGGTGGATTATCTTATGAAATTATGAAAAGTTTAGTTCATAAGCTGCCAATTATGATTACCCCTAAATGGGTTTCGTCTTTGTCACAGCCTATATGGATTAATGATGTGATTGAATATTTAAAAGAGAGTATATCTATAAAAATGTCTGGCAATTTGATTGCACAGATAGGCGGGCCCAGTATTGTCACATATAAAAATTTAATGGCTGCATATGCGGAAATATATGGACTTAAAAGATTTATGATTCCTGTTCCTGTTTTAACTCCACGACTTTCTAGTTTATGGCTTGGGTTGGTTACTCCTGCATATGCAAGAGCAGGTAAAAAATTAATAGAAAGCTTAAAAACAAATAGTATTATTACAGACAAAAAAAGTTCTGAATTATTTAATGTAACTCCGGTTGATTATAAAGAAGCATTAAAGAATGTGATTAATGTAAAAGAATCAGATATGACAGTAGCCAGATGGTTTGACCCTGTTTCTGCAGGACCTAGCGTAAGCAATAAAATTTCTTCAAAAAAAATTGTATATAAATATAAAATGACAGATGAGAGAAGAATAATAACTTCAGCTGATAAGGCCCAATCATTTAAGCCTATAAATGATATTGGTGGGCCTAATGGTTGGTATTTTGCAAATTTTTTATGGAAGATTAGAGGCTGGTTGGATTTATTAGTGGGAGGAGTCGGCACTAGAAGAACTAGATTTAAAAAAGATAGGTTTGTGATTGGAGACACGTTAGATTGGTGGAGAATTTCAGACACAATTGAAGGTGAAATGGTCGAATTTAAAGCTGAGATGAAGTTACCGGGGGAAGCATATTTAAAATTTTCAGTTAATCCTTCTGGTAAAGATACTGAAATTGTTCAAACAGCTGGATTTAACACTAATAATTTAGCTGGAATATTATATTGGTATTCTTTATACCCACTTCATGCATTTATATTTTCGAGAATGATAAAATCTATAAAAAAGCGTACCTTACTTGTCAGGTAGTATTTTCATTTGTTCTGAAATAGGCAATTCTAGAAAAGTCTCAAATTCATTAAATTTTCTTATTAAAGAAGTTTATAGTCAATATATTAATGTTATAGAGAAGTTAAATAATTTATTAGTTTTGTAGAATTTTCATCCAATTCATTTATAGGACTTATGGAGAAGGACTCATAAGTGAAGTTATGCTCTGTGAATCGTTTGGCTAATTGCTGAGCATCTTCTTGGCTTTTATAATTTTTCAGTCCTTGAATTTTTGTTTCAAAAGTATCTTCTATATCGACAACAATATCTAATCTTTTTTCGTCTTCACTTAATTCAAGTCCATAATCTTTTGCTCGCTCTTCTGCAATTGCAGGATATATAAGCAAAGGATTTTGATCTGTTTCTGACTTATAGTATTTGTATGCGATTAATGCTGATTTATGTATAGCAATGTGATCTGGATGATTAGATATACCAGTGGGGCCAAATGTAATAATGACATCTGGGGTTGTTTCTTTAAGTATTGTTAAAATTTTTTTAGCTAAAGTTTCAGGGATTTCTTTATCTAAATCTTGATCTCTATAGTTAAATATATATGGTGGATTCACCCCATATAAATCTAGATTATGTCGCAGTTCTTCTTCTCTTACTTTTCCTAGGTCTTCCCTTTTAATCTTTAAGTCTCCAGTTCCTAAAGTACCTTCTTCTCCTCTGGTTCCAGTAATAATGTATGCTTCATTATTTTTTTTAACCCATTTCATCATGGTTCCAGAACTACTGGTTGTTTCATCATCAGGATGTGCAAAAACCCCAATCCATACGAGTGGTTTTTTATCAACGATTTTATTTGACATCATATTAATTCCAAAATGTATTTGGTAGGTTATAATAGGTACAGTCAATATTATATACAATTTGGGGCTGTAGCTCAGCCGGGAGAGCGCTTCAATGGCATTGAAGAGGTCAGGAGTTCGATCCTCCTCAGCTCCACCATAATATTAATTAAGGGGAAACCATGAGTGAATGGAATTATACAAAATGTGCTAAGCCTTTTTCATCGGAAGAAGATGCTTTAGACTTTATGGTCTCACAATCTTATGATGGACAGGTATTAAAAAGAAATGAAGGGTATTCGGCAGTTTGCCCAACGTATCCAGATGGGTTTTATCCTGATGCGACTCCTGTCGCAGCATACTCTGTCAAAACGGGCATTATTAGAGATGAAAAACTTTTCCATATTGTTATGGAACCAGATGCAAATGAAAAAGAAACAATTATTTCAGAAGAGTGTTGCCCTGTGCCTGTTCAAGTTTCTGTAAATACTAATGAGAAGTGTTGTTAAAAATATAGTGCAAGAAAAAAGATTTCATGGTCTAGATGCATTACGAGGCATTGCAATGCTGTTGGGAATAGTTTTGCATGCTGCACTACCTTATATTCCTGATATAGATGCTTTTTGGCCTCAAGATAACCAATCATCTTACCTGATCACAGCTATATTTCAATTTATCCATGTTTGGAGAATGCCGTTATTTTTCATACTAGCAGGATTTTTTACAAAGTTGTTTATCGATAGAAAATCTTGGGAAAAATGGATTTCTAACAGAGTGCTTAGGATAGGGATACCATTATTGATATTTTCTCCATTAATGGCGTTAACGTTACCTTGGATTTTTAAATTTGGTAGAACAGCAGAATTAAACTTTTTTTATTCTATGGAAGGATATCCTTTTCATTTATGGTTTTTGTGGCACCTATTAATTTTTGTTTTTCTATCTCTAATTTTTAAGCCTATTAATTCTTTACTTGAGAACAATATGATTTTTGATCGTATTGGCAAGCAATTGTTCCAAGTAAGAATTCCTGTAATCTTAATTTTTTTAATTTCTATTTTAATTATCCCTACAGGTGGTGAATTAATTACTAATCCAATAGCGACAGGGCTATATTTTGTTTTAGGTTATTTGCTTTACAAAAATACTGATCTATTTGAGGCAATGAAGAAAAACTGGGTCGTTTACTTATCGGTGGGATTAGTTGCTTTTGCACTATTTTTCGCATTAGAAATTTTTAAATATTATGAGCCTTTTAAAAATTTACCTACATCTAAAGAAAAAGAAGATGCTGAAGCTTTTGTATGGATTCTTCAGCAACCTATAAAAGTTACTTCGGCACTATTCCTTTCCTATTCTTTCATAGGGTTGATAGAGGCTAAATTTGGAGATTATAGTTTTGCAAAAAGATTTATATCTGATGGGGCATATTGGATGTATTTGATCCATCTACCAATTGTTACGTTTATTACTTTTTTCATGTTTAGATTTGATATAAACCCTATGTTTAAATTTATTGTAGCTATTTTATTAACTTCTGCGATTTGTTTAGGTACCTATAAATACATAGTGAGACCTACGCTTATCGGGACACTATTAAATGGGAAAAGATCATAATATTTATTATGGCTTAAAATAATTTAAATGCTTCTCTTAGAAGTGGTATGCTTCCTGCACATATTATGATAGTTAACAAATATTTTCTGTGTGATTCGTCCTTTACCTTGGAAATAACCTTAGAGGCTATTAAGAATCCAAAGATTACAGGAATTATCCCTATAGATGATATCAACCATATTTCTTTGTTGTACTGATCTGTGATCATGTATCCGATTACGGCTAATCCTTCTACAAGAAGATAAAATAAAGATAAAGATCCCCGAATTGAATTTTTCCTCCACCCTTTAGATATAACAGCGATAGCCATTAATGCACCCCCTACTCCTGTAGACACTACAATAGCAGAGCTAATGAATGCCATCACTGAAAATTTAAAAGGATTCAGCTTTATTGGTTTGTTGTTGAATAAGATTGTATATAAAGCTAATGCAATGATTAATATTGATATAAGTATTCCCAAAAGAGTAGATGACACTTTGGTAAAAAATATTAACCCAAAAGGTACTCCTGCTATTCCAGCAACGGAAGGAGAAATCATTGCCCTATAGTCAATGTAGGATCTGTTTTGCAATATTATCATTACAAAAAGTGGTAATGAAACGGTATTGATAACCACAACAATGGTTTTTGAGTCCATAGTCATTAACATAAACGGAGAGCTGGCGATTGCTATTCCAAATCCTGCTGAGCTAAATACAAAAGATCCAAAGAGCAATGCAAAAAAAGTGATTAAAATGTCTACTGTAAGCTCAGTCACGAGGATCCCAATTTCTTGTGAACATATTTAACCCTAATCCTACCCCTACTACTACAAATCCTAATACTATTCCTGCAAAAATAGTATTTATACCCAAAGAAGATATTCCAAAATTAGCATTAAATATAGATATCACTATGCTGTAGTCTGAAAGAGTAACAACTAATATACCTACAAACAGGACTATTAACATTCGTAAAACCCCAACAGTAACAGGAAGAATCATTTTTCCTGTTCCTTGACTTGCAAAGAATAAAGTTTGGCCACCACCAAATAAACAGAAAAAAGGAGCTGCAATGCTAAGATATAAAGCACCATATTTGTATGCTTCTGAGTCTGCTGTAAATAAGTTTAACCATAAGCTTGGGAATATGGATATTGTAATCCCTAAAACCATAATAAATAAGAATACAATTGACGCTCCAGACCATGCAATTTTTCGAGCTCTTGCATATTGTTTTGCTCCGAAATTAATTCCGACTGCAGCATTTAGTACTCCGCCAACGCCAAAAGATAGAGGAATAAGTATTAGTTCTAACCTGTTGCCAAGTCCATATCCAGCTATAGCAGCAGTTCCGTATTCTGATATTAATCTAGTTACTATCAGAACAGTTATAGCAATACTAAGGCTGTTTATTAAGCTTAGTGCGCCTACTTTTAGTATATCTACCATTGGAGCTAATTTAATACTTTGTGGTTGTATTCGGATGGATGTTTGAGTAAATATGATATACATCATATAAGATGTTGCAGTTAGATGGCATACGACAGCAGATATTGCTGGACCGACTACTCCAAATCCTGAAAAACTACCTAATCCAACCGTCAAAATCCCAGATAATATCACCTGTATGATTACACTAGATATTGTGGCTATTGCAAATGCATCAGTTCGTCCAAACGCTCGTAGAACAGCAGAACATACATAAAATGACCATATTGCTATTGATACACCAAAAAACACTCTAGAATATAAGACGGCTCCTCTTACAACATCGGGATCACTTGAGAATATGGTAATAATGTAATTTGATAGTAACCCAAAAACTAACGTGTATATCGCACACATAAACCCGGAAATTATAATACTGTGCCACACTAGTGTATTAACTTCACTTAGTGCATTTCTGCCAAGAGCCCTTGATATGGATGACGTGATTCCTCCACCCATCGCTCCACCAGACTGCATAATCATTAATGTCTGTAAAGGAAATACTATAGCTAAACTTGCTAATGCAACTGTTCCTATTTTGCCGACAAAGAAAGCATCAGCCATTGTTGAAAATGTTATAAAAAATACAGCTGCCATATTTGGTGTGGCGAGTTTCCATAACAGATTAATGACGGATCCTTCTAAAAGCAGTTTAATTTGAGGGGTGGTCACAGGAATAACTTAATCAAGCATTTTAGACGGGGTTAATAATTCATTAAATTCAATTTTGCTACTTATAATTAATTCCGAAACTTTATTTGCTATATTAAGTCCTTCGGGTATAGGTTTTTTACCTTCTCTCATTCCGGACATAAGTGCTTCATCCGTCCATTGAACAGTAACAGTATCTACTTCTGAAGGAGTGGTCCCTCCGTTAAAGTAGACAAGAAAATCTCCTCTGAATCCGGCATCTTTTATTATTTGAACTTGTTTATGTACTAAAGTAGCTACTTTTCGAGCTAAACCCGGTTTTGTTTTATATGTTCTTCTTACGTGAAACATTTTTTCTCCAGATTAATATTGAATTAATCAATCATTTTAGCTGGAATTAGTAATTCATTAAATTCAATTGAGCTACTGACTATTAACTCAGATAATTGCTTTGCAACATCATTAGCTGCTGGAGGAATATCATTTCCTTCACGACTTATTGACATAAGTGCTTCATCTGTCCATTCTAGTACTACAGTATCTGCTTCAGATGGTGTTGTGCCACCATTAAAATAAACAGTAAAGTCTCCTCTTTGTCCTGCATCTTTAAATATTTGAGCCTCTTTGTGTACTAAAGTTGCTACTTTTCGGGCTGAACCCGGAGTTGTTTTATACAATCTTCTTATGTGAAACATTTTTTCTCCTCAATTTGATTTATACATAGGTTACAAAAAATATCATAACTTGAATACATGTAAATCAGATTATATTATTCAGATACTTTAATTTATAGGGGTGTTTCATGTTTGTGGCTTCTAAGGATAAGATTTTACCTACAACGGTTATTGGCTCATACCCTAGACCACATTGGTATAAGGAAAGTTTGAATGGGCGATCATTTAAGGACGCCTTAACAGACCAACTTTTTAGAGAACAATATTTTGATGCTGTATCTTCAACTATTAGTGATCAAACAAGGGCAGGATTAGATATTGTTACTGATGGAGATTCGAGATTTGATCTCGATGTTGGGGGGAGGTCTTGGTTTTTTTACCCTATTGAAAGACTGAAAGGTATAGAAGGTAGTGTAACAGGCTCAACTAGATGGAAGGATAGGTTTGGAATATACCCAGGACATATACTTTGGGAAGTTCAAGAAGCTTATCAACCAGCTCGTGTTGTAGATAAGATAGAGAGGGGATCTCTAGAATATAAGGATGTTTGGAAGGTAGCTCAAAAATTTACTGATAAGCCTGTTAAATTTGGTTCGATTAGCGCTCAGTGTATTCCTGGAATGCTTGAGAATGAATATTATGATTCTGAACAAGATCTTGTTATGGATTTAGCTGATTGCATAAATCAGGAATTAAGAGAATTAGATAATGCCGGCTGTCCAGTTATTCAAGTTGAAGAACCTGCAATACATATGGGAGCAACAACTCAAGGTTATGAAACCTTGGAATTTTTAGTTAAGGCTTTTAATAAAGAGGTTTCTGGTATTAAAACTGAAGTTTGGGCTCATACATGTTGGGGTAACCCCAACCAGCAATCAATGCACTGGAATAGACCTTCTTATAGAGATTCATTAGAATATTTATGGCAACTTGATGCCGATGTAATTACTTTTGAGTGTGCTAGTTCTAAGGGTGCTGAAATATCAATATTATCTGATATCCCAAAAGATAAAAAATTAGCGATTGGCGTTGTAAGTCATACCAATACAAATGTTGAACCACCTGGGGTAGTTGCTGAAGTTATCCGTAAAGCTTTAAAAATAGTTCCCCCTGAAAGATTAATCATTTCATCAGATTGTGGATTTGGAAGAGAAGGCCTTTCAAGAAGAATAGCTTTTTATAAATGCGTATCTATAGTTATGGGGACGAATATTGTAAGAAAAGAGCTTGGTTTACCTGAGGTAGATATCCCTGCAGCTAATGAGAACTTATATTTTTAAATTGAATTATTTTCAAATTCTGTCGATAACATTCCCATAATAATAGAGTCATGCCTTACCCCGTCATGGGGACGACTTTTTCTAAGGGTTCCTTCATGAACAAAACCGATATGTTCAAACAGACTTTTAGCTGCTTCGTTATAGTCAGGGATATCAGCCCACACTCGAAATAAACCATAAGAATTAAATGAAATATCTAATGTGGCTCTTAATGTTGCGGTTCCGTAACCTTTATGCCAATGATCTTTGTCACCAATAAGTATAGATATTTGAGCATCACCTAGAGATTCTTCAATAGTTATGTGAATTTCTCCAATATGTTCATTAGTTTCAGTATATATGGAAAAAATTCTATGTTCTGGATTTTCAAATATGGAATCCCATTCTTCTATACTGAGGCTATCTACTTTTTCTGGATGGTATCCTAAATGAGCAGGGTCACCATATGAATATCTTCCAAACCAACTTTCAGCTATAGATTCATTAGATAACCAAGCAGTTATTCTTTTAACATCATCTCTAGTAACATGTTGTAATAGTATTTTTTGATCTGTCATTTGAACCTTCCAATAAGATATCCTAATCCTTATGGTTTTTTGATATTATCATTATTGTGAATAGAAGGTCATTAGTCAATAAAGGCTCACATGATTATATTAATGTTAATTTAACATAAATGAATTAATTCAATAAGGAATAGAGATGTTAGAGAGATTATCTTCCCTTGAGGATAGATATGAGGAATTGAATAAACTACTTTCAGATCCTGAGATAGTAACTGACTACATGCAGATCGAGAAATATGCTAAGGAACAATCTGCTATTAGAGAAGTGGTTGAACTTGCTAGGAGTTATAGAAAAACATTAGAAGATTTAGAAGAAATTTCTCAGATGATTAAAAGCGAAAATGATTCTGACCTTATTGCAATGGCGAAAACTGAACAGTTAGATTTAGAGAAAAAAAAAGTTATTGCTGAAGAAAATTTAAAAATGGCACTAATACCCCAAGACCCAAATGATGAAAGAAATGTCATTATGGAAATTAGAGCAGGAACAGGGGGAGAAGAGGCGGGGTTGTTTGCGTCTGATTTGTATAGGATGTATTCACGTTTTGCGCAGCGGGTTAATTGGAAATTAGAAGTAATTAATTCTAATACTACTGGCATTGGGGGTCTTAAAGAAATTACATTTCAAGTTAATGGAGATATGGCTTACAGTCAACTCAAACACGAAAGTGGTGTCCATAGAGTTCAGCGAGTTCCAGCTACAGAATCAAGTGGCAGAATACACACTTCTGCTGTAACCGTTGCGGTTTTACCTGAGGCTGAAGAAGTTGATGTTCAGATTAATCCTGATGAGATTCAAATTGATATTTATCATGCTAGTGGACATGGAGGCCAGAACGTTCAAAAAGTTGCCACAGCTGTGCGGATAACACATATCCCTACTGGACTTGTGACAACATGCCAAGATGAAAGATCTCAATATAAAAATAAAGAAAAAGCTTTATCTGTTTTAAGGTCTAGATTGTTAGCATCTGAATTAGAGAAGCAACAAAAGGAAATTACTGATGAAAGAAGATCTCAAGTTGGTTCAGGAGATCGTTCTGAAAGGGTCAGGACATACAATTTTCCCCAAGGACGAGTCACAGATCATAGAATAGGTTTAACAAGTTATAGCCTAGATCAAATGCTTGATGGTGAAATCAGTGAATTCGTTGAAGCGTTAGTACATGATGACCAAGCTAGGAAATTAGAAGAAATAGGCTCTTGAAAATAAAAGAAATTTTATACGAGACTTCAAAACAATTAGAAAAATTTGGTATTTTAGATTTTGATTTAGAGGCTGAAGTTCTGGTTAGATATATCCTCAAAATTGACAGGGAAACGATATTTCAAGACTTGAATAAGAACTTGCAAGAGATCCAAAAGAAATCAATATATGCAGTTACAGAAAAACGTTTAAAAGGATATCCTCTTTCATATATTACAGGGCAACGTGAATTTTATGGAATTGAAATAGGAGTCAAAGAGGGGGTTTTAATACCTAGGCAAGAAACAGAATTATTGATTGAAACAGCAATTAATATTGCTAATAATCTCGAAAATAAAAACTTAAAGATTGCCGATATCGGTACAGGTAGCGGGGCAATAGCTATAGCTATTGCAATTAATATACCAAATTCTTTAGTTTATGCTTCTGATATTAGTAAGGAAGCACTTTGTGTTGCAGATGAGAATGTAAAAAAATATTCGTTAGGGAATAGAATTTTATTAAATCAGGGTGATTTACTAGAAAATATATTAGATAAGGTAGACATTATTTTATCCAATCCCCCCTATATTCCTACTGCTCAGTTATGTGATTTGTCACAAGAAGTTTTGGCTGAACCTAGAATTGCTTTAGATGGAGGCTCAAATGGACTTAAGGTTATTTCTAAGCTTTTTAAAGAAGCGGTTGATAAATTATCAGATTCAGGATTTATGATTATTGAAATTACCCCAGAGATATCAACTCAAGTAGCGTCTTTGGCAAAAAAATACTTTCCAAAAGCTAATATTTTGATTCTGAAAGACCTTATGCATAATAATCGTGCCGTTTTAATAAATAGATCTATTGCTAATTTTGCTGAATATCACTCTAGGCCTAATTGATAATGTTTCCCCTCTGTTTTTATAGATGGGGCTACTACTATTTCAGCATTATGCATTTCTTTAATATTCGTTGCTCCAACCATTCCCATACACGCCTTAAGAGCTCCTATGAGATTTTGTGTTCCATTTGATACTGAAGATGGACCATGGAATAGTTGCTTTAAAGTTCCCTTTGTTCCTACTTTTACTCTAGTTCCTCTAGGTAGTGCAGGGTGAGGGCTTGCCATACCCCAATTAACGCCGTTTGCGGGAGCTTCTTCTGATTGTGCTAGTGGGGTGCCTATCATAACAGCATCTGCCCCACTTGCAATTGATTTGCAGAGTTCTCCACCTGTTCTTATTCCACCATCAGTTATGATGGGAATATATTTTCCGGTCCGATTGTAGAATTCATCTCTTGCCTGTGCACAGTCCATAGTTGCAGTTACTTGAGGTACCCCTACACCGGTAACCTCCCTAGTTGTACAGGCAGCACCGGGACCAACTCCTACCAGAATTCCATGAATGCCAGTCTCCATTATTTCTAAGGCAACATCGTAACCTACACAGTTTCCTACCAATATAGGTACATCCACTAATTCTAGTAGTTCAGGGAATTTTAATCCTTGTAAACTACGAGATGAGTGACGAGCCGTTGTAACTGTAGATTGAACTACTAGCATGTCAGCTCCAGCCTCAACTGCAATGGGGCCTAATTTTTTTGTAAGTGCAGGTGTAACTGAAACAGCACAATAAGCCCCAGTAGACTTTATTTCCCGTACTCTTTTTTCTATTAGCTCGTTATTTATAGGTTTTGAATAGATTTTTTGCATTGTTTTTGTAACATCGTTAGGAGAAGACGCAGAAATTTCGTCAATAGCATCTTGGGGGTTATCATATCTAGTCTGTACTCCCTCTAGGTTCATTACACTCATCGCGCCTTGTCTATGCATCTCACCGGCAAATTGAGGGCTTGCTACAGCATCCATAGCTGAACCCAATATTGGAATATTGATAGTTACATCTCCTAGAGAAAATGAGGTGTCTGTCATGTCGGGGTTTATTGTCATAGCTCCAGGAACAATCGCAACTTCATCAAATCCGTAAACTCTTCTTAATTCTCTAAAGTTAGTCATATAAGAACCTCCGAATGTGAAGCCATTTTAGTATCAATTTGATATCAATATGTAATTCAAATCAAATATATTAGGTACTTGATGATATGGATGTGCGTTTATAGTGTCAACAGTATGAATTGCTTTTTATTTAAGATTATTTTATCAATCTAGCTGTAAATCGACTATTTTATATCTGGGTTACAGACTAGATTATAAATACTTCAGAATTTACACTTTTTATTCCTGGGTACTTAGTACTTTTTGCAGCAATTTTATTTGCTATATTTCCCGAGTAAATTATTTTTTTTGTTTTATAAAATTCTAATGAAAAAACAGAAGCAAATATGTCGCCGGCCCCTATAGTGTTTATTGCTTGTGTAGGAAAAGGAGAAATATCAATAATTTTATCTTTAATATATATTTTGGCTCCATTTTTGCCCTGAGTAACCACTAATATTTTTGCTAAATTCTTTAAATGTTCCATGGGTATTTTACTGTTTGATATTTCTTCTTCAGAAAAAAAAACGATATTGAAAAATGGTAAATTGCTTAACATTGAATAATCAAAACTGACATTTTTATTTTCCAATTTTCTTATCCAGCCTTGAGGCATTCCTACGAAAAAAGAGTTTTTATATTTATTCATTAATTCCTCAGTTTTTTTAATAGAAAACTCATTTAAAACAGGTGCAATAAAAATCAAATCAGGAACCCTTTCCAAGTTGATGTTGGTTAGATCAATCAGATTGCTTGAAGAAATAACCATCATTTTTCGATTATCAGAAGAAATAGAAAAATCAAACTTGTTAGTTTTATCACTTTTGATATTAATAACACGGCTAGTTTTAGGGAAGTTAGTATAAGAAAAATCTTTTCCGAAGCTTGTTACTGCCGTAATGTTGTGTTGCCCTAACTGGTATAAAGAATTAGTTATATACGTAACTGGCCCTCCAGGGCTAAAATAGTCACCATCAATGTAATCTACGGTTGGGTTGCCAATAATTAAAATATCAGTCATGTATTTGTTTGCTGAAACCTTATATATACATATTTTTATTTAAACAAATTAATAAGTTCACTTGATTTTTAGGAGTTGGAACAATTCTTTTTGTAGTAAGTCTGAATTCTAAGCAATCAAATGATCATGTACGATTTATTGATGATATGGACGTGCTTATATGCTGTCAATAATATTATCCATTTCATTAAAATCACGTTAGAATCATAAAGATTATTATGAATACTGAAATTGTAAAAAATTTAGCAAAAGATATAGGGTTTGATATCGTTAAGATAACAAATGCGGATTCATTTGTTGAAGATGAAAAAGCTGCATTAAAAAGATTTAATGATGGCCATATAAATGATTATCCTTGGTACGATAAAGATAGGATAAAACTTATGAATAGACCTGCCTTGTTATTGGAAGGTGCTAAATCCGTCATATCCCTTGGGGCTAGTTATTTAAATCCCGATACATCTGATGATGAATCTGGTAAATTACGCGGTAAAATTGCAAAGTACGCTTTGGGCGATGATTATCATAAAGTCTTAAAGAAACGTCTTAAACTATTTTGTAGTCAGATATCGGGTCATGTAGGGAGAGAAGTTAAGACAAGGATATTTGTTGATGATGGACCAATGAATGATAGGGCAGCAGCTCGGAGATCAGGATTGGGTTGGGTAGGGAAAAACACTAATATCATTACGGAAAATTATGGATCTTGGGTATTGTTAGGTCAGGTAATTACAGATTTAGAGTTAAATATTGATGAGCCGTTAAAGAAGAATTGCGGTAATTGTGTTCGGTGCATAGATGATTGCCCAACAGGCGCCATTGTAGCTCCATATGTTATAGATAATTCTAAATGTATTTCATATTTAACGATTGAACTTAAAGGGGTAATCCCTAGAGATATGAGACCACTACTAGGAGATTGGATTTTTGGATGTGATATCTGCCAAGATATTTGCCCTGTAAACAGAAAGGCGGAATTTGGGACTACTAGAGAATTTGAAAAACGCCAAGGATTTGAATTCACAGAATTATTACCTGTTTTGGATATGGACCAAGAGACATTTAGCAAAATTTATAAAAATAGCCCCATAAAGAGAGCTAAATTAAATGGTCTCAAAAGAAATGTATGTGTAGCTTTGGGTAATAGTGGTGATTCACGTGCTATTGAACCGCTATCTAAAATATTGAAAAATTCTGATTCAGTCCTGAAAATACACGCGGCTTGGGCTTTAGGGCGTATAGGAGGTATGTCGGCATATCAAATACTTTTAGAAGAATTAGATAAAGACAACTCTATAGAAGTTAAAGATGAGATTGAAAACTCTTTAGCTGATTTACAGTCAGTAAGTGATAAGCATAATTAAGGGATTAGTGTGGCAGGCAAAATTTTTTTAATAAATGTTGGAAGTAATGCTAATCATTCTTTTTGCAGTCCCATATTTAATGACAGGACATTCGAATTTATTCCAATACCCGAAGATATAGAAGTTTCATATCCTCATGGTATTAAATATAGGGATTTGAGATCTTATTACGATCCAGCAAGTAATTTAGATTTATATATCCCAGAAAATTTACGAGATGTATCTATGCATAATGATCCGGAGTTTGACACTTTTACTTATGGTGATAATTGTGATGTAAATCCAAGAGCTTCTGCATTAAGAAAAGTTTCAAGGGGTGATTTTCTAATATTTATTTCTAGGTTACAAAATTGGGTCGAAGGTGCTCCAACTAATATTTTTGGTTTTTATTTAATAGGCTATATACATGTAGATCAGGTTGCCGAATCTATAGTTAGTAAGTTAGATAAAAGCCTTATGAAAAGATTTTCTGTTAATGCTCATGTGAGAGCAGCCATGTTTAATGAGAGTATGTGGAATTCATTTTGGCTTTTTTCGGGTTCTTCTTGGTCAAAAAGGTTTTTTAAAGCAGTTCCTGTGACAAAATCTTTTTGTGATGATGTTTTTAGAAAATCAAATGGTGATAAGTGGGATTGGAAAGAAAATAGGACAGACCTGCAAGTTATTGGTTCATATACTAGGACTTGTAGACCTATTTTGAATTCTAATATTGAATCTGACCATAAGAGGATTAATATTTTGTGGGAATGGATATCAAAGTATTCAGAATGATAATGTTTAATAAACATGATAAACTTCTTGCTACGCCGGGGGAGCTTAGTTATCTAGGCTGAGAGGGTAGAAATACCGACTCCTTTTGATACCTATTTAGATAATGCTAAATAGGGAGTGCTAATCTTCTCCGGTATTCATTAAATATAAGGTGGCATTATTATTTGAATACCAATATTCCTGATAATTCATTGGATAGAGTATTTCTTAAAGATGTTAATTATTCTTTGGACTCATTAGAAGTTCTTAGAAGTATTAATTTTTCCGTTAATTCTAGAGAAATAGTGTCTATTATCGGCCCTAGTGGATGTGGAAAAAGTTCGATTTTGAATTTAATTTCTGGGATTCAAAGTCCTAGCTCTGGTCATATTAAGGTTGAAGGTAAAAGTGATCAATCTGATCGACTGAATATGATTTCATATATGCAACAAAAAGACCTATTGCTACCTTGGAGAACAGTTTTAAGTAATGTAATTTTAGGCCTTGAAATCCAAGGTGTTGCGAAAAAAGAAGCTAAGGAAATCGCAATGGCCCAAATGGAAAAATTTGGTCTTTTAGGTTTTGAAGATAAATATCCTTTTACATTATCTGGTGGAATGAGGCAAAGGGCTGCTTTCTTGCGGACTATTTTAATGGATAGGCCTGTTTTGTTATTAGATGAACCTTTCAGTTCATTAGACGCGTTAAATCGCATGCAAATGCAAGAATGGGTAATTAAGTTGTTTGATAACGTGAACAAGACGGTTATTTTTGTTACCCATGATATAGATGAAGCTATTTTCTTGTCAGATAGAATCTATGTCATGTCTCCATCTCCAGGGCAAATTGTTTCTGTTGAAGATATTAAATTGAAACGACCAAGATCTAGGGAAGTAATGTTAACTTCACACGTTTTAGATATGAAAAACCGTTTATTAAATCAACTTTTGCAACCAGTAGTTTAGGAGGGGTATGAAAAACCAATTAACATGGGTCCCCCCAATATTTTTTATCATAGTACTTTTACTAATATGGGATATTTTAGTAAAAGTTAACGATGTTCCTTCATGGCTTTTACCTAGTCCTTCTGAAATATTCCAAGCTATGCTAGATAATGTTCGTATACTTACATCACATACGATTACAACATTAACGGAAGTGTTATTAGGTTTTGCTATCGCTTTGCTTGTAGGATTATTGTTATCCTCCGCGATTACATTGTCTAATACTGTTGAAAAGTCATTTTATCCATTAATTATTGCTTCACAGACTATTCCTATAATTGTTATTGCACCAATGTTATTGGTTTGGGTTGGATATGGACTAATGCCAAAAATAATTGTCGTTGCGCTCATTAGTTTTTTCCCCATTGTTGTCAATACAGTTGATGGGATGAAATCTATCGATATGGATTTAGAGAGATTGTTTAAAACAATGGGTGCTAATAAATGGGATATATTTAGAAAAATCAGGATTCCGAATTCATTACCATATATGTTTTCAGGGTTAAGAGTTGCAATATCTATTAGTGTTATTGGGGCTGTAATTGGGGAATGGGTAGGTTCTAGTGAGGGATTAGGATATTTAATGATCAGATCAAAGCCACAATTTCAGACAGAACTTGTGTTTGCAGCAATATTTATTTTGTCTATTATGGGGATTATTTTATTTTTTGGAATTGGGTTGTTAGAAAAAATATGTATCCCTTGGAACAACTTTAGAAAGGGAGATAACTTTGGTAAATAATTTGTATATGAAAAATTTAGCTTTTTTAGCTGTGTTTATACTTTTAAGTATTTTTGTTAGTGCATGTGACGAGCAAAATGATGGTAAAGATGTAACATTAGCACTAGACTGGTTCCCTAATGCTAATCACATAGGGTTATATATAGCAGAAGATAAAGGATACTTTAAAGAAGAAGGCTTGAATGTAGAAATACGTACTCCTTCAGATCCATCTACTATATTACAAACTGTTGCCTCAGGAACTGATGATTTTGGTATTAATTATCAACCTGATTTATTAATTGCACGAGACGCAGGGGTCCCTGTAGTTTCTATCCTTGGAATGGTACAACACCCATTGAATTCAATTATGACACTTAAATCTTCGGAGTATAAGTCTTTAAGTGATTTGAAGAATAAGAAAATTGGATATCCTGGTATTCCGTGGAATGAAGATGCCCTTGATACGATGTTGAAAACGGATGGGCTTACAGGAATTGAGGATGTTGAATTAGTAAATGTTGGCTGGGAATTAGGTACATCATTGATGTCTGGAAAAGTGGATGCTGTTATTGGGGCATATTTTACCCATGAGAGTATTAGCTTAGAAAATGAAGGATACCCAGTAGATATTTTCAGAATGGAAAATTGGGGTGTCCCCGATTATTATGAACTTATTTTAGTTACTAGTGAGACTTATTTAGAAGATAATTCTGAAACAGTTCAAAGTATTACAAGAGCTATTACAAAAGGGTATGAGGATGCTATTAGAGATCCTCAATCTGGCGCAGATATTTTAAAGAAATATTCTCCAGATATTGATGAGTCTATTGATAGGCCAGGTGCAGATCTTTTACAAAATCTTTGGGTAGACCCAGGTGTAAATTTTGGAAATCAGACATCAGAAAAATGGAATAATTTTGGAAATTGGATGAAAGATAACAGTATTATTTCTGATAATTTAAACATTGATGAGGCTTATACAGAAGAATTTTTTCTGATTAAATGAAACTTATTTATAAAATAGAGGTATAAATATTTGTGACTTCTTTACCTAAAGCTATGACTATTGCTGGATCTGACTCTGGTGGGGGTGCTGGAATTCAAGCAGATTTAAAGACATTTTCTGCAAATGGAGTATATGGTTCATCTGTGATAACGGCTATTACAGCTCAAAATACTCTAGGAGTACACGATGTTTTGGAGTTACCTGCTTCATTAATTGAATCTCAAATTAGAGTAGTTATGTCTGATATAGGGTGTGATGTTATAAAAACAGGGATGCTTTCAAGTTCTGTTATTGTGGAAACAGTGGTTAAAACTCTAAAGGATTTTGAGTTTGAGAATATTGATATTGTTGTAGACCCTGTTATGAAAGCTAAAGGTGGAGCAAGCTTAATAAATGATGAAGCTATAGATACGGTAAAAAATATATTAATACCAATGGCTTCTGTTGTTACTCCTAATGTTCCAGAAGCAATTGAACTTACAAATATGAATATTGTTGATGTGAACTCTGCAAAAAAAGCAGCGTTAGCAATAATAGATATGGGATCTAAAGCTGTTGTTATAAAGGGAGGTCACTTGGAAGGACAAGAATCTCAAGATCTTTATTATGATGGAAAAGATTTTGAGGTTTTTTCTTCAGAAAGAATTGATACACATAATACACATGGAACAGGGTGTACATTTGCTTCAGCAATTGCTGCAGGATTGGCTAAAGGATTTTCAATGTTAGAATCAGTCTCTGCGGCAAAAGAATATGTAACGCTGGCAATAAAAAACAATCATGATATTGGTGGTGGCCACGGACCTGTGAACCATTTTTTTAAATATTGGGGAAAATCTTAGAATGGATATGGTTGTATCTGAAGAAGAAAAATTAGGCCGGAATCGATTAGCCTTTGCTGTCACCTTAGGGCATACCGTAAAACATATATTTATGTCATCGCTACCTCTATTGTTATCTATGTTGAAAGTAGATCCGAGATTTAACTTAAATGCTACACAGTATGGAGTAATAGCTGCAGCAGACAAAGGTGCTGCGGGTGCCACAACCATGGTTGCTGGATATCTGGGTGAGAGATTTGCTCACAGGTCAAGCGAGTTGTTGTTTTTATCTTTATCCCTCATGGGTGTTGCCTACTTTTTTCTTGGAAATGCCCCAAGTTTTTTTTGGATAGTTTTTATAATGTTATTAGCTGGAATTGGACCTGCTTTGTATCATCCACCTGCAATAGCATCGTTATCAAGGAAATTTCCTGATCGTAGGGGATTTGCTATCTCATTACATGGGACAGGCGGAGCAATTGGAGGAATGTTAGGGCCGATTATTATAGGGGTTTTAACAATAGAATCATTTGATTCTAATATTGTTTTGGTTGGGAATTTGCTTAATTTGCATTGGGATCAGATATTAAGAATAAGTGTTTTTCCCGCTATTTTATTTGCTATATTAGTGTATGCCTTAATGAAAAATGTACCTGTTGTTCAAACGAAAACAGAATCACTTAAAGATTATTTTGGAGATCTAGGGGCTTTGCTGAAAGATAGGCAAATGCTAGGGTTGATTTCGGTAACAGCATTACGGTCTTTTGCCCAATCTTCGATTATGTATTTTTTACCTTTATATCTTATTTCAGATCCATTGGATGGCGGTCTTGGAAAAGATACTCTTATAGCGGGAGTATTTTTGTCGGGAGCTCAGGTTGTTGGAGTATTTACTCAGCCGATTCTTGGGTGGGCATCAGATAACTATTCTAGAAAACAAGTATTATTTCCTTCCATGGCTATTTTGTCGGTATGTTTTTTTACTCTTACATACGCTTCTGATGGATATCAACTTATTTTAAATATTATCGTTATGGGAGCTTTTATATATTCATTACACGCTATTTTTATAGCTGCTGCAATGGATGTTGCTAAAGGACAAGCACAGTCAACGGTGGTCTCTTTAATTTATGGAGCTACATTTTTAGGTACATTTTCTCCAATATTTGCCGGTATGATAGTAGATGAGTTTGGGTTGAAATATGCTTTTACTTATTGCGGGGTAGTTGCTTTAATTTCTACAGTAATATTTGGGTTTTTAAAGCTTCCCTCTAAGAATTAAATAGATATTAAGTATGGATTAGTTTGCCTTTCAGTAGTGACTTTTGGTCCATCCTCATGGTAGAAAATGTTTATTTCAGACCGAACTCCAAATTCACCTGGCAAATAAATTCCTGGTTCAATTGTCACACCTATATTAGGAAGAAAATGACGAGTATCATATGTTTCCCAGCCATCCAGGTTAACTGCGTTGCTATGGACTTCACGTCCCAAGCTGTGACCTAAACGATGACTGTAATATTCCCCGTATCCTTTGGATGTAATAAAGTCGCGAGATACTTTGTCTATTTCCCAGCCTTGAAGCTGTTTCCCTTTAGAGTGCGATTCTTCTATTAAAGATACTGCTGCATCTCTTCCACCTATAACGGTTTCGAAGACTTCTTTGTGTTTATCGGGCACATTATCCCCTACAAATGCCGTCCATGTTATATCGCTATAGATTGTTTCTTTTGAATCTTTAGGTATATTTCTAGCCCAAAGATCTATTAAAATCCAATCACCTTTTTGAATAGGAACAGATAAATCATATGTCGGGTCAAAGTGTGGATCTGCTGCATGGGCATTGGCAGCAACAACGGGACCGTCTGGAGATTCTAACCCTTCTTCTTTAAATCTATTTCTGATAAATTCAGCTAATTCGAATTCTGTAGGATTTGAATTTATATTTACTCCAACATAATCAAAAGCCTGTTTGACAATTTTTGTTAATTTATCTGCAGCATCTAGGTGAGAATTTAAAGCATAGTCATTCCACCTTTGAGTAGCATATTGGAGTAAATCTCCAGAAGATACAATATTAACGCCAAGGCTTTTAACTAATTCTACCGTCCCAGCATCTATTTTAGATACCCTAGGTAGTTCCCCCATGGGAGAATATTCCATTGCAATAGATGAATGTGCAGACAAAGTTTTTGATAGTGTTTCAACCATGTCTGATCTAGATACCCAAAATGATGTTTTTATTCCAAGGTGTTCAAATCTGTTTTGGTCAACATAACTTACGATTAATTCTGGAATTCCTTCCTTGGGGATCCATAACCAGCAAGGTCTTGTTACATTTGGTATCTGGCCAACTGTTTCCCAGAATATTGGATTCATTCCGTGATAGTCATAAAGTAGCCATCCGTCTATTTTTTTTGATGACATAAATTTTTGGGCGCTAGTTATTATTTTTTTAATATCATGATCCATTGTTAAAATCCGATAAATTCTCAATTATTCTTTTTAAGGTAAGCATTTCTTTATTTCTTCTGATCTAGTTAAGATCTATTCATCTGTACTATTCCTCTGAAGCCAGTAAACTCTTTACTTTTAGTATATCTTCACTTTGTAGTTCTAATTGAGAATCTCCAGAATTAAGAAATTTTATAGTAATTGAGTTGTTATTAATTTCATTTTCACCAAGAATTACAGCAAGTTTAGCATTCATATTATTTGCGAATCTTAATTGTCCCTTTATGGACCTTCTAGGAGCAATTATTGTACTTATTTCATTACTTCTAAATAAATCAGAGGTTGATTCAGCATTGGTTCTGAACTCATCTTTTAATACAACTATTACTATATCTAAATCATTGTCTTTTATAGAACCTTGTTTACTAACCTCATTCACGATTCTTTCAACTCCCATAGCAAAACCAACAGCAGGTGTATCTGGTCCGCCTAGAATCTTTATAAGAGGATCATATCTTCCTCCTCCTAATAGCACTCCCTGAGGTCCAGATGAGTCGCTTAGGTACTCAAAAACAGTTCTGTTATAGTAGTCTAATCCTCTTACTAATTTATCGTTTATCTTATATTTGAAGTTTCTTTCTGTTTTTCTTAAGTTCTCTAGATTTTCAATAATTTTATCGTGATGATTCTTACTATCTTTAGAAATAAAATCTAAAGTTTTTGGAGCATCCTTGGAAATGTTTATAGTTACCTTTTCTTTTGAGTCCAATAATCTTAATGGGGCTCTTTCAAATCTTAGTTTGTCAACTTTTGGTAAATCATTTATGTACTTACTAAAATAATCTATAAGCTTTGAAACATAAACTTCCCTATCTTCTTTATCACCTAAAGAATTTATATTCAGTTCAGTATTTTTGATTTCTAATTTATCTAAAATATTCCAAGCAAGTTTAATTACTTCAAAATCATTATCATGCGAACTATCACCAATACATTCAATACCAAACTGATGAAATTGTCTGAATCTACCTGATTGAGGTCTCTCGTACCTAAACATAGGGCCATAGTAAAATAGGCGAGCAGGTAAAGTATTATTATAAAGACCATTCTCTATGAAAGCTCGGCAAACCCCAGCAGTATTTTCAGGTCTAAGGCTAATATTTTCTCCACCTTTATCAACAAAGGAATACATCTCTTTTTCAACTATGTCTGTATCTTCCCCAACTGTTCTTTCGAATATTCTTGAATCTTCGAATATGGGTGTTTCAATATATCTATAACCAAATTTTTTTGCAGTCAAAAATGCCTTTTCAGTAACAGTTTTCCAGTAATCTTGACTTTCAGGCAATATGTCACTTGTGCCTTTTGGGGCCTGAAATTGCATAATTCACCTCATTGGATCATTTTTTATCAATAGCTATTTTAACGCAGACTTACTTTTGAGAGTATCATTAGATTTTCAGATTTTCTACAATTTTAAGTTAATAAGCTATAATGTTAATTCAGTAATTATTGTGATTATGGATATTAAATATGGTTAATGTCACCAAAACTGAGACTCAAGATATTTCTGATGATTTTTTGCTTAAAATTCGATCTTATTTACCTTCTGACAAAGTTGAAGATGTAGCTGAAGCATATTTGTTTGCTCAAGAATCTCACAAAGGACAAAAAAGACTTTCTGGAGAACCTTTTTTTGAACATCCTAAGCAAACAGCTATATTTCTTGCAGATTTAAGATTAGATTCCAACACTTTGTCCGCGGCACTTTTGCATGATGTTATAGAAGATTGTGATGTTTCTTATGGAGAACTGGTAGAACGTTTTGGGGATGATGTTGCTAGGCTAGTAGAAAGTGTTACTAAGCTGACCCGAACTGAAATGATCGCAGAAGATACAGATATGGATAAGATGTCATCTTCAGATATAAGTTCTTTTGATGATCTTGCTCGAGCAGAGACCCTTAGAAAGATGTTAATGGCAATGGCAGAAGATATTCGCGTTGTTCTTATTAAACTTGCAGACCGATTACATAATATGAGAACAATATCATATCTTTCAGAGGCACGCAGAATCGCAATATCACATGAAACATTAGATATTTTTGCTCCATTGGCTCACAGGCTAGGGATTTGGGAAATAAAATGGTTACTTGAGGATTTGTCTTTTCAGCAACTGGATCCAGACTCCTATAAGAAAATTTCTAAAAGATTAAATTCTAAAAGAGCTGAAAGGGAGGCCTATGTTAATAATATTGTTGACATGACTCGGAAAGAATTGGGGGAGGCTGGTATTGAGGCAGAAGTTTATGGCCGACCTAAGCATATATATAGTATTCATAGGAAATTAGAAAGATATAGGACTCATGATAAAGAATTAGGTGAAATATACGATTTATTTGCAATAAGAATTGTATTAAACCAAATACAAGATTGCTATGCTGCTCTTGGGGTGATTCATAGTAAATGGAGACCTTTGTCCGGACAATTTGATGATTATATTGCAAACCCTAAAGATAATTTGTATCAATCTTTGCATACTGCTGTGGTGTGTGAAGATTCGGCTCCTGTAGAAATACAAATTAGGACATCAGATATGCATCAAGTAGCTGAATATGGAGTTGCTGCACATTGGCTATATAAAGAAGGTGGTGAGCAAGATCAGCAATTTGAAAACAAGATGTCTTGGGTTAGGAAACTATTAGATTGGCAAAGGGATGCTGATGGAGCTGTTGAGTTTGTTGAGTCATTTAAAACAGATATATTTCAAAATCAGGTTTATGTATATACCCCTAAAGGGGATGTGGTAGAGCTTCCTGTTGGGGCAACGCCTCTTGATTTTGCTTATAGAATCCATACTGATGTGGGTCATAGCTGTGTAGGCGCTAAAGTTAATGGGAAGCTTGTGTCGCTAAAATATCAATTAGCAAATAGCGACAATATTACTATTATGAATAGTAAGACAACAAGTGGTCCAAGTTTAGATTGGTTAAATGAGAATGCAGGATACGTGAAGACATCTTCAGCTAAATCTAAAATTAGGCAGTTTTTTAATAAACAAGAAAGACAAAGTAATTTGGAAAGAGGAAAAGAAATTTTCCAACGTCAAATTAAAAGATTAGATATTTATATTACTCCTAAAGAATCATCTGATTTGCTAAAATTCAATAATGAAGATGATATGTTTGTATCCTTGGGGGACGGTAGCCTGACATGGGCAAAACTTATAGCTAGGACAAATATAAATGAAGTTGATAAGATTAAAACTTCAAATGTTGAAATAAATAAACATTCGTCAGGTGTTGAGGTTTTAGGTGTTGGGGATCTTCTTACTAACATTGCCCGATGTTGCAATCCTATTATGGGAGATACAATTTTAGGATTCATTACTCGAGGTAGAGGCGTGACCATACATAGAAGCAATTGCATAAATATTATTAATGAAGATGAGCCAGATAGAATAGTTAACGTAGACTGGGGAGAAACTAAAACATTATATCCAGTACGAATAGAGGTTAGAGGTTGGGATCGAGTAGGATTGCTACTAGATGTTTCCTCTGCGGTATCTAATGAAAGAATAAATATAAATAACATATCATCAGAAATTGATGAAGATGAAAGCGTGATATCTATGACGGTATATGTCACCGGGATATCTCAGCTTAATCTTTTATATACACGGTTAGAATCAATTACTGGTATAATTAGTGTTTCGAGGTTAAGGAATCTCGAAAATCATTAATTAATATTTAGAGTATGAATAATAAGAATATGGAGGTACTTTTAGGTGCCAAGTGCAAAATCTGCTAGAGTTAGCTTGAGAAAAAAAATAAAGAATCAACCTTTAAAAACTAAGGCTAAATCTTTAATCACTAAAACAAACAATCTTATAGAACAGGGCGACCTTGAAAGTGCTGAGAGCATGTCTAGATTAGCTTATACAGCGCTAGATAAAGCTGCACAAAAAGGACCTTTGCATAAGAATAATGTTTCTAGGCGTAAGTCTAGGCTCCATAAAGCTCTTAATAAGGCTAAAAACCAGTAGGGGGATTGAACAAGTAAAATGTTACGTATTAGATTGAAGAGAGTTGGTTCAAGAAATCAACCTAGTTACAGGATTGTTGTTGCTGATTCTAGAAAGCCTAGAGATGGGGCTTTTGTTGACCATATAGGACATTATAATCCTCGAATTGATCCACCTGAGATAGTTATTGATAATGAAAAAGCTCAAAAATGGATTAGTAATGGAGCACAACCCAGTGATGCAGTACGCCGTATGTTGGAGTCTGTTGAGGCTGTAGATGGAACTGTTTCAGAATAAAGTTATTAGGTATTAGGGATTATAAAAATTGAAAGAATTAGTAGAATATATAGCTAAAGCTATTACAACCCATCCAGAAGATGTTGTAGTAGAACAAGAATCAGATGATGAAGGAAGAGTTGTTCTTACATTGAAAGTGCATTCAGATGATAAAGGTAGAGTAATAGGGAAACAGGGTCGTATTGCACAGTCCATTAGGTCTCTTCTTCGTGTTGCTGCTGTTAAAGAAGGTGTTCACATCACCTTAGATATTGAATAAATATTAGAATCAAGGTTCTTTAGTACTGTGTCATCTGACCATCAGATTAACAAATCTGAAATTGTGATTGGTATCATAAAAGGTGTTAGAGGGTTACACGGAGAATTAAAAGTAGAGCAAATGACTGATGTTCCCAATAGGTTTAATGTTGGGAATAAAGTACTAGTAAATGAAGAAGAATATTCAATATCATCTTCGAGATATGATCGAAACAGACTTCTTATTAAACTGACCGGTATAGACACCAGAGATCAGGCGGAATATTTTAAAGGATTATCTTTAAATATTAATAGTTCAGATAAAATTGTATTACCCGAAGGTAATTATTTTCATTACCAACTTTTAGATTTAAATGTGTTTGATGAAAATGATTGTTACTTAGGAGTAATTAGAGAAATACTTCAAACAGGTGCCAATGACGTATATGTTATTGAGTGTAAAGAAACCCCGGACTTATTACTACCCGCTATCTTGAGTGTCATAAAAGATGTTGATTTAAATTTGGGTAAAATGGTTGTTGTTGTTCCTGAAGGATTGTAATTGAGGGTTGGGCATGTTGCATCTGAAATTGTTGTTCATGTAGGGTCACCTATATGTGTAGCAATTACTCCTTATCAATCAACTAGATACAGTCAAATATTCTGCTTATGGTAATGTTAGGTAAATATTAGATTATTTTTTTAAAAATGGCCTTGTGCCTGAAATTCGTTAAAAATTTAGTTAATATTTTGTAACTTCTAGT
Source organism: Dehalococcoidia bacterium (assembly GCA_045564655.1). GTDB lineage: Bacteria > Chloroflexota > Dehalococcoidia > Lucifugimonadales > UBA826 > UBA826. Next base: position 71,870 of record JBJLGX010000022.1, read on the forward strand.
CGTTGACACTATGTGCCTTCATGGCTATAATTATTCCTTGTCGCTACTAAAATAGGGTCATATTTGATGTGACGTAGCGCCATATTTAAGGAATCTTATGCCTACTGTAAATCAATTAATAAGAAAAAAACGTGCCAAAAAGGTTCGTAAAAATACTGCGCCCGCTTTAGATTTGACTTGGAACACATTGAAAAATCGAGGTAGTAGGGGTGCAGGGTCTCCTCATAAAAGAGGTGTATGTGTGCAAGTTAGGACCCAAACTCCTAAAAAGCCTAACTCTGCTTTGCGTAAAGTAGCAAGAGTTCGATTGACTAACGGAATGGAAGTCTCAGCATATATACCGGGAGAAGGGCATAATTTACAAGAGCACTCAGTTGTATTGATACGTGGAGGTAAGGTAAGAGATTTGCCTGGAGTTCGTTATCATGTTGTTAGGGGTGTTTTAGACACAGCTGGAGTTCAGGGAAGAAAGCGTGGGCGAAGTAAATATGGAACTCGTACTGATGGTAGTAGTGGATAAGTTTAAGTAAAGGTATTTAGGTAGGCATAAAATGGCTCGAAGACGTAGAGCAGAAGTAAGGAAAATTCTTCCAGACCCAAGACATGGAAGTATAGATGTTGCTAAGTTTATAAATTCTGTTATGCAAAACGGAAAAAAAACTGTTGCTCAGAAAATTGTTTATTCAGCGTTAGAGAATGCTGAAACAGAATCAGGAAGACCGGGATTCGAAATTTTTGAACAAGCTATCAGAAATGCTACTCCTGCTATAGAGGTAAGGTCGCGTAGGGTCGGTGGGGCGAATTATCAAGTTCCTACAGAAATAAGACCTTCCAGAAAATTAGCTCTTGCTATGAGGTGGATTGTTACTGGGGCGCGCCAGCGCTCAGGAAGAGGAATGTCTCAGAAGCTGTCGGCTGAGTTGTTAGATGCCTCTCGGGGTCAAGGTGCAGCTGTACGCAGAAAAGAAGAAGTTTTCCGAATGGCAGAAGCGAATAGAGCTTTTGCTCATTACAGGTGGTAAATCTAGTAAGGTGATTTTTTATGCCCAGTAATAGTCTTAAACAAACACGAAATATAGGATTCATTGCACATATTGATGCAGGTAAAACCACTGTGTCTGAAAGAGTTCTTTATTTTTCAGGACGAATACATAAATTAGGCAGTGTTGATGACGGCAATACGGCTACTGATTGGATGGAACAAGAAAAAGAAAGGGGAATCACTATTGTTTCAGCAGCCACTGCTACTACATGGAAAGAATGGGATCTAAATATTATTGATACTCCTGGCCATGTGGATTTCACAGCTGAAGTTGAAAGAAGTTTGCGTGTTTTGGACGGGGGAATTGTTGTTTTTGATTCTGTTGCAGGTGTGCAACCACAATCTGAGACAGTTTGGAGGCAAGCTAATAAATATCAAGTTCCTAGAATTTGTTTCATAAATAAAATGGATAAGGTTGGGGGAGATTACTATAGGGCTACTCAAACTATTGTAGATAGATTGAGTGGTAATCCGGTTACTATTCAGATTCCTATGGGTAGAGAAGACCAGTTTTATGGTGTTATTGATCTTATAGAAGGGAAATCTTTTACATTTGACAATGAAGGAATTATGACAGAAGGTGGAGTGCCTGAGGAATTTTCTGAGGAATTTTCTGTTAAAAGAGCAGAAATGGTGGAAAAATTTGCTGAATTAGATGATGAGCTACTTGAAAAATTCTTGATGGAAGAAGATATTTCAATTGATGAATTAAAGAAATCTATAAGAAAATCAACAATAGCTAATAAGGTTGTTCCTGTTTTGTGCGGGACAGCGTTAAAGAATAAATGTGTGCAACCTTTATTGGATGCAATTGGTGATTATTTGCCTTCCCCTTTAGATGTTCCTTCAGTTGAAGGACTTAAACCTGGGACAGATGAACTTATTTCTAGAAATGCGGAGAATGGCGCGCCATTCTCAGCATTGGCTTTTAAAACAGTAACAGATCCGTATATTGGTAGGTTAGTTTATTTCCGAGTCTACTCAGGGTCAGCTAAATCTGGTTCTAGTGTTTTAAATACAGTAACAGGAGATAGGGAAAGATTGGGGCGTATTGTTAAAATGCATGCTGATCAAAGAGAGGACATCGAGGAAGTTTTTGCTGGAGAGATAGCTGCAGCTATTGGATTAAAGGATACATCGACAGGAGAAACTATTTGTTCAATTGAAGAACCGATATTGTTAGAGAAAATAGAGTTTCCTGACCCTGTAGTTTCTGTATCAGTTGAACCAAAATCTAGAGCTGATCAAGATAAATTGTCTGATGCGTTGGTTAAATTATCTGATGAAGACCCAACATTCACTATCAGATATGATGACGAAACAGGACAAACGGTTATGTCGGGTATGGGCGAATTGCACCTTGAAATTTTAACTGACAGGATGAAGCGTGAATTTAGTGTAGAAGCTAATATTGGAAAACCTAGAGTAGCATTTAGAGAAACTATACGTAAAAACACAACTGCTGAAGGTAAATTTGTTAGACAGTCTGGAGGCCATGGGCAGTATGGTCACGTTATTATTGAAATGGAACCACGCGAAAGAGGCGATGGGGTTTTATTTGAAAATAAAATCAAGGGTGGTTCGATTCCTACAGAATATATATCCTCTGTTGAAGATGGCGTTAGGAAAGCTCTCAATAATGGACCTAAATCAGGGTTTCCGGTAATAGATTTATTAGTTACTTTAATTGATGGAAGCTATCATGATGTGGACTCTTCTAAAGTATCATTTGAGGTTGCAGGGTCGATGGCTGCTAAAACGGCTGTTTTGAAGTGTAGCCCCGTTGTGTTAGAGCCAGTTATGAAATTAGAAGTTGTTACTCCTGAAAATTATTTAGGTGATGTGGTTGGAGATCTTGGTAGAAGAAGAGCATCAATAGAAACAATTGACGCTCAGGGGGACGTTCAAACTGTTAAGGCATCCTTGCCTTTGGCTGAAAGTTTTGGGTATGCCAATGATCTTAGGTCAATAAGTCAAGGTAGGGCTGGTTACTCAATGGAATTTGATAAATACCTTGAAGCTCCTGAATCTGTAGTAGCTTCTCAAGAGCCTTCAAAAAGTTAATTAGGATAAATATATGACTCAAACAACTCAAAAAATAAGAGTTCTGCTGAAAGCTTTTGACCACAGGGTCTTGGATCAATCTGCGGGACAAATTGTAGAAACTGCTGAGAGGACAGGAGCTAGGGTTTCTGGGCCAGTTCCTTTGCCAACAGCAATAAAACGATTTTGTGTTTTAAGGGCTCCTCATATTGATAAAGATTCGAGAGAGCATTTTGAAATAAGAACCCATAATCGTCTTATTGATATTCACAATCCAACATCTAAGACTATAGACTCTTTGACGAGCCTTGATATGCCTGCTGGTGTTGATATTGCATTAAAGTTGTAAACGGATAGAGGGTTAAAATGTCATTAAATGGAATAGTTGGAAAAGTTATCGGTGGGACTCAGTTTTATCACGAAGATGGTAGATCGGATCAGGCGACTGCTATTCAGGCAGGACCTTGCATAATTACACAGATTAAGTCGCATGAACTGGATGGATACGAAAGTGTTCAGTTGGGTTTTTCGCCAACTAATAATTCTAATGCTCCTACAAAAGGGCATATGGAAAAATCAGGCGGCCAAACGTTTCGTTATCTTAGAGAGGTGTCCGGTAAAGAGATTGATTCTTTGGAGTTAGGGAATTCAGTCGATGTTAGTATTTTTGAAGTAGGAGCGAAAGTTAATATTACAGGGGTTTCTAAGGGTAAGGGGTTCCAGGGAGGAGTTAAAAGGTATAACTTCAAAGGTGGACCTAAAACCCACGGTCAATCAGATAGGCATAGAGCTCCGGGTTCAATAGGAGCTGGGACTACTCCCGGTCGTGTCATTAAGGGTATGAGAATGGCAGGCAGAATGGGGGGAGATAAAGTTACAGTTAAAAATTTAGAAGTTTTGTTGGTCGATGTTGATAGGAATCTTTTGTTAGTTAAAGGATCAGTTCCAGGACACAAAGATTCGATTTTATTAATTAATAAGTCTTAGTAGTTAAGTTAATATGAAATTGCAAATAAAAAATAAATCTGGTGAATCTGCAGGAGAAATAGACGTTCGTCCTGATGTCTTTGCGGTTCCTGAAAAAATGTCTTTGGTGCATCAAGTGGCAACAGCTCACTTAGCAAATAAAAGGCAAGGCACTGCGAAAACTAAAACTAGGTCCGAAGTATCAGGAGGAGGGGCAAAGCCTCGTCCGCAGAAGCATACTGGAGGATCACGACAAGGTTCGATAAGATCACCTTTATGGGTAGGTGGAGGTAGGGCTTTTGGGCCTACGCCACGCAGTTATAGGCAAAGTACTCCAAAGAAAATGAGGAGGATTGCCATACTGTCTGCTTTATCTAGCAAATATAGAGATGGAAATCTGGTGATTCTTAATGATTTAGATATAGATAGCGGCAAGACTAAAGAGATGGCCTCTGTGTTGGGTTCGTTAAATATAACGAAATCAGTTCTTGTTGTTACAGATGTTCCAAATGAAAATGTTATTAATGCATCTAGAAATCTTAATAAGGTTAAAACCCTTCCGGCTCATGTTATTAACACTTTAGATTTGGTAAACAAATCGACTGTAGTGATGACTGTTGAGGCTGTTAGGAAAATCGAAGATTTGTGGGGTGGAGTCTATAAAAAAGACACTTTAGAAGCTACTGCTAAGTCAGAAACTACTGCTAAGCCAAAAGCTGCCGCTAAGCCAAAAGCTGCCGCTAAGTCAGAAACTACTGCTAAGCCAAAAGCTGCTGCTAAGCCAAAAGCTGCTGCTAAGCCAAAAGCTGCCGCTAAGTCAGAAACTACTGCTAAGCCAAAAGCTGCTGCTAAGCCAAAAGCTACTGCTAAGCCAAAACCTGTAGAACAAATCGGATTATCTTCTAGGAATTTAAATCTTTTATTGAGTGCAGGGCTAAAAACTGTGGATGATGTAATGGGAAAATCCAAGAAAGATCTTTTAGAAATTAAAGGATTTGGGGAAAAGTCCTATGTGGAACTTTGTGACAAATTGAAAGATTCAGGGATTAAATCGCCTGAAAATATTTTTGAAACTGAAGGATAAGAAAAATGTCTTCTATACATAAATTTTCAATACTTAAGCGTCCGGTGATAACAGAGAAAGCAACTATGTTGCAACAGGACAGGCGATATGTATTTGAAGTTGATACTTCAGCGACCAAATTAGAAATTAAAGATGCTGTAGAGGCTGCATTTGGAGTGTCTGTCGTGCATGTTAACACAATGCATGTTAGGGGTAAAAGTAAGAGATTTGGCCCTAAAGTATCTCAATTAAAATCTTGGAAAAAAGCTATTGTTACTCTTGAACAGGGTGACTCTATAGCGTTGTTTGAGGGAGTCTAATGCCGTTAAAAACTAGAAAACCCATAACTCCTGGACAAAGAGGTTTAGTTTTACAAACTACTGATGACATAACTCGTCGAAAACCTAAGAAAAATCTTGTAAAGCCAATAAAGAAAACAGGTGGTAGAAACTCGAGTGGACGTATGACTGTTCGGCATAGAGGTGGAGGCCATAAAAGAAGGTATAGAGTTATTGATTTTAAGCGGGATAACTATGATATTCCAGGGGTCGTAGAGACTATTGAATATGATCCTAATAGAACATCTAGGATTGCATTGATTAAATTCAGTAATGGAGATTGGAGATATATTTTAGCTCCAAATAATTTGAGAGTTGGAAATAAAGTTATATCTTCTAGAGATGGAAAGAAAATAAATGAAGAAAGACTCGCACAGAATACAGCTATTGGAAATTCTTTACCATTAGGATTAATGCCACCAGGCCTTATTGTACATAACGTTGAATTAACGTTAGGAAAGGGAGGTCAAATTGTTCGAGGAGCTGGTACATCAGCTCAAGTTCTTGCACATGAAGGGAAATACACATTATTACGATTACCTTCTGGCGAAATGAGAAATATTTTAAGTGAATGTATAGCTACAATTGGACAATTAAGTGCTGTTGACACAAAAAATGTCAAATTAGGTAAAGCAGGCAGGACGCGTTACAAAGGGATAAGGCCTTCTGTTAGGGGTGTCGCTATGGCTCCTAATGCTCACCCTCATGGTGGAGGGGAAGGTAGATCTCCAATAGGTATGCCTGGCCCTAAGACTCCTTGGGGTAAACCAGCTTTAGGGTACAGAACAAGAAAAAAGAAGAAACCTTCTAGTAAATTTATTGTAAGAAGAAGATACGACAAGTAGTTGGATTAAGGGAGATAAATATAAATGTCTAGATCTATAAAGAAAGGGCCATTCGTTCACCCTAAACTTTCAAAGAAAGTTGAAAGGGTTATGAATTCCGATAAAAGGGAAGTGATAAAGACTTGGTCTAGGGCTTCTGTAATTATGCCGGATATGATCGGGTTAACAATTGGAGTTCATGATGGTAGGCGTCATGTTCCTGTTTTTGTAACTGAAAATATGGTTGGTCATAAATTAGGAGAATTCGCTCCTACTAGAACATTTAGAGGGCATTCTTCTAAATCAGAACGAATGTCGAGTATCAGTTAAGTTATAAATAGGAATGATAAGTAGGTTTTCATCATGGGTATAAAAGCAAAATCTAGTAATACAGGAATATCTGTAAAAAAACTAAAGCCTATTGTTAATCTTGTGAGAGGCATGAAGGTTGATGAAGCATTAACGACATTAAAGTTTTTGCAATCTCCTGCAGCTGCAAGAGTTGCCAAAACAGTTAAGTCTGCTGCTTCTAATGCGGAGAATGAGTTAATGGCAAGAACTGAAGACCTCAAAATTTCAGAGATATTTGCTAATGAAGCTCCTCGCACTAAAAGGTTTAGAGCTAGAGCTAGAGGTCGTGTAGGAAGAATAAATAGACGAAGTAGCCATATAACCGTTGTGGTTGCTGAAGAGGAGCTTTAAATTGGGCCAGAAAATACATCCAAATGGATTTAGGGTTGGAATTACTAAAGACTGGACAGCAACTTGGTTTGCTTCTACAGGCGCAGAATACGCATCTTTGCTTAAAGAAGATGTAGTAATAAGAAAAACAATAAAAGATATGTATCAAGATGCGAGTATATCGAAAGTTGATATTGAAAGAGATTCTAATGAAGTATCCGTGACAATACATACGGCAAGACCTGGAATAGTTATTGGACGAGGTGGACAAAGAGTCGATGAATTACGGAAAGAACTTGATACCAAAACAGGAATAAGAAGAACCAAGCTGAATGTTAAAGAAATTAAAGAACCTGAGTTGGATGCATATTTAGTTGCAAGAAACGTTGCAGATCAATTAGAAAGAAGAGTGGCGTTTCGAAGAGCTATCAGGCAGTCTCTCACTAGAACAATGCAAGCTGGAGCTGAAGGGATAAAAATCATTGCATCGGGAAGATTAGCAGGAGCTGATATTGCGAGGGCAGAGAAAGCTATGGAAGGGCGTGTTCCTCTTCATACACTCAGGGCAGATATTGATTATGGATTAGCGGAGGCTAATACTGAATTTGGTGTCATTGGAGTTAAAGCTTGGATATGTAGGGGCAATATTGTAAATCCTACAATAATAGGAAAAGTGGTTTTAGAAGATGAGGAAACGGTCTTTGAAGATTCTGAAGAAGAAGTTGCAGCCATTGAGGTTCTAGTAACTGCAAATGAAGGTAATACTCTTAATAAAGATGAAGAGAAAGAAAATTCAGATGAAGGAAAGTCTGAAGAGGAATAAATAATGTTACAGCCTAAAAGAGTTAAATATAGAAACCATCATCGAGGTCGAAGAAAAGGTTTAGCCAATTCTGGAAGCACCTTGAATTTTGGTGAATTTGGTCTTAAAGCAACTGAAAATGCTTGGTTAACATCTAGGCAGATAGAAGCTGCTAGAAGGGCTATGACTAGATATGCTAGAAGGGGTGGGAGAATGTGGATCAGGGTTTTTCCTGATAAAAGCGTTACTGCCCGAGCAGCGGAAACACGAATGGGTAAAGGTAAAGGGGCTCCAGATCATTGGGTTGCTGTTGTTAAACCTGGCAGAGTCCTATTTGAAATGGCAGGAATACCTGAAGAAACAGCAAAGCATGCTTTAACGCTGGCTGCATCTAAAATGCCCATGGCGACAAGAGTTGTTAAAAAGAAGTAAATATTTTTTATTAAGGAATTATTAGTTATGGCTAAAATAGATGATATTAGATCTTTAAATGATGAAGATTTGTCTGATGAGCTCAATTCGACACAGAAAGAATTGATGAATCTTAGGTTTAAAGTATCAACTATGCAGTTGACTAATGTGAGAGAAATTAATGGTGCTAAAAAGAAAATTGCGCGAATTATGACAGTAATTCGTGAAAGAGAAATTGTAGAGAATTCATAATGAGTCACGAAAGAAGAAAAATAAAAATCGGTAAAGTTGTTAGCGATAAAATGGATAAAACACTTGTTGTATCTGTTGAATGGCGTGCTCCTCACAGGATATATAAAAAGAATGTTAGAAAATGGAGCCGATTTAAGGTACACGACGAAGAGAATATAGGTAATTTAGGAGATACTGTGCTTATAACAGAGTCTAAACCTTATTCTAAAACAAAGAAATGGAAATTATCTGAAATATTACAAAAAGGTGATGTCGCGGATTTACAGCCTAGTGATATAGCTGTTGAAGGCCTTGATGATTCGGGTAAAGAGGCTACGGTTGCTGAAGAAGTGGTTGCTGAAGAAGTGGTTGCTGAAGAAGTGGTTACTGAAGAAGTGGTTGCTGAAGAAGTGGTTGCTGAAGAAGTGGTTACTGAAGAAGTGGTTGCTGAAGAAGTGGTTACTGAAGAAGTGGTTGCTGAAGAAGTGGTTGCTGAAGAAGTGGTTGCTGAAGAAGTGGTTACTGAAGAAGTGGTTACTGAAGAAGTGGTTGCTGAAGAAGAAACACCGGATGCTAAATAATTTTTTATAGATTGAGATATATAGTTGGGAAATAAATAAAATGATTCAGATATATACAAAACTTAAAATTGCCGACAACTCTGGTGCGAGAGAAATCAGTTGTATTGGAATACCTGGTGGATCAGGAAAAAAATATGCTTGGTTAGGAGAAGTCATTGTTGCCTCTGTTAAAGACGCGGCTCCCAATGCTGCTGTCAAAAAAGGGGATATAGTAAAAGCAGTTATTGTAAGAACAGCTAAATCTCATAGGCGTCAAGATGGATCTCATATAAAATTTGATGAGAACGCAGCAGTTATTGTTAATGACGATAAGATGCCTCGAGGCACTAGGGTCTTTGGGCCTGTTGCTAGAGAACTTAGAGATAATGATTTTATGAGAATAGTATCTTTAGCTCCGGAGGTGCTCTAATGAGAATACGTAAGAATGATACAGTCTTGGTTACTAAGGGAAAAGACCGCGGCAAACAAGGTGTTGTTCAAAGGACTTTTAAAGATCAGGACAAAGTTGTTGTTGAAGGAATTAATATTGTTAAAAGGCATACTAAAGCCCAAGGCATGAGCGGGGCGGATATTATTGAAAAAGAAATGCCTTTATCAGTATCAAATGTTATGTTGATATGCCCTCATTGCTTAGCTCCAACGAAGATTGCTTTTAAAGAGCTTGGGGATGGGTCTAAAGGTAGAGTGTGTAAAAAATGTCCGGAAGTGATTGAATGACAATGAAAGAAAAAACAAATATGGATGAAATGCCAAGATTATTAACAATGATGCGTGATGAAATAAGCCCGCAATTGCAAAGTGAATTTGGTTATTCTAGCGTTATGGAAATACCTACTTTAGATAAAGTTATTATAAATATGGGATTAGGAGAAGCTCTTCAAAATAATCGTGCTATTGAGAGTGCTACTAATGATCTTATGGCTATAACAGGCCAAAAACCAGTTACAACTAAAGCTAAAAAATCTATTGCAGGATTTAAGATACGTGAAGGTATGCCTATAGGTGTCAAAGTCACTTTGAGGGGCAAAAGAATGTATGAATTTGTTGATAGATTGCTTAATGCAGCATTACCAAGAATACGAGATTTCCAAGGTATTTCAAGGAAATGTTTTGATGGTAGGGGTAATTGTTCAATAGGAATAAAAGAGCATGCTATTTTCCCTGAGATTGATTACAACAGTATAGATAAGATAAGAGGTATGCAAGTTGTCTTAGTTACAACTGCAAAAAATGATCAAGAAGGTATGCGCTTTTTAGAATTAGCAGGCATGCCCTTTGTTAAAAATTAATAACATTTAAGAGGATAACCAGTGGCAAAAAAATCATCTGTTGAAAAAAACGAAAGACGTAGAAGGCTTGTTGAAAAGTATTCTGAAAAAAGGCAAGAGTTACAGGCAATTATTAAGTCTCCTAATTCTTCTTTAGAAGCTAAATCAGAAGCTAGAAATGAAATGACAAAATTGCCCAGAAATTCAAATCCTGTTCGTATTAGGAATAGGTGTCAAATGACAGGTAGGCCACACGGTTATATTAGATATTTCGGATTGTCGAGAATCGCTTTTCGGGAAATGGCGCATGCAGGACAATTGCCCGGTGTTAAAAAGGCCAGTTGGTAGAATTATGAATAATGTAAGGAATATTAAAAATGTCAGTATCTGATCCAATAGCAGACATGCTTACGAGAATTCGTAATGCTGTAAAAGTCGGTCATAAATCTGTTTCTTTTCCATCTTCAAAGATCAAGTTGGAAATTGCAAACATATTGAAATCTGAAGGTTTTGTCTCAGGATTTAAACTTGAAGAAGAAGATTCCACTAAACCAAATGTTAGCGTCTCTTTGCATTATTGGAATAAAGATGAACCAGCTATCAATGGTTTAAAACGTGTTAGTAAACCGGGTCTTAGAATTTATGTTAATAAAAATGAAATTCCACATGTTTATGGCGACCGAGGAGTTGCCGTAATCTCAACTAACCAAGGTGTTATGTCCGGAGGAGATGCGCGTCAAAAGGGGTTAGGTGGAGAAGTTCTTTTTTACGTTTGGTAAATATAAAGAGAGAGTTATAAATGTCTAGAATAGGTAATCAACCAATCACAATTCCTTCAGGAGTCAGTATTAGTATTGATCATCCAAAAATAACTGTAAAAGGCCCTAAAGGAGAACTTTCCAATTCTTTTCATCACGAAATGTCAATTGTTGAGTCAGAAGGGACTATTTTGGTTTCTAGGCCTTCTGATGAATCAGAACACAAAGCCTTTCATGGTTTAACGAGAAGCCTCCTAAATAATATGGTGATTGGAGTTAGTGAAGGATTTCAAAGAGATTTGGAACTTGTTGGAATTGGTTATAGGGTACAACAGAAAGGAGAAGGAGTTACTTTAAACGTTATGCTTAGCCATTCTGTAACTATTAATCCTCCTGCAGGGGTATCTTTAGAAGTATCTGATGATAATAAAATAAAAGTTTCTGGTATTGATAAACAATCAGTTGGACAAATAGCCGCTGAAATAAGAAGAGTAAGACCTCCTAACGTTTATACAGGTAAAGGAATCAGGTATGCCGGTGAGCAAGTTCGTATTAAACCAGGTAAGAGTGCCAGTAGTGCTTAGGAGTATTTAGTATGACTGTTAAAAATAGAAGATCGCAACGTATTGCAAGACATTCTAGAGTTAGGAATAAAGTTAACGGGACATCCGGAAAACCACGATTGTCTGTTTATAGAAGCCTTAACAATATATATGCTCAGATTATTGATGATGATAATGGTGTAACAATGACTGCTGCCTCTAGTCTTGAAGGTCAAATTAAATCAAAGGCAATTGACTTAAATAAAATTGATTCCTCTAAGCTTGTAGGTCATTTAATAGCGCAAAGGGCCAAGGAACAAGGGATAGAGACTGTTATTTTTGATAGAGGTGGATACAAATATCATGGTAGGGTTAAAGCTGTCGCTGATGCTGCTAGAGAAGAAGGATTGAAATTTTAAAATGACAAATCAATATAATATGAGAAATAAAGAAGATGATGAGAGTTCTGCTATTACAGAAAGAACTGTTAGGATAAATAGAGTTTCTAAGGTTATAAAAGGCGGAAGGCACCTTAGTTTTAGTGCTATGGTAGTGGTTGGTGATGGAGAGGGTAAGGTTGGTATAGGAATGGGAAAAGCGGATGCTGTTCCAGATGCTATACGTAAAGGTTCTGTTTATGCACAAAAAAACATGGTAGAAGTACCTATTAAAAATGACACTATACCTCATGAAGTTTTGGCTAAATTTGGTGGGTCTGTTGTTATGTTGAAACCTGCTCCTCAAGGAACAGGTGTTATAGCAGGAGATTCTGTTAGAGCTGTAGTTGAGTTAGCGGGAATAAAGAATATAGTCACTAAAGTCAGAAGAAGCTCAAATCCTACTAATGTGGTTAAAGCAACTCTTAAAGGTTTAGAAGCTATGAAAGATCCTGATATTGAGATTGCCAAGAGGCGTGAGTTCGCTCAAAGAATGTCTCTTGAAGATAAATAGATTTAAGCTTGGAGGAACGAATGGGTAAAATATCTGTCACATGGAAAAAAAGTACGATAGGGTATTCGCATCGTCAAAGAAAAGTTATTGAAAGTTTAGGGTTAAGAAAATTAAACCATACTGTAGAACATGAGGATACGCCTTCTATTATGGGCATGATAAATAAGGTTAATCATTTAATTGAAGTTAAGGAGTTAAGTTAAGGATTTAACTTAGATGTAGGAATTAAATATGTCATTAAATCAACATACATTAAAACCAAATGAACCTAAGAAAAATAGGAAGCGACGAGGTCGTGGAGATTCTAGCGGAAATGGTAGTTATTCTGGTAAGGGAATGAAAGGACAGAATTCTCGTTCCGGCGGTGGTGTTAGGCCAGGATTTGAAGGTGGTCAGCTTCCATTGATAAAAAGATTACCTTCTTTAAGAGGGTTCAATAATATTTTTAAAGTAAACTATAACGTTGTAAATATGGATACCTTATCTAGAGTTTATCCAGATGGAGGAGATGTGTCTCCCGAAGATTTAGTTACTTTGCGAGTATTGAAAAATACAAAATCCCCGTTAAAAATTCTAGGTAGAGGAGAATTAACTGTTCCAGTTAATGTTAAGGCGCATAAATTTTCAGAAGTTGCTGTTAAAAAAATTGAGGCAGCTGGCGGTTCTACTCAGGTAATAGAATAAAATGGTTCGCCAATCATCTGCTACAAAGTCTGATCAGAATTCGAGACCACAACTAATTCAATCTATGATAGATGCAATGAAGGTTCCTGATTTGCGTTATAGAATTCTATTTACAATAGCAATGTTGTTTATCTTTAGATTTGTGGCCCATGTGCCTGTTCCAGGTGTTGATACTCAAGCGTTAGCTCAAGCATTTAGGCAGCAAGCTTTATTGGGTTTTTTGGATCTATTTAGTGGAGGTGCACTATCTAACCTTAGTGTGGCTGCATTAGGAGTTTACCCTTATATTACATCCTCAATTGTTATGCAAATTCTTACACCTGTTGTACCTACCTTGAAGGAATATTCTCAAGAAGGAGAATTTGGTAGGCAGAAAATTAATCAATTTACTCATTACTTAACTGTTCCAGTTGCATTTTTACAAGGTTGGGGACAATTGACTTTATTAAGATCTTCAGGCGTTTTGCCTGGAGTAGATTTTGGTTTAAATTTGCATACATTTGCTATGATGGCTTCATTGGTAGCAGGAACTATGTTCCTTGTTTGGTTAGGTGAATTAATCACTGAAAGAGGTTTAGGGAATGGGATTTCTTTAATTATATTTGGTGGAATCGTTGCTAGTCTTCCTCAAATAATTGGAACAGGATTCCTAGAAAGTGATTATGTATCTGGGTTAATGATGCTTTCTGTTATAGGTTTTGCAATTATATTTGTTATTGTATTTTTCAATGAAGCTCAAAGACGTATTCCGGTTCAATACGGAAGAAGTGTATTTCGTGGTGGTCGAATGCAACGGCAAACAGGGGCTTCTTTTATTCCTATTAGAGTCAATACGGCAGGAATGATCCCATTGATTTTTGCATTTTCAATCATTATTTTACCTGGTACGATTGCCAGCTATTTTAGAGACCCGTTGGGTGATGGATTTGGTAATTCAATTGCCACATTTTTTGCAAACACTTTGGATCCGTCTAATTTACCTTATTGGATAGCAGTCTTTTTCTTAGTTGTAATGTTTACTTTTTTCTATACTTTAGTTATGTTTCAGCAACAGAATCTAGCAGAAAATTTGCAAAAGAATGGGGGATTTATTCCAGGAATTAGACCAGGTCAACCTACTCAAGAATATTTGAATAAGGTTATTGTTAGAGTAACTTGGGGAGGTGCAATATTTTTGGGAATTATCGCTATTATTCCATTCTTTGTGACAGAATTAACTGGTGTTCAGTCCCTTACACTCAGTAGCACTAGCTTACTTATTATGGTTGGGGTTGCATTGGATACTATGAGACAGTTAGAAGCCCAACTATTAATGCGTAATTACGAAGGCTTTATCAAATAGGAGAAAATGAGTGAAAGTAATCCTCATGGGGCCTCCTGGTTCAGGTAAAGGTACCCAAGCTAGTAAATTAGCATCGGCTATTTCTGTAGATAGTATCTCTTCTGGAGATTTGTTTAGGTCAAATTTATCTAATAATACAGACCTGGGAATTCAAGCTAAAAAATTTATGGATAAAGGAGAATATGTCCCTGATGATATAACTATTAATATGGTTATATCGTGGATAGAGGATCCTGCTCATGATAAAGGCTTTATCTTAGATGGTTTTCCCCGGACGTTAGCTCAAGCTGAAGCATTAGAAAATAAGATGATGCATAAAGGGGGTATCGACCGAGTAATCTTTTTCAATGTTGAAGAATCAATTTTGGTTGAAAGACTTTCTGGTAGATTAATTTGTACTGAGTGTCAGAAACCTTATCATAAATTATTTTTGCCTCCATTAATGCTTAAGTCATGTCCTGATTGTGAAGGTTCTTTATATCAAAGAGATGATGATAAAGAGGATGTTGTTGTTAACAGATTGAAAGTATATTTAAGTGAAACAGAGCCTGTGATTGAATATTATCGTAATCAAGGGATATTACGTGAAATTGACGGTGCTCTTTCGATAGATGATGTTTCTAAATCAATGGAAAATGCAATTAGATGATTAAGTATATTAGTTCATTGTATAATAGTTGTTCTGTATCTTATATATTGAAGGTGTAATATGAATTTAGGTCTCGGTAAACCCCGAGGTATAACTATAAAGTCTTCTAGAGAATTAGATCTTATGCGAGAAGCTGGCAAAATTATCGCAGAGGCTAAGGCTGCGGTTAAAGCCGCTATTGCTCCAGGTGTCACTAGTAAAGAAATGGATGATTTGGCTGAAGAGATTATTTTAAAAAGAGGCGCGATTCCTTCATTTAAAGGATATCAACCTGCGCCAACTATGCCTCCATTTCCTGCGACCATATGTTTTTCCTTTAACGAAGAAATTGTTCACGGTATACCTGGAAATAGAAAGATGAAAGATGGAGATATTGTAAGTATAGATTTTGGTGCAATAGTTGAAGGCTTTCATGGGGATAGTGCATTTACTGCTGGAGTGGGTGATATATCCAACGAAGCTAACGATTTAATGGAAGCAACTGAAAAGTCTCTTATGAAAGGTATTGAGAAAGCTTTACCTGGAGGTCGGCTAACAGATATTGGTCACGAAGTACAAAAATATTCAGAATCTAAAAGTTATTCTGTTGTTAGAGAGTATGTTGGTCATGGGATTGGCAGATCATTACATGAAGAACCTCAGGTTCCTAATTATGGGGATCCAGGAAAAGGCCCTATGCTTAAAGCAGGAATGGTATTAGCAATAGAACCTATGTTAAATATTGGAACTTGGGAAACAAAGATTTTGAAAGATGGTTGGACAGTTGTGACAGCTGACAGCAAATTGTCTGCTCATTTTGAGCATACAGTAGCTATTACTGAGAATGGTCCGGAAATTTTAACGAGAATGGCTGCCTCAGATTCCGCATCATATTGGTAGATTGATTATTTAAATAGGAAAATTTTATGCCAAAAGAAAATGAATCAATTGAAGTAGAAGGTACGGTCAAAGAAGCTTTGCCTAATGCCTCTTTTAAAGTTGAATTAGCTAATGGGCATGAAGTTCTCGCATATATTTCAGGGAAATTGAGAGTTAATTATATTAGAGTGTTACCTGGTGATAGAGTTTTAGTAGATCTTTCTCCGTATGATTTGACTAGGGGCAGGATAACGTACAGGTTTCGTTAATTTTTAAATCAGGTTTGTATAGGAATAAAAAATGAAAGTTAGTGCTTCAATAAAAGTTAGATGTGCAAAGTGTAGGGTTATTAGACGCAATAGAAGAGCTAGAATAATTTGTGAAAACCCGAAACATAAACAGAGGCAAGGTTAGGAGTAATTATAAGATATGGCAATTATTTCAGGGGTTAATATCCCAGATAACAAAAGATTAGAAGTAGCTTTAACAAGAGTATATGGTATAGGCCCGAAAGTGGCTAAAGATATCATTGATAAAGCTGGTGTTATAGACAACCCTCGAGTTAAAGATTTGCCAGAAGCAGACTTAAATCGTATTAGGGAAATTATTGATGCTGATTTGGTAGTAGAAGGTGATCTCAGAAGAGATGTTAACCAGAATATAAGAAGGTTAATAGATATTGGGTGTTATCGAGGAACAAGGCATCGTAAAGCGTTACCTGTAAGGGGCCAAAGAACGAAAACTAATGCTCGGGCTAAAAGAGGCCGACGCATGGCTATATCTAGAAAGAAAGAATAAAATTTAAGAATTTGGAGTTAATGTATTAAATGGCAAAAAGATCTAGGACTAGAAAAAGAGATAGGGGGCCTATCCCTTCAGGGAAGGCTTATATACAATCAACTTTTAATAATACGATTGTAACTTTAACAGACCCTTCGGGAGACACAGTTGCCTGGGGGAGTGCTGGAACGGCAGGATTTAAAGGTTCAAGAAAGTCGACAGCTTTTGCTGCTCAAAGAGCCGGAGAAGATGCTGCAAAAAAAGCTATGGATCAAGGGTTGAAACGTGTAGATATATTTGTGCGTGGCCCTGGTGCCGGAAGAGAAGCTGCAGTTAGAGCTATTCAAAGTGCAGGCATTGTGGTTACAAGTATAAAAGATGTTACTCCTGTTCCTCATAACGGGTGCCGACCACCTAAAAGACGTAGAGTTTAATTTTAGGTTATTGGTAATAAATAGATATGATGGCACTAATAAAACTTTCCAAAATTAAGGAAACCTTTAATATATTTATCAAAGGTTTAAATAATTTCGCCTTAATTGCGATATGTGTTTTCGCACCTTTGACTATTATTTCTATTTTAGGCCCAAGCCAAGCATCGTTACAGGCATCATTTAATGAAGCTCAAGCTGACCAAGGGATGCTAGCTTATTTGTTTAATGGGTATGGCTTGTATACATTGCTTATATCTCTACTAACCATATTTTCAATAACAATTGGGTTTTCTGCTTTATCTGTAGCTACGGGACAATATATAAATGATAATAAGATAGATATAGAGAATTGTTTCAGACAGATTTCTTGGAGATTTCTATCTATATTATTCATAACTGGTATTTTGCTAACTAGTATTATTACAACTATGCTTGGGTTTGTACTATTTATTCCAACTATAGGATTATTGTCAGCTTTAGGGATTGGTGCATTTTTCTTAACCCTTATTTCTTTATTAGTGACAGTACACGAAGGAGAGAAATATTTCTCTGCAATAAAAAGAGGGTTTCGTTTGGCTGAGTATGCCCTACTAAAAGTTGCGGGGACCATGATATTAATATCAATAATAGGGTTTTTTGTTAAATTCGTTTTAGATTTACCAAAATTATTATTAATATCATCTATTAATAATGAGATTATTTTATTTAAAGTGTTGTTTGAGACAGTTGGATTAATATCGATTTCTGTTTCTGTAACTTTTGTGGCTATTGCTGTGACTTTATTGTACTTAGATATGAGAGACCGATTTGACAGTTTTAATGCTGGCAAGTTGTCTCACCAAACTGGATTATAAAATATAATAAATATAAATTTGGAGATACGTTAATAAATCGTAATAAATACTATGGCTAGATATACAGGACCTGTTCAGAAAAAACTTAGATCTCTTGGGTTAGAAACTT
>JBJLGX010000023.1:0-32445 GCA_045564655.1 Dehalococcoidia bacterium
GTTAGCCATCTGGTCTTTTCCAAAACCGGCTACCGCCCCAGCATCAAATGTGGCCATCTGATCTTTGTTAAATGTTTTCATTTCATTAGGATCAATACCTGCTATTTTGTTTTTGTCAAAACCGGCTACAGCATTAGGGTCTCCTCCACCGAATTGTTCACCTTTAGGTAAATTATGTTTAGGTTCTCCAGGAACGCCAGGAACGCCAGGAACGCCAGGAACGCCAGGAACTCCAGGTGCAGCGACTCCATCTTTAGGTTCTCCAGGAACTCCAGGAACTCCAGGTGCAGCGACTCCATCTTTAGGTTCTCCAGGAACGCCAGGAACGCCAGGAACGCCAGGTGCAGCGACTCCATCTTTAGGTTCTCCAGGAACACCGGGAACGCCAGGTGCTCCATCTTTAGGTTCTCCAGGTTCTCCAGGAACACCGGGAACGCCAGGTGCTCCATCTTTAGGTTCTCCAGGTTCTCCAGGAACACCGGGAACGCCAGGTGCTCCATCTTTAGGAGCAGGCCCCATATCAGGAGCAGGCCCCATATCAGGAGCAGGCCCCATATCAGGATCAGGTCCAGATCCAGGATCAGGTCCAGGAGCAGGATCAGGTCCAGGAGCAGGTTCAGGAGGAGGCCCCATATCAGGAGGAGGTCCCATATCAGGAGGAGGTCCCATATCAGGAGGAGGTCCCGGATCTGAAGGGGGTTCAGGAGGAGGTCCCATATCAGGAGGAGGTCCCATATCAGGGGGAGGGCCAGGATTTATAGGGTCTAGATCCGTTATAGGGATAATAAATTGTTTAGAATCACCGTAAACAGTATCAATTCCATATGAAGTTACAGTTAAAGTAATAAAAACCGCTGTTAGAATAAATATTTTTTTCATAATAATTCCACCTTTAATATCATGTGATTATTCACAAGAAAATCCTGACACAATATTATTAAATCTTATTTGCAAAGCTGTAGAATCTGGACCTGTTGTTACTAGTGTGTAAGAAGTATTATTTAAACAAGTCCAACCAGCTATTAGTCCTCCTCCGGCATCCGACCCTTGAGCATCAGAGACTACGAAGGCGGCAAAATTTCCTGATGATGTTCCAACAGTTAAATCTCCGTTATTAAGAAGAGTAAATATATTTTCAGGTTGACTGTCAGATAATATAAAGTATCCAAAGTCTACCAAATCTTGGTTAGATTCTCCTTCGTTAGGAGACCAAATTAATGAGGCGTCAACACCTTTGTATTCAAAAGTAATTAGTCCCTGATTTATATCTGGGGTTTCCTCTAATAATCCGCTTGTTGTTAAGTTTGAGTTCCAGATATCAGTATCTTCATCTAAAGTTAAAATAAACTCATATTTATCAAAAATATTAGGAATCTTTTTCTTTTCAACAACCTGAGGTGTTGGTGTGTCAACTGGGGCAACACTTGGTTTTACAGGTTGGGAGGTAGGTACTGGTATAAAGGGAATCTCTTCCTTTTCTTGGATTATAACTGTAGGAGTTTCTATTAATGCAGGCATTTCTGGTTGGGTAGTAGAGACAGAAGATTCTTCTCCTCCACAGGAAATAACAAAAACAGCCGCAATCATACTTGTAAACAGAATAATAAGTTTATTCATAGACCCCTCAAAATTTATTTCTTTTATTCTACAGGTTTAATCAATAGTAAGAAATCTGACTCATTAATGATAGGTATTTGTAGTCGGATTGCTTCAGATAATTTAGATCCTGAATCTGTTCCAGCAATAAGATAATCCGTTTGGCTAGATACTTTACTGCTAACAGAACCACCGAAATTTTTAACAGTATTGGTAATTTCTGATCGAGTAAATGTATTTAATTTACCTGTAATTACAAATCGTTTATCTTTTAAAGTATTCATATTGTCAGATTCTAAGGTTTTATTGTTCATATTGACACCATATTTTTTCATTGTTGATATGATGAATTGGTTTTCAGCATTGTTAAAGTATTCAACAATGCTTTTAGATATTTGGGGTCCTATTAAATTGATTTCTTCTAGCTCAGAAATAGAAGCATTCATGAGATTGTCCATATTTTTGAAATGAGTTGATAATATTTCTGCAATTTCAGATCCTACATGTTTAATTCCCAGAGCAAATATCAAATTTGATAAATTTCTATTTTTGCTGAGCTCTATTGCAGATATAAGATTAATAGAACTTTTTTCACCCATTCTTTCAAGTTCTACTATGTCTTCTTTTTTTAAATTGTATATATCGGAGATATTTTTAATTAGTCCACTTTCTATAAGGCTTATACCAGTTTTTCCGCCCATTCCATCTATGTCCATTGCTGTTTTGCTAATAAAGTGTTCTACGAGCCTCACCATCTGTGCTGAACAGGATGCATTTGTGCAATATAATGCTGCTTCCCCCGCTTTTTTTGTTGTGGGTTGCTGGCATCCAGGACACTTTTTAGGCATTAAGAATTTAACTTCTTTTCCTGTGCGCTTAGATATATTTGATTCAATTACTTGAGGAATTACTTCACCTGCACGTTCTATGTAAACCCAATCCCCAATTCGCAAGTCTTTGGTTTTTATATATTCTTCGTTATGTAAGGTTGCTTGCCTTATTGTGACTCCACCTAGATTGATTGGAGCTAGAATTGCATATGGATTGATACTACCAGTTCTTCCAACATTCACTTTTATATCTAGTAATTGTGTTTCAGCTCTATCGGCAGGGAATTTATATGCAATTGCCCAACGGGGCTCTCTGCCTATAGACCCTAAGTCATTCTGCATTTGAAAATTGTTGATTTTGAAAACTATTCCATCGCATTCATAATCTATATTGTGCCTGTCTGTTATCCAGCGTTGATAAAATTCTTTAGCGGCACCTATATTTTGTGCTAAAAAATTAGTCTTATTTATTTTAAACCCTAATGATTTTAAATAAATGAGACTGTCAAAATGATTTTCAAATTTATAATTGCTTCCTTCTGACCATCCATAACCATACACAAATATATCTAGAGGCCTCTCTGCTGTTATTGAAGCATCAAGTTGGCGTAGGGATCCTGACGCTGTATTTCTTGGGTTTGCATATTCTTTTAATCCTTGTTCCTTTCTGGAATTATTAAAATCTATGAAATCAGACTTTGGAAAATAAACTTCACCTCTAACCTCTAATGTATTGGGAAAGTTTCCTATTAGTTTCAACGGTATGCTTTTGACAGTTTTTAGATTAAGGGTAATGTCTTCACCTACTGTTCCGTTTCCTCTGGTCGCTCCTCGTACGAATACACCATTTTCGTATAATAGAGATACGGCAAGTCCATCAATTTTCAGTTCACAACTAAGTTCTACCTCATTACGATTTAGCGTATTAATAGTTTTTTCGTACCATGCATCAAATTCTTGATCATTAAAGGCATTTCCTAAACTTAGTAAAGGTATCCGGTGCGATACTTCGGAAAACTTGGTTTGAGGTTGGGCCCCAACCCTCTGAGTGGGAGAATCTGGCGTGATTAATTCGGGATATTCTGACTCTAAATGCATAAGGTTTCGCATCATCAAATCATATTCATGGTCACTAATTTTCGGATCATCCTCTATATAGTAGCGGTGATTATGAAAATTAATTTCTGACCGTAAAGAGTTGATTTCTTTTGTTACTTCTTCGTGTGACATCTTATAATCCACATATAATGGTCATTCTATACTAAAAATAGACTTTGGCGACGTTTATACCTTGTTAAATATGCTTTAAATCATTTAATATTATTATATGAATTTAATTTTAGACAAAATAACTAACTGTTCCTGTATAAGCTTATATAGTTCTTCGGGCGGTTAACGTTGTTTTAAAAATAGTCAAATTAGGCATTAAACAAAAAGCCCCCGATAGGGGGCTTTTTTAGTTTACAGGAATATTAAATAGTGGGATTTACAAAAGACATACGAGAATTTATTGATAAACATCCAGCGTTATCTGCCATCGGTAACACACCTTTGGTTAAGTTGGATGTCGGAAATGCGAATAGTGCTGTAGAGATTTATTCTAAATTTGAGCAACTAAATCCTGGGGGTTCTATAAAAGATAGGCCAGTTTTAAGAATGTTATCAAAGGCTATTTTGAATGGTGATTTAACCAAAGATAAGATAATTCTTGATGCAACATCGGGTAACGCTGGAATTGCGTATGCGATGATAGGCGCTATTTTAGGTTATTCTGTTGAACTTGTTATGCCTGAAAATGTAAGTGAGGAAAGAAAAAAAAGACTGCTAGCTCATGGAGCTACGATTAAGTTTACTGATGCTCAGAAGGGTTACGATGAAGCTTTGTATGAAGTGAAAAGGATGTATGCAAGTAATCCTGAAAAATATTTTTATTGTGATCAATATTCAAATGATAATAACCCTCTGGCTCACTATGAAACTACAGGTGAAGAAATTTTAGAACAGTTGCCTGAAATTACTCATTTTGTAGGTGGTGTAGGAACAGGGGGAACTATAAGTGGTATAGGGCGTAGATTAAAAGAATTTAATCCTAATATTCAAATAATATGTGTTGAGTATGATGAATGGCCAGGGGTTGAAGGATTAAAGCCTTTGGGGGAAGGACATATTGTTCCAGATACATTTGATCGATCTATTATTGATAGGATGATTTATGTCGATGTGTTGAAGTGCTACGATTTGTCACGAGATTTGGCTAAAAAAGGCCTTTTTATTGGACAATCTTCAGGGGTATATCTTCAGGGGGCTATGCAAATAGCCGATGAAATAAGTGAAGGTAAAATTGCTACTATATTTAACGACATAGGAGAACGTTATTTTTCTACTGCTCTTTGGGAAGAGCCTGCTGCATTAAACGTCTAGATTCACTACCTCAAGAGCCCGAGTATTAATAAAATCTCTTCTCGGTGCTACTTCATCTCCCATCAACATGGAAAATGTTTCGTCAGCTTCTAGTGTGTCTGCTACAGAAACTTGTAGTAATGTTCTGTATTCGGGATTCATAGTTGTTGCCCACAGTTGCTCAGCGTTCATTTCGCCTAAGCCTTTGTATCTTTGGATATTAATATTCCTTTTGCCGGACAATTGTTCAATCACGTCTTGGCGTTGCGATTCGTTATAGGCGTATTGTTCTTTTTTCCCTACGCTAATTTTGTATAGTGGAGGTTGAGCAATGTAAAGATGCCCGTGTTCAACAAGTGGAGCCATATGACGGAAAAAGAATGTTAACAGTAGGGTTCTTATATGGGAACCGTCAACATCTGCATCACACATGATAATAACTCTGTGGTATCGTAACTTTTCTAGATCGAATTCTTCATCAAATCCGGCTCCTAGGGCTGTTATCATAGATCTGATAGCATCATGCTGCACAATTTTGTCTGCGCGAGCTTTTTCTACGTTTAGGATCTTACCCCATAAGGGTAAAATAGCTTGAAATCTTCTGTTTCTACCCATTTTGGCAGTTCCACCTGCAGAATCCCCTTCAACTAAATATATTTCACAAAGTTCAGGGTTTTTCTCAGCACAATCAGCTAACTTGCCGGGCAGTCCACCACCATCCATAGCATTTTTTCTAATAATAAGGTCTCTAGCTTTTCGAGCAGCTTCCCGGGCCCTTTGAGAAGTCATACATTTGTCGATTATTGATTTTCCTTCTCTGGGATTATCTTCTAAGAATATCTGAAGAGCTTCACCTAGAACTGTCTCTACTTGTGTTCTTGCCTCTGGGTTTCCAAGCTTGTTTTTTGTTTGTCCTTCAAATTGAGGGTCTTTTAATTTAACGCTTATCACAGCAGTAATACCTTCTCTTGTATCTTCTCCTGCTAAGTTTGGTTCAGTGTCTTTAATAATTTTCTGTTTTCTTCCGAAATCATTAAGGACTCTTGTAAGAGCAGACCTGAAACCAGTTACGTGTGTTCCTCCATCTTCAGTATTAATACAATTTGCAAAACCAAAAACAAATTCGCTGAAAGAATCGTTATATTGAAGTGCAACTTCTACTTTTGTGCCTTCAAAATCCTTTTCCACATATATGGGATTTTCGTGGATCACGCCACGATTTTTATTAAGACCGCGAACAAAACTAGCTATTCCACCTTCAAAATAATAAGTTACTTGATTGTTTGGCCATCTACTTGAATGCCAATCGCTTCGGAATGTGATTTTTAAACCTTTGTTTAAATATGCCATTTCCTTGAAACGGTTTGATAATATGTTGTAGTCGTAAACGAGGTCCCCAAAAATTTCTGTGTCAGGCATGAATTCAATAGCAGTACCAGTTGCACTTTTGGTTTCTAAAGGCTCAGTTGTCATGTCAGAAGTAGTTTTGCCTTGAGAGTATTCTTGTTTATGAATTTTATTGTCTCTTATGACAGAGGCTTTAACCCAAGAAGAAAGTGCGTTTACAACAGATGCCCCAACTCCATGTAGTCCACCTGAGACAGCATATGCTTTCCCTCCAAATTTTCCTCCTGCATGAAGTGTAGTCATTACTGTTTCTAGAGCGGTCATTCCGGTTGTAGGGTGCTTATCTACCGGGATGCCCCTACCGTTATCTTGTACTAATACGGAACCATCAGATCGGATATCAACTGTTACTTCACTGCAATGTCCCGCCATGAATTCGTCAACACTATTGTCTACAATTTCATAAATAAGATGGTGTAATCCTCTTTGGTCTGTACTTCCAATGTACATGCCGGGACGCTTGCGAACAGCTTCCATTCCTTCAAGGACTTGTATATCACTGGCAGAATAATCACTGTCTTTTGGTTTCTCATTTCTTGCCATGGAAATACTCCTTAGATAAAACTGGAAGTTTTATATTATTTTCTTCTATATTGACTTTAATTCATTGGTGCCTGTGTGTAAAGTAATTAGTAGCTAATTTTTGTGTATTCTAAATTAGAATAATGTGCTTCATACGTTAAATGTTTCTGGTACAATTATTTTGCAGCCAATCCATGTGTGATGGTGAGCATAAATAGCCCAGAATATATTGTATTGATAATTTATTTTCCCATCACACTAGATATTAATTTTAATAGTGTTTGGGGAAAACATGAAAAAATATACTAAAGATTCGAAGGTAACAATTATTGGTGCAGGGCGTCTTGGCGGCTCTTTGGCTTTAGCCTTAGTTAATGCTTCGTATAATGTTAAATCTATTTTTAGTAGAAACTTTAATTCTTCAGTTAATTTATCCCGAAAAATCAACAATTGTTTTCCTAGTGAAAGTATTCAAAAAGCAGTTGATAATGCGGACGTTGTTTTCATCACCACTCCCGATGATGCCATATCAAAAACAGCAACTTCAATAAAATGGGTTGATGGACAGGCAGTGATCCATTGTTCGGGTGTTTCAGGCATAGAGCTATTCAAAGATATTGAAGCACCAATAGAATTAGGGTCATTTCATCCTATGCAAACATTTGCCTCGATTAAAGAAGGCTCCAAAAGCATGGAAGGTATAACCTTTGCTATAGATGGTACAAAAGGAATTATTGAATATTTAAAGGAGTTGTCGCATTCTTTGAATGCGAATTTTGTGTTAATTCCTTCTGAAAATAAGGCAATGTATCACCTTACAGGAACATTAATGGGTAATTTGTTGTTGGAATATGTAGCTATTTCAGCAACATTGTGGGAGCACATTGGCTATGATCAGAAAAAAGGAATTCAAGCTTTAGTTCCTATGATGAGACAAGTGGCAGATAATTTAGAAAGTATTGGATTGCCAGAAGCCCTAGCTGGGCCTTATATCAGAGGGGATATAGGAACTATTAAAAAACATCTGGAAGTATTAAAAAGAGATGAACCCCAATTAGTAAATTTATATTGTTCAATAGCATTAGCTGGATTTCCATTTGCAGAAGAAAAAGGAACTATGAGCCTTCAACTGCGTCAAGAAATTAAAAAAATGTTGGAATCAGAATTTAAGGCAGGAGACTAAAATGAGAATAACTATTAACAAGCTGCAACAGATGAAAAATGAAGGGGTTTTGATACCAATGATTAGTGCCTATGATTACACATCGGCCTCCATGGTTGAGGATGCAGGAATTCCAATTATCTTGGTAGGAGATAGCTTAGGCAATGTTGTGTTGGGTTATGATTCTACAGTTCCAGTAACAATGGAAGACATGTTGAGACACACCCAAATGGTTGTTAGGGGAACCCAAAAAGCGCATATCGTTGGAGATATGCCATTTATGAGTTATCAAACAAGTATTCGAGATGCTATCCAAAACGCAGGTCGCTTTATTAAAGAAGGTGGATGCCAATCTGTAAAATTAGAAGGGGGAGAACCTGTAATAGAAATTGTAGAAAAACTTGTACAATTTGGGATACCTGTTATGGGTCATTTAGGGCTTACTCCTCAATCAGTAAATCAGCTTGGGGGCTATAAGGTTCAAGGTAAAAGTGAAGATGCGGGTGAAAAATTGTTGAAGGATGCTGTCATGTTGCAAAATGCTGGGGCGTATGCAATTGTTTTAGAGTTGATTCCTGCTAATTTAGCAGAAAGGATAACTAATATATTAGATATTCCGACAATTGGTATAGGGGCAGGGCCAAAATGTGATGGGCAAGTTCAAATTTTCCATGACATGTTAGGGATGTTTCCTGATTTTTCTCCTAAACATGCTAGGAAATATGTTGATATGGGTACTCAAATTAAAGAAGCAGTTCAGACTTATATAAAAGATGTTCAAAAAGGGTTGTTTCCATCACACGAAGAAAGCTTTTAGTTTATTTGTGATTGTCCATTGCTAAAAGGTAGGTAGGTATGCAGGTTGTTAATTCGATTTCTAAACTTCAATCTGAATTAAATAAAAATAATGGTCATTTAGGATTAGTTCCTACAATGGGTGCTCTTCATGCGGGTCATCGGTCTTTGTGTGAAAAAGCTAGAAAAGATAATGATTTTTTAGCTGTATCGTTATTTGTTAATCCTTCTCAATTTGGAGCGAATGAAGATTTTGATCAATATCCCAGAGACCTTGATAACGATTTAAGTATATTAAATTCGGAAAATGTTGATTTGGTATTTATTCCGGATGTTAAGGAGATATATCCAGCTGGATTTTCTACAATTGTTATTGTAGAAGGGTTGACTGATATTTATGAAGGTTTCCATAGGCAAGGACACTTTAATGGTGTTACAACAGTCGTTTCTAAATTGTTTGCGATTTTTAAGCCCGATAGGGCGTATTTTGGAGCTAAAGATGCTCAGCAGTGTGCAGTGATTAAAAGATTAAATTGTGACCTGAATTTAGGAGTAGAAATTGTAATATGTTCAACTATTAGAGAAGAATCAGGTCTGGCTTTAAGTAGCAGGAATACTTATTTAAATCCTGGTCAAACCAAGGCAGCATCATTGATAAGTAAAGGTCTTTTTGAAGCTTTAGAGCTATTTAAGTCGGGAGAAAGAAATACTGACATTTTATGCGTTACTGTAAGAAATATAGTCGAATCAAATAAATTATCAAATATAGATTATTTAGAAATGGTTAATTGCGATACTTTTGATCAACAAACAATGGTAGACAATAAATCTATAATAATTATAGCTGTCAGAATTGGTAATATAAGACTTATAGATAATATTGAATTAAAGTAAGTATTCTATATAGTTATATCTTGATTGTAGAAATTAATATTCTAAGCTTGTATATTATTAATAATCTGTGGGTTTTTTATGACTAGACTTAATGTATTGGTTACAAATGATGATGGTATCAATTCTCCTGGTATATGGAAAATAGCAGAAGCTATATCCGAAATTGCTAATGTAGTTATGGTCGCTCCAGATAGGGATCAAAGTGGTAAAGGAAGTTCGATAACACTACTTAATCCATTAAATATCGAAAGACAAATTTCTAAAGTAAGTGCTATTACTGAAGTTTATACTGTTGATGGTACTCCTGCTGATTGTGTCATAGTCGCGACGGAAGAGATTTTCCCAAATAATATTGATTTGGTAATTTCTGGTATAAATCAGGGGGCGAATGTTGGATTAGATGTGTTTACTTCCGGAACATTTGGGGCAGCCTTGCATGGGTATTGTAGAGATATAGATTCTATCGCGCTTTCTGTTTTTTATGGAGATGATATATTTTATGATCCTGCTGTATACATAGGAAGACAGATTGTTTCAAATATTATTAATATGAGATTAGCTAAAAGTGACATGGACAAAATGTTACTAAATATTAACTTTCCAAATTGTGATTTGGATGAAATAGATACGATTGAGTCAACATTTATTGGACCCAGGTTGTTTTCTGAAGGAATAGAAAAAGTAAATCGTGGTCGACGTGATTTTTATTGGTTAAAAAATAAAACACGAGAATCTTTTGAACCTGAAAAAGGGACAGACGTGTGGGCCATTACAAATCAGAAAGTATCTGTTACGTTAGTAGATCCATATTTCCCATCAAGTACAAATCAATTTGCTATAGATCAAATAATAAATACTGTTTCGAAATAGATATTATTTTTAACAATGCAAATCAACCATCATAGTTCTTGGATACAAAGATTACCGTTTTACTATGGATGGATTATAGTTCTTATATCTGCGTTAACTCTTTTTGCATCATCTCCGGGACAAACTTATCTAAATTCTATTTTTGTTGAGCCTATGTTGAATGAGCTTCAGTGGTCTAGAACAATCTATTCAGGCATGTATACAGTAGGATCTTTAATTGCAGCCCTATTAATGATTTTAGTAGGTAGATCTTTAGATAAATTTGGATCTAGAATTTTATTGCCTTTTTTATGTATAGCTATGCTTTTTGCAACTTTTTGGATGAGTAATGTCAATACGGCAATCCAGCTTTTAATAGGGTTTGCGATGTTGAGGACTATTGGCCAAGGTGCCATGTCTTTGGTTGGGACAAATATGGTTTCAAATTGGTTTATAGAAAAAAGAGGAATAGCAACGGGCATCGCTTCTTGGGGACAGGGGGTAAGTTTGCTAACTATGCCTATACTGGCGCATTTTTTAATTCAAAGTTTTGGATGGCGAAATACTTGGACTGTTTTTGGAATACTTGTTAATGTAATTTTGCTTCCATTTGCGATACTTTTTGTTAGAGATAAGCCTGAAAAAATAGGTTTGTTACCTGATGGAGCCGCAATTGGAAATGAAAGATTAGATTCGTCTAATAAAATTAAAGAGAATTCATATACTTTTAAAGAAGCTATAAAAACTAGAGTTTTTTGGACCTTGATTGTTTCGGGTATTGCAAACCCTATGATAATTACAGGGTTACATTTTCATCATGTTTCTATATTAATGTCTAAAGGGGTTCCTCTGACATTGGCTGTAATGACTATGGGATTATTTGGCCCTATAAATTTAGTTTGGAATTTAATTACTGGATACCTCGCTGATCGCATACCGAATAGAATTTTGATGGCAGCGGGTCAATTTGGTATTGGATTAACACTTCTTTCCATATTATATATTCATCAACCCTGGCATGCATTTATATATATCTTGCTATCCTCAATTAGTATGAGCATGTTTAATACAAGTTATACAGTAGTCTGGGCAAATTATTTTGGTAGAAGAAGTCTAGGTTCTATTAGAGGGTTTGCTGCTACATCGATGGTGACATTTGCAGCGTTTGGAGCTTTACCTTTTGGATTTATATATGATCGTACTCTTTCGTATGACCAAGCAATAATATATTTGTTGATTGTCCCAATAGTTTGTTGTTTTTTTTGTGTTTTATCTACCCCGCCACCTACAAAAGTAGATTAGATATTATTGTAAGCCCAATCTTTTAATAAATGGTGAGCAATTGCTATTTTCATAGGCACTTTCAATATGTCGCTTTTGCCTTCTAAAGATCTGATAACTTCCTCTCGTGTGAACCACTTAACATCTGTCATTTCTTCTGGATCCATATTAATTTCTGTGCTGGCAGCTTCGGCGTGACATCCAATCATTAAAGAATAAGGTAATGGCCAAGGTTGAGATGAGTGATATGTTACATTTTTCACAGATATCCCAGCTTCTTCCATTACTTCTCGCGCAACAGCTTCTTCAATAGATTCTCCTTGGTCTACAAATCCGGCTAGTGCTGAGTAGGTATTAGTATTTTGTAGCCTACCTCGTGATTGGCCTAATAAGCATTTTTCACCGTCATGTACTATTACAATTATTACAGGATCGGTTCTGGGGAAATGTTCGACAGTACAATCTGTACATTTTCTTACTTGTCCGGCTCTTTTCATTGTAGTTGGAGATCCACACGAAGGACAAAATTTGTGTCGATGGTGCCAATTCATTTGCATGCTAGCGTATCCAGCTATAGCAGATTCCTCTAATTCTAGTAGTGCTCCTGCGTCACGAATATGAATGAATTCCAGCCCTATGCTTGAAACTTTAGAATCAATTTGATCTGATACTGATAATGCATAATGATAACTATCATTTAGAATCCCAAGAAATATGGGAGTGATATTTATTTGTAGCTCTCTGATTTTATTAATTCCTAACCAGGCTAGCTTTGATGTTGGATTATTAGATATTAGAACTTCTGAGTTTTTTAATAGAAGGAATCTGCTACCGGCATCACCTATTCTGACAGCAATGTCTTCAGGGGTTCTCCGTTCTTTTTCACCTCTATCAAGAGGGTTAGTGGAGAAAACATGTCCATATCCTTGAGGCATAATATTAAGGTTATATAACCAATTCAACAGGTGTTTCAAGAAGTCTTTTAACTTCTATAATAAATTGAGCTCCTTCAGCACCGTCAACTATTCTGTGGTCACCAGATAAAGTTACCGTCATTATGTCTCTAATAGCAATTTCTCCATCCACCACAGCTGGCTTACTTTGAACAGTACCAATTGCCAGAACTGCACTTTGGGGGGGGTGTATTATTGCCACAAAACTTGTGACATCAAACATACCTAAATTACTAATAGCAAAAGTGCCACCTGTATACTCTTCAGTACTTAGTGTTCCTGAATCTGATCTGCTAGCAAGATCTTTTACTAATTTGGAAATTTCTTTTAAGGATTTGTCTCCACAATCTAGTATTGCAGGTACTATTAATCCTTCTTCTCCTGATATCGCAATTGCAATATTTATTGTGTCGTTAAACGTTATTCCTTCTTCACTAAAATATGCATTAAATTTAGGGTATTTTTTTAAGGCTTCTATACAAGCTTTAACAATAAGGTCATTTACTGATACTTTGATTCCCTCGTCCTTTAATTTAGCATTTATTTGGCCTCTTAGTTGCATGGCAGAAGTCATGTCTATGTCAGCAGATACGTAAAAGTGAGGCTTTTCAGTTTTACTTTTCAGTGTTACTCGGGCAATCTGTTGTCTCATTCTACTTAATGGCTCTAATCCATCAGTTTGAGTTGCTTTAGGTTCAGGCGTATTCGGGATAGAAATAGAAGTTGGTTTAGGAGGTGTTGAGCCATGAGTTGTTATATTTCTCTCAGCTACAGATTTACTAGAATCATATGATTCTATATCTTTTTTAGTTATTCTTCCTCCAGGACCAGATCCTGAGATAGTGCTTAATGATATTCCTAATTCATCAGCCATTTTACGTGCTATTGGAGTAGCAGATAAACTGTTTGCTGCATCTGAAACACTTTCGCCTATAGGTATTTCTTTATCTGTCGATTCTTCTATTGGAACAGATACGCTATCAGACTTAGTTTCTGATAAATCTTCATCCAGCTGAGGTGTTATTTCATTTTCATTAATGTCAATTGATTCGCCTTCAGTACCTACTATTGCAATAGTTTGACCCACAGGAACAATAGTCCCTTCTGGGGCAACTATTTTCAATAATATTCCAGATGATTCAGATTCAAATTCAACTACCGCTTTATCAGTTTCTATTTCAGCTATTGCTTCATTTTTATCAACGTGAGAGTTTTCTTCTTTTAGCCAACGGACAACAGTCCCTTCTTCCATATCGTACCCCATTTGAGGCATTTTTAATTCATCAACCATTTTTTTCTCCCAATATTAATGAAGCAGTACTATTATCATAATCCAAAATTATAAGTTACAGCTTCAACAATTGAATTTGCGTTAGGGATCATTAACGACTCTATGTTTTTTGCATAAGGTGCCGATGTATCCGGGCCATTTATTCTTATAACAGGACCATCTAGATAATCGAAAGCGGATTCTTGTATGTTGCTTGCTATAGTTCCGGAAAATCCACCCGTTTTCCAAGTTTCCTCTAATACAACAGCTCGATTTGTTTTTTTAACTGAGTCGATCACTGTGTCTATATCTAATGGAGATAACGTTCTCAAGTCGATGATTTCAGCAGAAATGTCCTTTTCAGATAGTATTTTAGCTGCTTCTTCAGCAATCCTGACCATTCCAGAATAAGCTACTAGTGTTACGTCAGTACCAGGTTGAACTATTCTAGCTTTGCCAAAGGGGACTTCGTAATATTCCTCAGGTACTTCTCCTTTAACGCGGTATAAGAGAGAGTGTTCTGCAAAAATAACAGGATTGTTGTTTTTGCGTGCTGTTCTAAAAAGACCAAGAGCATCATAAGGATTTGAAGGGACAACGACACGTAATCCAGGAACGGATGCATACCAATTCTCAAAGCTTTGAGAATGAGTTGCTGCTAATTGACCGCCGCCGCCAGTAACTGTTCTTATTATGAGAGGCACACTAATTTGGCCGTCTGACATATAAGATAATTTAGCTGCATGATTTACAATCTGATCTAAAGCTACTAGAGAAAAATTTATGGTCATTATTTCAACAATTGGCCTTAACCCTATCATTGCAGCTCCTGTTCCAGCTCCAACAAATACAGATTCAGAAATTGGGGTGTCTTTAATTCTTTCTTCTCCGTATTCGTCGTAGAATCCTCTGGTTACTGCGTATGCGCCTCCATATTTACCAATATCTTCACCCATTAAGAATGTTCGGTCATCTGTGTCTAACGCTTCTCTTAATCCTTTAGCAATAGCATCTCGTAAAATCATTTCTGCCATAGCTTAAACCTCTGGATCGGCATAAATATTTGTATAAAGGGAATCTAGAGATGGCTCAGGGCTTTCTTTGGCAAACTCAACAGCCTCTTCTATTATTTTTTCAACATTTTCATATATGACTGTAATTTCGTCTTGGGTTAACAAATTATTTTCGAGACAAACATCTTTAAATTTATCTATAGGATCCCTAGACAAGTGTTCTTTAACCTCAGAATTATTTCTGTAGTTAGTGGGGTCAGCCATAGAATGGCCGTGATACCGATATGCCATAGCTTCAATAAAGACAGGCCCGTCCCCTTGTCTTACTTTTTCTATACCTTCTTTAGTGGTTTCTTTTACTTGAAGCAAGTCCATTCCATCAATATGGACGGCAGGTATTTGGTATGACTGGGCGGACTCATAAATATGTTGTCCTCCAGCATTGGATCTAGACACATCTGTGCCCATTCCATATAAGTTATTTTCCAACATAAAAACAATAGGTAATTTCCATAAAGATGCTAAGTTCATTGCTTCATGGAACTCACCTTCTTGTACGGCTCCATCTCCAAAAAAACACATTACTACACTATCAGATTCACCTTTCATTTTAATTCCTAAGGCTATACCTACTGCTAGAGGAAATTGACCGCCTACTATTGCGTGTCCTCCCATAAAATGTTTTTCAACATCAAACAGATGCATTGATCCACCTTTACCACCGCTACACCCAGTAGCTTTACCGCATAATTCTGCCATAGCAGCTTTTGGGTCTATACCTCTTGCTAGTGCATGTCCATGATCCCTATAGTGGCCAATCACATAATCGTCTTCTCTTAAATTTGGTATTGCACCAACAGCAATAGCCTCTTCACCTATATAAGTATGCAGGAATCCTCTAATAAGACCTCTTTGGTAGAGTCTTTCAGTCGATTCTTCAAATTGCCTTATTAAAACCATTTGAGAAAGTGATTTGCTAGCTTCATCGCTAGTCATAATTTGTGTGATGTTTTCCGATTTTGTCATAACCTATGATATCTAAATGTCATATAAATTTAGATATGAATTGCTTCTCCTGTCGTATCTAAAGCTGCCTCTTTTATAATTTCTGAAATAGTGGGATGAGGGTGTACAAGCCATCCTAATTCTGTTGTAGTTCCCTCTAACATTTTAGTCATTGATAGTTCTGCTAAAAGCTCTGTGACTTCTGATCCTATCATATGTGCACCTATTATTTCACCAATTTCTTGGTCAACTACTAGTTTAACAATCCCATCTGTTTTATCTAAAGCTATTGCTTTACCGCTAGCACTAAATGGAAATTTCCCAATATTTATGTCAATGCCTTGGTCCTTAGCCTGTTCTTCTGTTAACCCAAAACTGGCTATTTGTGGTTCACAATATATGGCTCTAGGCATTATAGAATAATCTAATTCAGGGGGGTTCAAACCAGCTATATGCTCTATAGCAGTAACTCCTTGTGCAGATGCAACGTGTGCTAATAGCATTTTCCCCGTTACGTCTCCTATTGCAAATATATTAGGTATAGAAGTGTTCATATTCCCATCAACTGGTATAAATCCTCTATCGGTTTCTAACCCAATATCTTCTAATCCTAAATTGTCTGTATTTGCCTGCACTCCTACAGCTACAAGAACCCTGTCGCATTCTATTTTAGATTTTTCTCCGTTTTTATCTATGTTCACGATCGCAAAGTCGGCGTTAGTTTCTATGGAATCAACACTTGATGAAGAAAACAAATTTATGCCGTTATCTGTAAATGACTTTGTTAACACTTGGCTGATTTCTTTGTCTTCATTTGGAACTATTCTATCTTCTAGTTCTACTATAGTTACATTAGATCCATAAGAATTATATATATGTGCAAATTCTGCGCCAGTTGCTCCTCCTCCGACAATGAGTACTCGGTTAGGGATCGTTTTTGAATCTAAGGCATCTCTGCTATTCATAACTATTGAATGGTCGATAGGCATTGATGGTATTTCTCTTTGCCTAGCCCCAGTTGCTATTAATATATTGTCTCCTGTGATTGAACGAGCCTCTCCGCTTTCTGTAGTAATAGTTAAGGAATTTGAGGTTTCAAAAACTGCAGACCCAGATATATGTTCGACATTATTCTTTTTT
Organism: Dehalococcoidia bacterium; assembly: GCA_045564655.1. GTDB lineage: Bacteria > Chloroflexota > Dehalococcoidia > Lucifugimonadales > UBA826 > UBA826. Next base: position 17,118 of record JBJLGX010000023.1, read on the forward strand.
AATAAATACTCAACTCCAGAAGTTAATTTATTGACTACTTCTCGACTTCGATCAATAGCAACACCAAAGTCATAGGATAAATTATCAAAAGTTATTCCGTATTTATCAGCTGAATGAATTAGATTTAGCACTTCAGCATTTCGTAAGAGTGCTTTACTTGGGATACAACCCCAATTTAAACAAACGCCTCCAACAGATTCCCGTTCAATGATAGCTGTTTTAAGGCCAAGTTGTGATGCCCTTATAGCTGCTACGTACCCACCAGGCCCCGCTCCTATTACAATTATGTCAAAGTCTGACACTATCCACCTCGAATACAAATACAAATATTTTAATAGTAAAATTTACTGTTACATTGTACACTATGGTGACTAAAATCATGATTTTATGCTGTCAACCCTCAGGGTATCTTGACACTTATAACCTACCGGCAATAGTATGTTAGTTCGCTAGGTTTATATGCCGAGGTAGCTCAGTCGGTAGAGCACAGCACTGAAAATGCTGGTGTCGCCAGTTCGATTCTGGCCCTCGGCACCTTAGTTTATGCGGGCGGGAGTAGCTCAGTGGTAGAGCACTTCCTTGCCAAGGAAGATGTCGAGGGTTCGAATCCCTTCTCCCGCTCCAGACTAGTGTTTGTTCACCTGTTGTTATGAATATTTTGACTTTTGGTCAACAATTTTTAAGCGAATACGGAATTATAATGTTACGATTTTGATTCCACGCATCCTAATCCGATTAAATTAGGTCCAGCATGAGTTCCAATAACTGGGCCTACCTGTATTAATAAAGGTTTCTTTCCGTCAGGAAGTAGATCACTTACCTCTTCTGCTAATGCTTCAGCATCAGTACTATCGGTTGTATAAATTACGCATAATTCATCTAATTTATCAAACGATCTAGCTGTTTGATTTAACATAAGTATGCCAGATTTTCGAGAACGGGCTCTTTTAAATGTATCGATAACTCCATCATTAGTTCTTAAAATAGGTTTTACTTTGAGTAAACCGCCTAGCAATGACTGTGCTTTACCTATACGGCCACCTTTTGCTAAATATTCTAAAGTATCAAATAATGCATAAAAATGACTTCTCTCTGCTACTGATTTAGCTATATCAATAGCCTCTTCAACTGAATCTCCATTTTCTATTGATTCAGCTGCGGCTATAGCAGAGTATGCAATAGTACAGCTTATATGAGAAGTGTCGATAACATGGACTTTTATTTTATCTTTCAATTGAGCTGCAGCCTGTGTTGCAGAATTAAAAGTACCACTTAATTTACTAGTGATGTGGATGGATATGATTTCGTCTCCATCAGATGCAACTTTTTGATACGCGTCTACAAATTCCCCCATCGATGGTTGTGAAGTTGAAGGATGCCTTGGGTCAGAAACTAATTTTTCAAAGAAAGAATCAGTTGTCAGGTCAATACCATCTTTATATACGTCTTCTCCAAAATGAATATTTAACGGAACCACTGTTATATTTAATTTTTTTGCGATATCTGCAGGTATATCAGAGGTACTGTCAGTTACGATTTTTATAGCCATGCTGCTCCTTTTTTACAGATTGAATTTTAAAATTCTGTAATATCAAATGTGATAGAAAATAAGTTCAAATCACAAGTTTTTTAAGATGCTCCTGGTAAATCTGTTCTGGTTTCTATGTGTGCTACAAAATCAGAATAATTAGCTAGATATTGAAATTTTGCTACTCTTCCGTTTGAGAACACAGTCTGAACTTCTGCATACCCTAAAGTTTTACCGAAAGTTCCATATTTAATATTAGTGTCTACCATATCATCAAATGGTATTTTAAAGGTTCGTTTTTTTTGAATTAGAGGAATTCCAACCATAGTTGTGTAGAGTGAATCATCTGATAAATAATATTTAGTTTGTTTCCATCTTAAATATCTAGGAACAACGATTGCAATTGCCATTAATAAGGGGATGAAGCCCATTGATATAAAATCGTACACAATTACTGCTGATAACAATATAATCCACACGGAAGATGGAAGTAGCCAAGCCCAATGGGTTTGGTCGAACACTGTAACGTCATCTGGAATGGAGTCTACCTCTGTTATATTTGGGCCAGAATCGTCTTCCTCGGATACAATGTTTTCTTCAGTTTCGCTGGAGTCATCAGATATTATTTCTTCTTCGTTTTCGTTCATTTTCACACTTTATTTGTAAGAATTATTAAAATACTGGCTCCGCAGGCTGGATTCGAACCAGCGACCGATCGGTTAACAGCCGATTGCTCTACCACTGAGCTACTGCGGATCAGAAGTCTATTATATGTAGAAATCCAAACCTTTACCACTTTTCTTTTATTTCTGCACTTTAGGCATTTGCTGTGTTGCTAAAAAATTATTTGGCTTTATAGTTGTTTTTATAAATAAGTGTGAATGTAAAATCACGTCATTTTTTGGAGGGAATTATGTTTCATGTTCAGAGGGTTTTTAAAAGTAAGCCAGGGAAAGCTAGGGAGGTTGCAACGTTAGCTCATAAGGCAGCTAAAAATTACAATGATGCAGGCCAAAGAGAAGAAGGATTTAGGGTTTATTTTAATATTGGAACCACGCCGGGAGAGAAAAATATAGTTGTTTTATCTTGGACTGCAGATAGTCTTGAATCTGTTTTTCGAGGAGAAAATGATGTCCCAAAAGAGAATATAAAAATTTGGAAGGCTTTAGTGTCATTAACAGAGGATAATTGGATAGAATTTGACGAATTCCTAACTGATGAAAAAATGGTTGACGTTCAAAGCTATATTGATGCAATTAAATAGTTTTTGTCTAGCATAAGTCCCCATTCAGCTTACATTTTCTCTTAAGTTAGCTTTGGCGAGTTTACTATTGCCATCAAAACCGTATGAATTAACATTGAAATTTACAATACAAATTATTATGTTAAATGAAATTGCCGTTAAAGGAGGTTTCTAATGGGAAATTTATCAGTTAAACAAGTGGCAGGGATTTCTATCATGCTTGGGCCAATCATAGGTGTTGTTGGGTATTTTCTCAACAACTTAGTTGCTTTAGAGGGAAAAGATCCAACTAGTGCAGCTGTTGTTCCGTTGATTAATCAGAATGCTGGATTAACATTTGTTACGGGTATCCTTATTATGATTGGATTAGTAATGATGCTTAATGGAGTCAGGTTTCTTTCGCAAAACATGACAGGTTCAGAAGCTCTTTCTGGATATGTTATGTCTCTAGTCTCTATAGGTATTATCGGCTGGCTTGTTACAGTAGCCGGTGCTTGGGCTATTGCTGGATTAGATATGAATGAAGCTTTTGGTGCCACTGCAGGTCCCGTATTTGCTCTAAATCAAGGTATAAATGCGATGGCAACAATACTTTTCGGTTCAGGGTTTGTAATATTAGCTTATTGTATTTCACAAGGTGATGTGCACAATAAGATTCTTGCATACATAGCAAGTATTACAGCTCTTGTGCTTGTTGTTGTTCAGATACTGTCATCTGCGGATGTTATAACTGATGGGCAACTAGCATCTACTATAGGTGGAATATGTTTTATCATATTCACTTTATGGGCAATTACTTTAGGAAGAACGATTCTTAGTAGCGAATAGTATTTTGCGAAGTATCTTAATATACAAAGAGGATATGTAAAAATATTCTCTTTGTATTAGGTTAGATTAAAGTTCAGGTTGAGTTATCTGAACTTTAATAGAGCCTGTGTTTTTGTCGTACGCAGTTTCGAACCCTTTTTGGATGTTTTCTAGTGTGTAACTATGAGTGATTATTTCCCTCAAATTAAAATTGTTATCTGAAAACATTTCTATTGATAATTCATAATCGTGAACTCCATCGATTACTCCAAAACACATAGAATTCTGTATAGTTAATTCTTTCACCATGGGCCTAGACCAATTAATTCCAAGGTTTCCGTAAAAAACTCCCAAAATTACTACTGTACCTTGGTGTCTTGTCACTTCAAGCGACTGAAGTAATGATTCGTTTCTGGATCCTCCAACTGTTTCAACTGTTATATCTGCTCCACGACCATTAGTCATATCTAATATAAGTTCTTCAAAGGAACCATCTGAAGGATCTGCTGTATAGTCGGCACCTAGTTTTTTTGCCATTTCTGCTTGCTGAGGATGTTTTGCTGTCACAAATATTTTGCCAGCTCCCAGTTTCTTAGCAGCAGCGACAGCTGTTAAGCCAATGGTTCCGGCTCCTAGTATAGCTATATTGTCTCCCCCTTTTATCTGTCCAATACGTAATCCATGGACAGATGTGGCGAGAGGATCTACTAAAGCCCCTTCACTCCAAGACATGGTGTCTAGTATGGGATAACACCCAGTTAATTTACGTGTTATATATTCTGCAAATCCACCACTTTTTGTGTCTTGGTTTCCCTTTTTTTTGCTTGGGGTGCTATTTGGACAATGGATATATTGTCCTTGTCTGCAATACCAACATTCATTACATGCACGCCCACTTCCCAAAACTTCTACGGCAACGCGTTGTCCTATAACTCGGTTATTTACACCTGATCCTACATCGACAATAATTCCAGTTACTTCATGTCCTGCAGGCATATCATCAGCTACAGTTTTTGCTTTGTTCATATTTAAGTCGGAACCACATATGCCTGTAACTTTGACATCAATAAGCACTTCGCCGTCTTCTATTTCCGGCACTGGGTAGTCGCTAACTTCCATTTTCCCTATCCCGTCATAAAATGCTGCTCTCATATACAATTCTCCCTGTATATTTAGCGAAGGTATCTAATTAATATTAGATATTATCGATTTAAATGATTATTTTTGAAGTATGTGAACCTTGATGGATCCTGTGTTTTTATCGTAAGCGGTTTCAAATCCTTTTTGTATGTTTTCAAGATCATAACTGTGTGTAACGATTTCACTTAAATTAAAAGTACTATCTGAAAACATTTCTATGGATTGTTCGAAATCGTGTACCCCATCAATTAATCCGTAGCAAATGGATCCCTGAATAGTGAGTTCTTTCAATATTGGGCGAGCCCAATTTATAGCTAAATCTCCATAGAAAACTCCCAGAATTACTATACGTCCTTGTTTTCGGGTGACTTCTATAGACTGTACGAGGGAATCTACTCTTGATCCCCCAACAGTTTCAACAGTTAAGTCGGCACCTTTCCCACCGGTCATTTCTAATATAAGTTCTTCAAAGGAACCATCTGAAGGATCTGCTGTATAGTCAGCGCCAAGTCTTTTTGCCATTTCTGCTTGTTGGGGATGTTTCGCTGTTACGAATATTTTGCCGGCCCCCAGTTTCTTAGCGGCAGCGACAGCTGTTAAGCCTATTGTTCCGGCTCCTAGTATAGCTACATTGTCTCCACCTTTTATTTGCCCAATGCGTAAACCATGAACAGATACAGCAAGGGGTTCGACTAAGGCTCCTTCACTCCAATTCATACTATCTAATATTGGGTAACATCCAGTTATCTTTCGAGTTATTAACTCTGAGAATCCACCACTTTTTGAGTCCTCTCTATTATTTGTTCTTGTTTCTTTTGTGCTACTTGGGCAGTGAATATATTGGCCTTGCCTACAATACCAGCAATTGTTACAGGCACGACCACTTCCTAAGACTTCTACTGCAACACGTTTACCAATAAGCTGGTTGCTAACTCCAGTGCCTGTTTCAACGATAACACCTGCTATTTCATGTCCGGCAGGAAGGTCGTCTGCAGCTGTTTTTGCTTTATTCATATTTAAGTCTGAACCACATATTCCAGTAGCTTTGATATCTATTAAAACTTCGCCATCTTCAATGTTCGGAATAGGGTAATCGCCAACTTCCATCTTGTTTACTCCATCATAAAAAGCTGCTCTCATACTCGTCTCTCCTTTTAACTTATTCCGAATCTAAATACTAGAAACAAAAAGAAAAAAAACATTAAAATTGGGAAAAGACATCCTACACATCCTATTTGCCAACGTAAAAGGTAACCTTTTCCTTCATCACCTAAGTGATGAGGTTCACTGTTTTTTTGTGCTATTGGTTTTTTAAAATTCATATTTGTGCTCGATAGTGACTTCAAGTGTAACAGTTGAAGTCAAATCAACTTTTTTGTTTATTTCCATACTGGTGTATAATTTAGTTAGTATGAAAATTGGCGAATTTGAACTCATTGACCCTATTCCTGAAATGGAAAACACTGTGGCTATCAGTATGTTACGTCCTTGGATTGATGTAGGACGTGTTGGAACCTTGGCATTAAAGAAGCTTCAGGAGCATCTCAATGCTAAAGAATTTGCTAAGCTATCTTCTCCGGGAAAATTCTTCGACTTTACTAGGTACAGACCTAGAACAAAGCTCATAGACGGGAAAAAAGTATTCATTAAACCCAATACAATTGTTCAGCATGGATATGATGATTTAAATGATCAGCATTTTTTGTTTTTGCATATTCGAGAACCACACAATTTTTCCGAAGAGTACACTGATTCAATTGTGGAACTTTTGAAATTTTGTGATGTGAAAGAATATTGTAGGATAGGAGGAATGTACGATTCGGTTCCCCACACTAGACCTGTTCGTATTACAGGTACACTAAAAGAAGATCAACAAATTAAAGCATCTGGTCTGATTAATCCAAGAAAAGGAACTTATCAAGGTCCCACTTCTATCGTAAATCAAGTCAATGAAGATCTGGATTTATTAAATATTTTTAATACAACATTGATGGCACACCTGCCTCAGTATGTTCAACTTGATGAAGATCATCTTGGCACAGCTAGGCTTTTGGAAGTCTTATGTTCAATTTATGGGTTCCCTATGGATCTTGCTGATAAAACTTATGGTAATGATCAATATAAAGGAATTACCGATTCAATAGATTATGGTGGAGAGATGGGTAATCTTATAAAGCAATTAGAGACGTATTACGATAGGGTTTTAGCTAAATCAGAAGATCGATTGACGAGTAATGAAAAAGATATACATACTGATTTCTCTGAAGATGTTCAGGACTTTTTAAATCAAATGGGGGAAAGATTTGAAAATAATGAAGGTATTTAATATTTTTATCTAAAATTATCCCCGATTTTAATGTCAGTAGTTTTTAAAAAATCGGCAACGTATTGCTTTGAGTTTCCAGCTAGTTTTACCCTTTCTATGGTTAATGACCCTTCATTTGCAGACACACTAAATGAATTCTGGTTTATTGAAGTTATAGTTCCATATGGCATTTCTGAAATTTCGCTACTTAAATGAGATTTATAGAATGAAATTTTCTGTGAATTTAAAGTTGTATTTGCTCCAGGGCTAGGGTCACAACCTCTTATAAGGTTATATATTTCAATGGCTGGTTTTGACCAATCAATTCTTGCGTTTTCTGATTTGCACCAGCCTTCATAAGTTGCTGCTGAGTGGTCTTGGTCGATTTTAGGAGCATTATTATTAGAAACTAAATTTACAGCTTCTACTAGTGCATCAACACCCATAGGGTAAAGTTTTTTGAAATATAATGTTCCTAATGTATCTGTGTCGTCAATATCAACTTTTTTCTGTAGCAAAATAGGTCCGGTATCTAATCCGTCATCTGGCCAAAAGATGGATAATCCCGTTTCTTTTTTACCTGCTATGATAGGCCAATTCATCGAGCTAGGACCTCTGTGTAATGGCAATAAAGAAGGATGGTACTGTATTGTTCCTAAATTTGGAGAATTGATTATTTCCATAGGAACAATATCTGTAACAAACGCCATGACGCATAAGTCAACATTGAGAGATAGAAATGTTGTAATAGGATCAGCATTACGTAATCGCCCAAATTGATATAGATCAATTTTATGAGATTGTGCGGATTCTTTTATAGGATCAAACTGGCCCTCTTTACTATCAGGAGGACAAAAAACACCTACGATATTTTTTTGGTCTTTTATTAAGGCATCTAAGACATCTTTTCCGAAATCAGATTGACCTATTAATGCTATTCTCATTCTCTTACCTCACAGATAGTTTTGCAGTTAGATAATTATAGTTATATTATATGTCGAATAAGCTAGCTTTTGAGGCAGGAGAATAAATGTCGGATTTAGATGATAAAAAACATAATGATGAACAGTATAAAGATAAATTAACTCCTTTACAGTTTGAAGTTACCCGGAATAAAGCTACTGAGCATGCTTTTACTGGAGAATATTGGAATACATCTGATCAAGGTACGTATCTTTGTATATGTTGTGGCGCCGAATTGTTTACTTCTGAATCTAAATTTGATTCGATGTGCGGATGGCCTAGTTTTGACAAACCTCTTAATGAAGATCAAATTGTAGAAGAATTAGATACATCATTGGGAATGGAGAGAACAGAAGTTATGTGTGACTCCTGTGGAGCACACCTTGGACATGTTTTCCCAGATGGTCCACCAGAAACTACAGGTTTGAGATATTGTATTAATTCGGCATCTATAGATCTTAAAAAATCAGATGATAATTAAGGAAACATTTCATTAAAGATTTGTTTTAAGGAAGACCGAGCTGATGTCTGCTCTGTGGTGTCATCTGTTTCGTAAATTGGAAGTTCTTCTCGATATCAGATTTTAAAAAATAAGTGATCCCTAAAGTAGCCATAAAAATTGTCCCATTAATAAATGTGCTGTAAATTCCCAACGATAGGATTAATTACTTTCTGTTTCTATTACTTTCATTGTTTGCCACTTTCCTCCTCTGAACCTTATTAAATAAGTGATCCCTAAAGTAGCCATAAAAATTGTTCCATTAATAAATGCGCTGTAAATTCCCAATGATAGGATTTCTACAACTATAAACATTGGAATTACTGCGACACAGGTACCGATTACTCCAACTGCTATCATGATAAATCGTGTGTCACCAGCACCTTTTAATCCCGCCGAAATAATAATTCCTAGAGCATCAAAGAACCCCCAAAAGGTTATGAATCTCAAAATCATTTTAGTCATCTCTGAGATTTGATCAAAATCGGAAGATGATGCGTTTACTTCATAGGGATATATAAGAATCTGAGGTAAAAACAAATAGAAAGCCCCTAAAAATGAAAGGTACATGAACGAAATTTGAAGTCCGCTATAGGTTGCTCGCTTAGCTAATTCTGGATTGTTGGCTCCAATAGACTGGCCAACTTGTACCATTACAGATATTCCTAACCCTACCATTGGCATAAAAGCTAACATTGAAATGTTCATTGCAATGTTAGCAGCAGCTAATTCAATAATCCCGATTCTTCCTACTAATAGAACAAATACTGTAAAAACAGTGATATTTAAGAAGAAAGTAAACCCGTTAGGCATTCCAAAATTTACTAATCGTTTAAATCGCTTGTAATTAAAATGATAAGCAGACCTAACATTGAAATTTTGATTGTTTTTTGAAGTGAATATCAATATTGATAAGATGCTTACATTGGTAAATGTAGCAATTAATGTTGATAGACCGGCACCTTGAATTCCCATTTCAGGGAATCCAAAATTTCCAAATATTAAGCAATAGTTAAGACAAATATTTACAAAAGTAGAAGCAAAACTTGACCACATAACAGGGTATGTTTTTCCTCTACCATTAAAAAATGAAGTTAAAGCTCCTAGTTGGATTTGAAATATCCCTGATATTGCTAAAAATTTCCAATAACTAATTTGTTGTTCTTTAACAAGTGGGTCATGTCCAATAAAATTAAAAATTGGTTCTCCCATGAAAGATAGAATGAAAAGTATTACTCCACCCAGGGACGAAAAATATATACCCTGCCAAAGAATGTTTCCGATTTTTTCTGGAGATTTTGCTCCCATATATTGAGCAACAAATGTTCCTACATATTGAGAGGTGCCCATAAAAAAACTCACTATGTTAAAGCTCAGGATCGCAGTTGGCAAGGCCGCTGCTAGAGCTTCTGGGGAGTACCAAGATAAAAACATTCGATCTATAAAAACCTGGATAGTAAATGCACTTGTACTAAGAATTAGAGGATATGCAATCCATAAGGTTTGTTTATAACCATTTTTTCTAGACCATTTGTCTGCTATAGAAGATAAAATTTTATTTATCATTTATGTGAAGATTTAAAGATAGGTGTTGAAAAAAAATAGTCATTAGATAATTCTATTCCCTAAATCAATTTTTTGTAAGAAGTTATGTGCGATTTCTGTGCGGGCACCTAGGAAAACATGTTTTCCTAGGTGCCCGCACAGAAACTACAGGTTTGAGATATTGTATTAATTCAGCATCGATAGATCTTAAAAATTTCAGATAATAATTAAGGGACCATTTCATTAAAAATTGGTTTTAGCGAAGCGCGAGCTGCTGCTTGCTCTGCGGTGTCATCTGTTTCATAAATTGGAAGATCTTCATCGATATCAGATTTTAAATCGTATAGTTCACCCGTTTCATATAGATTCCAATTCAAATTTCGTGCGTATCTTATTGCTGCATCCATAACGTCTTCTTTACCAGGTATGATTCTTGGATTCATTGGTTCAAAATGGAAAAACATCCAATCTCTTGGATTTCCATTGTCACCAGTTAATTGAGGATAAAATGATTTGCCGTCTAAGATGTAGTTATTAGGCGCTTCAATCCCCGCTGCATCAAACATTGTTGGTAAATAATCTGTGGTTTCAATCATATCAGCCTTAACTTCACCAGCCTTAATAGTGCCTGGCATAGAACAAATTAAAGGTACATGGGTTCCCCTGTCATTTGTTTTTCCTTTTCCTCCACAAATTTCGTTATGAGCGTGTACCATTGAGCAAACATCGTGAGGGCTTCCGTTATCACCTAAATAGATAATTAAAGTGTCTTCTGCAATGTTTTCTTGGTCTAAATAATCTACTAACCGACCGATCACTTTGTCATGATATTCAACCATATCTTTATAGAATTTAGGATCGTCATCTACTTTTTGGTCTTTTTCAACTTCATCAAATGTTCTAGAACCACGGTATTTATTTGAACCTGGTTCAAAATCATCCCATTCAGGACTGTCTGGAGTAGGTTCATGTGGTTTGTGGGTGGCAGCCATAGGCCAATATACAAAGAATGGGTTATCGTCGTCTTTTTTTCTTCCAATATAGTCGATTATATAGTCACAGAATACATCTTCCCCATATTTTCCCTCTGTATCATCTCTGTATTCACCATTTTGAAAAATAATTGGATCCTTGTATCTGGATCCTTTTTCTTCTGTATGGTGAGCATGCCATACACAAAATTCATCAAACCCAGCATCTTCAATTGTTTGACCCTTAGATCGCATTTCAGGAGCTTCATCTAAGGTATTATAAGAATGAAGTTGCCATTTCCCTGATATACAAGTGTTATATCCGGATTCTGAAAAGATGTGGCCAAATGTTGTTTCGTCAGGTTTTAATAAACCAAAACCAATATAATTTCTAAAATTGTATTTGCCTGTCATTAGTGAAATTCTAGTCGGTGTACAAAGAGGCATAACATGAGCGTTTTCAAATCTCATTCCATTTTGTGCTAATTCATCGAGACGAGGAGTTTTGTAAGTTGTTCCCCCGTTACAGCCAAGGACTTCATAACCCAAGTCATCAGACATTATTAAAATGATATTTGGCTGTTTCGTTGTCATATATTTACCTCTGTAAGATTTCGATAATTTAATTATTTTTAATAGTAAAAACTTAGGATACTCAAGAAAGTGTACAATTTCAAATATTTACGAAAAAAAGCATACAAGGAATTAAAAATGGCCGGTTTAAAAGAATCTGTAAATTTTGAAATACAAGAAGATCTTATAAAAATGCTAGAACATATATCTCAAGAATATAATTTGAAAGATTCCAATAAAGCATTGAGGTGTATTTTAGATTATGTTGCATTAGATGGAAATTGGGACGATATTTTTTCTAAGAAAAGATGTTTGCGATGTGGAAGTAAGAGTGGTTGGGAGAAAAGCTAGGAAATTAGTAAAACATTGATATTGTAACGCTCGATATAATTTGAGTAAGGGGCAAATCCATACACTTTATATATAGACTAGGAGTTAATTTTGAGTAAACCAAATATTCTTTTCTTTTTCACAGATGACCAAAGGTTTGACACCATTAATGCATTAGGTAATGATGCCGTACACACTCCGAACCTTGATTGGTTGGTAGAAAACGGGACAACTTTTAATGATGCTTATATTATGGGAGGAACAAATTACGCAGTGTGTATGCCTAGTCGGGCTATGTTAATGACTGGACGTACACTATTTCATCTAGAAGATACAGGTTCATATATTCCCCAAGATCATGTGATGTTAGGGGAAACTTTACAAGCATCGGGTTATACGTCATGGGGTTGTGGGAAATGGCATAATGGCACCTCGGCATATGCTCGTAACTTCAATGACGGATCAGATATTTATTTTGGTGGTATGTATGACCACTGGATGGTTCCAGTACATACTTTTGATCCAACAGGTAAATATGAAGGTAGAATCACTAGAACAGCAACATATAGACCTAATAATTTAGTTGAAGAAAAAATAGCTAACCATGTTCCTTCAGGAGTTCATTCTACAGACTTGTTTGCCTCGCAAGTGGGGGAATTTATAGCTTCATATGATAAGCCTAATCCATTTTTTGCTTATGTAGCTTTTATGGCTCCACATGACCCTAGAACTATGCCTCAGGAATTCTTGGATATGTATAATGCTGAAGATATGGATATAGGCGATAGCTTTATGGAAATGCATCCTTTTGACAACGGTAGTCTTACGGTTAGAGATGAATTAATATCTACTATTCCACGTGTTGAGTCTGAAACACGTCAACATTTGGCAGAATATTATGCAATGATTACGCATATTGATGCTGAGGTAGGAAAAGTTATTGATATTCTTAGAGAAACAGATCAGTTAGATAATACAATTATTGTTTTTGCAGGAGATAATGGTTTAGCTGTAGGTAGGCATGGATTGATGGGTAAACAGAGTTTATATGAACATAGTATTCATATTCCGATGATTTTATCAGGACCCGGTATTCCTAAAAATAAGATAACAAAAGCTAAGACTTATACTGTTGATATTTATCCTACTTTATGTGAACTAGCAGGTGCGGAGATTCCGGACACAGTTATGGGCCATAGTCTCGTCCCTGTTCTGAAAGAAGAATTAGACACAACTAGAGATTATTTTTATTATGTATACAAAGAATATATTCGAGCAGTGAATGTTAATGGAATGAAGTTAATCGAATATAATATTTATGGTAAAAGACATACACAATTATTTGACCTAAATAAAGACCCTATGGAAATTAATGACCTTTCAAAAGATTCATCTCAATCTGAGCTCATTGATGAATTGAGGGTTAAATTATTTCAAGCCAAGGAAGAATATGGAGATAATGTCTTACCATTTTCATCATTTTGGGATGGGTTTTAGTGTATAGGCAGACTAATGGGTAAATTAACCGAAAAAGAATTGCTTCAAAGGTTTGCTATTGGCGATAGTTTTGCTGGGCTAGATTTGAGGGGATTAAACTTAAATAGGGCAGTAATGCCAGGTGCTGATTTTTCTAATGCAGATCTTAGGGGAAGTAATTTTAGAGGATCTAATTTATCTAATGTTAATTTTTCTAATGCTAATTTATCTAACATGATATTGTCAGAATCTAATCTTAGATCTGCAAATATGTCAGGAGCAAATATTAGCAATAGTTATTTAGTAGAATCTCGAATGTATGGTGTAGATCTTTCAGGGTCTGATTTGACGTCTACAAATATGTCAGGAGCATTTATTACAGGAGAGGCATGCTTAGATGAAGCGCATTTGTCAGGAGCAAATCTAAGAAGGGCTAATATTTCTGAAGGGAGCATGAGGAAAACAGATTTCACAGTAGCTTATATGAGAAGAATAAATTTATCTAATGCTGATTTAACAGGAGCAATCTTAAACGGAGCTAGACTTAATGGAGCTATTTTTGAGAAATCCCTTCTAAATGGAGCTCAACTTAAAGAAGCTATATTAGATGCAGCAAATATGGATTTTGCGCGCTTAGATAATGCTGATTTGTCTAAGGCTAGTATGATAGGTTGCTCCTTATCTAATGCAAGTTTACAAATGGCTACTTTGCATAAAGCCATTCTGACTTCATCTAATTTTGAGGATGCAGATCTTACGCTTGCTAATTTTACAGGTGCCGATTTAAAAGGGTCAGTTATACTTACCGCAAATACTAAATGGACCGATTTTAGTGAAACAGATTTAGACGAACGGTTTAGTGGTTAAAAATAGGAGAAATAATTTGATATATGAATTTAGGACTTACCAGCTTGAACCCGGTACAGCAGGTGTGTATGGAGAAAGAGTGGCTGAAAAAATTGAGAAGAGAGTCGAATATTCTCCATTGATGGGTTATTGGTATACAGAACTAGGTTCTTTAAATGAAGTTCTTCATATATGGCCATATAACGATTCAAATGAAAGGGCTGAGATTAGACAGAAAGTTGTGGATGATGGGATATGGCCTCCAGATGCAGGAGATTTAATTACAGGCCAGCGCTCTGAAATTATGATTCCTACTTCCTTTACAGAATTTAATGGAGAGCAAAAGGTAGGCCCTGTTTTTGAAATGAGGACATATATGTATAAGCCTGGCGAAGTAAATAAAACTATTGATGCCTGGTCTGAATTTATTGAAGAAAGGAGAAAATATTCTCCTTGTATTGGAGCCTGGTATACAGATTTAGGGGAGTTAAATAAATTTGTTCATATATGGTCTTACGAAAGTTTGAGTCAAAGAATGGAAGTTAGGGAAGAGATGGGTAAATTAGGGTTTTGGCCTCCTAAAAGTGGGGCTAAACCGTTGTCTATGGATGCACAAATATTGTTTCCATACAGTTTTTCAACCATAAAATAAAAATAAGCTACCTAGTTTATCCAGGTAGCTTATCTATAAAGTTAATTTATTGACTAATTAGCTAGAACTTTATCTGCTTCATACCATGAAGGAGGCTCTTCTCCTGGTTCAGGTAGTATGTGGCCGCCTTCCATAGTCCAGCTTGCTTTTCCTTCAATAATATCTCCACTGACTTCATTGGAATCTACTCCAGTTATGTCACAAAACATTTCCAGCATTCCATTAAGTATTTGAGCAATAGTGTCATCAGTTCTTCCGCCCCTATTTCTTCCGGCAATATAATACTTGGTGTTAAAAGATTTAACCCCTCTTCCTCTATCATCAGGGAAAGAGCCTGTTTCATCTAATTCGAGAAATTCTGTGTGAACAAAATTTCTAGGTGCAGCAGAAATACCACAATGAACATCAGTAACTCCGAGTGCTATTTTTTGTCTTTGCTCATAACTCAAA
>JBJLGX010000024.1:0-41093 GCA_045564655.1 Dehalococcoidia bacterium
GATATAAATCCGTTTTCTGTATTTGGCTCTCCAATCCACAGGTTATCTTTTATCCCGTCTCGAGTTCCTGGTAGTACTTCTGCTAAATCATCACATGAAGAAGAAACAATTAAATGCAGACCCCATATTTCTCCACCTCGATGTGGAACTACGGGGATATTTGCACTATTTGCTAAATCTAGAATTTTCATCATCGCTGTAATGCCGCCACACCATGTAATATCAGGTTGCCATAGATCAAGTGCATTAGTATCTAAAATATCTTTAAATCCATGATGAGTGAATTCATGTTCTCCTCCGGAGATCAGCGTTGGTTTTGCTGACTCTTTAAGCATAGATTGTTCGTTAAGATCATCGGGCGTTAGGACATCCTCAAACCAGTAAATCCCGAAATCTTTTAAATGTTGAGACATACTTTTGGTTACTTCAGTATCCCATGTCATGTATGTGTCGATCATTATTAAAGCGTCAGGCCCGAATATTTCACGTACGATTTTTGACTGTGATATTGCGCTGTCATAATCTTGGTCGGAATGCCATCGATGAGGGAATTTATGTGCTGTAAATCCCATTTCTGCATACCAATTTGGGTCTGTTCCAGTTGCATATGAGCGAACCTTATCTTTATTACGTTTACCTATTAATTGATATACGGGGACCTTTTCGGCTTTTCCTAATAAGTCCCACAAAGCTAAATCAATTCCACTCATTGCCATGATAGCTATACCTTTTCTCCCATATGGAATAGATTCAAAATACATTTGATCCCAGATTTTACTGATATCGTCGACAGTATTTACATTTTGATTTACTAGTATTTCAGAAAAATGATGATTTATTACTTCTACAGAAGCTTTCCCTCCGCCACCATAGCCATATCCAACAATTCCTATATCTGTTTCAATCTTGACTACTATTTGCCATAAGTGAGTTCTCCAAGATGGTGGGATTGCCTTATATTTAGGATATATAGCTTTTATGTTAGTAATTTTCATTTATATCACCATTTAAAAAAGATAAGATATTGTGACAAATTTATATCGCATGTAAGAGTATTGATAATAATATAAAATTGAGCTTGGGTATACTTTAAATAAAAAGAAGGGGATTATGAGTAGTTCTAAATTTGAGACTATTTTAGTTGATAGGAAGGATAGAGTAGGAATTATCACACTAAATAGACCAGATCATTTAAATGCAATGAATCAGACTATGCATAAAGAATTGCGTGATCAAATTGAGAGTTTTAATGACGATTCCACGATAGGGGCTATAGTTATTACTGGATCTGGCCGTGCGTATAGTGCAGGTGCAGATATAAGTGATTTTGAAAATCGAGAATTTAGAGGATCTCCTGTTGATTCTTTCTTGCCAAAATGGCCCGACTTTATTAAGTATTCGAAACCCGTTATATGTGCCTTGAATGGAGTCTCTGTTGGATTAGGCATAACTATGCCATTGAGTTGTGATATTAGAATTATGTCAGAAAGTGCTAAAGCTTCTTTTAGATTTGCTTATATTGGCCTTGTGCCAGAGTACGCAAGTAGCCATTTGCTTATTCAAGCTGTTGGTCATGGGAAAGCGATGGAATTCATGCTTACAGGCAAGATGATTGATTCTAAAGAAGCCTTGAGTTCAGGTTTAGTTAATTATGTATATCCTGATGATGTTATGTTGGATAAATCAATAGAATTAGCTTCTCAAATAGCATTTAATCCTGAATGGCAGCTTGGTGAAATAAAAAAAATGATGCGCGACCATCAATTCTTAGACGATACGAGCCAAGTAATGGAAAATGAGATGGTCATTTTTAATGAAGCTGCGAAAACAGATGCTCACAAAGAATTCCTTATGTCGTTTAGAGAAAAGAGAAAACCTAATTATCATTAATATTAGTAGAGACCTGAAAAATGAAACCAGATAATCCAACTATAGGAATTGCAAGGGCACAAAATTTTGATATATCAGCTTATAAAGATATGTTATTAAAGCTTAACGCCGTTGTTCAAATTATTGATTCGGAAGAAATTATTTCTGCATCAGATGAAATTGAGAAAATAAATGCACTTCTTTTGCCGGATGATTTTAACGATTCTAACAGTGAGCAAAAAAAGTGCGATTTATTAAGTGTGGCATTAGAAAAAGAAATCCCGATATTGGGGATTGGCAGTGGAATGCATATTTTAAATGTTTCATTTGGGGGTTCGATTTCTGATATTTCTATAGAAAATGATCATTATGCTGATAGTGAAGACAAATCAGTTAATTATCATAGAATATTCATTTCACCTGGCTCAAGGTTATCTATGACTTTGGGGTCTGGGGGATTTGTTAGGGTAAATAGTAATCACAGAAAATGCATTAGAGAGTCTAGCAAGGCACAAAAATTAATGTCTACTGCTTGGGGGTTAGATGATGGAATTATTGAGGCGGTGGAGAGCCCTGTACATGATTGGGTTTTAGGTGTTCAATTTTTGCCTCAAAGACGTGGGGAAATGCCTCCCCATTTTGACAAGTTATTTAACATTTTAGTTGAAAAGGCTAAATCCACAATATAGTCCATTTAAATGGGTATAAACCACTACTTTTTGTGGTATAATCCAGTCATGAATCAGCTAGCTTTTAAAAGCTTTTAAAATGATGGTTTGGTATAGGGCAAACATAAAAATTTAAGTGATGTTATGAGAGACTTAATTTTCACTAAAATCCCTAGGCGATTATAAGAATAGGAGAATTTATGACAACGAATAAGACAGATTTTGGGTTTATAGAACCAACTCAATTAGTAGAAGAAATGAGAGACTCTTATCTGGATTATGCAATGAGCGTAATAGTGTCTAGGGCATTGCCAGATGTTAGAGATGGACTTAAACCTGTGCAGCGGCGTATTTTATTCGCCATGAATGATCTAGGGATGAGATCGAATTCATCATATAAGAAAAGTGCTAGGTTGGTCGGAGAAGTTTTAGGTAAGTGGCATCCGCATGGAGATGGGGCTGTTTATGCGGCTATGGTTAGATTGGCTCAAGATTTTACAGTTAGGATGCCTCTAGTTGATGGGCAAGGAAACTTTGGAAGTATTGATAATGATCCTGCGGCTGCTATGAGATACACTGAGGCTCGTCTTAGCAGCGTTGCTGATGAGATGTTATCTAACTTAGATCAAGACACTGTTGATTGGACATCCAATTTTGACGATACTTTGAGGGAGCCGTCTGTTCTTCCTGCGAGACTTCCTAACCTATTAGTTAATGGTGCGTCTGGTATTGCAGTTGGTATGGCAACTAATATCCCACCTCATAATCTTAGGGAAGTTTGTAATGCAATTAATGCAGTCATTGATGATCCTGATTTAACATCAGAAGATTTAATTAAATATGTTAAAGGTCCTGATTTTCCCACAGGTGGAACTATTATGGGAAGAGAGGGTATTCGAAATGCTTATACAACTGGAAAGGGTCAGATTATTGTTAGGGCGGTTGCAGAAGTTGAAGAAAGTTCTTCTTCTGGGCGTAGATTTCGAATTATCGTTACGGAATTGCCTTATCAAGTCAATAAGTCGGAATTGATAGCAAAAACGGCATTGTTAGTTAAGAATAAGAGAATAGAAGGTATATCTGAGATCAGGGATGAATCTGACCGAGATGGAATGAGAATTGTTTATGAATTACGCAATGGGGTGCAACCTCAGGTTATTTTAAATAACTTGTACAAACAAACAGCGCTCCAGTCTTCTTTTTCTGCAAATATGCTTGCGTTGATTGATGGAAAGCCGGCTCTTGTAACTTTGAAAACTGCTATCCAGCAGTACATTAAGTTTCGGCAGCAGGTTATTAGAAGAAGAACAGAGTTTGAGCTTAGAAAAGCTGAAGACAGGGCACATATTTTGGCTGGACTGAGAATAGCTATTCAAAATCTTGATGAAGTGATTGCTTTGATCAGAAGCTCGGATGATGTTGAGTCAGCTAGGACAGAGTTAATGTCCAAGTTTAAGTTAGATCAACCTCAAGCTCAGGCTATATTGGATATGCAATTACGTCGTTTAGCCGCATTAGAAATTGAAAAATTAGAAAATGAATATCAAGATTTACAAAAGATTATTAAAGAGCTGAAAGATTTGTTGGCGGATGAAGATAAAATTAGGGCTGTTGTTAAAGAAGAGACGGATGAATTAAAAACTAAAGTTGCGGATAAACGAAGAACACAAATAAGTTTAGCGGATTGGGATCTGAGTCGTGAAGAATTAGAGGCACATGAGCAAATTGTAATTACTTATAGTCAAGGTGGATATGTGAAGAGAATCCCATCAGATTCTTTCCGAAGGCAGCACAGGGGCGGGAAAGGCGTTTCCGGTATGAATACGAAAGATGGGGACCCTATTAAAGATTTATTAGTTGTTGATACTCATGACAAATTAATGTTTTTTACGAATAAGGGTCGAGTTTTGTCTAAAGTTGGTTATGAATTACGAGCAGATATTAGCAGGAATACAAGGGGAGTACCTGTAGCAAACATAGTAAACGTATGGGATACGGAAGCTATTAGTGCTTTAATCGGTGTTGGTAAGAAACAATATGCAGAATTTCAATATTTAGTATTGGGAACACGTAAAGGTCGAGTTAAGAGAATACATCTAAGTGATGTAGAAAAAATTCGTCCCTCTGGATTAATTATTATGAATCTAAAAGATGACGATGAATTAGTTTCAGTTAAATTGGCTAAAGATGACGACGACATAATGTTTATATCTGAACAAGGTATGGGTATAAGGTTCTCAGTTAATGATTTACCTATAAGAAGACGGGCTGCAGGTGGAGTTAAAGGTATGTCATTAAGGACAGGAGATAGAGTTGTTGCAATGGATGTCGGAAATGATGATAGTCGCCTAATGGTTATTAGTAAATTAGGGAAAGGTAAAATTAATCGATTGGGGCCCGCTTCAGGTGACGGCTATGGTTATAGAAGGCAAGGCAGAGCAGGATTAGGTTTGAGGGCTATGCATTTGACTAAAAATACAGGACCTGTTGCAGATGCACAAATCGTAGATGATGCTAAGGAAGTATATATTGTTTCAGAAAAGGCACAGATTATAAGAATAGACCTTAGGGAAGTTAAAAAGACTAAGGGTCGCATTTCTCAAGGAGTTAAGATATTTGATCCCAAGGCAGGAGATAGTGTTTCTTCCTTGTATTGTGCAAAAGAATTTGAAATAGAAGACGATTCCCCAGAAGAGGAAAAGAAATCTTCTGACAAATCTGTAAATAAAAAGAAAAAGTAATTTAATGTAAATGTCTGCAAATTACCGGTCTTCTGTTTGTAAAAATGTTAATGGGTTAGACATTCATTTTTTAGAGGCAGGTTTTGAAGACCCTAATAATCCTTTATTGGTTTTATTGCATGGGTTTCCGGAGTTAGGATTTAGTTGGAGATATCTTATTCCTTCCTTAGCTGAACAAGGATTTCATGTTGTAGCACCAGATCAGCGAGGATTTGGTAAAACCACAGGATGGGATAATTCGTATACTGGGGATCTCTCTTCTTATAGCCATAAAAATCTCACAAAAGACATTTTCGATTTAGTAAATGCTTTAGGTTATGAAACTGTAGAATGCATTATTGGACACGACGCCGGATCAGCTGTTGCAGCATGGTCTTCTTTGATATACCCAAATATATACAAATCTGTAATTATGATGAGCGCTCCATTTACAGGGACATTAGAAGTGCCGATTATTAGTAATATGTCATCAGAAAAAAATTCTAGTGATATTGGTAAAGATTTAGCAAATCTTTATAGGCCGAGGAAACATTATCGAGATTACTATCGGACGATCCAGGCTAACGATGATTTAATGAGATCAGATATAGGTTTAAGGTCTTTTATTAGAGCTTATTATTATAATAAAAGTGCAGACTGGGCTCAAAACAATCCTTTTAGACTTAAATATTGGACTGCGTCAGAATTAGAAAAAATGCCGACTTATTACATTATGGATTTGAATGAAAATATGCCAGAGACTGTTTCAAAAGTAATGCCTTCTAATTCTTATAACAATTCATGTCAGTGGTTAAATGAAGAAGATTTAACCGTATATGAAACAGAATATAGTCGCACAGGATTTCAAGGAGGATTAAATTGGTATCGCGCGTCAGTTAGTTCTGGTAACAAAAAAGAGTTGAATTCTTTTTTGGGTTCTAAAATACAGATCCCTGCTCTTTTTATTGCTGGGAAGCAAGATTGGGGACCATATCAAATACCAGGTGCCTTAAGTGCTATGCAGTATGAAATTGCTGATCAAGAAATTCCAATCGAATTTATTGATCATGCTGGTCATTGGGTACAACAGGAGAATCCAACTGAAGTTATATCAGCTATTATGAAATTTTTGAGTTGATAATATATGATTTATTGCTAGGGACTATAGTGTATTTCTGATATCTGCAAATAGATATACTGTTGCCCAACTTCTATAAGGAGACCATATATTTGAATAGTCCAAAATCTGATCATCTGACATTATAGATTTTCTTTCCAATTTTTCCGTTATTATTTTCTGCAATGCTAAATCTCCAGATGGAAATCCGTCTTCGAATCCTAAAGAACCTATTAATAGCCATTGAGCAGTCCAAATACCTACACCTCTTAGGGATATTAAATTTTTCATTGCTATTTCGTAGGATGAGGTAGATAGTTTGTCTATATCAAGTTCATTTGTGCATATAGAGGTTGCTATGCCACATATGTATTCTGCTTTTCGGCGACTGAATTTGTTTGCGTGCAACTCTTCTATACCCACGGACATTATTTTTTCTGGGGTAGGGAATACGTAGAATTTATTACCATTTATTGTTAGGGATTCGCCATATTTTTCTATTAGTAAACTGCGAAGCATCTTTGCAACACTTGTACTGATTTGTTGACCTACTATTGCAGTGACTAGTCCTTCGAACACTGAATTTGATTGGGGGATATGGAGTCCGTAATATTTACTGATTAGGGGTCCTATAATAGGGTCTGATTGATGGGTTTTATAAAATAAATTGGGGTTTTGGGTGATGCCTAATATTCTGGATAAAGTGTTGGTTACTGTTGCCACATCTTTGTCAGATAAATTCTCACCAGTAACTGTGACTTTTAAAGAATTATTTTCAGTATCAGTAACTTCTGATAAAAACAATCTGTTATTAGACTCAATAACTTTTTTGTATGTTATTGAGTCGTAATAAGTTGTTGAAAAATTTCCATTTGGAGATATTCCTTCAGGTGAAAAAGCAAAGTTACATGTTTTAGTAAAACTATATTCTTTAGGGGTTTCAATAAAACATGTTTTATTTTGCATTATTACTTTCCTGATATAGTTACACCAGCCATATCCTCCATGAAGTTAGATATTGCTGAATGGTCTAGGTCTCCTTTCTCGTCATTAATTAATGATCCTATGATTTGTTGTACTAAACTTGTGATCACTAAAGGAACCCCTACCTCTCTTCCTGTAAGTATTGCATTGTGTAAGTCTTTTTGATGCAAATTGATTCGGAATCCTGGATCAAAATTACCTTCTAGCATCATAGGTCCTTTTGTATTCATAACGTTACTACCTGCTAACCCACCTTTTATTGCCTCAAACACGGTTTTAGGATCGATCCCAGATTTTTTAGCTAAGGTGAGAGCTTCTCCTAGTGCAGCTATATTTCCTGCTACGATAATTTGATTTGCTAATTTTGTAGTATTTCCTGCTCCGTAACCGCCACAAAGAACTATACTTCCTGCCATCGAAGATAACATTTCAAAATGAGCGTCAAATATTTCTTTTTTGCCTCCGGCCATTACAGCTAAAGTACCTTCAACAGCTCCGCTTTCACCTCCACTTACAGGAGCGTCTAAAAAATCGATTCCGGATTTTTCACATAGAAGGGCTATTTTTTGTGAAGATCCTGGAGCAATCGAACTCATATCAATTACAGTATCTCCTTGCGAAGCTCCTTCTAATATCCCGTTAGTTCCCAAGACTGCTTTTTCAGATTGTGGGGAGTCTTGAACCATTATTATTGTCACAGACGACTTAGAAGCTACATCAGATGCAGATGTGCCAGCTGTTGCTCCATCTTGGACTAGTTCGTTTATAGAAGCAGCTTTTGAATCAAAAACAGATACATTGTAACCAGCTTTGATTAAATTTCGGGCCATTGGTTTACCCATAATTCCTAGTCCTATAAATCCTACATTTCCTTTAGTCATCCTGTCTCCTTTTGACGTGTACCGTCAATTTTATTAAAGTTATTTATACAATTATGTCAATGGAATTTTAATTATAGACTTGCATTAGATATGGTCAAGTTGCCAATAATATCCTAAGATGTTCAGATTAGTTCAAATTTTAGAGTTGAGGAGTGTCAAATGTCTGGAGTTACAGAAGCCCAAATGCAAAAAATTAGTGAAATGCAAACATGTGCAGTTTCTAACGCGATAGAGGGAATGAATATTAGAACTAAAACTGATGGGTTTATGTTACCGAATATTAAAAGTATGTTCCCAAATATGGGAGGTATGGCAGGTCATGCTGTAACAGCTACAATTAGAGCTTCTAAAGCCCCCACAGAACAATCTACATTTTCTAGAGTTGAATTTGTAGACGAAGTTCTTAAAATACCTGGTCCAAGAGTAATAGTTATGCAGGATCTAGATTATCCTGATGTGATAGGGTCATTTTGGGGAGAAGTTCAAGCAGTGGTATTTAGTTCTTTAAATTGTGTTGGGGTTGTCACGGATGGTGGGGTCAGAGATTTAGACGATATGCAAAAACATGGGTTTAATGCTTTCGCTAGTACAGAATTGGTTTCTAGGGCTCATGTTCATCTTGTTGAGGCTAATATACCAGTTACTGTAGGTGGCCTTGTTGTCAATCCAGGAGACATACTTTTAGGAGATAAACATGGAGTTATTAGTATCCCGTCTGAGGTTGCTTCTGATTTAGACGCAGCGATTGCTAAAGTTGAAGCAGGCGAAAAGGAATTAATAGACGTATGTATAGCTCAAGATTTTTCTCCAGAAAGATTAAAAGATGCTTTATTAGCTAAATACGGACACCACAGATAAAAATATATGTTTGATGGCGAATTAGGGGTTAGGAAAAGGTTAGAAGAATTAGAAAATTCTTTGTCTCCATTTGCTTTAAAAGCTATTAATACTAAGGGACGTGATCGTCAAGAACCAAAATGTGATTTTAGAACAGATTTCCAAAGAGACCGAGATCGCATAATACATTCGAAAGCTTTTAGAAGAATTAAACATAAGACACAAGTATTTATTGCTCCAAAGGGAGACCATTACGTTACAAGACTCACGCATACCCTAGAAGTAGCTCAGATTGCTAGAACAATATCTAGGGCTCTTAATCTTAATGAGGATTTAACAGAAGCTATAGCTCTGGGACATGATGTTGGACATACTCCATTTGGTCATATAGGCGAAGACGAGTTGGGTAAACTTGTTCCGGAAGGCTTTCGTCATAATAGACAAAGTGTTCGGATATTTGAGAGATTAGAGAAAGAAGGGGCAGGGTTAAACCTAACATGGGAAGTCCGACACGGAATATTACATCATTCTAAACCTAGAGGAGATTTCCTTTATGATGTAAATGAGATTGGATTAAGCTTAGAAGCACAAGCTGTTCGCATATCTGATGCAGAAGCTTATTTGAACCATGATTTAGCAGATGCAGTAAGAGCTGGAGTCCTTAAAGAAGCTGACCTTCCAGACGAAGTGAATTCTGTGTTAGGTGGACGCCATTCTGAAAGAATAAATACGATGGTGTCAGATATTGTGTCTAATTCGTGGGATTGTACAGGCTTTACTGATTTTGATGGATTGCCAATTGTAACAATGAGTAAAAATGTTAGAAATGCCGTCAATGTACTTAGAGAATATATGTTTCAGAATGTTTATCTTCCAGAAGATGATAGTTTAGAAGGAAAGACTGCTAGAGGGATAATAAATTTATTATTCCAATACTACACAACTAATAAAGATAAAATACCTAAAGAATACAAATTACGTAGTGAAACTCCTGATAATGCAATAGTAGATTATATATCCGGTATGACAGACCAATATTCAATTATGATTGCAGAACAATTGTCTCCCGGAATTTCAAAAGTGTTTAATAGAGATCATTAGATTTATTAACTTAGAAAGATAATAATTTAATACCCTGATATAATCACCGAATGAATTCATCCAATTCCTCAGACAGATTTTTTCAAAGATTAGTGTCTAATAGTGTTGTTCAAGTTTTGGAACACTTAGAGGCGATGCAAAGGGATGCCCATAGCCCTGAATATGCTCATTGGAAAAAAGAAGTTGATGATATTTGGAAAAGGATTTTTGAATTTATAAATAGTATGGGGGAAATTTCACAAAAAGAATCCCTAGAGACCATTAGAGAGACATGGGTTTCTTACATAACACATTATGGAATGATTGATCAGGCTCATAACTAAAGGGGAAATTATGTCTGAATCTAATGATCAACTTCACATACAACCGAATTTATTACAGGCTAGGCAAAAGTCTGTGATGGCTCATAAAATTTTGGTGAAATTTCAAGAAATGGGATTGCCTATTGATATGAATGATGAAGTAGCTAATTTAGCAATTAGTTTAGGGGATATCTGGAATTCACACCTTGCATTGACTGAAGAGATGCAAAAATTAATAGATGAGTGTGAAGATTGGGAATCGATAGCTAATTCTTTAACAGATATGTATACACACATTGATCATGTCGAATGGCATATAAATGGTATTAAAGATTTAATATTTAAAGTTTCTAAATATAGTTATGATAATTCGGAAATTGATATGTAGGTGGTATGAGTTAGAACATGGCTGATACAGAAGAAATAAAGTCAAAAATTGACCTTACAGACATTATATCTGAAACGGTACAACTGAAAAAATCAGGACGTAATTATAAAGCAAATTGCCCATTTCATAATGAAAAAACTCCTTCCTTTATAGTTGATCCAGTTAGACAAACTTGGCATTGTTTTGGCCAATGTTCTACAGGCGGTGATGTGTTTAGTTTTGTAATGAAATCTGAAAATGTGGATTTTGTTGAAGCTTTGCGATTATTAGCTTTTAAAGCTGGAGTAGATGTTTCCATTGATTCACAATCTTCTACAAAAACTCTTTTATACGATATTAACGATATAGCTTTGAAATTTTTCCAAGAAGCTTTGTTTACTGATGAAGCGATATTGGCTAGAGATTATATAAATTTAAGAGGTATAAAGGATGAATCTGTAGATATGTTTTCTTTGGGATACAGCCCAAAATCTATAGATGCATTAAAAACCCACTTAGCATTCCATGAAATAGATTTTGATCAGGCTATCAAATGTGGACTTTTAGCTATTTCTGCAAATGGGAGGGTACGAGATTTTTTTGGGGGGAGACTAATGTTTCCGATTCATGACACTAAAGGAAGGGTGTGTGGATTTGGCGCTAGAACTTTAGATGGGTCTCCCCCTAAATATATTAATACTCCTGCAACAAGTATATTTGACAAACAAAGTCTTGTTTATGGATTACATTTAGCGAATGATTCAATCAGATCATCGGATACAGGAGTGATAGTTGAAGGATATATGGATGTTATTACAGCACATGAATATGGGCATAAGAATGTTGTGGCCTCGATGGGAACTGCGCTTACAATTATGCAGGTTAATCAACTGAAAAGATTAGCTAAATCATTCGTATTGGCATTAGATCAAGATCTTGCGGGTCAAGAAGCTACATTAAGGAGTTTGGAAGCTTCTTGGAGAGTGTTTGATGGCAGAGACACAAAACAAAAGTCAGTTTTTACAGATGCACCTATTGAATTAAAAGTATTGTCTTTACCGGAAAGCAAAGACCCGGATGAATTTATTAGAAATTCTGACTCGAAGTGGGATGAGGTGATCACATCGGCCACACCAATATTTGATTATCTAACAACCGTTGTTTTTGCGAAATATGACATTAATTCTCCTGGAGGCAAAACTAGGGTTCTTAGTGTATTAGCTCCAATTTTGAACGCTATGGATACGCTAGATAAAGAGAAATACCTTTATGATATTTCTGAAAAATTAAGTATAGATGTTGATGTAATTAAGCTTGAGGTCGCGAATATACCTAGAAATCTTTCTGCTCCCATAAAAACAAACAAAAACAAAAATGTTAGAAGAAATGAAGAAAACATATTAGACGAAAAAATTTTATCATTATTATTTAAAAATTCTAATTTGAAAAACACATTTACAGAATCAGATTTAGAAGACCAATATTTTAATAAAGAAGAATCTAGGCAGCTATATAGGATTTGGTTAGATTCTGACTTGGAATCAAAGGATGCATTTGGGAGTTTATTAGAAGATTATTTGAAAATTGAGTATGACAATGCTGTGTTGCACAATTTCCCCGAAATGACTAATAGTGAACTGATTCAAAGTCTAGATGAGTATATAAGACTTATAAAAAGAAGATTTTTGATGAATAGAAGGTCTACGGTAGCCAATTCTATGGAAGATCCAGCGATTATTGATAAAGAAGTTCAAGAAATGTTGATGAATTTAGATAAAGATATTTTAGATACATATCAATAACATATTTGCTAAAATGAAATAAGTTATATAAATGCGAAAATGAATAAATAGTGTTAGTGTTGATTGTATTACAAAATAAGGAGACAGGATGTCAACTGACGGAATTCAGAACTTGGGTGGAGATTCAGATTTAATTGGGGAAGCATTAAACAATAATCCTACCAAAGAAGATCGATATATATTAGAAGATAATAATAATAATAATAATAATAATGAAGATGATAATGACGAAATAACTGAAGATGATGATGACGACGACGACGATTCAGTTATGGAACTTGGTATGGAAAATAATAATGATGATGACGGGGACGTGGAAGAACCAACTCCATCCTTAGAAGACCTAAAAGCGAAGGCAGTTAAAGAATGGGAAAAAGAAATAGGTGTTAGTGAGGTAATTGATGATCCTGTTCGGATGTATTTACGAGAGATAGGTCGTGTTGACTTATTAAAAGCAGCCCAAGAGCAAGACTTAGCAAGGAAATTTGAGGCTAAAAGGTATGTTGAGAGACTAAGTGAAGCTGATTCTCAAGCCGACCAAGTGTTTCCAAAGTCGCGTGATATTTTTGCCCGTATGCTTGAGGTTATTGGAGATAGTGAAAATATCATAAAAGCTTTACTAGTCGCAAAAGAAGTCCCATTTGACGGGACTCTTGCTGACTTGATGGCTAATCCTGATATACGTGCAGCTGTTGATGGAATATTTCAAGATGAGATCCTTGAACAAATTTCAGCTATTTATTCAGAGTTAATTGATCAAGATCCGCCACCAATGGAAGATCTTAAAGAGATGATAAAGCAGGCTTCAATTAACACTAGACTTATGCCAGACGATATTTTTAAAGTTTTAAATAAAAATCTAACATTATCTGAGGTTAGAGATGTCTCTGATTCAGATGATCTAGATGAATTAATGCAACCATATGAGTTATTGTTCAGGCAAGCAATTGAAAGAATTAAAGATGGTGGAGATGAAGCTCAACAACATTTATCAGAAGCGAATTTGAGACTTGTAGTTAGTGTTGCTAAAAAATATATTGGCCGAGGTATGTCACTTTTAGATTTGATTCAAGAAGGCAATATAGGACTTATAAGAGCAGTTGAAAAATTTGATTACAGGAAGGGATTTAAATTTAGCACATATGCTACTTGGTGGATTAGGCAAGCTATCACTAGAGCAATTGCGGACCAAGCTAGAACCATTAGAATTCCTGTACATATGGTCGAAACTATTAATAAGCTGTTGCGTGTTACCCGCCGATTAGTTCAAGAATATGGAAGAGAACCAACCAGTGAAGAAATAGCCGAAGAGATGGAAATATCCCCAGATAAAGTTAGGGAAATATTAAAGATTTCACAAGAACCTGTTTCTCTTGAAACCCCTATTGGAGAAGAAGAAGATAGTCACTTAGGAGATTTTATTCCTGATACCACAGCTTTGGCGCCAGTTGAAGCTGCTTCATACCAACTTTTGAGAGAACAAGTAACGGATGTTTTACATACTTTAAATGAGAGAGAAGCAAGAGTTTTGGAATTGAGGTTTGGTTTGGAAGATGGTCGAAGTAGAACTTTGGAAGAAGTAGGAAAGGATTTTGGGGTAACAAGGGAAAGAATTCGTCAGATAGAAGCAAAAGCTTTAAGAAAGTTAAGGCACCCTAATAGATCTAAAAAACTTAAAGATTATCTAGATTCCTAGAAATTTTTGTAAGGTGAATAATATTTCAAAGCCTAAAGTTGCTGTTATTAGCACGTCTCCTGATACTATTTTAAATGATATTGAAAAAGCTATGGAATTAGCGAATTATCAGCTTTATTTAGATTCGTCTATTGATACGGTCTTGAAAATTAATACTTCATGGCAACATTACTATCCGGCTTGTTCTACTTCTCCTTGGCAACTAGATGGAGTTATTTCTACATTAAAAAATGCTGGGTATAATAAAATAATACCTGCTCATAATGGAACAGTTGTTGTTGATTCCAGGGAAGGAGAATTAAATAACAAACATAAATCAGTCCAAGAAATGCATAATCTTAAAAGTGTACATTTGGAAGACATGAAATGGATTCCGTTTAAAGGTATAGATGACTTACTAGTTTTAAATAAGATTTATGAAAAGGGTATTTATATCCCTGAAATTTTAGTTAACAAAAATATAATTCACCTACCTACTATGAAAACGCATGTTTTTACCACAATAACTGGTGCTATGAAGAATGCATTTGGGGGATTATTAAATTTTCAAAGACACTGGACTCATTCTGTTATACATGAAACATTAGTTGATTTATTGAGGATTCAAAAGCAAATACATCCAGGTATTTTTGCTGTAACTGATGGTACATTTGCAGGATCAGGTTCAGGCCCAAGAGCTATGTCGTGGCATGAAAAAAATATAATTATTGCTGGAGGGGATCAGGTTGCTGTTGATGCTGTATCGGCACATATGATGGGCTTTGATCCAATGAAAATACCGTTTATACGAATTGCACATGAATCTGGGTTAGGATGTGGAAAAATTGAAGATATTGATGTCTTAGGTGAAGATATAAAAAAAATTAACTGGAATTTTGATGTTGGCAACACTTTTGCTAGTAAAGGACAAAAATTAATATATTGGGGCCCTCTCAAGCCATTAGAAAAAATTTTGCTCAGGTCTTGGTTAACACCATTAGCATATATTGCCTCCAATCTTTATCATAATCAGTATTGGCTTAATGTGATCGGGAAAAAGCGTATTAGTAAAGCAATGCAAACAAAGTGGGGAGAATTATTTAATAAATACTAATTTTCAGTAAGTAATTTATTCCTCAGTGTTATTTGCTTCATCAGACTGCCCACTTTCAGAATCAGCATCTCCGGTAACCTCTGTACCTTCATTATCTTCTGCATAGCCTTCCCGTTCTACTCTTGGGGCTACTACGCTGGCTACTAATTCTTCCGAGTCATTTATTATTTGAACTGAGTCATCGATAGCTATGTCATTGACGTATAGTTTTATCTCGAAATCAATTAATAATTCGGCATTAAGTGTCAAAGACGCGGGAATATTTAGGGGTAATGCCTCAACTGTCACGCTTTGTAATGGTTGTAATAAAGTTCCGCCAGCACTTCGTACGGCAGGAGATGTGCCCTCTAGGAGTATTGGGACTTCAGCCCTAACAGATTTTTTAACATCAACTTTAAAGAAATCGACATGTATTAATGTGTCTGTTACAGGATGATATTGAATTTCTCGTATAAAGCATAAATTGTCTTCTTTGCTTCCTTCCACTATGATTTTTACAGGTATATTAGTACCTGCTTGAGATATTATTTTTGATAGTTTAACTGTGTTACATTGAAGATATTGTGCGTCAATCCCACTTCCATAAAGATGTAATGGTGTTATCCCAATTTTTCGTAGATTGGATACTTTTTTACCTAATACTTCTCTTTTCTCTACCGTAAGATTTAAATCGTCCATTTAAAATTTCCTAATTATTGTACAAAAATGCGAAACTCGATAATTTTAACATAGTAAGTGTAACTAAACGACTCCTCATTAATAATTACGAGAGTAGATCTGCTATTTTTTTACCAACTATGATTTTTTGCTAGGATTTAATCCAAATATATAGATTTGAATTTTTATTGATAATCTTCTGATATATTTTTTCTATATCTTTCAAGTATCTTTTTTAATTGTTCTATTGGGATAGATCTTCTAACATTGCCATCTCTTCCTTCTAACGTTTCGGCACGTAAAATAGAATTTATGATTGATTCTTCAGTGGCCTCAACAACTCCTCTAAATATAGAAGCTAAATGGGCATCATCAATTTGAGGTCTTTCTTGTGATGTAGAAAAAGCTAATGCTAATGAACCGCTTCCATGACTAATTATACCTCCAGATCTAGCCAATCCAATAGGGGCTCTTTTTGCCATTCGGTTTAATTGTCTAGCAGTTACTGGAGCATCTGTAGCTATAATGAAACAAATAGATCCTCCAGTTTCATCAGAAACACCGGGAGGCTTCAAGTGTTCTCCAATAGGGATTCCTGACATTCTGAGGTCTGAAGGGTCTCCCATATTGCACAATGTTAGTACTCCTATAGTATAAATTCCTAAGAGAGATTCACAAATTCGTGACGCAGTCCCTATTCCTCCTTTCCAGCCAAATCCTGTCATTCCTGTTCCTGCACCAACATTACCTTCTTGTATGTTAGGGGAGGTTGCTTGATTAATAGAGTCCATCAAATCAACATTTTTAACATGTTTACCTATAACGTCATTTAAAAATCCGTCATTACATTCTAAAACTAGGGGATTAAACGATCTGATTCCAGGGTTTAAGTCCGATAAATGATTGACCATAGCATCAGCAATTGACCATACATTTAACGTATTGGTTAAAGATATTGGACTTTCTAATCTCCCAAGTTCCATGATTTGCATAATTCCTATGGATTTGCCAAATCCATTTAATGCATGTGCACTGGCAGGAACTTTTTCTCTAAATAAATTTCCTGAGTGGGGGAGGATAGTTGTGATTCCAGTCCTTATAGGCCCTTGACCTGGTCGTAGCTGGCCTTCACCAGATATGATCGTTTTATGCCCTACTCGAACATCTGTGACGTCTGTAATAGAATTCTGAGGGCCTCTTTCTAAAATTCCTAAACTCATACCAAGGTCAGCTGCACGTGGTCTATATTCTGGGGTTGTTGATTTCACAATACGTCCTAAATTTTCATATCAATATATTTTATCAACATTATGATAATCCTACACCTATTAAGGTGCCACTAATGTAAGTAATTAAGGCTGCAGCTGATCCAAAAAATAGCATTCTCATAGATCCTTTCAGTAAGTTGACGCCTGTGTTTAAGGCAGTTATTCCGCCAATGATCATTAGAAAAAATATGCTTAGTAAACTAGTTAGTATTAGAGCTAGAGTGCCAGAAGTTAACATAAAAGGAATAATCGGAACAATGGCGCCTAGTGTAAATGATAATATACTTGTAATACTAGCAATAATTGGTGATCCTAAATCATTTGGATTCAGTCCCAATTCTTCTCGAGCCATTGTATCTATAGCAGATTCTGGATTATTAATTATTGATTGAGCGGTTTCTGTTGCTAAACCTTCAGGTAATCCTTTTGCCATATATATTAATTTAAGTTCTTCCAGTTCTTCTTCGGGCCATAGGGTTAGTTCTTCAGTTTCTTTACGGATCTGGTATTCGTATAAATCAACTTGAGCTTTCACAGAAACATATTCTCCGGCACCCATAGACAATGAACCAGCCAAAAGACCTGCAAATCCAGCTAATAGAATGAATTCAGGATTACCTGTAGCGGTTGCTCCTCCTGCGAATCCCATAATCAGACAAAAGTTTGAAATTAACCCATCGTTGATTCCTAGTACAGCAGCCCTAACG
Source organism: Dehalococcoidia bacterium (assembly GCA_045564655.1). GTDB lineage: Bacteria > Chloroflexota > Dehalococcoidia > Lucifugimonadales > UBA826 > UBA826. Next base: position 18,070 of record JBJLGX010000024.1, read on the forward strand.
TTACCATGTGTTACTGACTTATGAGTAGATTCATTTTCTTGGTGACTTTTTGAGGAAATGGGGGATGCCATTTGTAAGATTGTTTTAGCGTGATTCCTTTCTTCTTTAGATAAAAATTTAGCTTCTGGGTCTTTATCGTATATTTTTACTCCGGCACTTTCTATTCTTGATAACCACGGTAAAATTTTATCTGGTCCAAATAGGTTGCATATTAATTTGACATACATTGTTCGGACAGTATTTTTGTTGTAATTCAGTTTTGAACTATCTATTCCGATAAGGTTTGCCCAATGCGAGGCATGTCGCATTTCTGATTCAGCTAATTTAATAAATATTGAAGCTTTTTCTGGCTCTGCATAGCTTTTAGCTACTATGTTATAAATAGATGCGGCTTCTAGTTCATCGCGTAGATAAGTTTTATATTTTTTACGGTTTTTGCGATTAATCATGTCTAAATTTTATACTATGACGGATAAGCTTTACTAGATTCTATGCGTTTTCTATAATTTGACTGTGGTTTATTAAACTTGGTATACATTATCAAATTCGGGTTTTTTCATTTTTAAGGAAGTGCAATTTGATGATTCGCAATATAGCTGTTATTAGTCCTGGAGATATGGGGCACTCTGTTGGGCGAGTTCTTGCAGAGTACGGGTTCAATATTTTCACCTGTTTAGAAGGACGTAGTGAAAGAACACAAAAATTAGCACACTCTGCACAATTCAAAATACTAAATAATTATGAAGAACTTGTCGACCAATCAGATTTAGTTATGTCAATTTTGCCCCCAGACTATGCCTCTGAATTAGTTGATAAAATTGTTAATATTCTTGAATCAAGTAGCGGAAGACAAATTTATTTTGTTGATTGCAATGCTATTTCGCCATCTAAATCAATATCTTTGGCAGAAAAAATCAATAATGCCGGAGGTAGATTTATTGATGGAGGAATTATAGGACTTTCTCCTTCAAAAGGAGATGTTCCTAGGTTTTATGTTTCAGGACCTGATGCTTACATTATGAAGGATCTAGATGGACAAGGTATATCTGTTCAAGTAATGAGTGATAAGGTGGGCGATGCCTCTGCTATAAAAATGTGTTACGCAGCCCTTACCAAAGGTACAAACACATTACAGCTAGCATTGTTGATTGCAGCTCAAAAGATGGGAGTTTTGGGTTACTTAAAAGATGAGTTTGAGTCAAGTCAACAAAACCATTACGTAGCAATGGAAAAAAATCTTTCATCTTTGCCTGCAAATTCCCACAGGTGGATTGGGGAAATGAAAGAGATTGCTAGAACGTTTCAAGAAGTTGGGGTTACCCCATTATTTCATCAAGGGTCAGAAGAAATATATAAGTTATTATTAGAAACATCTTTTGCTGACGAAACACCTGAAACTATTGATTTAGATAGGACTGTTTGGCAAATGATTGAATCTTTAAGCGATATGTCAAAGTAATATTATTATGAAAAAATTAGTATTAGATAGTATAGGTTTCCCACCAACATTTAAATCTGTAGAGACTGATATCCCACAAATATCAGATGAGGAAGTTCTAGTAAAAGTCACTGCTGTTGGACTCTGCTACCATGACATTCTTATTAGTGAAGGAATATTGCGTCGAGGTGTTAAAGACGAATTAGTTTTGGGTCATGAATTTTCAGGAGAAGTTATTTGTATTGGAAAATCCATCCAAGATTTAAATATAAATGACAAAGTGATTACTACTTTGACTTCATCATGTGGCAATTGTACAACTTGCATTCAAGGAAATGATTACCACTGCCCAAATTCTGATGGGTTTGGACATGGGATAGATGGTGGATTATCTCAATATATTGCATTAAGACGTGAGAACATCATTAAATTGCCAGAGTCGATTGATCCGATTGCTGCTTCATTGATAGCTTGTCCTATTGGAGTTTCTTTTAAAGCTCTAATGGATGTTGCTAATATTCAACAAGATCATACTGTAGTTATATTTGGTGCAGGAGGTGGTTTAGGTATTCATGCTGTTCAAATTGCTAGAGCGGTAGGTGCTGATGTAATAGCATTCACTTCATCACCAAATAAGTTAGAGAAATTAAATGTATTTACTGATAAAGCCTTTTTAATTGAAGAAGATTTAGATCCTGCGGAAATAGTTTTTTCTTTAACTAGTAATAAAGGTGCAGATTTAGTTTTTAATCCAGTAGGAGGTGCATTATTTAAAGCTTCTATTAGATGTCTTTCTATAGGAGGCAAAATGCTTCTTTTGGGTCAAGTAGATTCTTCACTCGTATCTATCAATATAGCAGAAATATTATTTAGGGAAATATCAATCATAGGTTCAGTAGGAGCTGACAGAAATCACATTAGTAAAGTTATGAATATGATTTCTGAAGGTGTAATTCACCCAGTCATAGGTGAGACCATGTCATTTCAGAATATATCACAAGCCTACAAGACACTCAGTTTAAATTCTGTGCCTGGTAGAATAGTACTTACTTTATAGAAGTTAAATTAATTCTTTCTAAAGGGGATAGGTAAGTTCTTTTGTTCCCAGGTGACCAATACTTGGCTTGCGATAGCAATAGAACTGTAGGTACCTGCTACTACACCAATTAATAATACTATTAAGAATTCTCTTATTGTGGTTCCGCCAAATAGCAATAAAGCCAATAATGTTACGAGAAGAGTAAAGCTTGTATTTACAGATCTTCCGATTGTTTCAGATATACTCAAATTTACTACTTCAGTGAAGGGTCTGTTGGAATATGAGAGTACATTTTCTCTGATTTTATCGAATACCACTATTGTGTCATTAACACTGTATCCGATAACTGTTAGAAGTGCTATTAAGAACATAGTGTTAACTTCCATATCCATGGTTTCACCCAAAATAGCAAATATACCTATTACAATAATTGCGTCATGTAGTAATGCTATTATTGCTGCAAATCCATACCTAAATGGGCTAGGTACGTTTCTAAAAGCCCACCATATATAGAAGAATATACCTATCGCTGCTGCGAGAACTGCCCAAAAAGCATTTAAGACTGTTTCTTGTGCAACTACGGGAGATACTAAATCAAATCCTTGTAAAATACTTTCTTGGTTTTCGCTAGAACTTAATCGCGTTGTTAAACTCTCAACTAGGGTATCCTTTTCTAATTCATTTAATTCTTTTGTTCGTACAAAAAAGGAATTATCTCCCATATTTTGAACCGTTGACTCGGAATATCCTGTAATAGTTAGTTGATCTCGTAATTCCTCTTGAGTTATTTTAGGGTTTTCAGGAAACACTAGAGTCATGCTAGAACCTCCAGTAAAATCAATACCTGGTTTTAATCCTGGAGCTATTATTAAGAAAACGATACCAGGTGAAATGACTAGTAAGGATATTATGAAAAACCAAAATCTGTTATTTACAAAATTCATATCAGTATTCCTTACTTTCTTAAGTTTTGGTCTTTTATTGTTTTGTCACCTAGATATGGTACAAAAAGGTGAATGTTTTTAGATAAAGGAGTTAAAGCTAAAACTCTAAGTAATGTTCTACTGATCACTATGGCAGAGAACATGCTAATTAGTACTCCTATTGCTAATGTTAATGCAAATCCTTGAACTATAGACGCTCCCAATTGATCGGCAAACCAATATAAAATGGCACACGTTATAAGTGTTGAAACATTGCCGTCTCGTATAGCGGGCCACGCTCTATTAAACCCTATATTAATTGCAGATAATGTTGTTCTTCCTATTCTTAATTCGTCTTTCATGCGCTCAAATATTAATATGTTGGCGTCGACTGCCATACCTATCGATAATATTGCAGCAGCAATTCCGGATAAGGTTAAAGTGATAGGAATCATCTTAAATAGTGTTAAAACCATAAAGGCATATATGATCAATGATATCGCAGCAATTAAACCAGGAACACGATAATATATGGTCATAAATAATAAAACTAAAGATAGTCCGATTATTCCAGCAATAACACTTTTCCTCAGTGAGTCTGCTCCTAATATTGCATCAACATCTCTTTCTTGTATTAGTGTAATCGGAACAGGGAGCCTACCAGACTCTAATAATAAAGATAAGTCTTTTACTCTTTCTAAAGTAAAATCGGACCCTTGAATTATTGCTGTTCCCATTGTTATAGGTGATTGGACTACTGGAGAAATGAGTTCTTCTCCGTCGAGTATTATCGCTATTTGATCTCGTTGACCTGTAGATTGTTCTTGAGCATAAATCTCAGTTGTCAATTCCCCAAATAACTTGGTTCCCTTATCGTCAAATTCGATATTTACAATAGGAGCCCCTGAACCTTGATGTTGGCTTGGGTAAGCACTATCTAGATCATCACCTGATAATCCTATGTCTTCATCTACATACCCTTTCTGTATTTCAAAAGATATTTCAGGAGAACTTCCTAGTTTTTGACTAGCTTCTTCACTTGTTAAAATAGTGTCTGTGATATCTTCTGATGCTGCAGGCAAAAGTATCATGAATTTATTAGATTCTTCGATCTGTTGTATTCGACCACCTAAGGTTGTAAATCTTAATACCTCATCACCTTCTATATTGACATTTAGTACATCAGGAGGCCTTAAATCACCTGTCTCTGAAGATATTATGGCATCGGTTAAGGATTGTTCTAAATCTAGACTTAATTTTTCAAAAATATCACTTGCTGAATCGGATAATTCAACAACGATTCCGGGGAAAGTAATTGTTTGTTCAGCGCTTTCAGTGATATCTTCAGGGGTCAATAAACTAACTAACTTTCCATCGGCTCTCCAATCGTCCGCTTTTATAGATGTAATATCTTTATTAGTTATTTCTGTTATTTCTTCAGGTTCAACTCTTGTTATACGGTGTTTAAATTCTAGTCTTGCTGTTTCTCCTATTAGACTTTTAGCTCTACCAGGATCTCGGACACCAGGTAATTGGATGAGTAATCTGTCCTTTCCTAGTATTTGTATTATAGGTTCACCTAAGCCTGATGAATTTATGCGCCTTTCAATTGTTTTTACTAATGATTCCATTTGTTCATCGGATACAGCAATTTGTTCTCCGGTTTCGGAGTCTGACAAAGATGCTTGGTAAACTAAGTGGCTTCCACCTTGCAAATCAAGCCCTAAGCTTAAACCAAGTATGGTATCCCCACCTCTTTCAAATCCATTCATATCTATTTTTTGGATTCCAAGAATTACAATAGATACAATTACTATTATTGATATTAAAATTAATGCTCGAAAGTTTCTTCGCAACCTATTCTCCCAATTAAACAAACTTTTCTATATATTTGAGTGCATCTTCTTTACTTTTTATTATTCCGTCTTCTTGTGCATCTCGAACCATTGCTAATATATTCCCGATTAAAGGACCAGGATTTAAATTTAACTTATCCATTATATCTTGTCCTGATATTAGATTAGGTATTTTATCAGGTGTAGTGCCATTTAACCCGTCTTTTAATAGGTTATTTATGATTAAACAATTAGTTTCCCATTCTGATTTTTTTAATAATGGTCCTGTTGCAGCCATATAATCGGCCATATGTAAGTATAAAGTGTCTATGGATACTGTGCCTAGGTCTCTAAAATATTTGTTAATAGCCTTATTTGAAGGCATTTGCGATTTTGGTGATATTTGTCCAGGCCTTAAATGGTATTGAACTTGAGTCGAGACAATTTCAGTTAGAGAATTGCTACATTTCAGATTTCGTAAAATAGATTCAGAGATGTCGGCACCTTTTTCAGCATGTCCTAAAAATCTAATTCTATCATTTGCATCTATCGTTTTTGTTAAAGGTTTTGCAATATCGTGCAATAAACAAGCTAGCTTAGATGTAACTATTCTTGTGTGTCCGTCACCAGCAATACTGTTAAAGTGGGAGTGCATACTTTGATATACAGGCACCATAGATAATATTTCATTGTCAATGGCAGTATCCATGGATTGAGAATATAAACAATAATCAAAAATCTTTTCTATACTATTTACGGACTCTATGAGATGTCCAAACACATCCCAGTAATGCTCTTTTGGTTGGATTACATCTTTGGTTAATTCAATTTCGGGAATTATCTCTGACAATAAACTCAATGAATCCATAGTTTTTAACCACTTACTACTATTTTTTTGTTTTAGTATATTGAGAAATTCTGCTCTAATCCGCTCTTTAGCTGTGGTTTTTATTAAATTTGCTTGATTTGAAATTGACTGATTTAAATCAGAAGTTATTTCTAGATCTAATTGAGATGATATTCTAATTGCTCGTATTAATCGGACAGGGTCTTCAGATAACGAATATTGAGAAGTTGCCCTCAATAAATTTGCTTCAAGGTCTGCTATGCCATTGTGAGGGTCTATAATATTTTTTACCTCAACAGTAGATTGTGAAGCTTTTATAAGATCAGAAATATTGATTGCCATAGAATTTATTGTGAAATCCCTAGCTTTCAAATCATCTTCAATTTCTTCTGGTGATTTAGCAATATCGATTTGGATTGGAGAGTAATGAGACCCTGTGATAATGCGGTATATTTCTCTTTTTTTATCTAGAGTTATGCATTTGCCTGAAGTTTTTTTTGCCAATAATATTCCAATATCTTTAGCATTATTATTAACAGTTATGTCTATATCTGAGGTTTTGATTCCAAGAAGATTATCGCGTATAAATCCCCCAACAATATGACTCTTTATTCCCGAAGTATAAATAATTCTACATATATTGATAATGTCGTCTGTGAGTTGGATATTGGTTAATTTTTTTAGCGACAAATTTAATTAGACTTCTTATTTTACTTCTATTGTTGATGGAGAATTGAGGTAGTCATCGTTGTCACCAAATGAATCTTTTATGGGGATAGAATCATCGGGTTCTTCTATTCTGTAAAGTTTGCTATGGGCGACAAGGTGGTCAGTATATAAAATACCATTTAAATGGTCTACTTCGTGTTCAATTGCTTGAGACAAAAGGTTTTCTGCTTTGAATTTAACAATATTGTCAGTTGAATCCTTGCTTTGGAATTTAATAGATATTGATCTTGTAACTATTCCTCGGTAATTAGGTAGACTAAGGCACCCTTCTTCTACTTCACGATTTCCTTCAGTCTTTATGATTTCAGGATTGAAATATATGCGTGCATTTTCTTCTTCGGGCATGTGTAAGACAATGATTCGCCATAGCTCTCCAACCTGGTTTGCGGCAAGTCCTATACCGCCGGCATTATCCATTGTATCAACCATGTTGTATGCTATTTGCAGCATTTTTTTGTCGATCGATCTAACACGTTTAGCTTTTTTTCTAAGTATTGGGTTTGGGATTTCTAGTATAGGTAAAATAGGCATTATCGATATCTTGTGTAAAGTCTAATTTAGATTTACTTGGATTTTAGCATAATCAATCTTCTCTAATGAGAAAACTGATTATTTAAGACACTATTTTGATTGAAGAATGCCATTTATAAATTTTATTTATATTCAACAAAAGAGCTGTTAGGTCCTCTACATATCTAGAGTTTTCGAGGGTTCCACCGTCAATGGCTCTAATAGAATAGATTTTTTCAGCTAAATCCATCACAGTTTTTTTAGAATTGTCTTCGTTTCCACAAACTATCACATCGCAGTCTATTTTTTTGTCTTTTTTTAATAAATCTTGAGCACTTATGTTATTAAATGCGCTTATAACTGAAGAATCGGGTAATAGTTTTTGGCACTCAAGAGCTGCCGATCCGTCTTCAACACGTATGGAGGATATACTTCCTTTGTTAAATGATAATGGAGCAATAACATTAACAATAATTTTCCCGTTAAGATGTGATTTAAGTTCTTGTACGGTTGTTCTTTGAGCATCATAAGGTGTCGCAATGACTATGATGTCTGATTTGGCACTTGCCTCTTCATTGCTGCCTCCAATAACGAATCCAGGAGAATGCTTTTCGATTTCCTCTGCTATTTCGATGCCACGACTTTTATTGCGGGAGCCTATGAAAACTTTTTCTCCAGCTAAAGCAAACCTTAATGCTAATCCTCTCCCTTCAGGTCCTGTGCCTCCAATGAATCCGATCATAAGTATTTCCTCTTTTATTTATATCAAGTGATTAATTAAATTTTCCCCATACAGTTTCAAAACTAGTCCCTCTTATTACTTCAATTAAGGAACGCTTTTCTAAAATTAAGAGTTGTTTGAATATTTCATCAATTAATTGATGTTCTTCTTCAATTAAATTTTCATTTAAGGTCTCGTATATTACATTCCATACACCACTTTCCTTAAGGGAAATTATGTATCTGGTCCAAGGTATTAAAAGTATATTTTCTATATCAGGTAGGTTAGGCCTTAGTTTTTGTAAACTTCGTACTCGCTCTCTTGGAGTTCTAACCATATCGGTTAATAGTATTGTAGAGTTTTCATTACCCGTGGTTCGCTTGTCTATTAGAATTGTTTTTTTTAAGTAAGGAAAAAAAATTGAAATAACTTCAGAATTTTTTAGGCTTACTAATATTTCTTCAGGGTTATCAAAAAAAGTATCACCAGTCAATTTAGAATTATCTCCATTGGATTAAGACTTTAAAAGGTCCCTTACTGCTTCAGTAAATGAGGGTAAAACTTTTTCCCAGTCTCCAACTACACCATATGATGCATCTTTAAAAATATTTGCATCTGAATCATTATTTATGGCTATTATGTTTCTAGACCCTAAGCATCCTGCCATGTGCTGACTAGCACCAGATATACCTACTGTTATATATATGTCAGGGGCAACTTGCTTTCCGGTTAACCCTATTTGGAATGAATGGTCCATCCATCCTGCGTCACATACTGCTCTTGACGCCCCAACTGCTCCCTCAAATATATTTGCTAATTCTTCTAATTGTTGGAAAGGTTCTGGTCCACCCAATCCTCGACCTCCTGCTACTATAACAGGGGCATCCTCTAGGCGAATACCTTCAGATTTTTCTTTCACTGTTTCTATTATGTTCAGTTGTATAGCATTATCGTCGATTTCAATATCTAATTTTTCAATAGATCCTTGTCTACTATTGTCAGGTTTAAGTGGGTCGAAAGCTTTTGACCGTATAATTATTACTTGAGGGTCATCTTGGTTAAACTGGAATTTTGCTACTGCGCTACCCCCATAAACAGGTCTTGTTGCTATTACTCTTGAAGATTTTTCATCTATAGATACGTCAGTGCAATCTTGAGCGACTCCACTTCCTAATCTATAAGCTATTCTTGACCCTACATTTCGACCCATATGTGTTTTGGAAGTTAATATTATATTTGGATTCTTTTTAATACATATTTGTTCTAAAAATGATACAAAGGCATCAATGTTCCCTTTTGACAGTTCGGGGTGAGATATTACATAAACAATGTCGGCGCCTAGATGTATTAAATCGGTGAAAGAGGATTCTTTAACATCATCTGTTACAATTGCGCACACTTTATTCCCTAGTGGTGCTGCTAGTTTTCGGGCAGCTGCTATTAACTCTCCAGATGTCGCGTTAATAGAGTTTCCTTCTGCTTCAGCCAATACTAGTATGTCTGACATTGATTTTCCTTGATTTTAAAATATATTAAATGATTTTATCTTCACGTAATTTTAAAGCTAATAATCTTCCTGAGTCTGTGTCGTCTTCACCTTCTAATATTTCACATTGTGAATTACTTACAGGTAGATCTAAATTTATTAAAGACATTTTAGGGGATATTTCAGATTCAGTAATATTTATATCTGAAAGTGTTAATTTTTCAGGTTTTTTTCGGCTTGCTTGCATTATACCTTTTAATGTGGGGTATCTTGGTTCCCCAATTTCGTTACTTACTGTTATTAATGCGGGTAATCGTGACTTTAATGATATGTATCCATCCGGGATAGAGCTTTTAATAGTGATGTCATTTTGTTCTTGTTCTGTTTCTATTTCACGAGCACTATTTAAACAAGGTATTCCTAAGTTTTCTGCTATTCCCATAGGAACATGCGCGTTGTCCCAGTCCGAAGCGTGCTGACCACATATTATGAGGTCATAGCTAGGCATATTATTTATGGTTGCAGATAGTATTTTGGATGTACTAAAAGGGTCTAAGTTTTCAAGGTTTGGATCTTCGACAAGAATTATTTGGTCTGCTCCCATTGATAAAGGTTTTTTTATCACGTCCAAAATGAAATTAGTTCCTATGGATATCACTGTAACATTAACGTCTGGCATAGAATCTTTTATTCTAAGTGCCGCTTCTACTGCATTTTCGCAGTATCCGTTGACAACGGGAGGTATGCCTTCAGCTGGTTTAACAGACAGATTGGTTTGATCAATTTTGAAAGCCGCTGAAGGAGTGTCTGGATCTACAACCTGTTTGACGCATACTACGATATTAAAACTCATATATTTTTACCTAGGAAGAAAAGTTTCTATATATAAAAGTTATCAAATTTTAAAAGCAAGTGTCAATTTTAAGAGAGTTATTTTTAGAACAAAAGTTTTGTACAAAAATAAAAATAATAAAAAAACACGCTATTTTTGTTGATTTTTTGTTGATTTTTTTTGACAAATATAAGAAGATTCTCTCTGACTTTAAAAAAATAGTTTTATTAGAAGATAGAAAATATATCTAATAATTTTTGATTAATACAAGATTTATATATTTGGAGTAAGGCATGGTTATTCAAACTGCAAATCCGTTTAAACCGGCAACACCTCGTGTTCCTATAGCCCCTAGACGTTTGAAACCTAGTCTTCCGGGACCTGGAAGAAATTCGAAAGCCAATAAGACTAGATGCCCTAAATGCTCATCAATGTTGAGGGTTAATTTTGAAGAAGCTGAATGTTTAAATTGTGGTTTTGTTGATTATGAATATTCGCCTCCTGAGTCAGAAGCAGTAGAACATAATCCTAGTTTAATTAGTACAGGTACTAGGTATGTATTGAGATATATAGGAGAATTTCCTGCTTTAGTTGAGGTTGTTACTCACGTTAAGGTTTATAGAGTTAGGAATAGAGCAGTATTTGGTGTGCGGTGTCCCTTCTGTGGAGGAGCAATGGCTCAGTCCTCTCTATCAGGTAAGCGAAGGGAAATGCGAGAAGAAAGGTATAAATGCTCTTCGGGCCATAGAGTTTCTTTATGTCCAAATACTAAGGGCGTATTAGGCTGGAAATAAGTAAATATATATTTGGAAGGTATAATACATTTTTAGCAATGTAGGATATGGAAATTTTTTCTCCTTTACCTAATATTATTGAAAGTTTGAGATGCTCACAAAAGGATCATTTTATAGTTTGTGATTTTTCTCCTCCCCGAAGTGCTAACCCTCAAACTTTAGAATTAGCAAATTCTCTGAATCCTGATATGTTTTCTGTTTCTTATAATCCGGGAACTTCTGTAAAGATGAACCCTGTATTTGCTTCTTTTTGGATTCAAAAGATTACTAACATACCATCTGTTTTTACCCTTTCAACGAATGATCTAAACATCCAAGCTATAGAAGGATTACTACTGGGAGCTCAGTCTCTAGGTTTAAATAATGTGGTATTTGTTATGGGAGATTTACCTACTCATGCTATCTCAACTACCAAAGTTTTAGAACTTACTAAAAAAATGAACCAAGGGCTTTACATTAACAATGATAAGGTCAGTCACACAACAAGTTTTTGTACCGGCTCAACGATTGATATTTCAAAGGATTGGGATCATGAGATTATGCTTACAAAAAGAAAAATTGATTCAGGATCTGATTTTTTCATAGCACAAGCTCAATTTGATATAGCTAAAGTAGTACGTTTTTTGGAATCATACAGGAAGGTAACAGGGACCCATATTGATATTCCCATTTTATGGGGTGTCCAAATGCTAGCTAAAGGCAGTGGGTCTTTCACTAACATTCCCGATAATATTAAATTTGATTTAGAGAATGGCAAGCCAGGTTTTGATATTGCTCTGGATATAATTGATCAATATTTCTCATATGGGATCACTTCGTTTTATCTTCTACCGTCATTTTTTAAAACTGGCCGAAGAGATTATTTATCAGCAGGAAAACTCATTTCTACATTGACCTAGAGGTAGGCATTTTTTATAATCTTCTTGGTGCTTGTAAGACTTGTTAAATGCTAGGAGTATGTTTTGGCTACTGAAACAGGGAAGAGATATTATTGCCAGAAATGTGAAATGGAATTTGTAGTTACTCGCGGTTCTGCTGAAGGATCTCTGGAATGCTGTTCTACAATGATGGAAAAAAAGTAATTCAGGGATATTAAATTTATGGCTAATCAATTAGGTAGAAGATATGAATGTAGTGCATGTGGAACAATTGTTTTGTGTACGAAAACTGGCAAATCACTAGTATTATGTTGTGCATCTGAGATGGAATTACAGGAACCTAGGAAACTTCCTTCATCAGATTAAATTATACTCAAGACATAATTAATTGGGCAGCCTCGTGTTGTTGGTCTGCGTGATATGAGCTTCTAACTAATGGGCCAGAGGCTACATGCTTGAAACCTAATTCATATCCTATTTCTTCGAAATGTTTAAATTCTTCTGGTTTATACCATTTTTCTGTTTGAGCATGTTTCTTTGAGGGTTTTAAATATTGACCTATAGTGACTAGGTCGCAATTTACGTCTCGCAAGTCCTCTAATGTTTGGGTTATTTCTGGTAATGTTTCACCTAGCCCAACCATAATCCCAGATTTTGTTATGATATTTTTTGATATTTCTTTTGCATTTTTGAGAACCTCCAAAGATAATCTATAATCACCTTTGGCTCGAATTTTAGGGAATATTCTTTCTACGGTTTCAATATTATGATTGAATGTGTCGGGGTTTGCGTCAATAACAGTTTTTAAGCTGTTAATGTTTCCTTCAAAATCAGGGGTAAGCACTTCGATTTTACATGAAGGCATTTTTTTTCTTATTTGATTTATACAACTTGCAAAAATAAAAGCCCCTCCATCAGGGAGATCATCTCTATTTACTGATGTTATGACTGCGTAATTTAATCCTAACGTTTCTACTGTTTCTGCTAGTCTTTTAGGTTCTTCTAAATCCAATCCTGTTGGCACGCCTGATTTAACAGAACAATATCTGCATGCTCTTGTGCAAATGTCTCCTAATATCATGAAGGTAGCGGTTCCCCTATCCCAACATTCACCTATATTAGGGCATCTTGCATCTTCGCAAACAGTATTTAATTGATTTGTTTGGACGAGGTTTTTCACATGTTCATAGTTCGCGCCATGAGGCATTTTAACCTTAAGCCAAGCAGGAAATTTACGTTTAGTTTCCATATACTAATCCCTTATGAATTTAGCATCTAAGCAAGTATTTATCATATTTTGTACCATATTACTTTCAATAATAACAAATAGGTGTTAATAAAATCACTATGTTTGATACTCTTAGGTACAATGATAGAGAAAAAGAATATGCTATTTTACGACTTGGTGATATGTCGCACCTAGGAGATTGTAGGTCTCAATTATCTGGACATGAGATTTTTGTTTTTGGTGGGATACCAGGCGAATTAGTTAAAGCTAGAATATATAGATATCGTAAGAAAAAGATAAATGTCATATCAGCTATAGTTGATGAAGTTATCGAGTCATCACCACACAGAATATCTGTAAAGTGCCCCTATTTTGGTCCTTGTAGTGGCTGCCAATGGCAACATATGGATTATAAGTATCAATTAGAATTAAAGAAACAAATTGTCGTCAACTCTTTTTCTTACTATGAAGCCCTTGGAAATATTTATGTTAATAATACAATTGCTTCTGAAAATAAATTTGCATATAGAAATCATGCAAGATTTTCTGTTAAATTTGGAGGCCAAATAGGGTTTTCAAATCGAATAACTCGTAGATTTGTAAAAATTGACGAGTGTTTGATTATGGATCAGAAAATTAATAACCAACTTTCGATATTGCAAGACAAAGTTTCTGAAACTACCAGCATGTCAATTAGAGTAGGGGTTAACACTGATAATATTTTGATACAACCTAAACTTACAGATTCTAATATCCCAATAGAGACAGGTCAAAAATTTTATATAGAAGAATTTTATGGTAAGGAATTTAGGGTTGCGTCTCCGTCTTTTTTTCAAGTTAATATTGCACAAGCAGAGAAAATAGTAGAAATAATGAAGTCATCATTAAATCTTTCGGGAAATGAAATTTTGGTAGATGCATATTCAGGTGTAGGAACATTTGCGATTTCTCTCGCATCTTCAGTTGGCAAAGTGATTGCAATAGAAGAGTCAGCTTCAGCTATAAAAGATGCGGGATTTGCTATTGGTAACATTGATAATATTGAATTTATTTTAGGTAAAACAGAGAATATATTAGGTTCTATAATTGATAACATTGATATTTTAATACTTGACCCTTCTAGAAAAGGATGCCATTCAAATACTATAGAAGTTATATTGGAAAAATTACCGAAAAGTATAGTTTATGTTTCCTGTGATCCCGTTACATTAGCTAGAGATTTGAATATGCTAGTATCTGGAGGTTACTCCATAAGATATGTTCAGCCTCTTGATATGTTTCCACAAACCTATCATGTTGAGGTTATAGTTATTATGGATAGGTAAGCTAAATTCATGAGTAATCTAAAATGACAAAAAATGGATATCCTATATCCGTACTTTTAGGATCCACCTCTCCTAGGCGCCGGCAACTGATAGGCTCCTTAGGATGTTCTCTTAGAGTTACGGATCCTATTGCTGATGAACCAGAACCAAATTTTAATGAATCGCCTAGTTCTTATTGTGAGAGGATGGCATTAATTAAGTTCGAATCAATTAAGCATTTGTTATATCCGTCTGAATGTTTAGTTACAGCTGACACTGTGGTGTCATTAGGTGATCAAATATTTGGTAAGCCAAAAACACCATTAGAAGCAGAATTTATGTTAAAAAGTTTAAGAAATAAAACTCATACAGTATCAACCGCTCTAGTAGTGTCTTCTTTTTTTAAGAATAAAATACAGAGAACGCTCAACGTTACGAATGTGACTATGAGAAATTATAGTGATTTAGAAATTGATGACTATATTAATTCTGGAGATTATAAAGATAAAGCTGGGGCCTACTCTATCCAGAATAAGTCTTTCAACTTATCTAGAAGTTTTGATGGTTGTTATACTTCAGTTGTTGGATTACCTTTATGCGATTTAAGCGGTATGCTTATTAAAGAGGGTTTTAACTTGACTACTATAAGTTGTAATAAAGGATTAGATGGTCCTAATAAATTATGGATTTAAATTTTAGGAGTTCATAAATAATGATGGGTATGGGGACCTTAGAGGTCTTAGTTATATTATTAGTTGCATTTGTATTGTTAGGTCCTGAGAAGATGATTTCAGGTGCAAAGTCATTGGGCTCTTTATTTGCTCAAGCTAAAAATGTTATGGATGATGTGACTAACATTGATTTAGATTCCTTTAATGAAAATAAACTAACGAGAAATAAAAATTCTGAAGAAGTAAATACAGATGAGGAAGATCCCAATACTAATATGATAGAGCCTATTCCGTTTGGCAGGAAGGTAAAACCCTATTCAGAGGAACCCTCTGACGTTGAGGATGGCAAAAAAGATGCCTGATGAACAAACCTTAAAGGATCATTTTGTTGAGTTAAGGAATAGATTAACCAAGTCAGCTTTAGTTGTTGTGATTACAACTGCCATTGCTTTTGTTTTTCACCAACAAATTCTTGAGATTCTTATGAAACCAGCCGCTGATTTCACATCCTTACCAAATAATAAGCCTGTTTATACAAGTTTGACAGAGTTTTTGGGCATAGCAATGAAAGCTTCAATATTAGTCGGCTTTTTTGCATCGTTACCTTTTATCCTTTGGCAGGTAGTTAAATTTTCTTCCCCGGGACTAAATTCATCGGAGAAAAAATATTTATATTCTTTAATGCCAGTAGTCATTGTTGTTTTTATATTGGGAGCTTCTTTTGGTTATTTTATATTGTTCCCACCTGCTGTTAAATTTTTGATCAATTTTGGTAGTGATATAGCTATACCTATGATCAGAATAGGTAATTATATAAATTTAATGCTGACTCTATTGTTTTGGATGGGGATAGTTTTTGAATTGCCAGTAGTTTTATTTTTTCTTTCTAGGATAGGAGTTGTTAAACCGGGGTTTTTATCTAAAAATAGGCGTTGGGCTATTGTTATAGCATTTATTTTAGGAGCTCTAATTACTCCTACATTAGATCCAGTGAATCAAATCTTTGTTGCAGCTCCTATTATTGTTTTATATGAATTAGGAATAATATTAGCAAAGATAGGTTTCAAGATCAGAACAAAGAACAGATCTAAATCAAATCAAGTTAACGAATAATTATTTTTGGTTATCTTTCGTTACGGAATCCTGATCTTCTAAAGACAAGTCATCTTTTTGAGTGTTACGAAATTCTTTTATTGCTTTACCCATAGCTCCGCCTATTTCTGGTAATCTTCCGACACCAAATATTATTAGCACTACTACTAGTACTATTATCAATTCCATAGGTCCAAATCGGAATGGCATATCTATTCACGCTCCAATTTATGCGAATATTTTTAATGTAATTAGATTTTACCAAAAAGCAGTCAACTAATCACAAGTCTAATTAAATTCATTAATATATCTGTCTATGTCTTGATTTCAAAATTGTTTACGATGTAGAATTAACATTCGTGTTTTTAATAATAGTAAAGGTTGTCGTTGCCATGGATGCTCACAATTTAATACCAATCGAAAAAAATGAGAATATAGAAGACTTTAATTCTGGAGATAGAGTTAGAGTTGCGGTTAGAGTTGTAGAAGGTGAAAGAATTAGAACTCAAGCCTATGAGGGGGATGTGATTAGGAGACGCGGTAGCGGGCAAGGTGAAACTTTTACAGTTAGAAGAATATCATCTGATCAAGTTGGGGTAGAACGTACTTTTTTAGTTTGTTCCCCTAATGTGGAATCAGTTAAAGTTTTGAAACGTCGAAAAGTTCGTAGATCTCGCTTATATTACCTTAGAGGTAGATTTGGTAAAGCGGCTAGGCTGAAAGAAGCTAGGAGATCCTAAATCTAGTAAATCATTTTTTGTTTCTTGGGTATACTTAGTCTGAACATGTAATTTCTAAATAGGATTAAGTAAATTGAGATTTGCAGAAATAGCCGTAGACTCTCCCATAGGTCATGGGCGTACTTTCAGTTATGAAATTCCCGATCATATGATGTTGCAAATAGGCCATATGGTGCTAGTCCCGTTTGGGACTCAAATATTACAAGGAATTGTATTTTCTCTAGAAAACTCTCCTTCCGTAGATAAAACTAAATTCATTATAGAAATTACTGATCCAGAACCGTTGTTAGATCAAGATAGATTGAATCTTGTTAAATGGATTAGTGGGTATTATTTGTGTACGTTATTTGAAGCTTGCGCTCTTATGATTCCTCCCGGAATAAGAGAATATGAAGCTATTTGGATATATTGGAATGATTCATATGAAGGTGATATTTCTAATATTAAATTATCAGATTATCAACTAAAAATTTTAAACTATGTGAAGTCTAGAAAAAAGATAAGGTTATCAAAACTCATTTCGAATTTTGGTGATAAATCACGAGCTTCAATATCTCACTTGATTAAATTGGATGTGTTATATAGGGAAACACTTCAAAAAGATCCAGTTGCTAAACCTTTATTTGTAGAAAAATTGTTGATAAGTCATTTAGGACGTGAAGTTGTAAATACTGATGAACTTAATTCTTCTGTTAAGCAAAAAAATCTTTTGCAGTATATGTATTCTATTAATATGCCTGTTAAAGCTTCTGTAATTCGTAAAGAATTTGGATATAGTGTTGTTAAATCATTATTGACTAAAAAGCTTATAAGATTAGAAAAAGACAGAGTTTATAGGGATCCTATGAGGTCTTATAAGTATGAAGGCAAATCACTTAAAAATGTTGATTTGACTAAAGAACAATCTGAAGCTGTTGATATCATTAGTGAAGTTATTGCAAATCCGGATTCTAATCCGAGAGCAATCCTTATTCATGGAGTTACTGGAAGCGGTAAAACAGAGGTTTACTTAGAGGCTGTTAAAGAGTGTGTTAATAGAGGTAAAAGAGCTATTGTGTTAGTTCCAGAAATTGCATTAACTCCTCAGACTATAGAAAGATTTGCTGCTAACTTTAAAGATGAGATAGCAGTTGTGCATAGTGGATTGTCTATTGGAGAAAGATTTGATCAATGGCATAAAATTCGTGAAGGAGATTACAAAATTGTAATAGGTTCTAGGACAGCGTTGTTTGCGCCCCAACCAGATCTTGGACTGATAGTTATAGATGAGGAACATGAATGGACCTATAAACAATCGGATATGCCTCCTAGATATCATGCGAGAGATGTTGCTATGCAGTTAGCAGGTATTACTAAATGTGCAGTTGTTTTAGGGTCGGCTTCTCCAGACATTCAATCTTTTTTTAGAGCTACTCATTCTAGATACAAATTTGTTCAGTTGAATAAACGGTATATTGAAAACATTCAAAGAAATAATCCTTTAGATTATAGAGGACTTGCTAGTGTTGAAATTACTGATATGAGGAATGAATTACGTGAAGGTAATACGAGTATGTTTAGTAAAAAATTACAAATTGAAATTGAAAACACTTTAGATAAGGGCAATCAGGCGATACTTTTTTTAAATCGCCGTGGGACAGCATCATTTTCTCAATGTAGATCTTGTGGATATGTTTTAAAGTGTGCAAGTTGTGACGTAACCATGACATATCATCAAGTTAAACAAAAATTAATTTGTCATTATTGTAATAAAAATATAAAAACTCCAGTTAATTGTTCCGAATGTACGTCTACTAATTTTGGTTATTACGGAATAGGGACCCAATCTGTTGAAGATGAAGTTAACGAAATGTTTCCATCAGCACGCTGCATTAGATGGGACAGTGATGTCTCTAATACTCTTTCTTCCCATGCAGAGATTCTTGAAAAATTTAGATCTAAAGATGCAAATATATTAATTGGGACTCAAATTTTGGCAAAAGGACATAATTTACCAGGAGTTACTTTAGTTGGTGTTATATTAGCTGATATAGGATTAAGTATTCCTGACTTTAGATCTGCAGAAAGGTCATTTCAATTATTGTGTCAGGTTTCTGGTAGGGCAGGAAGAGGAGATCACGAAGGAAAAGTTATCATACAAACATATCAACCGGATCATTATTCTATTGATGCTGCGGCTTCGCAAGACTATCAGCAATTTTTCGAAATCGAATCTGATTACAGGAAGAAATTTTTGTACCCACCTTACTCTAAAATTATTAAATTATCTTGTCATAATGTAAGTAATGTTTTTGCAGAAAAAGAAGCAAATAAAATGTTTGATGAATTGAAGTCTGAACAACTTAATTGGGGATTGAACGATGTCGATATTCTTGGGCCTTTACCTGGGTTTCCGGAGAGAGTTCGAGGACATTATAGATGGCAGATCATTCTTAGGGGTTCAAATCCGAGGTTATTGCTAGATAAAATTTATCTTAGATCAACTCAAAATTCATACGGAAAATCTCCAAAAGGATGGATTATTGATGTTGATCCAGTATTCACATAATTGTTAAGTTAATGAAACTTCAGAATTAGTGATGAATTAGTGATAGTATTGGATTAATTAACGTATATATTACATTTAACTTAGGTACTTAAGATACATGCAAGAATTAAAGAATTCTCTTTTTGAAATTAACGAGAAAATCGCAAACATAATGGTGCGTCTTTGACATATCTGGAAAAGAGAAAGAGATTGCTGATCTAGAAAAAGAAACTCTTAGAGAAGGATTTTGGGATTCTCCAATTATTGCTCAAAATAAAATGAAGAGTCTTGCTGCCTTGAATTCTTTAATTAACGATTGGAAATCTTTGAAAGATAGTGTTGAGTCATCCTTGGAATTATTAAATCTTGCTGTTGCAGAGAATGATCAAGATTTAATAATAAATATTAAATCTGATTTAGATAGTATATTGAATTCGTTTAACAATATGGAGTTTCAGCTTGTATTTTCAGGAGAATATGACCAAAGGGATGCTTTGATTGCATTACACGCTGGTGCAGGAGGGGTTGATTCTCAAGATTGGGCTCTAATGTTAATGAGGATGTATTTGAGGTGGGCAGAAAGACGTGGCTTTAAATCTCAAGTATTAGAAACGTCTCATGGTGAAGAGGGTGGGCTCAAGAGTGCTACTATACAAATTTCTGGTGATTATGCATATGGACACTTGAAATCGGAAAAAGGAGTTCATAGATTAGTTAGGTTGTCACCATTTGATAGTGATCATGCTAGGCATACATCGTTTGCGCTTGCCGAAATTTTGCCTAAAGTTGAACAAGGGATAGATATTAATATTAATTCAGACGATTTGCGGATTGACGTTTTTAGAGCTGGGGGACACGGTGGGCAAAGTGTGCAAAAAAACTCTACAGCAATACGAATAACTCATTTGCCTACTAATATAGTTGTAACTTGTCAAAATGAACGTTCTCAACGCCAGAACCGTGATATAGCAATGAGTATATTGACAGCAAGATTGATTGATTTAGAAACAAAACGTAAAGAAGACGAAATGGCTGAAATTAAAGGGGATCACGTTTCTGCTGAATGGGGAAATCAAATACGTAGTTATGTATTACATCCATACCAAATGGTTAAAGACCATAGGACAGATTTGGAAGTCTCTAGTACTTCAGATGTGTTGGATGGAGACATTGATAAATTC
Organism: Dehalococcoidia bacterium; assembly: GCA_045564655.1. Taxonomy (GTDB): domain Bacteria; phylum Chloroflexota; class Dehalococcoidia; order Lucifugimonadales; family UBA826; genus UBA826. Next base: position 38,845 of record JBJLGX010000024.1, read on the forward strand.
ATAACTTCTTATTTAACGTTACAATTAAATAAGTGAACATATTAATTAAAACAACCAAGGTGGTTTATGAATAGTATGATGATAAAGCTTATTCCGCTACCAATTTTAGTGACAGTTTTGCTACTTAGTATTTTTGGATGTTCTTCAGGGGATTCAAATGAATCACTACCCATTGAGTCTGAATTTATCGAAAATGATTCAGCTCCTAAAAGCACTGCATCTTCTATAAGTAAGTCGGGGGATAAGGTTTTTACTAGGATATGGAGCGACCCTCCAACTTTAGACCCACATCTAACAGGAGATACAACTTCATCTGCGGTTGTTGTAGAAATATTTGGTGGACTAGTATCCTTTGACACGTCGCTTAATTTAATTCCTGACATTGCTGAAAGTTGGAATATATCTGAAGATGCAAAAACATATACATTCAAAATAAGAAAAAATGCTGTTTTTCATAGTGGTAAAAAAGTTACAGCGAATGATTTTGTATGGTCATTCAATAGGGCTGTAGACCCTGACACAGCATCCCCTATAGTCGAAACATATTTGGGTGATATTGTGGGTGTTAAAGATGTTATAGAAGGTAGAAGTGATAGGATTTCAGGAGTAACTGCTTTAGATGAGTATACGCTGCAAATTCAAATTGATTCCCCTAAAGCGTATTTTTTACAAAAGTTAACATATCCAACAGCTTATGTACTTGATAAAGATAATGTTGAGTCAAGTGGGTCTGGCTGGACGGATTCCCCTAATGGCACAGGTCCATTTAAGTTGATTGAATATAAAATTGGAGAACGTATCGTTTTAGAAAAACATTCTGAGTATCATCTTGAACCAGCCAAATTAGACAAAATAATTATGAATTTAGCTGGTGGGTCATCGATGGCTATGTACGAGAATGATGAAATTGATATTACAGGTGTTAGTTTATTCGATTTAGAAAGGATAAGAGATCCATCTGATCCCTTAAATCCTGATTTAGTGATTGCAAACCCCGGATTTTCAGTTTCTTATATTGGATTTAATGTAAATGAACCACCCTTTGATGATGTAAACTTCAGAAAAGCATTAAATCATGCTGTAGACAAAGAATTGATTGCTAAAGAAGTTTTAGCTGACTTAGTTGTACCAGCGTACGGGGTCTTGCCACCTGGTTTTCCTGGATATTCAGAAAATATAGTTGGTCTAAGATATGATCCTGATTTGGCAAAAGAGTTTCTTGAAAAATCTAAGTATTTAGATACAGAAACCAGACCTAGAATCGTAATTACTATTCCTGGTTCAGGCGGATCTCCTAATTTAGACCTAGAAGTCATTATTAATATGTGGTTTGAAAATTTAGGTGTTGAAGTTGAAATACAACAAGTAGAATGGGCGACCTTTTTAAATGATTTGAATAAAAGAAGATTTCAAGCTTTTGGCGGATTAGGGTGGGAAGCAGATTATCCTGACCCACAAGATTTTTTAGATGTATTATTTCACTCTGAAAGTGATAAAAATAATGGAGCCTACTCAAATCCTGAAGTTGATTTGTTATTAGAGAAAGCTAGGTTAGAATCCAATATAGGTAATCGCCTAGAGCTGTATAACCAAGCGGAACAAATCATAGTTGATGATGGAGTATGGATACCTCTTTGGTTTGAAGGAGAAGGACATGTTCTTATCAAGCCTTATGTGGAAGGATATGTAATAACTCCGATGACAATTTCTAAAATGCGTTATGTCGATATTAAGGATTGAGTTGTCCAATTAAAAAAGATGTAACTTAGGTAGGGCATATTATTTATTATGTGGAGATATATTCTTAGAAGAATTTCTTGGGTTCCATTTCTTCTTTTGGCTGTTTCGGCAGTGACATTTGCACTAGGGCATTATGGTCCCGGAGATCCCGTTGAAGTTATGTTAGGGTCAAAATATGATCCTGAAGTAGCAGATAGGCTTCGCTCTTCTTTAGGTCTTGATAGGCCAGTTATTGTTCAATATGCTGATTATATGTGGGGAGCTATTCAAGGTGATTTTGGTGAAAGTCTTAGGTTTAGAGGTAGAAGTGTATCTTCTTTATTGATTAGTAAAATGTGGGTTTCTTTCCAAGTTAACTTAGTTGCTATGTCAGTTAGCATTATTGTTGGATTACCTCTTGGTTTTTGGGTTGCTCACAAGCAGGGTCGATGGGTTGACCCTATGGTCGTAGCTACCAGTTTGGTTTTTATGTCTATTCCAGTAATGGTTAGCATACCGGTTGTCTTATG
>JBJLGX010000025.1:0-52495 GCA_045564655.1 Dehalococcoidia bacterium
CTATGACATCTAGTCTAGACATTCTCACAGAATCCACTTTGCCTAATATGATATATAGAGGAAAAGTAAGAGATTCACATGAAATAGATGCGAACAGTCTATTAATAGTATCTACAGATCGAATTTCTGCTTACGATGTTGTAATACCAACAGCAATTCCTGGAAAAGGTGCAATATTAAACCAAATGTCAACATTCTGGTTTAATAAAACAAAATCAATTATAAGTAACCATCTAATGAAACCTGCATTGGGGGATGATTCTTTACCTGAATCAATTCAAAGAAGAGCAATGTTTGTCCGTAAGGCAAATCGTATAGACATAGAATGTGTTGCGAGAGGTTATATAACTGGTAGTGCTCTTGAGGAATATAACGATACCCAAACTGTTGCCAAGGTAAAAATGCCAAAAAACTTGGTAGACGGAGACAAATTTCCCGAACCTATATTCACTCCAGCAACTAAAGCTTCAGAAGGACACGATCAAAATATAAGTATCGAAGATATGAAAAACATTATAGGAAATGACCTTACAGATCGGCTTAAAGAACTAACCTTAAATATATATAAATATGCCCATGACTATGCAATTGAAAGAGATATCATTATTGCTGACACTAAGCTTGAATTTGGTTTCATTGATGGCGACTTATCTTTAATCGATGAGCTGTTAACACCTGATTCTAGCCGTTTTTGGGATTTACATGGGTACAGTCCAGGAAAAACTCAACCAAACTACGACAAACAATTTGTAAGAAATTGGCTCTTATCACAAGACTGGGACAGGCAGCCACCGGCACCAAAATTACCTGATAATATAGTAGCTAATACTATTGCTAGATATCATGATGTATTTAACAAATTAACTAACCAAAAAATACAATAGAGGTAGAAATGACAATTCCTAAAAGCAAATTAACTGCAACTCAAGCAAGAGCAGCAAGAAGAAAAAGACGGGAAAGTAAACGTAAATTCACAAGATGGTTAATAGGATCAGCTTTTGGAGTTGTTGCTATTTTGTTAGTAGCGGGACTTATCTTACCTTCTATGCAAGGCTTATGGAGTTAATTATATGCGCATCAAAGCGAACATATATATAAGTCTAAAGGCTAGCATCAGCGACCCTCAAGGTTTAACAATAGCACAAGGATTAAAACAACTAGGATTTAAGAGTATAGATTCAGTGAGAGCAGGAAAATACCTTGAACTAATAATTGAATCTCCTACAATCGCACAGGCCGAAAATGATATAAATCAGATGTGTGAAGAATTATTGTCAAATCCCATAATAGAAGATTTCAGATTCGACTTAAATAGTATGGGATAATTATTATTTGCTAATAGTTCCTTTTGTACTTGCAACCGTTCCTGATCTGCGAGCATCTATTTCTAAAGCTTGTTTTAATGAACGGGCTAAACTCTTAAAAGTAGCTTCAGCAATATGATGATTATTCATTCCAGATAAAACTTTAACATGAAGGTTAAACCCACCTTCTCTAGAAAATGATTCCATAAAATGTCTAATTAAGTCAGATGGCAACCCCCCCAAGTCAGATTCTGTCAAAGGTGCATCAATAACTGAATATCCTCGGCCACTATAATCAACTACTGTAAGAACTAAAGCCTCATCCAAAGGCATGTATGTATTTCCTACTCTATTGATACCAATTCCATCCCCTACAGCGTCTTTTAATGCTTTACCACAAACTATCGCTGTATCTTCAACTAAATGATGCCACCCTACGTGTGTATCGCCTTTAGCTGATATATCTAAATCAATCAACCCATGCCTAGAAATTTGAGCTAACAAATGATCAAACATTCCATTGCCAGTATCTATTTTATAGTTACCTGAACCATCAATATCTACAGAAACCACAATCTGGGTTTCTTCAGTTTCACGACTTTTTTTAGAAAATCTTTTTATTTTATCCATGATTATCCTATAATTTCGGTCAGCGCATAAGTAAACGCACTCATCTCTTCTGGTGTTCCAATAGACACTCTAAGACAATCTCGTAACCTATCGGAACTATATCTTCTAACGAATATACCTCTCATACACAATTGTTCATATACATTCATAGGCTTATTTTTATCAAATTCTATTAATATAAAATTGGCATCTGAAGGATATGGAGTTAAGTGTGGCATATTTTTTAATTTATCAAATAGATTATTTCGTTCTCTAATAATCTTATTCACATTAGTAAGTAAATAATTTTTATCTTCAAGAGAGGCCAACAGAGCTTCTTCAGCAGCATTACTGACACTGTAAGGTGGTTTTATTTGCATAATATAATCAACAATCTTCGGATTCATCAAACCATACCCTACCCTAAGTCCAGCCAATCCAGCCCATTTACTCATAGTTCTCAAAATTATTAAATTATCATAATCTTCAATTAAGTGAGTCATACTATTGTTCCCTGAAAATTCATAGTATGCTTCGTCTATAACCACTATCAATCCTAAATCAAGCAGAAATTTAACTTGATCTTCAGTAACTGCATTACCGGTAGGGTTATTAGGAGAAGTAACAAACAATAGTTTTGCTTCCTTAGGAATATTTCGTTTTACAAAGTCTAAATCTATATTAAAATTAGAATCTCTAGAAACATAAAAAACATCTGCTCCGGCTATTTCAGCACAAAAACTATACATTCCAAATGTAGGTTCAAAATCAACAATAATATCTCCAGGGGAGATAAACAATCTAAATATAAGATCTATTAATTCATCTGCTCCAGCTCCTACAATTATTGATTCTAATGGAATACCTGAATATTCAGCTAATGCAGCCCTAGTCCTATATTGCAATGGATCTGGATAAATATGTAATTTTGAATTTCTTATAGCACTTATAACTTTGGGAGAAGGCCCGAATGGGTTTTCATTACCATTTAGTTTAATAATATCCTCTTTCAAAATTCCAGCTTTCTCTGCTAGAAGTTCTGGAGCATCTACTGCTTCATATGTATTGATGTTTAATATATGAGGTCTTATAAATTTTTTGATATCCATAACGTAATATTAGATCAAAGTGTTGGAAAATGCTTGTTTATTCCAATTCTTTTCGTATTTCAGCTGCTTCCGCATGAGCAGTTAACCCTTCTTCTTTAGCTATATGTACAACAGATTCGGTTATAGACAATGAATCTTTTTTACTTAGATTTACAAACGGCACAGATTTCAAAAAAGTATTAACTCCTAATCCAGAATTAAACCTAGCTGTTCCTGATGTAGGCATTACATGACTAGGCCCAGCCCCATAATCTCCTAAAACTTCGTGAGAAAACTCACCTGTAAATACCATTCCAACATTTCTAATTAAAGGCAATAAGTCATTGGGATTTTCAGTATTAACAGTTAAGTGTTCTGGAGCAAATTTATTAGATAATTCAATACCCTCATATAAATCGTCTACAACTATTGCAAATCCTTTATCTGATAAAGATTTTAATATGATTTCAGATCTATCTAATCTTGAAACTCTAGAATCTATTTGAGCAATTACTTCTTCAGCAAAAGCTTTAGAGTTTGTTATTAGTATTGATTGAGCCAACACATCATGTTCTGCCTGAGCAATTAAATCTGCTGCACAAGCCACTGGATTAGCAGAATCGTCTGCTAAAACTATTGTTTCTGTGGGGCCATAATGCCCATCTAGGCCAACATCACCATAAACCATTTTTTTTGCCATAGTCACAAATATATTTCCAGGACCACAAATTAAATTAACAGCATTAACAGATTCCGTCCCATATGCAAAAGCTGCAATCGCTTGAGATCCACCCAAAGTGTATACATCTTTAACCTCAGCAATAAATGCTGCAGCTAATACAGCATCAGTAGGAATTCCTCTAGAGTTGGGACATGTAATTGAAATGTTTTTAACTCCTGCAACTTGTGCAGGCAAACAAGACATTAAAACTGTCGACGGATAGCTAGCAGTACCACCAGGAATATAGGCACCCACTGAATCAACAGGTATAAATTTCTGCCCATACCCTTTTGAAAAATCATCCCAATCATTTGGCATAGCAGAAATGTGAAAAGCCTTTATCCTTTCTGCAGATATTTCTAAGGCATTTTTTAAATCTGAAGAAATATTATTATAAGCATTTTCTATAATATCTGAAGGAACTTTTATATCTTTTAATAAGGTTCCATCTATTTTCTCTGTGATATCTCTTAATGCTACATCACCTTTGTCTTTAACCTCAGATATTATAGTTTGTACATATTCTGATAACGTCATAGGTTTTCCGAATATTCTTTCTGCTGATTCAGAAACCCAATCAGGGGTACTTTGAGCATCAAATCCTCTATTCCTTAGCAATATTTCTTTTGCTTTATCAAACCCAAAAATTTTATTCATTTAATAAACCTATTAACTAAACATACAATGTTTTGGTTACTTTTTTCTTCAAAGTCGCTTAATAAATTATTTGGTAATTTATTTAATATATTATCAATGCCCTTTTGAGGGTTTACTAGAAATTTATCAACAGATTTTAATAACTCTGCCTCATCTAAATTATCTCTACGGGCAATCCTCTTACTCATTGAAATAAGTCTTTCCCAATTAAACACAGAATCTGATATCAATCTAAACATTAGATTTTTCCATTCATTAATCGGTTCATCAATCAAAAAATCAACATCTATATCAACTTTATAATCTTTCAACAGATTTGATTTGTATTTAACTTGATCCGTCCAGTATTTTATATCAAGAGATAATTGAAATGCCCTATCCCAAATGCGTCTTTCGAAAATCACAGGAAAAATATTGTCATCCATGAAATAAGGCCTAAAAACACTAGTAATATATGTCTCATCTAATACTAAATGAGAAGCATAACCAATCATAAATGCTTTGGTTTCTTCTGAACAATTTGTTAAATCTTTCCATTTAGGGTACTGGGATTTTAAATTAGATATACCTTCACCAACAAATTCAAAATCTAAATCTACAAAATGATATATGGATCTGTTTTTTTTAGTTAATGCTCTAATATCAGGTGAGGTAGAGCCTAGCATATATGCTTCAATATGCGCGTTTAAAAAATCCACATGCAAATCATCCATAGCACTCAATGCAAAATAGATGTGTGTCGGTAAATTAGGCAAATATAATACTCTTACTTAATTAAATATCATTTAAATAGATTTTAATTTTTGAAACAAACATTTCGTATGATTTTTCTTTAGTTGAGTTGGTAAAAATAGTCTCAGAATTTCCAATTAAACAAGCTTGTGAATCCAAGATTACCCCACCAGAAATTATCTTCAAATGATTCTCACGCATAGTTGTGCCTGTAGCAGTTACATCAACAATAATATCTGCAAATCCCATTTCTGGAGCAACTTCTAAGGTTCCACTAGATTGCACTATAGAAAAATGCGCTATCCCTTTTGATAGAAAAAATTTCTCCACTAATCTAGGGAATTTTGTAGCAATTCTAATATTGTCTCCCGATTTACGAAAATCAGATGCGAGATCTGCAAGATCTCCTATATTATCGACGTCAATCCAAGAATCAGGAATACCAATCGATAACGCACAGTTTCCAAAACCTAAAGATTCTATCAAAACTGTAGTGGGAAAAGTATCTTGGTACAATTCAATATAACGATCATAACCTAGAATGCCTAGATCAGCTGACCCTTCCTCAACTTTACTTGTTATATCAGCATTTCTTTGAAACATAACTATGGTGTTTTCTAAATTAGCTATTGTTCCCATATAGCGTCTTGAATTAGTCCTTTGTACTTCTAACCCTGCGTTAAGCAAAAGCTCTAATGTGTCAGTTTGTAAAGCTCCTCCGCTTGGAATTGCTATCTTTAAAATTTTATCTTTATCTACCATATAAGTTATATCTCATTAATTTTTAACACACTCCAATATGGATTCTATATTTATGGCAAATCCAATAGCTGGTAAGTTAATATCATTTCCCATAGATTTAACCAAGCCATCATATCTCCCACCCCCACCTAATGTTTTACCAGTCCATTTACCTTCACCTTCAAGGTCAAATATAAGGCCAGTGTAATACGTCAAACCTCTTTGAATTGCAAAGTCAACTTTATATTTAACATCTAAATTTTCAATAACTCCAATTTTTTCCAAAATGGAATCCATGTAATTCTTGACCGTTGAGTCAGATTCGGTTGAAATATCTTGAGAAACAACAAAATTATTTTTGGTAATAAACACAGACAAATCATTTAGCACAGATCTAAATGTATCTTTAGTAATACTATCCTCAGCAGCCTTAGCTAAAAATCTATCAATAACTTGATCAAGAGTTCTTCTACCTAGATTTTCTGATAAGCGATCGTTAAAAAAAGATTTTACAGATTCATATGTCCATTTTGTATTTCCTACACTATTAAATTTTTTAGTGTGATTATCAGATATAAACCCAATATTATAGGCTTCATCCAAAATATCTGAAATAGGAAATCCTGGATCAGCAAGATCATTTAAATGTGACAAAACAAATAATTCCATAGCATCTGTTAAATCATATTTTTTTAATATTTGTCTTATAAATCCTACATGACCAATTTTAACTACTACAGAAGACATACCTGATTCTGCTAGGCTCATTAAAGACAATCGTAATATCAAAGCATCACTACTAATATCATCTAATCCAATAATCTCACACCCTTGTTGAGTAAATTGCCTAAACGAATGTTTATTAAAAAAAGGTTGATACCTAAATACTGGTCCTACGTATTGCCTCTTAATAGGAATTGAATATTGCTCTTTGTCTTCTAAATATGCTCTAATCACCGACGTGGTAAATTCAGGCCTCAAACTCACTCTATTTCCGCCAGGATCAATAAAAGAATATAAACTATTAGTTATTTCTCCACCTGACTTCCGAACATATAGTTCCGTAGGTTCCACTAAAGGATATTCTGATAAATTAAAATCAAATGAATTCAATTTATCAGTTATCGAACTAATTAAATCTCGTTTCGTTTGAAAATACTCTGGAGAACTGTCAAACTGTCCAAGTATAGATTTAATTTGATTATTTATAGAATTTGTTTCATTCATAGTCATTAATCTTACATTAGTAAGTATATTTGTACTAATATCTATTTTAGACAGTTTTATAGTTATTTAGGAGACTCACAGCATGAATAAAGAATCTGACAACCCAGCAGTAGCTATTCTTGGAGGAAGTAAGTCTGATTTCCCTTTTCTGAGTAAATCTGTTGAAATATTAAATGAACTTAAAATATCTAATGAATTGAAAGTTGTCTCTGCTCACAGAACTCCTGATCTATTGTTTGAATATGCTGAAAAAATTGAATCAAGAGGCATCAAAGTAATAATTGCCGGGGCAGGTGGAGCAGCACATCTTCCAGGTATGTTAGCTTCTAAAACCTTGATTCCAGTTATAGGAGTACCTATCCCATTAAATAATCTAAACGGCCTAGACTCTCTATTATCTATAGTCCAAATGCCTAAAGGGATACCTGTTGCTACTGTTGCAATAGGAGGTGCAGAAAATGCTGCTATACTCGCTGCTGAAATTTTAGCAATCTCAGATGAGCAAATTAGAGTTAATCTCAATGATTGGCGATCTAACATGACTAAAAAAATCATGCTGGACCACGAAAGTAATTAATCATGGCCAGATCACGATTCATACCGGTAGGAAGTACTCTAGGGATGATAGCTGGAGGTCAAATAGGTAGTTTTTTCTCCGAAGCTGCATTAAGAATGGGTTACAAAATATCCATATGGGACCCAGATATAAATGCTCCAGCAAAGAGATTGGCTACAAATGCATTTACTGGTGATTTTGACAACAAGAAATTAGAGTCTGAATTTGAAAAATCAATCTCTGCGCTCTCCATTGAATGGGAAAATGTTCCGAGTGACTTAATAAAGAATTTAGAAAAAAATGTGGTAGTAAAACCCGGAAGCAGAAGTTTGTCTTTGGCACAAGATCGAATTAAAGAAAAAGCTTTCCTAGTAAAAAATAATTTCCCTGTCACAGAACACTTAGGAATTCATTCTTTAGATGAAATCGCCAAAGTTCCTTTTAAATTTCCTTGGATAATAAAAACAGCAACATTAGGGTATGACGGGCACGGGCAATGGTATATCAGAAATATTGATGATGTTCACAATACATCTTCTCTGCAATCTAATAGTAGTCCTATGGTCGTAGAGAAAGTTGTTGAATATAAATGCGAATTATCCGTTGTCATAGCAATAGATGATAATAAAAACCTAATAGCCTACCCTCCCACAGAAAACATTCATGAAAATGGGATTCTCAAAATGAGTATATCTCCAGCTCAGATTTCTAATCAAACAAAGAATGATGCTATAGATTTAGCTTCTAATGTAATAAAATCAATTGGAGATTCTGGCGTTTTTTGCGTAGAAATGTTCTTAACAAAAGATAATAATCTTCTCGTTAATGAAATAGCTCCACGTCCACATAACTCAGGTCACCACACAATCGATACTTTCACTATATCGCAATATGAACATCAAGTAAGAATATTAACTGGGTTACCCGTAAAAACTCCTGTTATGCTCAGCAAATCTGTGCTTCTAAACGTATTAGGCGATGAATTTACAAACTTAATAAATAGTAACAACTTAGTGAAAATATTAAATTCATTAGACGCAAAATTATATCTTTACGGTAAATCTAGTGTGAGGCCTGGGAGAAAAATGGGACATATTTTATTCTGTGGGTCATCCCGTAAGGACTTAATCATACAAGCGCAAAAATGCCAAGATTTGATTTCAATAAAAGGTTAATTTTATAGGGTAGTAAAATATGATAAGTATAGTAGGTTTCTCTCAATGTGTTCCGCACTCACAAGCTATAGGTCAATGGAAAAACCCAGAAGATCATTTTTCTGAAGGGTACCGACAAATTGAATCTTGGACGCATGTCGCGAAAACATTGGAAAAAGGATTAGTAGATGGATTTTTCCTAGCAGATGTCCATGGCGTTTATGATGTTTATGGGAATTCTAGAGATGCCGCGCACAGATATGCTGTTCAGACTCCAGGAGTTGACCCTATGCTACTTACTTCTGCTATGGCAAATGTGACTACTCACCTAGGATTTATAAATACATATAGCACAACTTTTCATGCTCCTTATGAATGCGCTAGAGCTTTTTCTTCACTGGACCATTTCACTAATGGCCGTATAGGTTGGAATATAGTTACGTCTTATACCCACAGTGCTGAAGCTAACGGTATAGGAAAAATGCTTAATCATGATAAACGTTATGACAGAGCCGACGAATTCATGGAAGTTGTTTATAAATTATGGGAAGCTAGTTGGGAAAAAGATGCAGTCGTGCAAGACATTAAAATGGATACACATACTGATCCTTTTAAAGTTCATGAGATAAATCATCAAGGAGAATACTTTTCTGTCAAAGGTCCTCATATGTGTGAACCTTCGATTCAAAGAACTCCTGTATTATTCCAAGCCGGAGCATCAAAAAGAGGTTCTCAATTTGGCACAAAGCATGCTGAAGGAATTTTTATGGAATATCCTCGTTTTTTTGAAGATGCGGAATTTATCACAAATAAAATATCTAACTTAAGAGATCAAATTGCTTCCAACGGCAGAGATCGCTATTCAGTTAAAATAATGATGGCAATTACTCCCATTGTCGCTCCATCTGAGAAAGAAGCCTTAGAAAAAGAATCTTGGTTCAAACAATTTAATTCACCCGAAGGTCACTTAGCACTATTTGGTGGTCACACAGGGATAAACTTAGAAGGCTTAGACTACGATAAGCCCATTGAAGATATAAATTTAGAAGGCATGCAACACATTGCGTTAAAGTGGAAAGGGAAAACTATAAACCAGATGTTATCCCAAAGACCACCTACTTGTGTAGGGAGCACAAAGCAAGTAGTAGATAGAATGGAAGAACTAGTTTCATATGGAGTGGACGGATTTGTAGTTCATCCTATGATACAACCTCAATCTCACGAAGATTTAGTCAATTTCATAATACCCGAATTGCAAAAAAGGAACCTTTTTAGAACTGAGTATGAACACAAAACACTTAGAGGGCATCTATTAGGCAGTGAGGATGGATTGAGCGATTCCAATCATCCTTCGTTTAAATATAGACAGTAATCTTGTAACTTGGTACGCCTGGAGGGATTCGAACCCCCGACTCTCGGTTCCGAAGACCGAAGCTCTATCCGCTGAGCTACAGGCGCATATCCAATATTTTAGCTACGGAATCTGTGATTCCTGCAAAATCTCAATCACTTAAAAATAACCTTGGTTCACTTTTGTTGCACTAGTCCACAAAAATATTGTTTTAAGGACATTTATTATACATTAACCCAAATTGTGATTTTCAAAATATTGTTAATTAATATGGTCGACTATCTCTGTCAATATAAATATAAGTCTATTGGATGAAATTTGATGAGAACTTTATATAGAGATGGGGTGAGCGATGGGATTCGAACCCACGATCTCCAGGGCCACAACCTAGCGCCTTAACCTACTTGGCCACGCTCACCTCGAGGCTAACAGTCTAGCATTTAAGAAGTGAGATAACAATCAAAAATTTAGTATGTAAATAATTATTGATATTTATTTAGAAGTCAGAGATTCTAATAAGTCTTCAACCATAATATCCGCTTTAGTATGATGCCTCAACGGTAATTGCGGATCAACACTGTATACATTTCTTCGTCCTATTTTTTCCCTTTCTATATATCCAGCGTACTCTAAATCTGAAATTATTTTATGTGTCGTCCTTTCCGTGACACCAATATAATTAGCAATTTCTCTAGCAGTGCTAGTAGGGTGATGAGAAATATAACTTAAAACAAGCCCATGATTGGTAATAAACGTCCATTTAGGGGATTTAGACTCTTCCATATATTACTACTCCACATAGGATTTTACAGTTCAATGAAGGTATCACATAAAAGTAAACATGACAACTTAAAATACAATTCCTATAAAGCTTTGTGCTACCTCAGTAAGAAACACTATTAACTTGTAAAAAAATACTCTAGATTTCAATTGACTCTGAACATGTAAAGAATTAGTTTAGAAATAATTACCTGCGGCTCACTTTCGTTAGAGGTGAAATATACTATGAACAGCGGTGAAAATTCTGTTGATTTGGTAAGCGATGGAACTTTGATGATTGATGGTGGAACAGCATTTGGTCAAGTTCCTAGAATTGAGTGGGAAACTCAAATTAAACCAGATCGACGCAATCGAATACGTATAGGCATGAACAGCATGCTTATTAAAACCCCTGACTCAAATATACTTGTTGATACAGGTGCAGGAAATAAGCGAATAGATACCCTCAAAGAATCTCACCACATTAATGGCAATAAGCTTACACGTAACATAAAGGAATTAGGCTTAAACGCACGTGATATAGATATAGTATTACTTACACATCTTCATTTTGATCACTCAGGCGGATGCACAAAACTAACCCGATCTGGAGATGCGGTACCTATATATCCAAATGCTCGTTATGTAATTCAAGAAGATTCTTGGGAAAATGCACTAAACCCAAGTGAAAGGTATCAATCTACTTTTTACAACGAAGACTTTTTACCTTTAGAGAAATCTGGCCAATTGGAATTAGTTCATGGAAATAAAGAAATTACAAACAGTGTAAAAGTTAAAATGACTGGCGGACCGTCTAAAGGACATCAAGTCGTTTTTGTAAATCTTGGAAGTGAGAAATTGGTTTTCGCCGGCGATCTAATCCCAACTCCATATCATTTACAACCTCAATGCATATCTGCTGTGGATGAATTCCCAAACGATACATTAATTCAAAAAAAAGAATTGTTAGATATGATAATGAGAGATGGATGGATTATTGTATTTTCTCATGGACAAGACCAAAGATCAGGGTATGTTGAAGAATGGAAAGGAAAGCCCCATTTACTTCCTAAAGAGATTTAACTCATTTTTTAATGTCCATAGGGCCATATGGGTTATTAGCATTAAAATATAGCTGTACCTTCTCTAAAGAATTCTCTTTCTTTAAGGTACTTGATTTTACTCTAATATAATTATTAGTAAGCCCATAATAAGATTTTTCTTTCACAGTAGTATCGCCATTGATCTCCCATAATACTTCCATTTCTTTTCCATCATAAGATTCTCGGAATTTTGCAAAAGATTTTTGAGATATATCTATTAGTATTGAAGATCTTTCGTTTTTAATCTCCGAGTCAATATTATCTTTTAAATAATGAGCAGTAGTACCAGGTCTACTAGAGAATTTAAAAACATGCATATCTGAAAACCCGACTGAATTACATATTTTCCTAGTATCTTCAAACTGGCTTTCTTTTTCACCAGGAAAGCCTACAATTACATCTGTTGTGATTGATGCATAATTCACAGAAGACCTTACTCTATCCACAGACTTTAAGTATGTCTCCGCAGAATAACGTCGACGCATTTTATTCAAATAGAATCATTCCCACTTTGCAAAGGTATATGAAATGTGAACACATACGACTATCTTCCCATAATGATAAAAGATCTTGAGTTAATTCTTGAGGCTGTAAAGATGAAATACGCAGTCTCTCTACTTTTGTTTTATCCAATATAGCAGCAATCATTTTTTGTAAGGTTCATATTTTCTAAATCAAATCCATAGCTTCCTAACTGAGTTCCAGTCAGAACAACTTCTTTAAATCCATTATCTACAAATGAATTTATATTACATATTAGGGTGTCTAAGTGAACACTCTTCTCAAGTCCCCTAACTTTAGGAACTATGCAGTAAGAGCAAATTTGATTACAGCCTTCCTGTATTTTTAACATTGCTCTAGTGCGAGATAAATTAAAATTCAGATAATTGCTTGGATTTTCAGATGCTATATCATAAAAATTGTAATTAAATTCTTCGATAATAGTTTGAACAATATCTTTCTTTTTAACATTTCCCATAACAATATCAATTTCAGGAATAGATTCTAATTCATTTTGAGCTCTTTCTGCGTAACACCCAGTAACAACCACTTTTGCATTAATATTTTTCTTTTTAAAAGATCTAGCTGATTGTCTAGCTTTTTTATCAGCAACATGTGTCACAGTGCATGTGTTTAAAATATAAACATCTGCGTTGTCTTTAGTCTCAGACAATCCAAATCCGTAATCAGTAAATTCTTTTGCTAACTTCATAGAGTCAGCTTGATTTAGCTTGCACCCATGTGTTTCGATAAATACGAGTGGGTTCGATGTATTTGTAGACATAATAATTTGCAGGGTATATTGAAGTAGATTAATCTTTAGGGATTCATTTTAACAATTGTCTCGGTTATATTCCATTCCAAAATAAAATCAACATTGCTAAAATGAATTGGTACCAAAAATTGAAATTTTTACAATCAAATAGAAAGGCTTTTAAAAATATGTATGGAACTATAGCAAATCTCAATATTAAAAATGGTCATGAGCAACAATTAATAGATCTGTTCAACAGTACTGAAAAGGCTCCCGGACAAATTGCATGGCTTTTAATGAATCCTGACAATCAAAAAGAATGGATAGGTATAGCTGTTTTTGAATCTAAAGAAGTTTATTTTAAAAATGCTGAAAGACCTGAAACTAACAAGATGTATGAAAATTTTGTAAATCACCTTGAGACAGAACCTACATGGACAGATGGAGAGTACGTAATTACAAATATATAAGCACAAACATATGGATATTTATCATGCTGATATATATGATTGAAGAATACAGATATATGCAGTTTATAAGCCTGTATTTAGGGAGTATCTAACAGAATGGAAAAAGTTTTTATTACTGGTTATGGCGCCATAAGTCCTTTAGGTTTAAATTCTAATGAAACTTGGTCAGGGCTAATTGAAGGCACATCAGGAGTAGATTACATAACGTCATTTGACGCATCATCATTCGAGACAACATTTGCTGCAGAAGTTAAAAACTTTGATCCAGAATCATATGTTGGACGAAAAGAATCTAAAAGAATGGACAGATTTGTACAACTTGCAGCTTGTGCTACCTTAGAAGCACTTGATAATAGTGGCCTAATAATAAACGAATCAACAGCTGAACGAATTTCAGTAATGATAGCAAGCGGTATTGGTGGAATAATCACATTGTCAAATCAAATTAATGTTATGGATCAGAAAGGTCCAAAACGAGTTAGTCCTTTTCTAGTTCCTATGATGCTTCCCGATATGGCTTCTGGACAAGTATCTATGTTAACTGGTGCGAAAGGAGCAAATTACAGTACTGTTTCGGCATGTGCCAGTGGCTCAGACTCAATTGGAATGGCATTTGAAGCTATCAGAAGAGGCGATGTAGATGCTGTAATCACAGGCGGTTCAGAGGCTGCTATATGCCCTATAGGGGTAGCAGGTTTCAATTCATGCCAAGCTTTATCTAAAAAAAATGATACCCCTAGTCAAGCCTCTAGACCTTTTGATTCAGAACGTGATGGATTCGTATTAGGTGAAGGCGCCGGAATTCTAATATTAGAAAATGAAACCTCTATGAATCGACATGCAGGATCTCCAATAGCTGAAATGATTGGTTATGGATCTACAGCAGATGCTTATCATATTACTCAACCGGGGCCAGGAGGTGAAGGAGGAGCTAGGGCGATGAATAAAGCTTTGTCTCAAAGTCAGATAGACCCAAAACAAATTGACTATATAAACGCACATGGTACATCAACTCCATTGAATGATAAATTTGAAACAATGGCCATGAAATCAGTGTTTGAGAAACATGCTCATCTAGTTCCAATTAGTTCTACAAAATCTATGACAGGTCATCTATTAGGAGCAAGCGGTGCTTTAGAAGCCGTTATTTCTGTTATGGCATTAGAAAAATCAATTATACCGCCAACAATTAACTATGAAAATCCTGATCCCGACTGTGACCTCAATTACACCCCCAATAAAAAGGTAAACCAAGTAATTAACCATGTTATGAGTAATTCTTTTGGGTTTGGGGGGCACAACGCTTCCCTTGTATTCAAAAAATCAAAATAATCCAGTGAAATATTCCAGATGGTCTACTAAACCAAAAATTCCTAAGTCTATATTAGATCAAATGGGTTTTCCGATTATAGAATCAACTATTCTATTTAATCGCGGGCTATTATCAAAAAACGATGCTATTAATTTCATAACACCTCTGGATGACAATTTACATGACCCTTACTTATTACCTGATATGGAAAAGGCTATAAACCGTATTTCTGTAGCTCTAAAAACTAATGAAACAATCGGAGTATTTGGAGATTTTGATACTGACGGACTGTCTGGAACCGCACTTTTGACAAAAAGCCTTCAAGTGCTAGGCGGTACTGTTATCCCGTATGTCCCTCACAGAACTGACGAAGGACATGGAGTAAGTTTAAAAGCCATAGATCATTTTGTATCTAAGAATGTCACGCTAATGATTACTGTTGACTGTGGTGTTACTTCAATAGATGAAATAGAATTAGCTCATAAGTCAGGAATAGACACTATCGTTACCGATCATCATATCCCTTTAGACAGATTTCCGAACGCTATAGCAATAGTTAACGCCCATTTAAATAATTCCAAATATCCTTTCAGGCATCTAACTGGTGTCGGTATAGCCTTCAAAGTTATGGAGGCTCTCTATAATTCTCATAAAAAAGAACTCCCTGAAGAAATATATGTTTTCTGTGCACTTGGTACATTATCTGATGTAGGAGTATTAGAAGGTGAAAATAGATACCTCGTACATAAAGGTATGGAAATAATACGTAATGTTGAAATAATAGGTATTGATTCTTTAATCAGTGAAAGTGGGCTATCTAAAAAAGATTTAACAACTGAAGATTTATCATTTGGGGTGATCCCTAGATTAAATGTTTCTAGTAGGCTAGAACATGCTAATACAAGCCTACAATTGTTATTAAGTTCAACAAAATCTCAAGCTGTTCAAATTGCAAAATATTTAGATAAATTAAATAAACAGCGACAAATTATAACTGAGAATGCTTTAGTAGAAGCTAAAAATCAAGTAGTTGCCAACAACCATAAAGGAGAAACTAATATATTATTTATAGGTAAGCCTAATTGGCAACCTGGAATTTTAGGTTTGATAGCTGGACAATTATGTGAATTATATTACAGGCCTGCAATTGCAGTATCTGGACGAGACAATATATTAAGAGCAAGCGCACGAAGCATATCTGAATTCAATATGGTAAAAGCACTAAGTTCATGTGGAGGTATATTTGAACAATTTGGGGGTCATTCTATGGCAGCTGGATTCACAATACACCGAGACAATCTTAAAAGTTTCCGAGAAATTATATCTTCAATTGCAAATGAAACATTAGAAGATGTTCCAAAGGGACCCGAATTAGTGATTGATGCTGAAATAACCCCTAATTGGTTAAATCAAGAAACTATGAATTTCTTGTCTTCACTCGAACCTTACGGGAATGGCAATCTGATGCCAACATTTGTAACAAAAAATGTATCAATTGTTAGTTCCAAAAAAGTTGGACGCAAAGGAAGTCATTTAAAATTAAGTATTTCTCATAATGAAAACATATATGATGCTATAGCTTTTCGGCAAGGGGATAGAATTAATGAGACAAAAAACAACTTAGATATTGCCTACAAGGCTAAATACAATTCTTGGAATGGTAATAAATCGATACAATTAACAATAGAAGATTTTAAAGTAACTGATACTTAAATATTTCTAATCTTTCGAGCGCCTACGACGTTCTGCTCTAGTCAATTTAGGAGCCGAATCAGCAAATTCTTTTTTTAATTCCTCTGGATTCCCAAATCTTCCCCATATAACTAAAGCAGGAATTGTAATAATTAAAACACTGATTGCAATAAAGTGAGCTTCTTGCATGCCATAAACCCATATATTATCTTCTCTAAAAAATTGTATTGAAAATCTTAATATTGAATAAAGCGTTAGATATAAAGCAAATAACATACCAGCAGGCCTTAACCTATTCCTAAGATTCCATATGACAAATAATATAACGAAATTACCCAAAATCTCATAAAATATTACAGGCTGTACCGATACGCCCACACCATTTAGACAATACGATGCTGCACTTGAGGTGCTTGTCCATATATATCCAAAAAACAGATCTGTGCCGTTTGCACAATGCTCTCCGTTGACAATATCACCTAAGCGACCAATAGATTGCGCAAAAATCATTGCTGGAGCAGCAATGTCAGCTATTACCCCAACAGGATATTTCATAATCTTACAATAAATAGCGCCTCCCAGAAATCCTCCTAACAGTCCACCCCAAAGCCCTATACCTCCTTTCCATACTGCAAATATCTGAATAGGATTTTCTGTATATATATCTATGTTGTCAATGACATGTACTAATCTAGCTCCTATTATTCCTCCTACAATCCCCCAAACAGCTATCGAGTATATATCATCAGGATCTATATCTCTCAATATAGCCCAGCGACCAACAAGAAAGACTGCTGCCGCTACACCTATAAAACTAAAGAGTCCATGCCAACTTAACGCAAAGGATCCAAACTGCACTAAAAACGGACTCGCTTCAATTTCTATCATATTTAATAAAGCCTCATTGTAAATAAAATTATATAAAATAGTATATCTACTTCTTAGTATGTCAATATATTATTTAAAGATGGAAATATCTAATAATACAAAATCATGTTTACAATTGACAATCTATATTGATCAATTCATAGACTATTTATCTGTAGAAAGAGCTGCCACTAGTAACACAATTAAATCTTATAAAATCGACTTACTTCAATTTACTCGATTTATTTCAAAAGATAAAGCTAGCTGGAAACAAGTATCCACTGATGACATATATATGTTTATGAAGCAACCAAATTTTACGTCTATGGAATCATCTACAAAATCTAGAAAGCTAGCTACTATAAGATCTTTTTTTAGTTTTCTTCATAAAGATGAAATAATCGATTTTGATCCGGCACAAGATATTAAAACATATAAATCAAAAAATCATTTACCTAAAGTACTCTCAATCACCCAAGCATTAAAATTAATAAAAACTCCTTTGAGGATTTCAACAACTCCCACTGCATTTAGAGATCAAGCAATGCTTCAACTAACCTATGCGAGTGGGTTACGAGTTTCTGAACTAGTTAACTTAGATATTGATGACATTGACCTAACAACTCAAAGAGTCAGATGTTTAGGAAAAGGAAACAAAGAAAGAATAATTCCATTTCACAACCAAGCTAAAATATCTATCTACGAATATCTTAACAAGTTCAGGTCTCAATATAAAAATATTAAATCAAATAAGGCATTATTTATAAATATTCGAGGATCACGACTAACAAGACAAAGTTTTTGGTTAATAATTAAAAAGTATGCTGCAATTAATGAAATGTCTGACGAAATGACTCCTCATACTTTAAGGCACAGCTTCGCTACTCATTTATTATTAGGTGGCGCCCCTATTAGACATGTCCAAGAATTGCTAGGACATGCTAATATTGCAACAACACAAATTTATACTCATCTGACAAAAGAATTTATTAGAGAAGAATACGACCAATCACATCCTAGATCAAAATTAAATAATTTAAATATTATAAAGGAGTCATAGATATGCCAAGCAAAGGTAAAAATAGAGCCTCAAGGCAGTCACAGCTCAGGAATAAACGAAAAAAAAGCTCAACAAAAGTAGTGGATTCTAGACCTCAAGCAAAAGAGTCTCCAATAAAAAATGAACCATCATCAAATTCAGAGTTTACGAAAACAACTTCTGAAGAAATAGATGTTCTATCTAAAAAGACATCCAGTAGCACAATGTCATCTTTAACATATCCTTACATTAAAGGTGAATTACTTAGAATATCTTTTGCATCATTAATAATAATAATAATTTTAATTTCATTTACCTTCATATCATTAGACTAAAATTAAATATGAAAGTTTAGCCTTGTCTATGAGATTTTAAATGCTAAAAGATAATTTCACAGAAAGATTAAAACAAACACCTAGATCTCCAGGCGTTTACCGCATGTACAACGGATCTGGGAAAATAGTTTATATAGGAAAAGCCTCTAATCTACAGAATAGGCTTCGTTCGTATTTTAACAGTTCAAAAAACCAAACTCCGAAAATTAAAACTCTATTAAAAGTATTAGAAAATTTTGACTTTACAGTCACCGAATCCGAGCAAGAAGCTTTAATACTAGAATGTAACCTTATAAAGGAATATCAACCTAGATTTAATTCTCGCCTAAAAGATGATAAAAGCTATCCTTTTATAAAAATTGATACTTCTGAAGAATTCCCACAAGTATACATAACCCGAAATATTTCATTAACAAATCCTAACGATAAATATTTTGGACCATATGCAAGTGCAGGAAGTGTCAGGAAAACTTTAGCTCTTCTAAAAAAGTTATTCCCATATAGATCATGTACAAAAGCTATAACAGGAACTGATGAAAGAGCCTGCTTAGATTACCATATTGGAAGATGCGTAGGTCCATGTATAGGCGCTACCAGTAAAGTTCAATATAACGAGATAATAAATCAAGTAATAATGTTCTTAGAAGGAGACACAAGCAAAATAGTAAAATCATTAAAAACTAAAATGCTATCTTCTGCAGAAAATCTAGAATTTGAAAAAGCATCCCATTTAAGAGATCAAATAAAAGCTATAGAAAAAGTCCATGAAGGCCAAAAAGTTTTAAAAATAAATTCATCTAATTTCGATACAATAGCGTTCTCGCAATCACAAGGCGAGGCATGGGTAGAAGTTTTTTTTATTCGACAAGGCAAATTAATAGGTAGAGATAATTACTTAATGAGTGTAGGAGAAGAAGATGATGAATCTTCTATCCAAACAGCGTTTATAAAACAATTTTATAAAGTGACTCCCTATGTGCCTCCATTAATATTAACTCAGTATGATGTAACAGAAGAAGATAAAGATATCCTGCTTAGATTTTTAAGCGATAAGCGTCATAGTAAAGTAAGTATTCATACTCCAAAACGTGGTGAACGTAAAAACCTTATCAAAATGGTAGAAGAAAATGCATCAAAAGGTATGGATCAACTAAAAATATCTAGATTCGTAGAAAGCGATAATAATGAATCTGCATTAATACAAATCCAAGAAGCCTTAAATCTTCCAGAAAAACCTACTCGGATTGAATGCTATGACATATCAAATATTCAAGGTACAAATGCTGTAGGAAGTATGATTGTATTTGAAAACGCAAGCCCTAAAACATCTGACTACAGACGTTTTAAAATAAAATCTGTTAAAGGAATTGATGACTACTCCATGATGCAAGAAATGCTATTAAGAAGATTCAAAAAAATATCAGAGCTTGGTAATGAATCTATAAAAGGAGATTCTTGGGTGCAGAAACCTGATCTTGTATTAATAGATGGAGGTAAAGGTCATTTAAGTGCTGCACTACAAATCTTTTTAAATCTAGGAATAACAAACATATCAATAGCGAGTATTGCAAAATCCAAAGAGGAAATTTTTGTACCACAAACACCTGAACCTATTTTACTCCCTAGAAACTCTCAAGGATTATTCTTATTACAACGAGCACGAGACGAAGCTCATAGATTTGCAATAACTTACCATAAAGCTCGTAGATCTAAGTCTGCAACATATTCTTCTCTTGATATAATCCCTGGCATAGGACCCAAAAAAAAACGTCAACTTATCCACAAATTTGGGTCAGTAAAAATCATTAAAGAAGCTTCAATTAGCGACATAGCTTCAACTCCAGGAATGACATTAAAATTAGCTCATATTATAAAAGAATATTTATAAATCTATAGTGATAGATCTCCTAATATAAGCCATTCCGAATCAATGTTTTCTAGCGAATTATTTCTAACACTAATAACCGGACAGTTGATCAACTCTGAGACGGCACACGATACAGCATCTTCGGTTAAATTTTGATCTGAAGTTGACATGTTAAATAAATCAACTTGACCATACATGTTAGAGCTTCGGGATGCTGATCTAAATATATATCCAGTTTTCATTGCTATCTGAGTATCTAAGTTAATAGTATTTATAAATTTTAATAAACTTAAAAACCCAATCTCAGCCTTTCTGTCAAAAGAATCTGATCTGGACAAAACAAACAAAGAATATGCTGAAACAGATATTGAAACTCTACCATCAATAGCATCATGCATAAGCTTCTTTGCATTTTCATCACCATCTTTATAAGAAAGTAATATTGATGAATCAATTATAAGCTTATCTATTTCCGTCATTCAAAAGCCTCTCTCGCTATTCTTCGAGCATCTTCCTCAGAAACATCAACAGGTGACCCTAAAGGTTCACTTACCTGAATACTAATATTAGTATCACCCCATACAGAGTCTTTCGATTCATCCATATCATCTTCTTGGTTGGATATATCTAAATATAAAGATAGCGATTCTTCTAAAATATCTCTCATCGATAATCTTCGTTCAGCTGCTTTAGATTTAGCTTTGATATAAATATCTTCTCTAATATTTGCAAATATCTGCCTTGTTGGGCCTTCATTTTTACGTCTAGGCATAAATCCCCTTATATTAAATAGTTTTATATATGTATATGTATATCGCACGAACTCTACCACATACATTAAAATATTGCATATGATAACGTATGTAAAACCAACCATAAGGAATATAAAATGAAAGTAGTTGTAGCTCCACAAGCATATAAAGGCAGTTTAACCGCTATAAAAGTCGCTCAAGCAATGTCTGAAGGAGTTTCAAATATATTTCCCAATGCTGAAATTGAACTATGTCCAGTAGCTGATGGAGGTGATGGTACATTAGAAACTCTTGTAGATATTTCTGGCGGTAAAATTCATAAATGTTCTGTCGTTAATCCTATTGGAAATATAATAGATGCCGAATGGGGTGCAATGGGTGATGGTTCAACTGCTGTTATTGAAATGGCACGATCTTCAGGTTTAGCTTTACTGGATTTAAGCGAACGTAACCCACTAAATGCGTCATCTTATGGTCTAGGTGAATTAATTATTGATGCTCTTAACAAAGGTTTTCGAAATTTCATAGTAGGCATAGGAGGAAGTGCAACGAATGATGCTGGTGGAGGAATGGCACAAGCAATAGGTGTAACGTTACTAGATAGAAATAATATTCCAATTGAACAAGGCGGAGTTAACTTAATAAATCTTGATAAAATCGACATGTCTAATATAGACAAACGAATTTCAGAGTCAAATTTTCAAGTAGCTTGTGATGTTACGAATCCTTTAACAGGTCCTGAAGGTGCCTCAGAAGTATACGGACCTCAAAAAGGGGCCACTCGCAAAATGATAAACACATTAGATAAAGCTTTAGATAATTTTGGGAGTGTCGTAGTTAAATCTATAAATAAAAATGTTGCCGACATACCTGGATCAGGTGCCGCCGGTGGTTTAGGTGCGGGGATGATTGCTTTTACAAATGCTACATTAAAACCAGGAATAGACATAATATTAGATGCTGTTAATTTAAATGCCAAAATTAAAACTGCTGACCTTGTAATTACAGGAGAGGGTGGGATGGACTTTCAAACTGTTTATGATAAAGCTCCGATTGGAGTAGCAAAGATGGCAAAACAATACGGAATCCCTACAATAGGAATATCAGGAATGCTTGGTAAAGATTACCAAATCGTTCATCAACACGGAATCGATGCTGCGGTATCCATTGTAACCGGCCCTATGAGTTTGTCTGAAGCAACTGAAAAATCATATAAACTTGTATCAGATTCTGTTGAAGAATGTCTACGTTTAATAAATGTAGGAATCAATATGAAAAATACTACTAAATAAAAATATGCGGTTACAAGATTGCTACAATACAAATGACTTCAAAAAACTCGCAAAGAGCAAGTTACCTTCGCCTATTTTTCATTATATTGATGGGGGGGCTGACGATGAAATAACGTTGTCCCAAAATCGCAAATCATACGAGAACTGTGATCTTGTACCAAACATATTAAGAGGTGTCGAACAAGTTGATTTATCTACTACTGTAATGGGTCAAAAGTTGAAAATGCCTTTATTCTGTTCACCTACCGCATCGCAACGATTATTCCATCATCAAGGAGAAAAAGCTGTCGCAAAAGCTGCAGAAAAATTTGGGACTATGTTTTCTATTTCATCATTGGCTACAGTAGATTTGGATTCAGTAAGTTCAATCCAAACTCCAAAAATGTTTCAAGTTTATTACCACAAAGACAAAGGTTTGACAGAAAGTATGTTGGAAAAATGTCATGATTCTGATTTCAATGTCCTAGCGCTAACTGTCGATACAGTAGCATTAGGTAATAGAGAACGCGATCTGCGAACTGGGTTCACCATGCCACTCAAACTATCCCCATCTAGCATACTAAGTTTTATTACACATCCATCTTGGGGTATAAATTATTTTCTTCGTTCAAAATTTGAATTGCCGATTCTTAAAAACCATATTAAGGAAGCCAATTTCGCAATAGCATTGTCTGATTATTTCTCAAAAATGATTGATGTTTCCATAGATTGGAAAGATGCTGAGTACCTTAGGAAAAAATGGGGTAAAGAATTTTGCATAAAAGGAATAATGAGTGTTGAAGATGCTAAAAAGGCAGTTTCAATAGGAGCTACCGGAATAATAGTATCAAATCATGGCGGTCGTC
Source organism: Dehalococcoidia bacterium (assembly GCA_045564655.1). Lineage (GTDB taxonomy): Bacteria > Chloroflexota > Dehalococcoidia > Lucifugimonadales > UBA826 > UBA826. Next base: position 23,729 of record JBJLGX010000025.1, read on the forward strand.
AACTTGATGGGAGTCGAGCTCCTTTTGATCAACTATCTGAAATTGTAGATGCTGTTGGAGATAAGATAGATGTTATTTGTGAAGGGGGCATTTCTAGAGGAACCCATGTATTAAAAGCTTTAAGTTTAGGAGCTAAGGCTTGCAGTGGAGCTCGTATGTATTTATATGCTTTAGCTGCAGGAGGTCAAAGTGGAGTCGAGCGAGCTTTAGGAAATTTAAAATCTGAGATGATAAGAGATATGCATCTTATGGGATGTAAAAATATAGATGAGCTTTCTAGAAAAAACGTTCGATTCCGAAACTAATTCAAAAAACTAATCCTTTAACCATAAATCCCAGAATCCAAGCTATGATTAAAATAGGTCCACCTGCAAAAAGAAAGCCTTCAGTTTTTTCTTCAGCAGGACCAACTAATTTCATACAAAACAAAAAGCCAATAAGAAATACTGTCAGCAATATAACTGAAACGTTACTCGCACCCAAGAAGGCTCCAATAATAAACCCAAAAAAGCCCCAAACAAAAGGAAATCGTAAAACTGTCAAAATATTCATTTTTACTTAATTTATAAAGTTGAATTGTTCAAATGTACCATTCACAATTGGCACTGAATCTAATGAAAACCATTTTTCTATTATAGTGGCATATGTAGATCTAAAATCATTATTATAATGAAGGTCTCCTTCAAGTTGATCAGCCTCTTTCAAAGAAGGGTATTCCCCATACAAACCACCCTTAACGTCTCCACCTATTACAAAGGCGATTCCTCCAGATCCATGATCAGTACCAGAACCATTATCTTTTATTCTTCTTCCAAATTCTGAGAAAACTAATATGACTGCCTCATCTTCACGCCCATGCTCCCTAAGATCATCATAAAAGTCTCCTATTGCACTTGAAACTTCACTCCACAACTTCGAATGTGTTACCAATTCCCCTGAATGCGTATCAAAACTTCCGTGTTGAGTATAAAATACTTTTGTTCCTAAATCTGCTAAGAAAACCTGAGCCATACTTTTCATGTTTTGCGCTAAAGGGTTTGCTGCATACTCAATTGTTGAGGAATATTTTGCGGGTGCTGTTCTTAATATATCAGCTCCCTTAAGAGCATCTGAACCTGTCTGTCCAAGAAAATCCATTACGGGATCTTTACCTTGCACTGCTCCATACATATGAGAAAATGCTCTTAACGCTAATTCCCGTGTAGATTGATCAGCTATATCTGTAAACAATCCATAATTTTCTAGATTTCCTACAGAAGCTACAGGAACTCCACGTACTGCTAAAGCTCTAGGTAAACCTCTTCCAAAATTAACACCTGTTAAAACATTCTCTGAGTTAGGATCTAAGTCTCTTATAACTCGTCCCAACCATCCTTCTGTTCCAATCTCATCAGGTAATGCTGTATGCCATATATCCATAGATCTAAAGTGCGACCTATTAGGAGTTGGGTAACCTATACCATTGATAACAGCAACTTTCCCTTCATCGTAAAGCCTCTTAATAGATGGCATATCAGGATTAAAACCATATTGATTATCTATAGGCAAAACATTTTCTTGATCTATATGAATAGTATTTCTAAAATCATAATATTCATCATTTCCATAAGGAACTAAAGTGTTAAGGTAATCATTTCCTCCACTTAATTGAACAACAAATATGGCTTTTTCTTTAGATGCAACCATTTTAAAAGCTCCTTCTAATATCTAATTAATCTTACCTAAATGACAAGAATGAAGATTGCTGTATAGTATACATAAAATCTATTTATTGTTCCAATAAATCTACTAAAACTCTATACAAAATAATTGCAACTAGGAGCACTATGACGACATTATCATCAAATTCATTCGATTTTGAATCTGAGTCAGAGGCAATAGAGTTTTTCATAGATCATGGTTGGACAGACGGATTACCAATAATTCCTCCCACTTTAGATAGAGTAAATAAATTTTTAAATACTGTCCCCTACAGCCCTTCTGAAGTAATTGGAAATGAACCTGTCAAAAATAGGGATATAAGTGTTGAAAAAATTGCTATTAATTCAGTGATGGCTGGATGTTTACCTGAATATTTTCCTGTGATACTTAAAACTGTAGAGTCAATTTTAGAACCTGACTTTGATCTACACGCTATAACATCTAGCACAATGGGAGCAGGAATATTAACCGTTGTTACAGGGCCAATTGCTTCTCAAATAAAATTACATGGTGGAACCAGTGTATTTGGGCCTGGACATAGAGCAAATGCTACTATAGGAAGAGCAGTAAGACTATCTGTCATAAACACAACTGGTTCAAACTCAAGTCAAATAGATAAGGCAACTTTAGGGCATGCAGGTAAATATACATGGTGTATAACTGAAAACCCTAACTCCCCATTGTCAAGCCTACATGAAGACAGAGGATTTAAGCCTACTGATAGTACTACAAGCGTATTTGCAGGATTATCTCCGATACAAGTATCAAATCACCATTCGCAAGAACCAGAAAAAATTCTGAGGAGCTTCAGAGACGCTTTATTTACAATTGGGCCCAATCAAGGTGAAATCATAATAATTTTATGCCCTGAACATGCCGGTCATATAAGTAATTCAGGATGGGATAAAACTCAAATTAAAGATTATTTGTATGAAATATCCATTAGATCGAATGATGATTGGAATCAAGGTTCATATGCTCCTTCTGCTTCACAGGGTGGAGTAGCCAATGACACAAATTTAACTAATGTTGCCCTTGGACCAGATACATTTACGATAATGGTAGCAGGCGGAAATGCCGGAGCATTTTCTTCTGTTATTCCATTATGGGGTGGTGGGAGTCGTTCCCAATCTATAACTAAAGTTATATAATCAAAAAATATTCTAATCTCTAGGAGGATGATATGACTCAAAATTTAACTGTTCTTGACCCTACCATAGAGGCCAAAATTGAAAATTCTGTTCTTTCGGATCGTCCCGAATCACTAGACGGATTAACTGTTGGGCTTTTAGCAAATGGCAAAAGAAATTCTGAAGAATTACTTCAATATGTTTATGAAGTAATTAAAGAAGAGTATAAGTTAAATGAACCTATCTACGCTAATAAAGGCAATGCCTCAAAACCTTGCCCTACCGATCTTCTAGAAAATTTGGCAGACAAATGTGATCTTATAATCACATCTTCTGGAGACTGAGGGTCTTGCTCATCGTGCAGTGTGCACGACGGCATAACTTTTGAAAAACAAGGTCTCCCAACAGCAGTTATATGCACTGAACCATTTGTTACGAGCGGTGTAGCCATGGCAAAAATGGGAGGAATACCTGACTATTCATTTGTAGTTACTGCTCATCCATTAGGAAGCTTAAGCCAGGATGATTTAAAACAAAGAGCTAGAGAAATTGCACCAGAAATCATATCTTTACTACTAAATATTTAATTCAAGTATTATTTTATTAAGATTTTGATAAAACATATATATAGTTTGATTGCTCTTTAGTCACTGGTTGGACTGATAACTTGGAGTTCTTTACTAAGACCATGTCTTGAAGGTTTTCTTCAAATTTTATTCCCGCTAGAGAAACATTCTATAGAATGTTTCATGTGCTTTTATATCAACCATATACCTTTAAAAATAGTTACACGGTTCCTACAATAACTTAGAGGGAGAAAAGACATTCTTTGAGAAAAGGCCCTCAACATTTAAGTGATAGTTTTTATAAAATTTTCCCCGTCCCAGTTATAATTATCAAATGTGAAATTATCTAATTCATCTAACCCTTTAGCTTGTGTTTCACATAAAAATTTTATGAATTGTCCCTTTACTACTTTACCCATATGACCAGCAGATTTTAATTTCCCATCTTTAATTATCTTAAAATCTATCCTAACGATATTTTCATGAGAGTATGATTTACTATGAATTTGAGGAAGTAAATCAATTATTATATTTTCTTTACTTAAGTGTTTTGTAAGAATAGGGAGCCAAAATTTAGTTAGAGATAAGCTGTTCATTTTTAGTTTGTAATCAGGTATTAGTGTTTTGGGTGTAACTATTCCAAATAAGCCACTAAATATTCTTATATTTTTCTCAAAATATGACTTTGATTCATCAGATAAATTTTGCCAATCAATTTGGTTGTAAACAACTCCAGTGTATCTTTCAATTGAATATGAACAATTGTTTTCCATAGCATTCAAGTTTAATTCATTGAGTTGTTTTGCTTTTTGAAGTGTTACCCCATATATTTTTTGTAATTCCGCATCATCACTATTAGAAAGTTGTTTCTGAATAGCCTTAACTTCATTTTCAAAAATAAAATTCGTATCCTTGAATTTAGTATTACTGGAATTTTTACTTGATTTACCTTCGCTTGGAGGAATAAGAATTAACATTTATAGATTTTCTGAGTTTTCAATATATTGGGTCATCAAGCGTACTTCTGTCATCCAGATATGCTGAATCCTGATCCCATTCTGTAAAATCAGGATATCCTTCTTTAAGCAATAGTTCATAACTTAGTCCAAATTAAACACATAAATGGCGGGAGCGCGAGGGAGTCGAACCCACTGCACCAATCGAAGGATTGCTGCCAACGGATTTGAAGTCCGCGGAGACCACCAGGCCTCATCCGCCCCCTTAAATTAAAATATCTTTATTTTGATAAAACTTCTTCTAGTTTTTTCTGAATAACTGATTTAGGGACTGCTCCAACAATTTGATCAACAGGTTTTCCATTTTCAAATATTAATAGTGCAGGTATCCCTCTAATTCCGTACGTCATGGATAAATTACTATTAGTATCAACATCTAATTTACCAACTTTAATACGACCATCATATTCTTCTGCTAGTTGTTTCACAGATGGAGCAATCATTTGACATGGTTGGCACCAATCCGCCCAAAAATCTACAAGTACAGGAATCGAAGAATTAATAACTTCTTCATCAAAATTATCTTCATTTATTTCTACTGGATCAGACATAAAACCTCCTAAGGTATAAACTAATTTTCTAAATAATTAACAAAATCTACTGGAATATATTCAACTTCATCCCAAAATAATGTCCCTAATAACAATCCTTTAGGGACATCAAAAATCAAGAATCCTTCAATCTGATATCCTCGTGCTAATTCAAATGTGTCCCATAGAATGGGAGATACATTCACGGGCTCTTCTAAATCAACAGATTCTACATTATAAGGATTAATTGGAGGATACTTTTTCCCTCTTCTGTCTCCTAGCATAACAGATTCTGTATCAACTACTATCGGTATTACTGTAGTAGTCCTATTAGTTATTTTAGTATTAACAACAACTATTTCTCTATTAGATGCACTTGGTTCCAAAAGTCTCGTTTTACCATCTAATTCAAAAACTGCTTGTTCAACAATATTAGGAAAATCAGAATATACTTCCAAATTCCTACCCTGTGCAGATGACCCTGTTGGTTCATCTCCACAAGCTGTTACTACAAATAATATAGTTGTTAATAGTAACAACAGTGAAATTATACTGAATTTTTTAACTCTTATTTCTTTAAGGAGACCCAATTATTTTATTAACCTTTTAAAAAATGTCATATGAGTTTCAAATAGTTATTGATGATGGCATGTTTTTTAATTTATTAACAATGTCAGGTAATAAATTTAACATATATTCAACATCGGTATCTGTAGTGCCTCTACCTATAGTTATCCTGACTGTGCCACGGGCCTGATCTGCTGAACTACCTATTGCAAGTAAAACATGCGATGGTTCTATAGAAGCAGCTGAGCAAGCGCTACCGCTAGACGCACTCACTCCTGCTAGATCAAGCGCTAGTAAAATCGATTCACCTTCAATGCCAGGAAAAGAAATATTGATATTATTAGGTAATCGATTATACCGATCTCCATTAATTAACATGCCTTCGATATTGGCTTTCAAATAATCAAGTATATGATCCCTTATATTAATTTGACGACGAGATTCTATTTCCATTTCTTCAAGTGATAACTCTAATGCCTTAGCCAATCCAACTATACCTGGAACATTTTCTGTACCAGACCTTCTTTGACGTTCCTGACCACCACCAATAATAAGAGGTTCAAATGGAGTGCCTCGCTTGATATATAATGCCCCTACACCCCTAGGCCCATAGAATTTATGTGCCGACATACTTAACAAATCAACCCCTAAATCTTTAATATTAATAGGGATTTGACCGATTGCTTGAACTGCATCTGTATGCACTATAATAGTCTTCCCCATCTCCGCTGCACGGCTTTTAACTTTCTGAGTAATCTCTTTTATTGGTTGAATAGCACCTATTTCATTATTAGCTAACATAATACTAATTAAAATAGTTTTGTCAGTGATAGCATCAATAACATCTTGAGCAGATACTAATCCATTATGATCTACTGGAACATATGTAACGTCAAACCCGAATTGTTCCATTTGATGGCATGTATGCAAAACTGCATGATGCTCAATAGAGGTCGTTATTATATGATTACCAAGGTTTTTCATTGCCATAGATACGCCTTTAATAGCCGCATTATCGGATTCTGTGCCCCCACTAGTGAAACAAATTTCACTGGCTCGAGCATCTATTGAATGTGCTACATATCGTCTAGATTCTTCAACAGCATTCCTAGTTTCTTGAGCTAACGTATATATACTAGATGGATTCCCAAAGCTTTCAGTAAGGAAGGGCATCATTTCATCCAAAACTTCAGCTCTCATAGGAGTGGTAGCGCCATGGTCCATATAAATAGTATTCATATTAATAGTTTACCAACAGTTGTATTTTGACTAAAAACTAGTCTATATATAGTAGCATTAATGTATACCAATTAAGAATTATATTCAGTTATATCTAATGTAGTCATTCATAATATTGTTAATCATGTTAAAACTAATTATTAAATCCTATTTTATATACTAAGATTACAATTTATTAATCAAAATAATCAAATAGGATATATAATAGGTAACCTATTAATAGCTTGAAGATGATCTAAAGTTCATTTAAGATCGTCAAATTGTAGTGAAATTTATTCATTTAGTGTTGATTACTTAATTTGATAAACGTATCTGAAATAACAAAATATTATGGAGATTTCCCAGCCGTTACTGATCTCTCTTTCAAAGTAGAACAAGGTGAAATATTGGGATTTTTAGGTCCTAATGGTGCCGGAAAATCGACTACTATGAAAATGATCACTGGTTTCATGCCCCCATCTGATGGATCAATACAAATAGCAGGATATGACATAGTAGAACAATCAATTAACGCTAGGAAGCATATCGGATATTTACCCGAAACAGTTCCTTTGTATTTAGATATGACAGTTTCAGAATATCTAAGTTTTATGGGAACTATCCGAGGTTTAAATTCCAAAGAAGTAGACCGTCGCAAATATGAAGTCATTGATCAATGTAATCTAGGTGATTACTATTCAACCTACATAGGGAAATTATCTAAAGGATATAGGCAACGAGTAGGAATATCTCAGGCAATACTACATGAGCCTGATGTACTAGTATTGGACGAACCTACTATAGGAATAGACCCTATACAAGTAGTTGAAACAAGGCAATTAATAAAAAGCCTTGGAGAATCTCACACCTTAATACTCAGTTCTCACATCCTGCCTGAAGTGAGCATGATTTGTGACCGAGTCATAATAATACATGAAGGTAAAATAGTAGCTATTGATAATCCTAAAAATCTTGGCACTAATTTATCTGGGGTAGAGCGAATAGAATTAGAAGTGAAAGGGGTAAACAAAAAAATAATCCCTGTTCTAGAAAGTGTCGAAGGAGTTCAGGAGCTAGAGGTCATACCGGTTACTAGCGGAGGCGGTTATCATAGATATCAATTAACCGTCGATCTTGGATCAGATATTCGTCATTTACTTGCAAAAACAGTGATTGATAATAATTGGGAATTATTAAAACTACAATCTATAGGCATGACTCTTGAAGAAATCTTCTTAAAATTAACACTAGAAGAAGATATGCCATGAGAAATTTGATAGCAATCACATTAAAAGAAACTCGAACTTATTTTGGAATGCCCTCAGCATACATAGTAGGAGCTATGTTTTTAATGCTCACAGGGATATTTTTTGTGTTTGAAATAACTAGACCATTCTCAGAAGCAGGAGTACGAGAACTAGTAGACTGGGCGAGTTTTTTTACTGTATTTCTAGCTCCTTTAATAACAATGCGCTTATTAGCAGAAGAACAGAAATTGGGAACACTCGAGTTATTACTTACTTCTCCAGTACATGAATGGCAAGTTGTTACGGGAAAATATTTATCTAGTTTATTCATACTATTAGCAATTCAAGCAGTAACCCTATATTACGTACTAATAATATATATATTTGGGAATCCTGATATGGGACCAGTGTTAAGTGCATACATAGGATTAATATTACATGGAGCCACTGCTCTATCTGTAGGATTGTTAGGTTCTTCTTTATCAAGTAATCAAATTGTTGCAGCTGTTCTTGGCACTGCTGTCTTATTGTTTTTTGCTTTTATTGATAGAGTATCAGTATTATCAGAAGGACCTGTAGCAGAATTCTTAAATAGTTTATCTATGACTTTAAGACTGTCTGATTTTACTAGAGGAATTATAGATACAAGTCACTTAGTTTATTTTTTAAGTTTAATTGCTATATTTTTATTTCTGACTATTCGATCTTTAGAAACTAGAAGGTGGAAATAAATGTCGTTAAAGCAAAATAATGATTCTTATAAAGAAATTTTCATATCATTAATTTTATCTACAAATTTTTGGAGTATTATTTTAGCGACTTCGGGAATTTCTGCCATTATAATAGGCGGATCAGTACTTTTTGCTTTTGATGGATTATTAAATCTATCATTGTGGGTTATTTTAATAGGATCAGGGTTGCTATTTTTAGCAATACTGATTTCTCCAATGGCAATAGCAATGTTTGTGGTTGGCCGCCGAGGGCGATATGGGGTTAATGCAGCTGCATTAACAATAGCATTTTTTATAATAATATTAGTTGTTAATTACATTATGTACACAAACCCAACAAGAATTGATGTTACTGCAACTCGAGTATTCTCATTATCACCTCAAACAAATCAAGTTTTAGACGAGCTTGAAACTGAAGTTATGGCAAACGCATTTTTCATATCAACAGATACTAATAATTCAACTAGGCAACAAGCAGAAGACTTATTGAATGAATTTTCAAGAAAGACAACGAATTTCGAATATCGTTTCTTAGACCCAGAGCTTAATAGAGCTCAAGCAATAAAATATAACGTTACTTCATACCCTACAATAGTATTTGAAGATACGAAAACAGGTAAAATCCAAGGATCTACCAATATTACTGAGCAAGATTTTGTTACTGGAATATTAGTCGCAACAGACAAGCAACAAAAAATAATTAGACTTTTAACAGGTCATGGCGAATCTGAATTTAACAAAAATCCTAATATAGAGTCATTAGATGACTCAGGGTTTGATTTAGCCATATCAGGACTTCAAAGAGATAATTATCAAGTTCAAGCTTTAAATTTAAAACAAACACTTGATATTCCTGAAGATACTGCTGTTTTAATTATATCGGGACCTAAAAACAATTTAGACTCCAATGAATATGAATCAATAAAAAATTATGTGTCCTCTGGAGGTAGAGTATTAGCATTATTTGATCCAGGTACACCTGAATCTTTTAACAATATACTTGCTCCCTATGGTATTTCTATGGGAGATTATTTAATATCCGATGCCGTCAGTAATGTGGCAAGTAAAATGTTAACTCCAATGCTTCAAAATGCTAACGGTCAATATACTAAAAGTGAACAAACTGGAATATCAATAGCAGACAAAATATCTGTAACCTTCTATCCTGAATCAACTTCTATAAATCTAACAATCCCGCTTGAAGATACTCCTCCACATGTTAAATTTACCCCTTTAGGATTAACTACTCCTGCAAGTTGGGTAGAAACAGATCTAGACACATTAGGATACGATGAAGCAAAACCTCGAGGTCCATTTGTAATATTTGGAATAGTTGAAGCTAGTGGATCTATAGACGAATCTCCGACCGATGTATACGGAAATCCGGAAACAAAAATAATCATATTTGGTGATTCTGATTTTGCTACAAATAAATACTTCCATAGCAGTGACAACTCTGATGTGTTTTTAAATTCTGTAAACTGGTTAGCTGATGATTATGAACTAGTTTCGATAAGGCCCAAACTAACATCGTACCGTGAATTAGTTATCAACAGTAGTGAACGTAATTTTATTAAATGGTCAAGTTGGATTATTCCTCCAACTATTATGTTGCTTTTTGCACTTATAGTTTGGTGGAGGCGCCGCTAAATAATAAATGAGGGTTTTATTTGAATTACAAAATCACAGCACTATTCATAATAGCAGCAATAATCGCAAGTATAGTTTATTTCATCAACCCTTTTGCTGAAACTGAAGCTAAGCGAGTAGCTCAACCATGGTTTTATCAATTATCTAATGATGACATGATATCCATCAAAATAAATCACAACGGGTCAGAGGTTCATTTTATTAAAACTGATCTAGGCACATGGGCGTTTGAGGGAGAAGACGGAATCCCTCCTGATATGGATAGATTCGGAGGAATTGCATACATATTAGGAGGACCTCAAACAAGTAGAGATTTAACAGAAACTCAAATAATTATTACCGACCCTACTCAATATGGTTTAGACAAACCTCAAACTATCATTGACATAGGACTCACATTAGATAGAAATTTAAAATTCCGCCTTGGAGATAAAACAACAGATAACCGCAACCATTATGGTCAAATTGAAGGGTTTCCTCAATTATTTCTAATAGCGGATTCTTGGGGTAATGTTTTGTCACGATTAGCTGATGATATTCCGTACCCAAAATGGTATACGTATCGTGATCCACTAACAATAGACGAATTAAATATATTGCCAAAAAGTTCCAATACAGATGCTCAAAACCCTATTACATTCAAAAAACAACTAGATGGAATCTGGACAGCAACAGATTACCAAAACGATTCAAATTCTTTGAATGTTGATATGGAAAAATGGAACTTGATACTTCCATTGCTAAGTAGACCCGAAGGGGTTAGCGTCGAAATCCCTAATGTTAAAGATAAAGATTATTCTCCTTGGGGAATAACGGATAATTCAGCACAAATTGAAATTAGGTTTAAAGGCGCTACCCAGCAAGGAATTATATTCACTGATGGATTCACTCTCATTATTGGAAATAAAAGTGAAAATGGCGATTTTTATTACGGAATGCCTGATTATGGCGGAATACTAGAACCCGTTCTTAGATTGCCCGTTAACTGGGTAGAAACTTTATTAGGATTATCTGAAGATATTCCGTTATAAATATATCTAAATGATGAAAATAATTTATTAAATCTCTAATTTAGTATTGGGGTTATCGCAAATTTCTTTAACAAACTCCGTCATGTGATTTCCTATGGAAATTTTATGTACATCTTTTATTGGAATCCATTTGCAATCATCTATTCCCTCGTTACTGTCAGGAACAAGAAAATTGTAATTGCTAGAAGAATAGTTAATTTGATACCAGTAAATAATTTTATTGTACTCGATCCCATCGTATTTTCTAATATAATTGGTAGTTCCTATAAATTTAACAATATTTAAAAAATCAATATCCAATCCTGTTTCTTCAGAAGTTTCTCGTATCGCACATTGAGCAAAAGTTTCACCTGTATCTAGTTTGCCTTTTGGAAATTCCCAGCTCTCTCTCTTTTTAATAAATAAAAGAGAAGTGTTTCTCAAAACTACTCCACCAGCAGCATTAAATATTGGTAACTTAGTTAATTTATTATCAATCATATGTAGTTTTGCAATTGTATATTTTTATTTTATCTAATATTTCAAACAGTTTAAATTATGGTCGGGGAGACAGGATTCGAACCTGCGACCTCGCGCACCCCATGCGCACGCGCTACCAAGCTGCGCCACTCCCCGTTTTTTGAATTAATATATTAAACTCATATAATATGATAAATATTAAAATTTAAGTGCTAATTATCCCATAAATTTAAAATCAAATGAATATACATGATAATGTGACTGAATTAACTCCAGCGCAAATAAGACAAAAAATAAGACAAAACCAACTTACACGCCCAACTGCAGGATTAGCTTCGGGATATGTTCAAACAAATGTTGCTATATTACCTAAAGAATTATCTTATGATTTTAAACTCTTTTGTGAACAAAACCCAAAATCGTGTCCATTAATAGAAGTGTTAGAACCTGGTAGCACAGAAGCAATCAATTCTGCTCCAAATAGTGATATAAGAAGTGACGTTGGATTATATAAGATTTATGAAAACGGTGTACTTTCTAGCGAAACATCAAATATAAGTAATGTGTGGAGAGATGATTTTGTCACATTTCTAATTGGTTGTAGCTTTACATTTGAATCAGCCTTAATTAAAAATGGCATACCTCTATCTCATTTTGAACAAGGTAAAAATGTTTCAATGTTTATAACAAACATACCAACAAAAAAAGTTGGAATGTTTTCAGGTCCAATGGTTGTATCAATGAGATCAATTGCAGAACTTAAAGTAGATAAAGCGATAAAAATAACTTCTCAATTCCCTAGTATGCATGGAGCCCCTATACATATAGGAAACCCTGAAGAAATCGGTATATCAAATATTAACAACCCAGATTTTGGCGATATAACTCTTATCCAAAAAAATGAAGTACCTGTATTCTGGGCATGTGGAGTAACTCCTCAAAGTATTGCTATGAACTCAAATCCTAAAATTATGATTACTCATTCTCCTGGATATATGTTTATTACAGATAAGAAAGATGAAGAATATGACGAATCCAATGCAAATTGAAGAAATAATTCTAAAAAATGACATTCGTGGTATATCACTGATGTCAAAATTCATTGACCACGATAGTTGCAAAAATGCTTCTAATTTAATACTTAACAACGTAGGAACTGTATTTATAACAACAGGTTTTTTCATACTAAGTGCAAAGTCACCTGAAACAGATGGTCCACCAGGAGCTATATTTTTGGGAAATGCTTTAGAAACATTAGGTTATAGAGTTACCTACATTACTGACAAATATTGTTCTCCTTTATTGCGTGCAGCAAAATCTCATGAAGCTCAAATCATTGAATTCCCAATCATGAATATTGATGAAAGCAAGAAATATTCTAAAAAATTATTGCAAACTGAAAATCCAAACATTTTAATATCTATTGAAAGATGTGGGGCGTCTGTAGATTATAAATATAGAAACATGAAAAACGAAGATATATCGGATTTCACGGCAAAAATAGATTACCTTTTTAATATACACCCAAAAACAATTGGAATCGGAGATGGAGGAAATGAAATAGGCATGGGAAATATTAAAGATCATATTTCCAAATCAAAAACACTTGTTGATTACCCTACAACGTCTGAAGTTACTAATCTAATAATATCAAGCGTTTCCAATTGGGGTGCCTATGGATTACTCGCTGCAATATCAATAAAAAGTAAGCAAAATTTACTGCCTTCTGTAAAAGAACAAATCTCATTAATCAAAAAAATAGTTGACCTCGGAGCCGTAGACGGATTTTCAGGAACAAAAGACTATAAAGTTGATGGTAAAGATTTAGAAGAAAATACTTATATCCTTAGGCAATTACACCAATTAGTAGATAATAATATTTAGATTACGAATTAGGGCCTTCTAATCGTAAATTATCAATACCTCTTCGTATTTGACCTAAGGATTCTGATAATGTTTCTTCTAATGAAGAAAGTACTTCCATCGAATATCTATCTGCACCTTTTTTCTGATCAGATGCTTTTGTTTCCATTTCATTAACAATTGCATATGCTTTCCGTTGTGCATCTTGTATGATTGATTGCGCCTCATCAGCAGCAGTTGACGTAAGATCTACTCCTCTGTTTTCTGCTTCTCTTGTTACAGAAGCTTCAGAAATCTTCTCTTCGTATGCCGCAGAAGCTGCCACATCTAAATCTTTAGCAGCATTTTCTGCTTGATCTCTAATTCTTTCTGACTCTAATTGTGCCTGATTTATAATACTATCCCTCTGCATGATAATAGTTTGAGCTTCCTCAAAATTAGAGGGTAGTCCAGATTTTATTTGATCATATATTTGAGTGAGTTTATCAGCATCAACCATTAGTTTTCCTCTAAATCCAGGAAGCTTAGTTCCTGAGTTTTTAAGGCTCTCTAGTGTACTTAGTATTTCGTCCATATTCATCAATAACCTCCCTCAACTTTTAATTAAGATAATGAGAATCTTTATATTTTATTTTGAATAGCATCAACCACATGTTTAGGAGCTAAATTTTGTATATTAGCACCAAGTTTAGCAACTTCCTTTATACGACTTGAATAAATAAACTGGTGCTCAAGAGCACTCATCATACAAATCACATCAATATCTGGAGTAAGATTACGCCACATAAGAGCCATTTCAAACTCTTGCTCAAAATCGAATCCTGCTCTTAATCCTCTAAGAATGACTTTAGCCCCTACTTTACGTGCCACATCTGGAGCCAAACCGGTAAAAGGTATTATTTTCACATTGTTAATCCCTATCAGTGAGTCTTCAAATAATTTTAACCTTTCATCCATGTTAAACATTAAATTTTTTGGTGGAGCTTCATATATTCCAATAACGACTTCATCGAATAACTTAGAAGCTCGAGTTGCAACATCAACATGACCGTTATGCACAGGATCAAAACTGCCTGGGTAAAATGCTTTAGTCATAATGCACCTCATAAAAAGAAACTTCTGAATCACCATAAATTTTATGCGAAAATCTTTTGGCTTCACCATACTGATCTTTCAATGTAACGCCAGATTTATGTTCAGCAACAATGATACCAAGATTATTAATAATACCTTCTTTAGTAACTTCGCTCATTAATTTATCCCAATTTCTTATTTCAAAAGGCGGATCCATCATAACTAAATCAAATCCTCCTTTTGTTAATTTCAAAAATTTATTACAATCTTGAGTTTTAATTTCTGTTTTCTCAGTTACTTCTAAAGTATAAACATTATTTTTTATTAGTTTACAGTTTTTATAACTTTTTTCCACAAAAACAACACTCATAGCACCCCTACTTATAGCTTCTAGCCCTAAAGCACCCGTACATGAAAACAAATCTAATATTCTTTTGTTTTTAACAAAATCCTGTCCAATTACCGAAAAAATAGCGAGCTTCACTTTCTCTGTTGTGGGTCTAATTCCTGGGCCCGCATCAGGAGAATTTATTCTTCGCCCTTTTAAATATCCTCCCGATATCCGCATTGGCAAACCCACTCCGAACTTTATTTTCAAGCAATTTTAGATCTAGCTAACCGCATAGTAGCAACGAATATGTTTATATCAAAGAAGATTTAGACCAAGTTTCTAAGCAATTTATAATTATTGTTGATAAATAGTGCCTATTTACACGTTATTTGTATTGTTTCAAAAAAATTAATGGGTTAGCATAATGAGTACATAAATTCTAAATTTTTTAGTTTGAGAGGTCTCATGACTAGTTCTGAACAAGAGTATATCAAGATACGACTTGATAAAACTAAACAACTTATCGCAAAGGGAATAAATCCATATCCTAGTAAGTTTAAAAAAACTCACACTAACTCAGAGGCTATATCAAAATTTTTAGAATTAGAAACATCTGATAAATTAGATAATAAGAGTTCAGTAACTCTTGCAGGTCGCGTTGTTGCTCGCAGGACTATGGGGAAAGCTACTTTCATAGATATAACTGATTCAACAGGTAGGCTCCAAGTGATGATGCGTCAAAACAATCTAGCTGAAAAATATGACCTATTAGATCAATTAGATATCGGAGACTGGATAGGTACAGAAGGAGTAATATTCAGAACAAGAACCAAAGAAATAACTCTACAAGTAGATAGTTTTGAAATAATATGCAAAGCGCTCAGGCCATTACCTGAAAAATGGCACGGATTAACTGATATTGAAACTCGGTTTAGGCAAAGATATTTAGATCTTATTGCAAATGAAAAATCAGTAACAAATGCACTGATTAGAAGCAAATTGATAAAATCCATACGCGACTTCATGGAAACAAAAGGTTTTATTGAAGTAGAAACACCAATCTTAGTGCCTGTAGCAGCTGGAGGCATGGCACATCCTTTCACGACTCATCATAATTCACTAAATAGAGACTTATATTTAAGAATTGCTACCGAACTTCACCTAAAAAGACTAATAATTGGTGGATTTGACAAAGTATTTGAAATAGGCAAAGTCTTTCGAAATGAAGGTGTTGATCATCAACATAATCCAGAATTCACAACAATGGAAAGCTATGAAGCCTTTGTAGATTACAAAGATGTCATGGCAATGGTAGAGAATTTAGTTGCTTATTGCGCAATTGAATTAACCGGATCTACAAAAGTTAAGTATTCAAATCACGAATTAGACTTTACCCCTCCATGGCCTAAATTCGATTTAAGGGAGAAAATAATTGAGGTAAGCGGAATAGACTTTTTAGAGCATACAGATACTGAATCTTTAAAGAATGCATTATCTGATATAAATATTAATGTTAGCAATCAAGTAAGTTGGGGTGGGTTATTAGACAAATTGATTTCAGAAAAATTAGAACCTACATTAATACAGCCTTGCTTTCTATTAGATTATCCAATAGAAATGTCCCCTCTAGCAAAAAAATCTACCACAAATCCTAGAGTAGTAGAACGTTTTGAAGGATTTGTACAGGGAATGGAGCTATGTAACGCTTTTAGTGAACTCAATGACCCTGTAGATCAACGAAACCGTTTTGAAGAACAGGAAAAATTAAGGCAAACTTTTACTCAAGAAGAAACTGATAGGTTAGATGAAGATTTCCTTACAGCAATCGAATATGGTATGCCTCCAACTGGAGGTTTAGGAATAGGTATAGATAGGCTATCAATGTTGTTAAGTGACAATGAATCTATACGTGAAGTTATTTTATTTCCACAATTACGAAACTAGGAATCACATCTTCCTTATTGAAATATTTACTGAGTGTCCTTCAATATAGTATTCCCCTCCATACGAATCATCTGGAGGAGTGTTAATCTTAATACTGTCAGATAATGTTTCGAGACATATATACTCGTGATGTTTGCTTACAGAATCCTGAGTAGATTTTGAATCATAAATCCACAGTTCAATATGATCTGAAATATCGAATCCTGCTTCTTTTCGCATATTTTGAATATGGTGTACTAATTCTCGAGCAAAACCTTCTTCTTTTAGGTCTTCAGAAATTTCTGAAGATATCGCGACCGCATACCCCGAATCTACAACCGATGAAACTCCTTCAAGTTCAGTTGCAGAAATCAATATATCTTCAGTATTCAATGTAAATTCACCCAATACAATAGGTTGACCTGATTCAGCCATCTTTCTAACGTCCAGAGGATCCATGCCAGAAAGTAACTCTTTAATTCTATTTAGATCCTTACCATACCTTGGACCCAACAAAGGAAGATTCGGTTGAATCTTAAAGCTAACAATATCAGAGGCATCAGAAACAGGCGTTATATTTTTTACATTCAATTCATCAAGGATTTGTTCAGAAATTAAGGGCAACATATCAGTCTCGGCAGAATTACGAGTGTGCACATATAAGTATTCTAGAGGTTGCCTAACTTTTATTCCTGATTTACTTCTTGCTGCTCTTCCCATACTAGATAATTTCATAGCTAGTCTTGTACGATAAGACAAATCCTGATCTAAAAGCAAATCATCAGATTCTGGATAATTTTCTAAATGAACACTCTCCTTACGATTAGACAATGAGGCAGT
This sequence comes from Dehalococcoidia bacterium, assembly GCA_045564655.1. GTDB lineage: Bacteria > Chloroflexota > Dehalococcoidia > Lucifugimonadales > UBA826 > UBA826. The sequence continues at coordinate 41,606 of JBJLGX010000025.1, forward strand.
CATATTTTGGTAAATTGATTCAGTTACAAATGGGATCACAGGAGCTAACAATTTTGTTAAAGTTAGCAAAACTTCATACAGAGTTGCATACGCGGACAATTTATCTGTATCAATTTGAGTTTCTTCAAGAGTTCCAGATTTCCAAAATCTCCTTCTACTTCTGCGAACATACCAATTTGAAAGAAATGCAATAAATTCTTCCACATCACGAGTCATCTTTTCAGGTTCAAAATTTTCCAATGATTGTGTTACTGAAGCAATCAAAGAATTCAATTCACTTATAATCCATCGATCTAATTCTGTTCTTTTTTCATACTTAGGGAAAGGAATATTAGGATCAAATTGATCGATATTTGCATATGTTACAAAAAAAGAATAAACATTCCAGAATGGAATTAAAAATTGTCTTCTAACTTCATCTGCTGTTTCAAATCCAAAATTTAGGTTCAATGCAGGGTTTTGTCTTGAAAATTGCCACCTCATAGCATCAACTCCCATTTTGTCAGCTGCATCTTCAAACCAGATAGCATTCCCTTTACTCTTATGCATATCTTCCCCATTTTGGTCTCTCATAAGAGCGTAACTGAAAATATTTTTACAAGGTGCTGAGCCCTCCAAAACTGTACTCATAACCAGTAAAGAATAAAACCAATTTCTATACTGTCCAGGAAAACTTTCAGAGATCCAGTCTGCTGGAAACCATTCGGTCCAATAATCTTTATCAGTTCTATAATCTAATGTAGAAAATGGCACAATGCCTGCATCTAACCATGGATTCCCCACATCAATTATCCTACTTATAGTATTAGAGCATTTAGAACAGCTTATTTTAACAGAATCAATCCATGGCCTATGAGGAGAATTACCTTCAAATTTATCCCATCCTTCAATAGCCTTTTGTTTCAGTTCATCTTCACTACCAATTACTTCGAAATTACCGCAAGAACATTTATAAATTGGAAGAGCTAAACCATAATATCTTTTTTTAGATATCATCCAGTCATCCATATTGCGTATCCAGTCAAGTTCTCGTTTCATGCCAAACTCTGGAACCCAATTTATATCCTGAGTAACTCTTGCTAGGTCGTCCCTTAATGGGTCCATGCGTATAAACCACTCATCAACTAATCGAAATACTAACTCTGATCCGCACCGCCAACAATGAGGATATCTATGTTTATATTGGTCTAATCTATAAAAAACATTTTTCTTTTTTAAATTTTCGTAAATAAGATCATTAACTGAATAAACATTTAATCCAGTAAGCCAATCAAAACCTTCTATAAAATCTCCAAGATCATTTAAAGGAGCAATGACTGATAAATTCTCTTCTTTCCCTAAAGCAAAGTCCTCTTTCCCAGCTCCCGGAGCTATATGAACAATTCCTGTACCTTCTTCTTCAGATACTTCACTCCAACTAACAACTCGATGGGTAACACCTTTTTGAACTGGTAGTTCATCAAATGGAGCTTTGTATTCTAATCCAACTAGGTTGATGCCTTTTAATTCTTTTACAATTTCATAATCTCCAATTAATGAAGATAGCCTTTGTTTAGATAAATAATAAAATTCTTCTTTTTGTTTAACTTTCACATAATCCATATCAGGATTTACAGCTGCAGCACAATTAGAAGTTAGTGTCCATGGAGTTGTAGTCCAAATCAAAATTGATTCGTTTGTTATATTTTCAGAATTATTCTTATCATATATGGGGAATTTAACGAATAATCCAGGGTGAACAATTTCTAGATACCCTTCAGTAACAATTTCATGTTCTGACAACCCCGTACTACAGCGAGGACACCACGGCATAACATCTCTACCTTCATATAGTAATCCTCTATCATGGCAAACTTTAAGGAAATTCCAAATAGTATAGTTATTTTCATCAGCCATTGTGTGATAGGAGTTATCCCAATCCATCCAATATCCTAATCTAATAGATTGATTTGTAATAATGTCTGAAAACCTCTGAACCCTCTCCTTACATAAAGTTACAAACTTATCTATTCCAAATTTTTCGATATCAGTTTTAGAAGAAAACCCTAACTCTTTTTCAACTTCTACTTCAATCCAAAGTCCTTGCCCGTCAAATCCATTTTGATATCTTTGCTTATATCCTTGCATAGTTCGAAATCGAGAAAACAAATCTTTATATCCCCTACCCCAAGCATGATGTACTCCCATAGGGTTATTAGCAGTTATAGGACCATCTATAAAAGAATAGTTCTTATCAGATTTGTTATTCCTGTTCATGTATTTATCTGAAATCTTATTAGAATCCCACCACATTAATATGTCGTTTTCAAGCTCAGGAAAATTTACTTTAGGATCAATTTCTTTAAACATATTTCTCCAATTTTTAATTAAGGGCAAAAATATAGCCCGTCCCTAAATTTAGGGACGGGCTATATTTTTTACCGCGGTACCACCCTAATTCCCCTTAAAAGAGGCTCTTAGCATACTCGATAACGCTGAGTGATAGCGTTGTAACTTAATAGCTAATGCTTTCAGTACAAAGCTCAGAAATGATATTCTCTAATCTCCAAAAATCCCCTCTCACCATACAGGATTCGCTGACATTGGATAAACTTAGATACTCTTTTTCATCATAGCAATATATTATATTTTTAATATCAAGATTAGAAAATGATTAAGCTAGTGTCAAGCTAATTATCAATCATTGGTCTAGACAGGGTGTAGGTACAAAGATATAATTAGCTGCTACTGAAGCAATAATAAATGAATTTGTTATTAGCCGAGGTGGTGGAATTGGTAGACACGCAGCGTTGAGGGCGCTGTGGCCGTATAGGCTGTAGGAGTTCGAGTCTCCTCCTCGGCACCACCAGTAAATTAAATATAGGGCGACGTAGCCAAGTGGTCTAAGGCGGAAGTTTGCAAAACTTTTATTCGGCGGTTCGAATCCGCCCGTCGCCTCCATTATTTAATAAGTTTTATCTATAAATATTTTCTGTAAATTTCATTATTTAAAAACACATTTAAAGATATAAAGTATAATTAATCATGCTTCATACTTTAATTAAATTGTTTTTACTATTGGTTTTTATAATCCCATTTACAGTATCATGTGATAACCATAGTGATGACGGATACAATAAAGCTTTGGCGATTGCTGCAGTTAATCAACAAATATCAGACGACATAACTATATTTTACGGCCCTTATGCCCCTGACTACCCTTCTCATCCATGTAAATTTTTATCCGCATACATCATAAATAAAGAAACAGTGTCAGAATTGTATCCTGAAAACAATGATACTCATTTTATAGTTCAAAAAATAAATTCAGAAAATTGGATTGTGGATCTGATAGATCCAAATGGGGGGGAAATTGAATACGGGCCTTATAAATGGAAAGTGTCAATGAATTCTAATGCTCAAAAAAGTCCTCGAGTTCAATGGCAATTATATTTGAAAGATACTTTATCTAAAAATAAGAATGAACATTTAAATAATATTCATGTTGTGCGAATGAATACCGATAGAGATTATTGTTAGATAATTATTATGTAGATAGTTTTTTGACAATAGTTTCAATTAGGGTGTCAACAGGAAGTCTTTCTTGTTTCATGCTATCTCGTTCTCTTATTGTCACAGCATTATCGTCTAATGTGTCAAAGTCTACAGTTATACATAATGGAGTGCCAATTTCATCCTGTCTCCTATATCTTCTTCCGATACTTTGCGCATCGTCAAATTGAACATGACCTGTTATCAAAGGAGATTTGCGTATAAAATCATATATCTTTTTAGCTGTTGGAATTAATTTTTCATTCCTACTTAAAGGAAGGACAGCTACTTTGACTGGAGCAATACTAGGGGCTAATTTTAATAAAATTCTTGTTTCAGATTTTCCGTTTGGAGATTCTATAATTTCTTCAGTATATGCATCAGAAATAATTGTCATAAATGTACGGTCAACTCCTAAAGAAGGTTCTATAACATATGGAGTTATGTGAGTTTTAGTATCCTCATCAAAATAGGTTAATTTTTCACCACTTTTAGATTCATGAGCTTTTAAGTCAAAGTCAGTTCTGTTTGCAATTCCTTGAATTTCACCCCATCCCCATGGAAAATTATATTCTATATCATATGTAGCTTTTGAATAATGCGACAGCTCATCTTGTGAATGTTCTCTTATTCTGAGATTGTTCTCAGATATCCCTAAGTTATGAAACCAGTCAAGGCAATCGTTTAGCCACTGTTGGTGAATTTCTTCATCTTCACCTGGATTTACAAAATACTCTATTTCCATCATTTCAAATTCACGCGTGCGAAATATGAAATTCCCTGTTGTTATTTCATTTCTGAACGCCTTACCAATTTGTGCTACCCCAAACGGTATTTTTTTTCTTGATGAAGTCATTACATTATTAAAATTAACAAATATTCCTTGAGCTGTCTCAGGTCTTAAATAAACAGCCGATGCACTTTCTTCTACTGGCCCCATATGAGTTTTAAACATAAGGTGAAACATTCTAGGAGAAGATAAAGGACCCGAACAGTCAGGTTCAGGGCACACATTAGGTACCAACAAATGGTCTTCCCGGAATCTTTTATTACAATCATTACATTCAACTAAAGGGTCAGTAAAACTTTCAACGTGCCCACTAGCTTCCCAAGTATCCGGATGCATTAATATGGCTGAATCTAACCCAACCATATCATCTCTTTCCCAAACCATTTTATTCCACCAAGAATCTTTTATATTCCTTTTTAGTTCCACTCCCAAGGGTCCATAATCCCAGGTACTAGCCAAACCTCCATATATTTCGCTACTTTGAAATATAAATCCTCGTCTTTTGCATAAAGAAGCTATCTTGTCTATGTCAAGTTTTGATTCTGATGAAGTCAATGTAATTTCCTGAATTATGATTTCCTGAATTATTAAATTTAACCTTGGAATTATATCAGAGACATTAAGGAAAGTTATGTTTAGTATTTTTAATTTAAATATAATTTTTAAAAAAAAATCCCAACTGATATATTAGAAATATTAATACTTTTAAGGAATAGATTATGAGCGATCAAAAAACCGGTGTTTTGCTAATGAATATAGGAACTCCATCATCTCCAACAATTAAAGGGGTTAGAGATTATTTAAGAGAATTTTTGTCTGATCCTGATGTTATTGATTCTAATCCAATATTACGTTGGGCTATTGTTAATTTAATTGTGGTTCCATTTAGACCTAAACGTGTTCTACCTCAATATAAAAGTATATGGATGGATAATGGATCTCCTTTATTAGTTAATTCATTGAACTTTAAAGATGCCTTAAATGAGTCTTTGGATTCAATGATTGTTGAAGTAGGGATGAGGTATGGTGAGCCATCAATAGAATCTGCTATAGATCGCTTAGAAGAATTGAAAGTTGATCAGATCATATTAATTCCTATGTTTCCACAGTATGCACAAGCTACCACAGGATCATGTATTACTTATGCGTCTAAGATATTAGATTCGAGAAATATTAAATATAAAACGATCACAGAATTTTTCAGAGAAGAATTTTTTATTGAATCTGTCGTAAATAAAATAAAATCTAGCAAAGAATATCATGATAGCGAGATGATTCTTTTTAGCTTTCATGGACTTCCTGAAAGACAAGTTAAAAAATTAGACCAATCATCTTCTTATTGTTTAGTGAAAGATGACTGCTGTTCAGCATCATCTGAATTCAATCAAATTTGTTATAGATTCCATGCTACAGAAACAGTTAAATTAATTATGGATCGTTTGGGAGACTCAAAGCCATATAAAATGTGTTTTCAAAGCCGATTTGGGTTAGACAAATGGCTTCAACCAGACATATTGGATGTCTTGCAAGAAACTGTTGATGAAGGAATAACTGAAATTTCGGTTGCTTGTCCGTCATTTGTTGCTGATTGCCTAGAAACATTAGAGGAAATTTCTATTAGAGACTTTGAAATCTTTGAATCTATAGGTGGAAAGAAATTAGACCTAATTCCATCTTTAAATGATTCTGAAGATTGGGTAAAAGGATTTGCATCTTTGTTAGAGTCTAAGCTTTAATACACTAATATATTTTTAGTTTAAGGTGTTAATTCATGAAAATAATTTTGGCTGGAATAGAATATTCAGGAACAACTACATTATCTGATCTTTTAAAAGAATGGAAAAAAGATTTGATGGGAGAACCATTTTATCGAGATCTTGTCCATGATCATTTTAAACTTCCTCACACTGCAGGGCATCCGGATAACACTACACTTGAGGAACAAAATCAGATCTTAAATTTATCTCCTAAGTTGAAGGAAATGTACCATAGATATGCTATTTATTATCATGTTATGCATTATATGCATGATGACGATTTAACAATTGGATTACATATTGAGGAAGCTATATTGGCCCGCAAGTATTATGGATACGGTTTAGATGGGGAACAATTTGATAGAAAGGAAAGGCTTTTTAAGGAAGTGGAGGCTCGTATCAAAAAGATGACTGAAGATCCTGTAATAATAGTGCATATGGTTGCCAATAAAGAAGTTATTAGAGAAAGGATGCTTAAAATGTCTGATACTCCCAACCACTCAAATAGCCCAGTAAAGATAGATGACATTGAGTTCCTATTGCAAGAATACGATGAATGGATAAGCATGTCGGATATAGGTCCTGTTATAAAAATAGATACATCAGTGGATTCTCCAGAGGAAACACTGAATAAATTAACTGTAAAACTTGAACCTCATTATACTAAAAAGGATATTGAAAGAATCGAAAAACACAAATCTAACAAGGGCTAAAATTATATGAGACTAAAAGATAAAATCGTTATTGTGACTGGAGGGGGTTCAGGAATGGGTAGAGCGGCATCTATTTTATTTGCCCAAGAGGGAGCAAAGATTGTTATAGCTGGTCGTAGAGAGTATGAAGGTAGCATAGTAGTTGATGAAATATTGAAACAAGGAGGCCAAGCTTTTTTTGTTAAAACTGATGTGTCTATCGAATCAAATGTTCAAAGATTAATAGAGAAAACTATTTCTGAATTTGGGAAAATTGATGTACTTTTTAATAATGCAGGTGTAAATAGTAAAGGTGCTGGAGAAGTTCATAATGAGAATGTAGAAATATTGAATAATATTATTGACGTTAATGTAAAAGGGACATTTTTATGCATCAAATATGTTGTCCCTCACATGATTGAGAATGGTGGAGGATCAATCATTAATAATTCTTCTGTATTGGATAGCCAAGCAATTAAGGGCGCCTCTTCTTCATATGCAATGTCTAAAGGTGGAGTTGCTATGTTAACAAAGAAGTCAGCTGTGGATTATGCTGAATTCAATATAAGAGTTAACTCAATTCAACCGGGAGCCATTGCCACTGAAATGTCAGGCATACCCTGGGATGATTTAAGTGATAAGGCTATTATTGAAAAAAGGAAGAAAATGCAACCTTTAAATAAAATGGGACATCCTTTTGATATTGCTTATGCCGCCTTATACTTTGCTTCTGATGAATCAGCTTTTGTTACGGGGGCAACTCTGTTAGTTGATGGCGGAACAAGTGCCTCATTTCAATGGACCGAATAAAGTATTAAATATATGAATTATTTTCAATTAGCTATAAAAAGCGGACTAGATGAATATTATGAAATTCTAAATCAAACTTTAGATACACTTACTCAGGAAGAGTTAACTTTTAAACCTGAGATTCATTCAAATAATATTATATTTTTGGTTTGGCATATGGCGATAATTGAAGATTGGCTAACTAATGTAATTTTATCAGGGAATGAAAAAATTTGGATAATTAATAAATATTATGAAGAATTTCCTGATTTAAAAGACAAGCGAGGTTATGGATTTTCACAGGAAGAACTAGATAAGTTTCCTGATATGAATATCGAATGGTTAATTGGTTATTACAATGTTGTAAGAAATAATACCAATAAATGGTTAGAAAACATTACTGAGAAAGACTTATCTATAAAATATAAATTTAAAACAGAAGAAGTAACAGGATATTTTATTTTAGGTAGATTAATAACTGAGTTATCCCAACATTTGGGACAAGTGTCATATATAAGAGGAATGCTGAGAGGCCTTAATCAATAATTCAAATTTTGACCGATACCATTTTGTTTCATATGTCACCTGATATCAAAGGTGATTATAAAAAATTATTTCATTGAGTTTGGAATAAAATCTGATGAGAGTCCGTTAAATTTTATTTCCCCATAATCTATATAGATTATTTGGTCGGAATATTTTACAGATAATTCGTTGTCGTGAGTAACTATTATTAATGTTTTAGATTTCTTAGAAATCTCGTGTAGTGTCTTGTAAAATTCCTCTCTAGAATTATGATCAATTGAAGATAAGGGTTCATCAAGTAATATGATTTCTTTATTTTGTGCGAGGCAAAAGCTTAACCAGGCCCGCTGCTTTTCTCCACCAGATAAAGAATCGAATTGACGACTTAATAATGATTCGATGCCACATTCTTTGGATATTTCATATATTATTTCTGTTTTTTTATTCTTGGGGATTTCTCTTAACCTCATACCCATATTGATTATTTCTAATACAGTTATAAACGGTGGGTCTAGCATTGTTTGAGGAAGATAAGTTATTTGATCATATGGGATTGGATTTATAGTTCCGTCAGTAGGTTTTATGTCCCCTATAATCAATTTTAAAAGAGATGATTTCCCAGAACCATTTGGTCCCATTATTGATGTAAGTTTGTTTGGTTCTATATTAAATGAGATGTTGTTTAGTATTTTTTGATTATCAATATTAAATGATATATTTTTAGCTTCAAAAATCATTATTTTAATTTTACTCCTATATATATCATCATTGGAGCCCCAATAAATGTCGTGAGTAATCCGACAGGTAGTTCGACAGGTGAGAATAGTAATCTAGCTAGTTGGTCTGCAGTAAGAACAAAATAAGCACCAATAAAGGAAGACATTAAAACAAGTTGGAGAGGATTGTTGCCGATTATTTTTCTTGCTATATGTGGTGCGACTAATCCTACAAATCCTACAAGTCCTCCAAGGTGGACTGATGCAGCAGTTAATATACCTACCAATAGCATTGCTATAAATCTCATTCTATTAGGGTTTACAGATAGAGTTTTAGGAATATTGCCACCTAGAAGTAATACATTTAAAGTATTAGACAGCATTAAGGCTGAAAAAAGGCATACTATGAATGCAACACTTGCAATTTGAACAGAGTCCCATGTACTAGCAGAAAATGATCCGGTTATTATAGCTAATACTTGAGATGGGAATACATTTCCATATGATATAACTCCTGCACTAAGAGATAATGACAACGCACCTAATGCTATTCCTACTAATGCTAGTTTTATAGGAGTTAAGCTTTCTTTTGAAGTTGTGAATGCGAAAATAATGCCTATTATTAAGGCTCCAGAACACGATAACAAAAATAAAGAGAGATTGCTTGTCGGAATTATTCCTGCAATGGCAAACGACATTAAAAATACCGCTCCACCTCCAATTCCAAATAGATTTGGGTCTCCTAAAGGAGATTTCGTTGAAGTTTGTATCAAAAGACCTGCGAGCCCTAAGGCAGATCCAGATATGACAGCAGAAAGTAAGCGAGGTATACGGACTTGCCATATTATGGTGGATACTATTCCGTCATCTTTATTTACTAGCCCTTTAAATAATTCTGGGAGCGGGGCATCTAGATTCCCTAGGAATAGACCTGCGAACAGCGATGTGCTCGTCAGGAATATTCCTAGTATTAAAAATTTAAAATAATACTTCTTTTTTAAGTTATTTGATTCCTGCAACGTGGTTTGCCAATGCCTCAACTGCATCTACAATTCTAGGTCCTGGAGATTGTAGAAATATATCTTTATCTCCTTCTAGGATAGCATTATTTCTTATAGCGTTCAGTCCAGCAAATGGAGGAATTTTAGTTATTGATTGAGATAATCTAGGAGCAGGTTCAGGAGCAGGCGTTATAGTTACAATAAAATCAGGATTTGCTATTAATATGGATTCAGTTGCCATTAAGGCAAATCCAGGATAAGGGCCACTTTCATCTAAACCATCAGCTGCATTTGTTAAACCTGCTAAACTACCTATTAATCCGGTGTAAGATTTTGATGTTGCTGCATATAAGTTTTGTTCTCTATCAGATATTAAGAATAAAACACTACCTGCTTCACTTGTTTTCGCGTCGATTAATCGGGCTTCCATGTCCGCAATACTTTTTTCAGCTATGTCACTTGTGCCGAGGACAGTCCCAATATTTCGTATGTTTGTTTTGATGTCATCAAGATTTTCAGCTTTTACAGCCATAACATTTAAGTTGGCTGCACTCAAACTTTTAATAAATCTTGCTTGAGTAAGAGCTTCAATAATTACAAGGTCAGGGTTTGATTCTAAAATACCTTCAATAGATGGCTCATATGAGCTACCTATATCAGGCAGATTCAATACTTCTTCAGGGTATAAAGATGCCCTATCTCGTAATATTGATTTACCACCTGCCGCATACAACAGTTCTGTTGCGCTAGGACTTATTGCAGCTATAGCTGTAGGCACAGTATCGAAAAACATAGGCTTGCCTAAAGCATCAGTTATTTCTATCATTTTTGGAGTCACTACTTCAGCAGCGGGAATTATTACCGCATCAATTACGTGTATAACTCCATTAGAGCCTTCGATGTCGGTTATGATGACATTTGCGTCGTCAACCATAACGCTCTCACCCATAACTGAAATACCTACAGAGTTACCCTGTACTGTTTCAGCAGAATCTAATCCGACTACGTCTGCAGCCATTACTTTGCCACTTACAACATGGTACAAAAGCACATCTGTTAGAGCTGGTATATCAGCTAAGAGGCTATCTA
>JBJLGX010000026.1:0-33198 GCA_045564655.1 Dehalococcoidia bacterium
TTCGAGTGCTTGATTCTTCTAATTTAAATTTTTCAACAGCTGCATGTAATAGTAAGGCTGTTTCATCAGCACTTATGATCCAATGAGCTATCGACTCTGCTAACAATAGACACTTATCTCCATATTTAGTGTCAAGATGCAAATTGTCTCTTTTGAGTACAACCTCATATAGCGGTAACACTTCCCCGCAAATTTTACTTTGCACTTCCTTTTTATCTCTTAACAAATTTGGTGAATCTGATAGTTCTGTAAGATTAAGTAAATAGTCAAAAGGTCTTTTAATCACACTACCTTTTTGTTTAGCATCAGTAACATTAAAATAATTTGTATTCATATTTTTAAATCCTGCTAAACTGGCATCCCAACTCATTTGATTCTCATTAGTCTTATGTCCTGTTTGGAACAGGTAATACTCTTCCTCAATATTTTCTAGGAATCCTATTTCGGCAATTGCATCTATTTTTAAAATGGTTTCTGTTTCATGATTAGAACAGGCAAACATTATTAATATCAAACTGGTCGATATTAATAATGTCGAAGTAATCAGTTTCATTACTATTGTTCTTTTTGCGCTAATAATATTGCGCCTAATACACCGGCATTATCTTTTAGGTAAGGAGTTAATATGTAATTATCCATATTGTTTATGATCTCATCGGATTGGACATAATTATTTAAAGACTGGAGAGTTTTGATTCGTATATTCTCTATGAGGCCCTTATGATTTAATACCCCACCGCCTAGTATGATTCTTTTTGGTGAAACTGTAAGCGTCAAATTCGCTATTGCTATTCCTAAATATTGAGATTCTAATGCCCAAATTTTACTGTCATCATCATCGTCATTTTCGCTGAGTCTCTTTGCTATTGCTACTCCAGATGCCAGTCCTTCTAGACAATCATCATGATATTCACATATGCCTTTGAAGTTATCATCATTACTTTTGGGGATTTTCATGTGACCCATTTCAGGGTGGGTTAGCCCATGAATCAGGTTATTATTTAATATGATTCCACCACCTATTCCTGTGCCTACAGTAATGTAAACAGCGTCAGTAATATTTCTAGCATTTCCCCATTTGTGTTCAGCTAAAAGTGCTGCATTTACGTCGGTATCAATATTTGCAAGAACGTTTAAAGATGACTTTATTATTTTTAAAATATTTGTGCCACCCCAATATTTTTTGGGAGTTGTTGTTATCGTTCCATATGTAAGGGAATCTTTATTTAGGTCTACTGGCCCAAATGAAGCTATACCAATAGACTTTATATCTCTATATGGTCGGAAAAAATTTATTACTGTTTCTAATGTTTCATCAGGAATTGTGGTTTTAAAAGATATTTGGTCTTTTATATTTTCAGGAGATGAGCCAACTGCACATACAAAGTGTGTCCCACCTGCTTCAATCCCACCCCATAAATTTTCCATAATTAAAGTTCCATATTTATCGAGAGTTTAGCAAGTCGTTGTATTTAACCCCTGCTTTGAATAAATCTATAGCTCCTTCAAATTCGTTTGGGAGTGTACCTGGAAGATTTTCAAATATTTTTAGTACAGTTGGAGCAAATTGGGAATTTGTTAAGTTACTTTCTAGTCCTGCTAAAGAATTGTTGAAGTCTAATAAAACTGACTCTGAGGGATTATCAACAGGATCTAAGTCTAGAGCATAAGCAACTCTAGCAATTCCTGTTAGGCATACACCTGATATTGCAATTCCTATTGCTAAGCCTAAAATAGCTCCACCAATCTTATTTATTAAGCTAGACATACCTAGTGTGGTTGCAGTAAGAATAGGCATTAAGATTTTATATGCATAATTTGATATCCATATAGCCAATATCATGATTATTCCATATGAGATAACAGTTGTTATAGATTTATTTGTTATGGTCCCAGATAAATATTCTCCGATTAAACCTGATAATTGTCCGGCTAATATCCAGCCTACGACTATTCCAAGCATAGAAAATATTGCTTTTATTAAACCGTATCGTAAGCCGTAAAAAGTTGAAATGAATACTACAATTAAAATGAACCAATCAAAAATGTTCATAACTACTCCAAAATCCTATATTTTTCTTCCTGTTTTATAACTCGACAATGATTCATTTTGCCGAATATTTGATACCTGTTCTTTGCAACTAAATCATAACACCAATCACGTATTTTTTTAGGTACTAAATACAATGCCAAGCATGCTTTATAGCATCCACCTAATTCATTTATAATTTCTATAACTGCATCTGATTTAAAGAATAATTGTTGGTTTTTAAGATATATAACAGTGTTTATATTCTTTACTTCTATTTTAGGCCCATCTAAGTTTTCTAATATTTTTTTTGCATAATTTGACGTTAATGGGGTGTAATAAAAACATTTGTTTTTATCAATATTCAGTAATAAGTCAATAAACTTATTACACAATATGCAATACCCGTCAAAAAATACTATATTATGATTATTCATATTTACATACTAAACTGAGCAAAGAAAAAAAACATCTTACCTGTTCATATTAAGTATCTAAAGGATAATTTATGGGTGAAAGTATATTTTTTAAAGAATTACACGAAATTGTTTCTTGGGCTTCCTCAGATGTTATTTTGTGGAAAGCCCTGTTGCTTGTAGTTATTTCATTTTCAGTGGGACTATTAGGCGGGTTTGTTGGGTTGGCGTTAGGTACTATAAGATTGCCAGCTTTATTACTCTTAGGGATGCCTGCTTCGATAGCAGGAGGAACCAATATTATGGTCAGCAGCTTAACAGCTCTAACTGGTTCAATTAAACATTGGAGAGAGGGTAGGGTTAATCTAAAAATAGTTTTAATAATGGGAATACCTGCTTTTTTTGGTGCATTCATTGGAGGATTCATTAGTGGCTTAATATCAGAAGGTATATTACTTATTTTTGCAGGAATACTTGTTTTTTGGCAAGGAGTGGAGTTTCTGATCATATACAGAGATAGGATAAAGACTAAAAAAATATCAGGACCTTTATTTGGATCTGGATTAGAAAATTCCCAAGGTCTATTTACAACTCCACGGATGCTTGCTGAATCTTTTATCGGTTTAGGAGTCGGACTTTTGGGTGGAGCAGTTGGTTTAATTTTAGGAAGTATAAGATTGCCGGCTATCGTTAGGATACTTAAAATCGACCCAAGGATTGCAGCAGGAACCAATTTATTTATCGGATTTTTTTTAGGAGCTCTTGGCTGGATCGGGCATGCAACTCAAGGCAAAGTTGATTATCCGATATTAATCTTAATGGGGACTGTCGCAATGTTGGGAAGTTGGTATGGTGCTACTTTAACAGGAAAGGTAAATCTTAATACTCTTATATTGACCATGGGATTTGTTTTGGTCGTTGTAGGGTTTTTATTAGCATATAAGGGAATACCAATAATTTAGTTATAGTATTACTGTTATTCCTCGTGATTTGAATCTTGGTATATGTATTTTTTTAGTTTGTTGATTAAAATGATTTCCTTCTATTACTAAATGATTTAATTTAGGAAGAGAGTTTAAAGGACTTAAGTCACGGATTTGATTGTCAGCAATACTAAGCCAGGCTAAATTTATTGTTTTGGAAAGAGCATCAATATTACTTATTTCATTTTTAGATATATCTAATGAAGACACAGATTTCAATGTAGATAAATCTTCAATATTAGATATTTGGTTGTTGCTTAAATCTATCCATGACAAAGATTTAATTGGAGATAATGGAGATAAGTCTTGAATTAAGTTGTTTTCAACATTCAAACTTGTCAAATTTATCATGTTTGATATGTATTTAATAGATTTGACTTTGTTATTTATCAAACTTAAATCAGTTATATTTTCAAGTCCATATAATCCGTCTAGTTCAAAGAATTTGCAGTTTTTTATTCTTAATTTGGTTAGATTTGTTAATAATGAAATTTGCATTGGATTAGCTAGATTTGTGTTTTCGATATCAAAACTAGATAGTGAAGGCAATTGTGAAATATTTTGTAAGTCTTCTATTTGGGCATTCTTAAATACGAGACTTTCTATGTTCTCTGCATATTCTAAGCCAGCCAAATTTTTTATATATGCAGACTCTGTTTTAATTTCTTTTATTGCAAGTAAAGAGTTTTTATTAATCGGACCGTCAAAGTGGTTAATTATTTTTCGTATTTCGATCTCTAAATATTGATCAGGTATATTTATATTTTTATTATGAATTGCCATATAGTTAATGTAATATAAAATTTGTTTCACCAATAATACAGGAGGATATATGTCTGCGATATGGTTTGATTCGAATGATGTAGGAGATACATTTGAATTTGGAAAGGTTCATGTTACAGAAGATGAGATATTAGAATTTGCTAAAAAATATGATCCTCAACCTTTTCACGTGGATAAAGCAGAAGCAGAAAATAGTATTTATGGAGGTTTGATAGCTAGTGGATGGCATACAATTTCAATGTGTATGAGATTAATAGTTGAGAATATGCTGATCCCAGATTCTGGATGTCTTGGATCCCCAGGTGCGGAGAATGTGACTTGGTCTCAACCTGTCAGGTCAGGGGATGTACTTAGAGTCAAATCTGAAATTTTAGAAAAAATACCCTCCAAAAGTAAACCTGATAGAGGTTTTTGGATAATTAAATTTATTGCATTTAATCAAAACAATGAAGATGTCATGAATATGACGATAAAAATTTACTTGAGAAAACACGCTTAAAATAGAGTACAATCTATGTGCACAAATATACTGGGGGAGTGGCGGAATGGTAGACGCGCTAGTCTTAGGAACTAGTGCCGCAAGGCGTGTGGGTTCGAGTCCCTCCTCCCCCACCATTTACTACCATCTCTTACCGGAACATTACAGTAATTCGTGACTAAATTACAAAAGTGATTTTGCGTATAAATTGCTACTAAATTTTTAGATATGTTGAATTTGGAAATAAAAAAAACTATTTAACAATACTTTCAATTATTTCAATAGTTTTAAAAAATTGAGGTTGGGGACTAATAAAATCCCCAACCCCGTGCATTAAGAGCTAATAATTCTACGGAAGCATATTGCGTAAACTAACTATAAAATATTAAGTCTTAACACGAAATAGGTTATCCGATTTGTTTTTCAACCTCAGCTACTTCTTTGTTACCCAGTATTCTGAATACCTTAGATGTTGGGTCTTCATCTGCAAAGCCTTGGACAGCTTTTCGACCATTCTTCAAAGTCACGATTTTAGGGTTGACTATTTTTACTGTTTTTCTCAATTTAACACTGTAAGCTGTTAATTCCATATCAATACTCCATAAAACTGATTTAAGAATGAGAATCATTCCCATTTGAGTACATATTACATCCTCAAAATATTTTTGTAAAGTATGTTGATGTATAATATTCTTCCTTTATTAGAAAATTAAATGAGAGTCGTACTAGGCGGGGAGATAGCGGTGCCTTGAACCCGTAATCCGCTCTAACGGGGCTTAATTCCAATCGGAGGACTTTGGTAGGTATCCGCTACTTATATTAATAATGTTGAAAGTTGGGTCCCGCGCGGCAAGAGCTTGTGAACCCCGTCAGGTTCGGAAGAAAGCAGCGGTAAGCGATGTCTCTTGGGTGCCGTGGGTAAGCCTGACTTGAGTTGTAATTATAGGATATGGTGTTTACTATCGTTCGAAGTGCGGTGTACGACTCGTTTTAATAATATAATTAAGTTTATGAGTAATTTTTCAAATCCTAAAAAAAGTCTTGGTCAACATTTCCTTTATGATCAAAACATAATAAATAAAATAATAGGGTCAGCACAAATAGACCGAAATGACCATATACTAGAAATCGGATCTGGTAGGGGACATCTTACTGAAGCATTAATTAATACTGGAGCTAAAATTGTTTCATTAGAAATTGATGACGATTTGTACGCTCACGCATTAGAACGATTTGGTGAAGCCTCTAATTTTAAAATTTTACACATAGATGCAATCGATTTTAATCCTTCAGATTTCTTTGAGAAACCTTTTAAGTTGATTGCTAACCTGCCATATAATTTAGGGTCAAGATTATTAAGGAAATTTTTATTTTCACAACCTAACTCGGATATTTCTGTTGTGATGCTACAACGAGAGGTTGCTATGAATATAGTTTCTAACCCAAATAAAATGAACATATTAAGCTCTACTTTTCAAACCGTAGCAGAAGTCGACTTGTTATTTAATGTGAAGCCAACATCTTTCTTGCCACCACCCAAAGTCCATTCTGCTGTCATAAAACTTAAATTTAAGGATAATCCTTTAATTGAAAAGTCTGAATTGGATGACTTTTTTGATTTTGTAGTGGCAGCGTTTGCAGCACCTAGAAAGCAAATTAAAAATTCTCTTTCTTTAGGTTTAAAAATGGATTCAACTACCATTGAGAAAATTTTAACTACTATTGAAATATTACCAACTAGACGCCCCCAAACTTTTACAATTTTTGAGTGGAAGCTTTTGTTTGATTCATTTAAAACAGTGATAATCTAGGATTTAAATGCTTACTTCTAAATCATATGCGAAAATCAATCTTTCATTGGAATTGTTAAGTAAACGTACTGATGGGTTTCACAATATATCATCTGTCATGCAAACCGTATCTTTGAATGATTCTATTTCGGTGACTTTATCAGATCAAATTATAATAGAGACTAATATTGATTCAATTCCTTTAGAAAATAACATAGTTTATGTAACGGCTCAAAAAATTCAAGAAAAATTTAATATTAAACAAGGGGCATATATTAAATTGGTAAAAAACATTCCTATATCTTCTGGGTTAGGTGGAGGTAGTAGCAATGCAGCAACAACCATTAATTTATTAAAAGAATTGTGGAATATAAAATGTCCTGACAAAGTTTTGTTGGAATTAGCATCTGATATCGGTTCAGATGTATCGTTTTTTTTAAATGGTGGAACTGCATTTGTATCAGGTAAAGGTCAAATTGTTGAAAGACTTCCTGATGTTTCAAAATTCCATTTAGTTCTAATAACTTTTAAGAATCTTATACAAAATAAAACGGCTACAATGTATTCCAGTGTGCTATCTGAAAATTTCACATCTGGAACGATTACGTCTACGGTTAAAAATAAAATAATAGCAAGTAATCCACTCAACAATAGAGATTTATTTAATGTTTTCGATTCGATAGTTCCAAACTATATCCCTCAAGTTAAGAATGCGATGGAAGTCCTTTCAGATTTAAACTTTGGCGATTTCCATGTATCAGGTAGTGGGCCTACTCTATTTTGGATAATTGATGATTTTAAAAACGTTAAATATATTCAAGATGCATTGAACGACATTGATTACTTAGATTCATTTATCATCCAGTCTTATAATCAGCCTGTGAGATAAAAATGTTAGATTTAATTATTGCAGGAGCTGCCACCGGACTTTTATTTGCTTCATTCTTCATCACTTTTATTTGTATTTTAATATTTTTTCTATATAAGGACGCCAATCCTACAGTTAAAAGAATGTTAGAATCCTCTACCCCTACGAAATTTGTGATGTCAGTAGTGATTTTTTCAAATCCGTCTTTTGCAGCATTAGGTATTGTTTATGCTTATGTATTTCTAATTTTTCAGGAAATATATACTTTAAAAATTTTATTTATCCATAATATTTTTTACATGATATTTATTGCACTTTTAGCTATGCCTATAACACTTTTATCAATTAAAGTTGTTAAGTCTCAATATTGGTTAATAGTGATAGTATTTTCTATATATACAGTACTTTTTGGGATTTTAATTCCTTTGTTACTTACTTAAGAGTAGTTATATGAAGTTTGATTTACATATACATACGGTTGTCGGCAGTTCAGATAGTAGTTTAAGTGTTGAACAACTAATTTCAGAATCAAAACGCATTGGATTAGACGGGGTCTGCCTTACAGAACATGGGGGCGGATGGTCGTCAGATAAAGTACATCAACTATTTAATGATTCTGGATTAGTAGTTATTCCGGCTTTAGAGGTCAATACTGAATTTGGTCATGTTATTGCTATTGGATTAGAATCGCATATTCCAGGAATACATAAAATAGATTTTCTGCGAAATGTTATTAACCAACGTGATGGAATTCTAATATTAGCGCATCCAATGAGAAATCTTTTTAATAAACCTCCATATGATACTAATTTGATTTATAAAAACCAAGATAACCGACCAGATTCAGCTTTAGAGGCATCTAAACATGAAGTATTTGATTATGTAGACTTCATAGAAGTTACAAATGGAGCTAATACTACCGAAGAAAATGAATTTGCATTAGATGTTTCGAAGATACTAAATAAAAGAGGTACAGGTGGTAGTGATTCTCATTCTATTCAAGGAATAGGGAAAAGTCTTACTGTTTTTGAATCTGAGATTTATAACACTGATTCTTTAATAAAAAATTTAAAGTTAGGGAAATTTTATCCTGCAGAAGGATTAAATAAAGGGAAAATGCTACCGTTTACTAAATAAATCACCTGTATTTTGCTGTTATTTATTTAAAACTCAATATATCTTTCTGACTATGAATCAAGATTAAAGTAGGTTTATGTATGTCTGAACTTATAAAAGAAAGTTTAAGGTCATCAAATCAGAATAATCCTGAAATTACAGAATTACTAGATTATGATGCTGAGGATGCGGGTAGTTTGATGTCGCCTGTATTTGTAGTATTGGAAGACAATATGTCTGTTCAAGATTCCATGGATCATGTAAGAAATCAAAGTTTAGGCAAAAGTATCGAAGAAATTTCATACATATTGGTTGTAGATTCTGAGAAAATTCTAAAAGGTGGATTAAATGTATCACAACTTGTTATCTCTGATCCTACCGAAAAGATCACATCTGTGATGTATCCTGACATAATTTCAGTGTCAACTGATACAGATCAGGAACAATGTGCACTGATTATGGAGAGGTATAACTTATTAACCCTAGCTGTAACAGATTCATATGGACGCTTAGAGGGTATTGTAAAAATTGAAGATATGATTGATGTGTTCCAAGATGAAGCAACGGAAGACATGTATAAAATGGTGGGAGTGGATGAAGAAGAAAAAATATTAGGACCATTTTTAACTTCAATTAAAGGTAGATTTCCGTGGTTATTTATTAATCTTATTACTGCAGCTTTGGCAGCTTTTGTAATAGTTGTGTTTGAATCTACATTGACTAAAGCTATTGCATTAGCTGCTTTTTTACCTGTTATTGCAGGCCAAGGAGGAATTGTTGGTACTCAAACACTAACTCTTATGGTTCGATCCATGGCTTTGGAAGAAATATCTCACCGCCATACAAAAAAGTTGCTAATCAAAGAATTGGGTTTAGGGTTAGTGCATGGATTTTTGCTAGGGATAATTGCTGGTATTGCGGCATATTTTTGGCAAGAAAATATCTATCTTAGTTTGGTGATAGGGTTTTCAATGATGGGCAATTTAGCTATTGCTGGAGTTAGTGGAGTTGCTTTACCGTTGTTTATGAGAGCTTTAAAACTAGATCCAGCATTATCCTCTGCTGTTGTTGTTACAACTGTTACTGATATTGTTGGGTTTATCATATATTTAGGTATGGCAACTTTAGTTATTAATTTAATAATATAGTTATGCTATATTGATATTCTCTAATATTTTCAATCCTTTTCGTTGTATTGCAAGGGTATGATTCGATATGTAATTACCAATAAAATAACTAATTACTGATATGAAAATTCCTGCTAAGATATCTGTAGGGTAATGAATGCCAACATAGATGCGGGATGTAGACATTAGAATTGCTAACACAAATAAAAGCAGAAAAGTTTTAATCCATTTTTTATCAAAAAATCCAAGAGCTAAACTAACAGATCCTGCACATGCGTTTGAAGGAAAAGATGAGTCTGTCGGCATATAGAATAATAAATTCACCTCATTTTCAATAAATGGTCTTTCTCTAAATATGATTTGATTGAGTAATAAGATTATGGCATTTGCTATAACCATAACAACAATCGACTTAATCACACGCCTTTGCGAGCACTCTTTTAGCTTACTATTTGCAAATCCGATCCAATGAAATAATAATACTAGACCTATAGAAACAGGGACAAAATAATCATTTGCAAATAGAAGAGATATTTCATCAACAATTTTTATGTTCCCGGATAATCCATTGATAAATCCGAAAATTTTTAAGTCAATTTCTTGTAGTAATTCCATTTCAATAACTGTAATCTCATAAAATTGTAGCTAGCTAGTGCTTCAATTCGATTTAGTGATTTTCTGTTTGAAGGTATGGTGTCTGATTTCCTATATAGAGAAGTGAAAATGGAAGTAGTAATGAATGAGGTCATACAAGCGCACGTAAATAATAGAAATTGTTGATTTGCATCTAATCCTCCTTCAAAATCATTTATAATTCGATTATCCGAATAGAAGAAAAACACTGTAGATGAAATTAAAACGACTAAAGCAACAATAAGTGTGACAAATTTATTTTTAACAATCAAGAGATTGGAAAGGTTAGATTTTGTTGCTGCGATCTGAATTGTTGCTAAAGATGAAAAGTAAATATATATAAAATAATCTATTGGGAAATTTATCATGTTATCGATTTATAGCACTAGTACACCAGTGTAAATAATCTTTATGATTTCCTCTTATCGCATTTTGATATATTTCATCAATCTTGGAAGTTACAATACCTTTATTACCATTTCCAATAATTCTATTGTCTAGATAGCCTATGCCTTGTATATGAGCAGCTGTACCAGTTAAGAATACTTCGTCTGCTAAATAAAGTTCACTTCTTCTTATTCGTCGTTCGGTAACTTTTAATCCTAATTCAGATTGGGCTATTTGAATTGCTGAATCACGAGTTATTCCTGCTAAGTTACTATCTGATACAGGTGGGGTATAAATATTACCGTCAATTAGAACAAATATGTTTTCGCCTGAACCTTCTGATACGAACCCGTCTTGGGTAAGCATTATTGCCTCATCAAATCCTGCAAGTGTCGCTTCTGTTTTAGCAAGTATTCCATTAACATATGTACCTGATATCTTTAGTCTTGGTGGAACATTTGTATCGTCTACTCTCCTCCATGATGAAGTACAACAATTTAATGCACCATCCGTTTCCAAATATTGACCAAAAGGGACCATTATTAATGTGAAATCACTTCCGATTTCTTGAAGTTTTAGATTCGCTACTAATTCATCACTTTTGTAAGCTAAAGGTCTTATATATAAGTCTTCTTTATAACCACATTTTTGTATAAGATCCAATGTTATTTCGCATAAATCATCGACACTATAGGGTATATCCAACATTAACATAGAACAGCCTTGCTTCATTCTTTGATAATGTTCTTCCATGCGAAATACATATAATTCTTTTTGATCATTATTCCAATTGCCTCTAATCCCTTCAAAAACTGCAGTTCCGTAGTGAAGCGCGTGAGTCATAACGTTAACTTGTGCTTGTTCTATTGGTAATATTTTGCCTTTGAAAAATGCTAGCGAACTAGGCATGTGGGAATTCTCCTTATAAGTTTAGAATACTTACATATCATTGCGGGATGTAGCTATCCATTCATTTGATTTCGCTATTTTTTCAATTACTTTGCTATTAATGCTTTTGGGAAATGGAGTTAAAGTCCACCGGTTTCTTAGTGATGCAGATACCTTTTCAGAATCAATAGGCTTATTTGAAGCTGCTAATACCTCTCGTATGACACCTTCATTCATTGATGTGTGTATTGAAATATATTCATCTTTTTGAGAACAACATTTTGAAATTTGCCTGATCATGCTCATGATTTCTTTCTTTGAAGATACTATAGTTTCTTTGTTTTCATTATTACAATCTGCGCACATACGATCTAGAATTTTCAATTTTGAAGTTTCTAATGGGAATCTTTCATATTCAATGGTTAGATATAAATTAATATCTTTTTCATCATCCTGGATATCTGCAGAATCCGTGTTTGTATTTTTTTTTCTAGTTATCATTAAACATCTCCTCAGGCCAATCTATCATAATTACATCCACGTTGTCTCCACAATTTTTTGATTTTTCGTTTTCAGGGCATATTGCAAGTCCATTTGCGTATGCTAAAGAGCTTAATATATTAGACCCTTGTGAACCAGACGTTTCTGCCAAATATTTGTTATTTTCTTGCCATACTTTAACACGAGCGTAAACTCTTCTCGAGTCATAGTTTTGAATCGAATCTTGTAAAACAGCTTTTATTACTGGCCTAGGTGTATATTTTTTGCCCAACATTTTCCTGATTGCGGGCCTGCAGAATTGCTCAAATGCAACTAGAGCACTTACGGGATTACCTGGTAGCCCTATAAGTGGCGTGCCTGAGTCAAGCATACCAAATGCAAGTGGTTTGGCTGGTCTCATCCTTACTGACCAAAAATTCAATTCTCCTTGAGAAGATAAAACATCTTTAACCATGTCATAATCTCCTTTTGATACACCTGCTGATGTTATTACTATATCGCTATTTTTCGCGAGTGATATAGCATAATTTAAAGACTCGATATCATCCTTTATTATTCCTAATGATTTTGGAGTACCACCTGCTTCTATTACCGATGCTATTATTGCATTTGTATTACTATCAAAGATTTTTCCAGGAACTGGATTGTCCCCAGGATTTAGCAATTCATTCCCAGTAGACAATATGGCTACTTGTGGTCTTCTATGAATTGGTACTTTAGATTTACCAATTGAACTTATTAACCCAATTGTAGAAGGTTTTATATGGGTCCCTTTCTTTAATATTAGATCTCCTGTAGCAACATCTTTTCCGGATTTTCTGACATCATTCCCAACGGATACGGATATTTTTATTCCTATTTTATTTTTGGATTTGGAAAAACTGTCTTTATCCATTTCAGTTGTTTCTTCGAATGGAACTACCGCATCAGCACCATCGGGCATGGGTGCTCCTGTCATAATCCTTGCACAATGCCCATCAGTTACTTGGAAGTTTGGAACTTCCCCTGCGCTTATTGTACCGGCAACTTTTAAATGTATTGGATTATCGTATGAAGCTTCCTTTATATTTTCTGATTTTAATGCATATCCGTCCATGGCGGAGTTATTAAATGGGGGTATATTAATAGGTGAGTGAATATCTTCTGATAACGTAAGCCCAAGGGCCTCTATAACTGGTAACTCTTCAGTTCCCAAAGATATAAATGAATCTAGAATTTTATCCCTAGCTTCTTCAACACTGAGCATATCAGCATGTGTATGCCCGTGATGGTTTTTAGGTTTCATTAAACTGAGTACCTCTCAATTATATTTAATTTTTTATTTAATATCATCATGAGCTTAGCTTGAATATTATCTATTTCAAGCGTATCTAACGTTTTTGAATTTGATTGAAATATTATCCTATAAGTTATCGATTTTTTGTCTTTAGGAATATCTTCACCAGTATAGTTATCAATTGGGTAAACACGGGAAACTAATTCGCTTTGCGCGATAATATTTTCTATAGTTTTTGATTCTATATTAGTGTCAATTAATAACGAAATGTCTCTTTTTGAATCAGGGAATTTGCTAATTTGTTTATATTTGATAGCGGCATCTGAATATATGCTTACTATAGTTGGTAGATGTAATTCAAATATGAATACAGGATGTTCTTTTTGTAATCCAAAATAACTTGATATTGAATCATCCAATTGTCCTATGATCCCAATATCTTTATTGGCACATGTTATCGTTGCATTTATGTGAGAATTTAAAATGAAATGGTTTCCAGTGGAATATGAAATACTTGGCATAATAGAATTTAAACTATTATCTATGATTCCCTTAAGATGATAGAAATCCAGAGCTGGATTGTCTGAATCCCATAAGTTTTCTTCAAATGAATTTCCAGTAATGAGTCCAACAATTGAATCTTCTTCAGTCGGTAAATCTCCAAAATGATAATTTTCATCAAATGAAAATATATGGCCAATTTCAAATATTTTAATTGGATTATTATTGTTATTGCGCTGATTTGTAGCTAAAGTTTCTAGAAGGTTTGCTATTAAATTTGACCTAAGCCATCCTTTCGTTGAATCCATGGGGTTTAAAAGTTTTATTATTTCTTTAGTAGAGTCAGTCTGTGTTTTTTTAAGAGAATCAATATTTGATACTGAATATGAAATCACTTCATTCATACCAGAATAGACCAAAGAATCACGTATTTTTTCTCGGACACTAAATATTTTGTCTGGGATTATTGTTGGTAATTCAGAAGAAAGCCTTTTTACTGGTAAATTATCGTATCCGTATATGCGAGCAAATTCTTCGATTGCATCCTCTTCTATTTTTATATCTGATCGCCATAATGGAGGAGTAAGTTTTAAAAGTTCTTTTTTACTTGAACTCTCTTTTTGAAATCCTAATACTTTTAAAGTATTCCAGATTGTTTTTTTATTAAAATCAGTGCCTAGCATGGAATTCAAATTTTGAACGTTAAGTTTTATTTCTATGGCGGGAATTTTTTGTGGATATTCATCAATGATTCCCTTGTAAGCGTTTCCACCGCATATCGAAACCAATAATTCTGTCGCTCTTTTTAATGCCAATACACCTATTTCGTGCCTTAATTCCCGTTCAAACCTATAAGAAGCTTCGGTAGTCAAGCCTATTTTCGTACGAGTAGACCTAATTAGAGATCCTGAAAAGTTTGCAGATTCTAAAAATATTGTATCTGTTGAATCATCAATTTCTGTACTTTGACCACCCATTATTCCAGCTAATGCAATTGGGTTTGACCTGTCTGCTATAACAAGCATCCCTTTTGTTAATTTGCGATCCATTCCATCTAAAGTTGTAATTTTTTCATTATCTTTAGATTCACGGATTATTATGTGATTGTCTTTTAGTTTTTTTCTGTCAAAAGCATGTAGTGGTTGTCCATATTCAAGCATTACATAATTTGTTATATCAACAACATTATTGATTGGCCTGACACCACATTTTTTTAATCTACTTTGCATCCACAAAGGAGAAGGTTCGATACGAATATTTTTAACTAATGTTGCAGAATACCTAATGCAGTGCATTGGGTTTTCTATCTCAACAGTCATCAAATCCGATATTTCACTATCGTTTACTGGATAATTAGAATTTGGTATATTAACTGAAGTATTGGATATAGCTGCAAT
This sequence comes from Dehalococcoidia bacterium, assembly GCA_045564655.1. Classification (GTDB taxonomy): domain Bacteria; phylum Chloroflexota; class Dehalococcoidia; order Lucifugimonadales; family UBA826; genus UBA826. Next base: position 15,174 of record JBJLGX010000026.1, read on the forward strand.
TTCTTGAGCAGTTCCTATTATAGATAAACAATCAGGTCTATTTGGGGTAAGCTCAGTCTCTAGTATTGTATCTCCTAAAATATTCTTCAAAGGAGTTCCAGGAATTTTGTCACTAGGTAATTCTAATATACCTTCATGTTCCTCACTAATTCCTAATTCTAATTCAGAACATATCATGCCTTTTGATAAAAATCCCCTAATTTTTGCAGCCTTCAATTTCTCTGTTTTTTTTGTAACAGGGTTTTGTAATATGGCTCCTTCACGAGCAAATGCGATTTTCTGATTTGTTGATAAGTTAGTAGCGCCACAAACTACTTTAATTAACTCATCTTTTCCCACGTGAACGGTCGCTAATCTTAATCTGTCTGCATTTGGATGCTTTTCAATAGAAATAATTTCACCAACTACGACAGTTTCATCATCCCAATAGGCACCAATTTCGGTTATATTCCCAACTTCCGTACCTGCCATAGTCATTTTGTGAGACATTTCAGAAGTACTTTCTTCTATTTTTGTGTAATCATTAAGCCATGATAATGGAACTTTCATTTCGTAATTTAACCTTAATAGTTGAATTGGTTTAAAAATCTTAAGTCATTAGAGTAAAAGTTTCTAATATCATCGATTCCATGTTTTAGCATTGCAATCCTCTCCGCACCCATACCAAATGCAAATCCAGAATATTTATTAGGGTCGTACCCAACACCTTTTAAAACTTCAGGGTGAACCATTCCAGCTCCTAATATTTCTATCCAACCAGATTCTCCACACACGCGACATCCGGCCCCTTCGCATTTAAAACAGTCTATAGACATTTCAGCACCAGGTTCAACAAATGGGAAAAAGTCGCAACGGAATCGAGCTTTACGAGTTTTACCGAATATGCGTTGTGCAAATTCTTCTAGAGTACCTTTCAGGTTTGCGAATGTTATGTTTTCATCTATTACTAAGCCTTCTATTTGGAAAAATTGCCATTCGTGTGTTGCATCTGTTGCTTCATAACGATAAGCCTTACCAGGCACTAAAACTCTTATGGGAGGTTTGTGTTTTTCTAGTATTCTGATTTGCATAGGAGAAGTGTGGGTTCTTAACAATAATGGGGTTTCTCCTAAATCAGATAGCTTGTCAATCCATAAACTATTCCACATATCTCTAGCAGGATGATGTACGGGGATATTAAGTTTTTGGAAATTATAGGTGTCTTGTTCTACCTCTGGGCCATCTATTATTTGGAATCCCATATTATAGAAAGCATCAGAAATTTCTCTTACAACTTTAGTAGTTGGATGGTAGGAACCTTTGGATAAATGCCTTGAAGGTAAAGTGACATCGAAGTGATCTATCTTGTCTGACGTATTTAATGTATTTAATTTTTCAATTTTTGTGTCGAATAAATCCTGCAACATTTTTTTAGACTCATTAGCTTTAGAACCTGCATTGCCTCGTTCGTTAGGCGGCAAATTAGGGATTTCTTTTAATAATAGTGAGATTTTACCTCGCCTACCTAAAAAATATACACGCCAGTTTTCAAAAGCCTCTTCGTTTTTACACTTGTTTAGTAAATCGATAGCTTCAATATTTAATTTTTCTATTTGTATATCAAATTCTTCAGACATAATAGTGTCACTTTTATAATTCTGTATATTTTCTATTTTAAAATATATTTTACTGCTATTAGATTATTATATAAGGGTATATTATAAAGAAAAAAAAATTATATTGAATAGATTAATTATTTTGTGAGGTTTCCATATTGGATATAGCATTGTCTGAAGATATTTTAGTTCGGTCAATAGTGTCAGCTTCTATCATTACTGCATTTTCTGTTGTTGCTATTTTAATATGGCTTTTATTATCCTTCTTACACAAACGATCAGAGGTTTCCTTAATATCTATAGTGTTTAAAAATGTTAAAACTCCTCTAGCTTTGCTCATTGTATCGATAGGGTTATTACTTTCATATTATGTATTTTTCGTTGTAATACATAATTATTTTGGAGATATTTTAGATGACACTGATCATTTAGCTACAGACATATGGGTGGTTGTAGCTATAACTTTGGTGACAATTATGATTGCGCATCTAGCGGATCAAATACTTGAATGGTACATACGTACTGTTTCTCGAAAGACCAATACTAAAGTGGACGACAATCTTCTGCCTCCTATAAAACGAATTGCCCCGACTCTGATTTATGTGATAGGTGTCTTAGTAGCTATTGATAGTTTAGGTGTTTCAGTGAGTCCAATCTTAGCAGGATTTGGAATTGGCGGATTGGCTGTAGCTTTAGCTGTTCAACCTACATTAAGTAATTTTTTTGCTGGAACTTATGTTGTTACTGAAGGTGAATTGAAAGAAGGAGATTTTATTGAGTTAGATGGTGGCCCATCTGGGTATGTAGAAAATGTTGGATGGCGAAGTACAAAAATAAGAAGCATATATAATAATTTGGTCATTATTCCAAATGCTAAGATGGCGGAAAGTATTGTGACTAATTATTTTAGTCCAACTCCTGCTATTAATGTTTTTGTAACATGTGGAGTAAGTTACGAATCTGATTTAGAAATGGTTGAAAAATACGCCATAGAAGAAGCTAATTTATTAATAGATTCTTCTAATGAAGTTATAAAAGATCAGGAACCATTTTTCGTGTTTAATAACTTCGGTGACTCAAATGTAGATTTTAGTTTATGGATTCAAGCGATAGATAGACGCAGTAGCTTTAAGCTTAAAAACCAGTTAATAAAAAATATTCATAAAAGATTTAACGCTGAAGGCATTGAAATAAATTATCCTGTAAGGAAATTAATTTTAGACAAATCAGATGATATCGAGGACATTACTTAATAGACTTATCGAATAGCCGTCTATTGTGGAATAAATATTGATTCGCATACCCAGAGTATTGACCGAATTTTTCTTGTGCCCAATTTCGTATCTTGGTATCGGGAATTGAGAGGCTGTCACCTATATATATTTCTCTTAAAACCCTTTTGATCCATACATCCACAGGAAAAGCTTCAAGTTTATTTAATGAAAATAAAAGTATACAGTTAGCTACCTTGTCTCCAACTCCAGGTATATTCGTTAATTGTTCTAATGATTCTTGATAATTTTTGTCAACCAAATCATTAATATTTATCATATTAGATACATCTAATTCGGCTGCTGCTGAAACATATTTTGCTCTAAAACCTAATCCTATTTCACGTAGAGATTGCTCACCAGCAAAGTGTAATTCAGCTGAAGAAGGAAATAAATGAAATATCCCAAACTCATCTTGTACTTTTTGTCCAAAATTCACTGACATTGCATTTACCAGTTGACGTATTCTGGGAATATTATTATTTGATGAACATATGAATGTTATTAAAGTTTCCCAAGGATTCTGATTTAACAAATGTAATCCTGAATACGTTTCTATTGCGCTAGATATGTATTTGTCATTTGATATTTGCGAATATATTTTTTCCATGTCGTCATTTAATCTTAAGTATGAAATGACATCATTGATTTGTGATTTACTATAAATTTCGCTAGTCCGCAGATGTATCTTATTTTTAGATTGCTGAATTCGGATCCTGTGATTATTAATAATTCCCTGATGCCAAACTTTGTTTGAATCTTTGATGTTTATTGATTCCCACCTAAATGCCTGACCGCTGTATAGGGTTTCTTTTAAGTTGTAAGGTTGATTTAAATCAATAGAGTAATTATTTACGTTAGCCATTTTTTTATTGTTCTACTTAATTTAGAGTTTGCGTATTCCTCTTGGCACATTTGGGGTAATGCTTTAATAAAAACTTGCCCATATTTTTTTGATTTCACACGATTGTCGAGTAGGATAAAAATTCCTTTATCTTTATTTGATCGTATTAGCCGGCCAAATCCTTGTTTGAACTTTAATATTGCATTTGGAACTGCAAATTCGATAAAAGGATTGTCATACTTTTCTGACCTTGCCTCATAAATCGGGTCTGTTGGTACCCCAAAAGGTAACCGTGCCATTATCAATACTTGTAAAGCATTTCCGCGTAGGTCAATACCTTCCCACATACTAGATGTCCCCAATAGCAAAGTGCGAGAGTTTTTACGCAAATGATTTACTAATTGTTGAGGACTTCCAGAAACACCTTGAGCTAATATATCAATCTTATGTTTTCTTAAAGAGCCTTCTAATTTCTCATATACGCTTTGTATAGAAGAATATGAGGTAAATAAGGCTAATGTCCTGCCCTCAGCTCCGATAGAAGCCATTTCAATGGATTTGCATACATACTCTAAGTAGCCTTCATCTCTTGGGTCAGGTATGTACTCTGGGGTTAGCATGAGAGTTGATGTCTCATATTTAAAAGGTGAGAGATATATATATGAACTATCAAATTCTAACCCTAGACGAGCTTTTATGTGATCAAAAGATTCATTTATTGCTAATGTCGCACTAGTCAAAATCACAGAGTTTTTTTCAGAGAATAAATTCATATTTAATATATGATCAACCTCGATCGGAGCCATTGAGAAGGAAAGTTTAGTAGACTTTAGATCTCGTTCAAGCCAGTACACTGAATTTGAATTTGGTTCAAAAATAAATTCGTTTAAATTTTCAGAAATAGCATAATAATCGGATTTCAATGAATTTAAATCGTTATAGAAATTCATTAAAATACTTTGATTGGTTTTTGATTCAAGCATTCTAGATATTTGAGATATTAAATTTGTGAGTGTATTAAATTGAAGGAGCACATTTTCTGTTATTTCTTCGATTTGACTCCAATTCTGATTACGGATCAGTTCGGTAATGCGTATTTGCCTAGGTTTTATAGCATTATCATCGGTATTTTCTTCAGATATTCTAAAATTGAATAATTCTCTGGAACTTTTTTTTATCTGATTAACAGTTGACTTAATTTCAGTTAAAGTTGAATCTAATAATTGCGATTCACTATTTTTTACAATAGTTCGAAGTATTTTTATGCTGTTTTCTATAGAAGAATCTGAGGCATCTGTTTTTTCTAAGATTTCATTTATTGAAGATGTACTTATTTCAAACCCTAAACTTTTTGTTGCCTGTTCTTCTAAATGATGTGCCTCATCTATTATTAAATTGTCATAAGTTGGTAAAGTTGAGCCTTCAGAATTAATGTCTGCCATTAAGAGAGAATGGTTAGTGATGATTATTTTAGATTTATTTGCTAGCTCTTTTGCTTTTTTAAAAAAACATTTTTCATTAGGTAGTCGACATATTGCTGACCCTTCTTCTGATATTTGTTCCCATAGTATCTTTTGACTTATATCATTAAAACTTAATTCGGACTTATCGCCTGTCTCTGTTTTTTCTACCCAAATTAATAGTTTTAGTAAAAAAAAGCATTCCTCTTTTGTGAACATTTCTCTTTGTAGCATATTTTGTAATCTGCGTATGCATAAGTAATTAGATTTCCCTTTTAATATAGAAAATCTAGGGATATCTTGTTGAGTTACACCAGAAGCTTGTAAACACTGAATCGTTAAAGGAATATCGTCTTTTAGTAGTTGTTCTTGAAGATTTATAGTATTTGTAGATATTACGGTTGTTGAATTTGTTTTTATAGAATTTAAAAATGCTGGAATAAGGTAAGCAATTGATTTCCCTGTACCCGTTCCAGCTTCGATAATTAAATTCTCAGATTTAATTAAGGAATTCAAAATATTTTCAGACATATTTATCTGCTCAGGTCGAGCTTCGTAATCAAGTATATTGTTGGATAAATGACCGTTAGGGCTAAATATGGATGTGATTTTTTCAGTTATGTTAATTTTAGTAGATTCTATTTGGAAATCTTCTTCTAACATAAATGTTTGAGAATCAAGTTGATGATTATCATTTAGTAACCCATCATCTTTTTCCAACATCAATGATGTAACTAATGATTGGAGGGGGATATTTGATTTTTTTGTCACATCAAGTATGTTTTTTAGTGTTTCAGTATTAACATTCAATAGAGATTCTATCAATGAAGTAGCTAAATCAATGACTTGAGTTGGAGTCTCAGGTTTTGAGTTTGAAGGATATTCTATTGAATTAGGATTAATAAAATCTATTAATTCTTGTAACTCAATAGATTTATTCTTTTCTATTATCTTTTTAATTTGATTTGGATAGCTAATCGAGTCCATATCTATGAGTGATATGTGAAATGTGTTTTTGCAATAATTATCAATTTCTAAATTATTTGTGTTTAATTTAGATGGAACCAAAAATGGAGGTTCAATATTATTTTTTGATATTAAGTTAGATTCTAGCTTTTGAATGGTAAATTTATATATTGCCAATTCTGAATTTTTGTCTGGTATATCTACCGACTTTAAAGGCATTATTATCGAAAAAACTATATTTGATAATTTGGTTGGTAAATCAATTTGTGTCATATCTAATTTCATGAGTATAGCATCGTTTTTTGTGGATTGATTATTCTTAAAGGTATATTTGCACTAGAAAATGTGAATGAATCATGGGAATATAATCTTGGAGGATTTCTTTATTATGAAATCAGATAATAAAAAAAATAAAATAAAGTCTTTATCACCTAACGTTGGAGACTTCACAGTTTCTTTAAAATATGACAGAAGATTGTACAAACAAGATATTCTTGGGTCTAAAGCTCATATTAGTATGCTTGCAAAGCAAAATATAGTAGATGCTCAAGATGCTTTAATAATATCTAAAGCTCTTGATGATATTTTGCATGAAATTGAGAATGATGAATTCCCTTGGGATACATCTCTTGAAGACATACACATGAATATTGAATCTAGACTATTCGAGAAAATAGGTAATATTGCAGGAAAATTACATACTGCTCGTTCGAGAAATGACCAAATTGCTCTTGATATTAGAATGTACCTAATGCAGGCTACAAAAATCACTATCTCTAAATTACATTCTCTCTGTTCAGTTTTATTAGATTTAGCTAAAAATAATGTGGATCAAATAATTCCTGGATATACACATATGCAAAGAGCTCAACCTGTTTTGTTTTCACATCATGTTATGGCATATTTTGAAATGTTTTTCAGAGACATAAAAAGATTTGAATCTGTTTATGAATCATCTGATGTTATGCCATTAGGTAGTGGTGCATTAGCGGGAGTAACATATCCGATTGATAGAAACTACGTTGCAAAAGAACTTGGATTTTCGAGGATTTCATCTAATAGTATGGATGCTGTTTCTGATAGGGATTTCATTATTGAATACATGTCAGCTGCATCCATTGCAATAATGCATATATCTAGACTGTCAGAAGAAATAATCATTTGGAATTCAGAAGAATTTTCACTTATTGAAATTTCTAATGATTACACTACAGGTAGTAGTATGATGCCCCAGAAAAGAAATCCAGATTTTGCTGAACTGTCTAGAGGTAAATCAGGCAGAATATACGGTAATTTGCTATCGCTTTTAACTATGATGAATTCTTTACCTATGACATATAATCGCGATATGCAAGAAGACAAAGAAGGTTTTTTTGACACATACGACACTTTGACCTCTGTTCTAAGTATATTTTCCTCTATGTTGGATGGATTAAAAATAGATGCTTCTAATATGAATGTTTCTATGGATAACGGTATGTTGTTAGCAACAGATGTAGCAGACTATTTAGTCTCAAAAGGATTAACATTCAGAGATTCCTATTCAATTGTTTCTGAATTGTCTGATTATGTATATTCATCTAAAAAAAGTTTTTCTGAGCTAACTTTATCTGAATTTAAGACATTTTCAGATTTATTTGATAAAGACGTAAAAGAAATAACTCCAAAATCGTCAGTAAAATCAAGAAATGTTCCAGGAGGGACATCACCTAGAATGGTTTCCTCAGCAATAGATAATGCAAAAATAAGATTGAATGAGATTTCTATTTAATGGATTTTGAAATTTTCCCGTCTATTTTGTCTGCTGATTTTGCAAATTTGGCTAAGGATGTCACTGAATGTGAATCTTCGGGTGCTTCAGGTGTTCATATAGACATTATGGATGGGCAATTCGTTCCGCCAATTACTTTTGGCCCTATGATAGTTAAAGCTATAAGCAATATCACAAAGTTATACTTAGATGTTCATCTCATGGTAGTAGAACCTAATAGATATTTTAAAGAATTATATGATTCGGGAGCTAATTCTATATCGTTCCATATTGAATCTTCAAACCAAATCAAATCAGATTTAAATGAACTATTTGATCTAGGTGTAACTAGATCATTAGCAATTAACCCTGAAACACCAATTACCCAAGTCACACCATTTTTAAATCATGTTGATCAAATATTAATTATGTCTGTTAATCCCGGATACGGAGGACAAGAATTCATATCTAGCTCATTATCTAAAATAGAGGATTTGAAAAGATTAAAAGAGGAGAATAGAGGATTTAAAATTCAAGTAGATGGTGGGATAAAAGCAGACAATATTATCCAAGTACTTCAAGCAGGAGCAGATTCTGTAGTTGCAGGATCTGCAATTTTTAACTCGAATGGTACAGTAAGTAAAAATATGGAAACAATAATTTCAAATATCAAAAGTATGGAGTGACTTTGAAAATACTAGGGATTGAGACATCGTGTGACGACACAGCGGCAGCAGTAATAGAAAACGGCAGCAAAGTATTATCTAATCTAGTTGCATCTCAAACTGATATGCATGAAAGATATGGAGGTATTATTCCAGAAATTGCTTCTAGAGAGCATCTTAATTCTATTATCCCAATTATTAATAAAGCTATTGATGATGCAGGCATATCACATAAAGACCTCGATGCAATTGCCGTCACAAATGGGCCCGGGCTTTCTGGATCATTATTAATTGGTGTTAATGTTGCTAAGTCTTTAGGGTTTGCTTGGAATAAAAAAGTGTTTGGGGTGAACCATTTGGAAGGACACATATATTCTGCATGGTTAGAAAATTTATTTAAAGATTCTAAACTTGATTTTCCTTTAGCTTGCCTTATTGCATCTGGAGGCCATACAGACCTTATTATTATGAATGGCCACCTTGATTACAATGTGATTGCTCGTACTCGGGATGATGCTGCAGGTGAAGCATTCGATAAAGTTGCTAGAGTATTAGGTCTTGGTTTTCCGGGTGGTCCTGAAATCCAAAAAGCCGCAACGGTAAATAAGACATCAATGCCTCCTTTCCCACGACCTGAGATTAAAGATTCTATGGATTTTAGTTTTAGTGGTTTAAAAACTGCTGTTGTCAGAAGAGCAGAATCAGATGGATTTTACCCAGAAGGCAAAACATATCCGACACCAAAACAAGTCAGAGAGTATGCATTTGAATTTCAAGATGCAGTAGTTGATTGTTTAATAGATAGAACTATTAAATCTACTAACCTTTATAAATGTAATGGAATTATTTTAGGTGGCGGAGTAGCTGCAAATTCACATTTAAGAAGTAAGATGTCTGAAAAATCTCCTGTTCCAGTAGTGATTCCTAAAATATCTTTTTGTACTGATAACGGAGCAATGATAGGTGCAGCAGCTTATTTTCGATCTAAAGAAATAGCTACTTCTAATTGGGATATGGACGCAATCCCTAATTTACCTTTAATCTAGTATGGGGTTGTTGGCCCCTTTTGTATAACTCTATCTTGATAATATATATTTTGATTTAAAGGCAGATGTTCAAAAGGGGGATTTTCTAATAATGTATTAATAAATTTGTTGATTTCATTTTTTCTTTTAGATCCTTTCTTAATTGGGAATATGATTTCAGATTGTGAATAATAAATCACAATGTAAGATCTGTTTGATTGCGAAGAATTAACAAATATTAGAGAAGCAATTAAAACAATACATACAATTAGCCCTGTAATTTTAGATGTTAATGACTCAACAGAAAAATATACTAATATAGTTAGTATTAATCCCAATATGGACCAAACTATTGTTCGTATATTTAAATTTGATGCCACTTCGTAGTGTACAGATTTTATTTCGGAAATTTTTATTTGTCCTAATTTATATTCATTAGGAACATAAAGTTTATAGGTAAGCAATCCTTTAGAATTGACAAGCGATCCTTTTGAAAAGTCATCTGGGTCGGAATATACCGCTGAAATATTTTGAATCATATGTCTTAAAAGTCTCATTCTAATCCGATTTATCATTTGATGTTTTATAAGTCATCATGATATTAATATTTGTATGATTTTACAAACATTGATTGGAGGATATTATTAAATATTCAAAATGGTTTTTTGCTGAATGGTATGACATATTGAATTCGGTAGTCGAAAACAAAGTTGTACCCTATAGGATTGCTACAGCAAGCAAATGTAAAGGGGACGTTTTAGAAATTGGTGCCGGAACAGGAGCAAACTTAGATTTTGTTACAAATGCAGATTCCTTTACTGCAGTAGAACCAGATATATATATGAGGCGAAAATTTTCAAAAAAGTCGGCAAAAAGTAATTTTAATGTGAATATATTAAATTGTTATGGGGAAAACTTGCCCATTCCAGATAATTCATTTGATAGTGTTTTTACCACATTAGTTTTATGTATGGTTTCTGATGTTGAAAAAGTTGTTTCTGAAGCATACAGAGTTTTAAGACCTGGGGGTGTATTTTACTTTTATGAACATGTTGTTTCTAATAAAAAGTTTGGCCATTTTGTACAAAAATCTTTAAACCCTATGTGGAAGTTAGGTACTACGGGCTGTCATCTTGATAGAGATATCAAAAAAACAATCAAAAACGGGGGTTTTTCGAAATATGACATTAATGAATTTCCATTAAAATTCCCCATAGGAATATCAATTCCAAATATAGTTGGGTATGCTATTAAATGAAGGAGCACTATGTATAACTGGAAAAACAATCCTAATTTAAGTTCAAAAACTGATTTGGATTACATGTCAGATGTAATAGATGTATTAACTTCTGAATTAAGTAAAACTCCAAATAGTGATGAACTTCTTTTTTCCAGGGGTAATGGATATTTGGACTTAGGTAAATATCAAGATGCGATTATTGATTATTCTCGAATTATTGATGAACTAGATTTGGAAATTGATGCCGTTTATAACAACAGAGGTATTTGTTACAGGTCTACAGGACAATTTGATCTAGCAATTCATGATTTTGATAAAGCAATAAAAATTAATCCATCATATCGGGATGCTTTTAATAATAAAGGAATGGTTTTAGCTGATTTAGGCAATTATGATGAAGCTATACAGAATTATAGTATCTCTATAAATTTAGACACTAATTACTGGTATGCATATAACAATAGAGCAATGTCATATTGGGAATTAGGAGATATTAAAAAAGCCAAAATGGACTATGAAATTGTCAGGAGTTTAGTAGGCTAGTAAAATATCCATTTTTCGAATATGCCTTTAAAGTTTTAAATGGGTCTATAACATTTGGGCCATCTAAATTTAATGTTATTTGTACTTCGTCACTTTCACTGACCGATATTGTACGTTCGCCGTCTAAAGCTATAGTTGAAGATTTAGGGTTTATATTATATAAATTCCCCTGGGTTATCATCTTATAGCTAGAAATCCTTACTTTAGATATTTCTCCTGGGGTTATAGGAGCATTAACATATCTAGTAGAATTTTTATTGCCAACCTCTATATGGATACCACTGCTATCTGTCCTAGATATAGGATGAATCATTCCACCAATTGAAGATAATCCGATACTAGCAGGATCTGCAAATGTTAAAAACAATTCACTGACAGATTCTATGTCCCATATTGCGCGTGCACCAATAAATTTTTGGTTTGATATTGCTACATCAACTAATGCCAAGTCACTCAAAGTAGAATTTAATGTGACTTCTAATATTTTGTGAGTTGGAGCAAATTTGTGATCCTTTGGCTTGTCTACTGCAATACACCCTGTTGCTATTCCGGCCAAAGTCCCCTCTATTAAATATGGAAACACATTATTTGTACCAGTCGATATTGGCATTATGGGCGTCTTATCAATAGCTTTAACCGCAGCTCTACTAGTTCCGTCTCCTCCTAAAACAATGATTGCACTAACATTTTCCTTTAGCATTTCTTTTACGGCTCTAGTTGTGTCAATTTGGTTGTCAAATATAGGCATTTCAAGAAAATGCTGTGATAGATATCCTTTGTGGTTCTCCGAAGCAGTCATACTAATACCTGAGCGGTCTGGCATGAATAATACATCTTTGACACCTGTAGACTCTAATCCAGACAATATTCTAGTGATGATGTTTATTTTTTCTTGATTTGGAATCACTCGACTTTTGGATATAAGTCTTCGTATATCCTTTCCCGACTGAGGATTTGCAATAATTCCTACTGTAGACAATTTGATAACCTAATTATTAATATTCAAGTATTATAGCAATAAACATGTTGGAAAAAGGAATTGCATTGCAAAAAAAAGATAGGGCAGCTTTTATTATGAACCGCCTTAATGATATATATCCTGATACGCCAATTCCATTAAAGCATTCAAGTGATTTCGAACTACTAATAGCGGTACTATTAAGTGCTCAGTGCACAGATGAAAGGGTAAATAAAATCACTCCGGATTTATTTAAAATGGCAAATAATCCAGTCAAAATGACCGAAATATCTGTAGATGATATTTATTCGATTATTCGCCCTTGTGGATTAGCTCCACAAAAATCTAAAAATATTTCTGATCTGTCAAAAATACTTGTTCAAAAATATAATTCCAATGTCCCTGACAATTTTAGTGATCTAGAAGACTTGCCTGGTGTAGGGCACAAAACAGCCAGTGTTGTAATGTCTCAAGCGTTTGGATACCCGGCATTTCCTGTTGACACTCATATCCATCGCCTAGCACAACGTTGGGGGTTGACCAAAGGTACCAATGTAAGGGAAACCGAAAAAGATCTAAAAAAAATATTCCCTAAGGATAATTGGAATAAACTGCATTTGCAGATGATATTTTATGGAAGATCTAATTGTACAGCTCGAGGTTGTGACGGGAGAGTCTGTGAAATATGCAAAGTGTGTTATCCAAATAGAAAAACTCCCTTCAAGGCAAATAAACCTTAGGATGTATAAATCAGAAATTTATTTATAACATGATAAAATATTTATATTAGTTTTCAGGATATGAGTTAGGCAAATGTTAAATATCGGAATTATAAATGTAACTGGCTATGCTGGAATGGAACTTGCCAGAATATTATCTAGGCATACTGAAGTTAATATCATATCCGTGACAGGTAGGAGTGCTGTAGGCAAAAAATTAAATGAAGTCCTACCTCATTTACATGATATTGACCTTGTTATAGACCCGGAAGTATCGGGATCTGTAGATTTCGTTTTTTCAGCATTACCAAACGTTTTCAGTGCTGAAGCTCTTAAAAGTTTGATCAGTGCAAATATTAAGGCTATAGATATAGCAGCAGACTTCAGATTAAATGACCTGAAGCTATACGAAAAATGGTATAACTCGGAACACCCATGTCCTGAATTTTTAGCGAAGAGTGTTTATGGGTTACCTGAGATTTATCGTTCAAATATAGCAACCAGTAAATTAGTGGCTAATCCTGGCTGTTATCCCACTGCATCCATATTAGGTTTGGCCCCAGCTCTAAAATCTAAAATGATCGAGAATGATATTTTGATAGATGCTAAATCAGGAGTATCAGGTGCGGGTAGGGGATTGTCTTTGAAGACTCATTTTGATGAAGTAGATGAAAGCGTAAGTGCCTACGGGTTAGATGGCCATCGCCATATGCCAGAAATAAATCAGGAATTATCTCTTATTTCAGGAAAGAATGTTGAAGTAACATTTATTCCTCACTTGATTCCTATGAATAGAGGTATTTTAGCTACAATTTACGCTCCACTATCAGAATCTTTTAAACACAATACCAATTTACGTGATTCTATAAAATCTATTTATAAGGATTTCTATAAAGACGAACCTTTTGTAAATGTACAAGATTCTCCACCATCTACAAAACATACACTAGGAAGTAACTATTGCCATATATTTCCAACTGTTGACTACAATCAAAACAAACTTGTTGTAGTTAGCTGTATCGATAATTTAGTTAAAGGTGCTGCCGGTCAAGCAGTCCAAAATATGAATATTATGTGTGGAATTCCAGAAAACTTGGCTATTGACCAATTGGCAATGTACCCCTAACATAAATCACTGCTAAAGTATAAAACACCATTCTTTTGGAGCTATTAATGGATAAAATATCTGAAACTAAATTGGCAGGATTAACTTTAATATTTGGGCCTTTAACAGCTACAATTATTTCTATAATATTCCTCGTAATTCCTTCCTTAACTGCTTCGGAGACTGTAGATTTGTTGGATTGGAGTGTTGTAGCAAATGAACAATACAATCTGGAACTTTGGGTTAGAGTGCCACTACTTTTAATACCTGTATTATTAACATTCTCTGTTTTTGGATTCTCTGTTTTAGGTGATAGATTAGAAAAATTCGGTCATTTTTTCAAGGCAGGAATGAACTTCTTTGTTGCAAATATAATTATTTCAGCGGCAGCATGGGGGGTTCTACAAAGTATTGCATGGATTGGATCTCCAGGTTGGCCTATGGCTGTGGTAAGTGCTGGTATGGCTTCATACGCTACTTTTTTGGGTTCAATAGGACTTCTCATAATTTCTTTATCAATAGCAGGTAATAAAAATATACATAATCAAATGTTTGCATACACTGTAGCGTTATTTATGATTTTAGGAATTTTGACACAAGGAATTATGTTACTAGATCGAACGGAATTCATTCTGAATATTGCTAATCCTTTGACAGCCATCTCATATGTAGTTTTTTCTCTTTGGACGTTATCCTTAGGACTAAAGCTTTATTCAAATGAGTCATGATTTGATGCTTTTACCATCTTGCATCAATTTGATTCCATAAATATACTTATTTAATAAATCATTTATGGCCCCATCGTCTAGCGGTCCAGGACGCTGGCCTTTCACGCCGGAAATCGCGGGTTCGAATCCCGCTGGGGTCACCATTAATAGTGCATTTTGGTTTTTAAATTAACGGTTACTATATTTTTTTTAATATTTGCTAATTGGGCATGTGTTTCATCCACTTTAAAAAATCAGGATGAAATAATTACTGACCCTATTACTATAATTAATCCCAAAAATGACACTATTGATTACTATTCTGAAGGTCTTGAATATGGTCGTTTGGGTGATTATGAAAAATCAATCAATTACCTTACATTATCAATAGATAATCAAAAGAATTTGTCTAATTCTTATTTTTACAGGGGGCTTAGTTACTATAGTTTGAGGTTTTTTGAAGAAGCTCTTGTTGATTACACAAATGCCATTCAATATGACCCTAATTATAAGGAGGCATACTTCAATAGAGCAGCAGCACATGTTGAGTTGGGCAACTTACTAGATTCAATAAATGATTATTCTAGCGCGATTCAAATAGATACTAATTATATAAATGCTTATTCATATAGAGCTTTGTCATATTATAAAATTCAAGAATTTGAAAATGCTGTTGCCGATTTGAGTAAAGTTATAGAACTAAACCAAAATGATGCAGGTGCCTACTTATATAGAGGTCTTAACTATTATAATTTAGATAAATACCCGGAAGCACTAAGTGACTATTCGAAATCAATATCTCTAAATCCTAATGATGCAGATGCATATTATAACCGCTCATTAATATATGGAATTTTAGGCCAATCTGAATTAGATAGTCTGGATTCAAAAAAAGCATGTTCTTTAAATCCAGCATTATGTGTTAGATAAAATTAAAGAATAGGCAATATTTTGTCCATCAAATTGCCACTTTTTAAAAAATATTAGTTTTTATACTGGTACTAAACAAAGTTATTGTTTATATTATTCTGTCTTTAGATTTGTTAACCCATGAACTCATCTCATGTGGTATATTTACCGGATCACTTTCTATAATATGATTTTTTGTTATTTCCTTAAATGATCGTATCCCAAGAAGACCCATAGATACTCTGATTTCGTCCTCTAATATTTCTAGAACTCTAATTAATCCATTTAGGCCACCTGCAGCTAATCCCCAGCCTTGCATCTTACCTATTGCAACGACATCTACTCCCATTGCAATAGCTTTTACAACATCACTACCTCGTTGTATTCCACCATCTAAAATTATACTTGCCTTCTTATTAGCGGCATCAACAACTTCTGGAAGTATATCTAATGTACCTCTACCGTAATCTAATTGTCGTCCTCCATGATTTGATACCCAAATAGTGTCGATCTTATGTTCAACAGCTATTAAAGCATCTTCTGATGTAGCAATTCCTTTCAACATTAATGGAAGTGAAGTAAAAGATTTTATTTTGTCAATAATTTCCCAAGTTAGTGACGCACGCCATTTTGGGTCTGGAGGATTTCTTTGTGAGACTGGAGTCCAATTGCTTAGCATTGGTCTTTCGCGTCGGCTATAAACTGCAGTATCAACTGTTATGCATAATGATTTATACCCAGATTTTTCAACTCTTTCGATTATTGATTTTATCCAATCCCAATCGCCATCAACATACAATTGAAATATTTTTGGTGCTGGATAAGATGCCATTGTTTCTTCAAGGGAAGGCAAAGTCACAGAGCTTATAACTGGCATAATCCCAAATTCTCCAGCCGCTTTCGCGACTGTAGCCCCACCTTCTGGTTCAAATACTTGAAGAGATCCAATTGGAGCTAACAATACAGGGATACGAATAGATTCCCCAATAAAAGTAGTATAGGTATCTATTTTTGTTACGTCAGTAAGTACTCTAGGTCTAAAAGCTACTTTATCAAATGCTAATCTGTTTCGACGCTGTGTTGTCTCTGATTCTGAAGCGCCAACTAAATAATCCCATGGACCTTGTGCTAAATTCTGTTTAGCCCGCTCAACAATTTGATCATTAGTTAAATATTGAGAAAAATCTTTCATTCTGAAATCAATCCTTTTCTTTAGAAACTATTAAAATGCACATTCGTATACTATTTTGACAGATTATCAAAATCTTATGTGCAGTTCAATTTATCTATAGTGATATATCAAGCTAGGTGTATTAAAATTATATATACATAAGAAAACAGGAATATTTAATGGATTGCGCATTAATACTTATATCAAAATCAATGCAATCAAATTTAACATTTATAGAAAAAGATCTATATCAAGTTGGAATATCACAAAGCATGAATGGTATTGAGAATCACTTAACAAAATGGGTTCAAGCATTTGCCAGCTATGCTGAAGCAGAAGATTCACATATAAAAACAATGACAGACGGATCAATGATATTGAATACTGAAGCTCAATCTACAATTGACTTGATGGTTTTCTTGTCTAAAATCCAAGAAAATGTAATGGATAAAGTTTCGGAAACAATGAATGTGATTTACGATGAAATTGAAGGAGGGATTTTAATTCCTCGTGTCAGAAATCATATAATTCGTGAACTTACTTCTCTGTTGGTTACATTTTGCGATTATTCCGAAATTGTTGAGTCGATTTCAGAATGCTCTAATATAGGCAAGTGTTACGATAAATTTTTAGGCGATTCTTCAGATGAAACGATTTGGTTAAATACTTGGATTAATGAAAATTCAATTGAATAGGAGATTATATGCCAGGATTTTTAGATGATATATTTGAATTAGAACACCCTATAGATGTGATGTATCTAATGCACAAAGTTTATATGCGCCATTCTGAAGAAGTTGAATCTCTCAGTAAAGCATCTGAAAAAGAAGGTGATTTAGACATATTAGCAACACAACTTTCAGAATGGCTTGATCACATTTACTATCACACGGATACAGAAGATTTATATATGACTGGTCCTTTAAAAGACAAAGAATTACATGATGGGAGAATGCCACTTAAAGAAAATGTTTTAGAGCATGATGTTATTAGAGACTCAGGTAAAATAGCATCTGATAGCATTTCTAATATTGCTACCGTGTCTCCTGTTTCGTACTTCTCAATTAAAGAACTTTTATCTATGGAAGAGGAAAATC
>JBJLGX010000027.1:0-30834 GCA_045564655.1 Dehalococcoidia bacterium
TCTCCAAAATATGACAGGAATTTCTGACAGTCAAAAGTTTCTTTTGTAATTTAGTCACGAATTACAGGAAATGTGGTGGACCGGGTGGGGTTCGAACCCACGACATTTCGATTAAGAGTCGAATGCTCTACCAGCTGAGCTACCGGTCCAAAGTAATGATTTTAGATACTAAATCTATGATTACCCCAAAATCTCAATCTCTTAAAAATGGTTTATATCCATTATTTCTGAAAACCGATTTTTAAGGAACACTTATTATACATTAACCTTATGTATTGACTCGACATTGTATAGTGTCAATATGATGATTAGAAATGTAATCACTCTAATTATAAGGAGTTGAAATGCCATTTAAATACGACCTTTTACTAAAAAATGGTCTTCTATTGGACCCAACCCAAAACATTAATTCTCTTAGTGATGTTGCATTTTCAAAAGGAAAAGTAGCCACTATCTCAAATAATATTCCCGAAATTGATTCGGAAAAAATTATCGACGTTAAAGGAAATATTATAACTCCTGGTTTAATTGACATACACGGGCATTATTTTGAACATATAGTTCCTTTTGCAACAACAGCCGATTCTGTTTGTTTGCCCAATGGTGTAACTACTACCATGGATGCAGGAAGTTCAGGGTGGACTCATTTTGATGGATTTAAGAACTTTATTATTGAGCAACAGCAAACACGCATAATGGCTCTGGTAAACTTGTCGGCTTTAGGAATGATGGCATCAAAAAGAAATATGGGAGATACATTTGGTCCAACTATTGGAATTAGTGGCGGGCCATCAACAATGTTAAATCCTGAACGTGTAGGGGAATTACAAGATTTGCGTTTTGCCCAAGTAGAAGAAGCTGTCAGGTGCATTAGAGATAACCCTAATGTAGCTTTAGGAGTAAAGATTCGACTCGATCATGATGTAAGTGGTGAATCAAATGTGATTCCTGCTTTAGAAAGAGCCCGCACAGTAGCTGACGCTACTGATTCTTTCATGATGGTTCATGTGGCTAGAATACCGATTCCTTTGGCAAAAGTTTTTGAGTATTTAAATCCTGGAGATATAGTCACACACATATTTCATAGCTCAGATAATAACATTCTTGATAATAAAGGAAACGTTAGAACAGAAGTAAAAGAAGCAAAAGATAAAGGAATCATATTCGATATCGGAGCAGACAGAAAAAATTTTGGGATAAATTTATCAAAATCAGCTATTGAACAAAATATCTTACCTTCTACATTGAGTAGTGATATCACAAAAATAAGACCTGGAGCTGAAATTATATATACTCTACCTGAAGTAATGTCGCTTTATATGGCATTAGGAATGTCATTAGAAGAAGTTATTGAATGTAGCACAAAAACTTCAGCAAAAGCCATTAGACAGGAAAATATCATCGGGACATTGAAAGTTGGGGCAATTGGTGATGCAGCAATACTCAAAATAGAGTCAGGTTCATTTAGCTATAGCGATGGTGAAGAATACAATATCACTGCAAATCAAAGATTAGTCCCAAAGATGACAATTAAAGATGGTAAAGTTTGGGAATATAATCAGTAGTTTTAAAAAACACATATTTATACACCAATTTGCTTAATTATTTATATAATGGTGAAACAAATATTTAAAACTGTGAGAATTTGATGACAACTAATTTATATCTAATAGGTACTCCTATTGGGAATTTATCTGACATATCAAAACGTGCTATTGATACTCTCAACAATGTTCACACCGTTGTTGCTGAAGACACAAGAGTAACCAAGAAACTACTTTCTCATTACGATATTAACAAGCCAATCATGAGTTTTAATTCAAAAAACTACAAAAGTAAAATCGCATCAATACAAAAACTTTTGAAGAATTACGATATTGGCTTAACAACAGATGCAGGTACTCCGGGAATCAGTGACCCTGGATACGAATTAATAACTTCCGTAGAGAGTTTAGACGTAAACATCATTCCTATACCTGGACCTTCAGCGCTTACATCTGCCATATCTGTATCAGGATTTCCAATAAATCAATTTTATTTTGCTGGATTCGCACCAAGACGCGAATCTGAACTAAGAACATTTTTAGATTCTATTGAAAAATTAAATGTGCCAATAATAATGTTTGAATCTCCAAATAGGATCAAAAAACTATTAGAATTATTAATTAAATATGCACATCATAAGAATGTATTAATCATGAGAGAGATGACAAAAATATATGAAGAAAGATTCTATGGATCTCTCCAAGATGCTCTTTCTAATTTCCAAAATCCTAAAGGAGAAATAACTTTAATTCTAGAACCTTCTGGATTATCAATTCAATCATTTACTGACAAAGAAATATTTGAACTCATTAACAAATTTAAATCTGATGGATTAGGCACTAAATCTATTGCACAAGAACTTTCAAAAGTAACTAATTTAAGCAGATCTGAATCGTATAAAAAAATTATTGATTCAAAAGATATCTAAATGTGAATTCCAAGTTGCTATACTATATATTAAAATCAGCGACTAACATTAAGGGAATGGTCACATATGTCGGAAAATATACTCGTCTGTACTGCATGGCCGTATGCTAATGGATCAATACACTTAGGTCATATAGCAGGTTGTTACTTACCAGCCGACATTTTTGCACGTTATCACAGACTTAAAGGAAACAATGTACTAATGGTATCGGGGAGTGATGCGCATGGTACTCCTGTAACAATTACAGCTGAAACGAAAGGTATTACCCCAGAAGAAGTTGCTGAATCATACCAAAAAGAATTCTTAAATGACTGGGAAAATTTAGGTATAAGTTATGATTTATTCACTTCGACTCACACAGAAAATCACACAAAAATCGTTCAAGATATATTCACTACTTTGTATGAAAAAGATCTTATATACAAAAACATTATGTCCCAACCCTTTTGCCGTAAGCATAATCGCTACTTAGCCGATAGATACGTTGAAGGAACATGCCCTAATTGTTCTTCTGATAATGCTCGTGGAGACCAATGTGATAACTGCGGGAACACACTAGATCCAAAAGACCTAATCAATATAAAACACAAAGATTGTGATGATTCACCTGTCTTTAAAAATACTGAACATTTTTTCTTAAAACTTAGTGCTTTTGAGAATGATCTGATTGAATGGGTAAACAGCCATTCAGACTGGAAGCCAAATGTTAAAAATTTTACAACTGGGTTTTTAGAAAATGGGTTAATAGATAGAGCTATTACGCGAGATATCAATTGGGGTATACCCATACCTGTAGAAGGTTATGAGGACAAACGAATATATGTTTGGTTTGAAGCGGTTATAGGATATTTGTCTGCTTCAATTGAATGGGCTTCTAACACAAACAAATGGGAAGATTTCTGGAAAACTGATTCAAAATCATTTTATTTTATGGGCAAAGATAACATTCCTTTTCATACAGTAATATGGCCTGCAATATTGATGGGATATGAAGGGCTCAAATTACCTTATGATGTTCCTGCAAATGAATACGTAAACATGGAATCAAAAAAAATATCGACAAGTCGCAACTGGGTTATAAATTTAAAAGATTATTTAGAAAGATATGACGCTGACCCACTTCGATTCGCATTAACATCCATTATGCCAGAAACAAGTGATTCAAATTTTTCCTGGGAAGAATACCTAAGAGCAAACAATGATGAACTTGTAGCAACATTTGGGAACCTAGTACATAGAGTACTTTCAATGACAAATAGATATTTTGATGGTGTAGTACAACCCCCAAATCGCAAATCTAGTGAAGACATCAAGTTAATGAATAATGCTAGTGAAATATTAAAAAATGTTGGTGACGAATTATCTCAATGTAAATTCAGGCGTGGTCTTAGCTTAGCCATGTCATTAGCAAGGGACACAAACAAATATTTAGACAAAAATGAACCTTGGCAAAAATTTAAGACTGATCCAACGGATGCTGGAACAACTTTATATTATGTTTTAAACATTGTTAACTGCTTAAAAATCATATTAAATCCATATATACCTTTCTCAACAAACAAATTAAATGATCTGTTAGCTATTGAAAAAAGTGTTTCTGAATCTGGATGGAATTGGAATCCAAAAGAAATTGAACCTGGCCATAAGATCAATGAGCCTCACCCACTATTTTTAAAGTTAGACGACAGCATTGTAGAAGAGGAACTAGCACGTTTAGATATACAACAATAATATGTTAGAGAATTTGACTCAAAAACAATTTGGTCCTATCTTCTTGAGGATTTTCAAAAAAGTGTTCAGGTGTTCCCGATTCAACAATTAACCCTTCGTCAAAGAACAAAAATCTATCTGCCACTTCTTTTGCAAATCCCATTTCATGAGTAACACATATCATCGTAATTCCTGATTGGGCTAGTTCTATCATGACATCTAAAACTTCCTTTATCATTTCAGGATCTAACGCAGAGGTTGGTTCGTCAAAAAGCATGATTTTTGGTTGCATTGCTAAAGCTCGAGCAATGGCTACACGTTGTTGTTGTCCGCCAGACAATTGTGTTGGAAATTTTTGAGCCTGTTCAGGAATCCCCACTCTCTCTAACAAGGACATCGCTAAGTCTTCGGCTTCTGATTTAGGAATATTTTTTACTTTTTGAGGCGCTAAAGTTATATTTCGTAATACTGAAAGATGAGGAAAAAGATTAAATTGTTGAAACACCATTCCGACTTGAGATCTTATGAATTCAATATTTTTTATATTATTATTCAACTCAGTTCCATTTACTCTTATCAATCCAGAATCATGTTCTTCCAATCCGTTAATAGTTCGAATATATGTAGATTTACCAGACCCAGATGGACCAAGGATAACAACAACTTCACCCTCATATATATCTGCTGATACGCCTTTTAATGCTTGGAAATCACCAAAGAACTTAGTTACATCTTTCGTTTCGACAGAAATATTTTTATTCATCTTATAATCCTCTAATTAGTAACATTTAATCGTTTTTCAATCGATAGGCTTATTTGAGATAAAATCAGCGACACAACCCAAAACAACAATGCGACTACCAATAATACCTCTATAGACTTACCATAAAATTCTTGTTGCTGTTCCGGAATAAGTCTGCCTATTCTCAATAAATCTGTAATACCTAAAATAAAAACAAGTGATGTATCTTTAAAAACAGCAATAAAAGTACTTACAATAGCTGGAATAACAACTCTAATGGATTGAGGCAATATTATGAAACTTAATTCAGAAAAAGTATTCAATCCTAAGGCTCTGGATGCCTCAATCTGACCACGTGGAATAGACTGAAGACCTCCTCTAATTACCTCAGCAATATATGCACTTGAAAAAAGAGAAAGTACAATCATTGCTCTTATTACTAAATTAACTTCATTTAATGAAAATACGTCAGGTAAAAAATCTGGTAACACAAACCATGCAAAAAACAACCAAGCAATTAAGGGGGCTCCTCTGAAAGTTTCAATAAAAACAACTGAAACAAGTTTTATAGTTTGGAATGAACTAGCTCTACCTAAAGCAAATAAAACCCCTAGAGGGAACCCAGCTAAAATTGCTATGACCGCTAAAACTAGATTGACAAAAAAACCGCCCCATAATGTGACTTTGGGACCTCCACCGACTAATAATATTAAAAACATACTTGGTATAAAAAGTATCCACCCAATAAGTATTGCTCTGAAAATTGCTTTTTTATAGAATGATTTAAACTTCAATATAAGCAAATACATTACTGCTGTAAGTAAAAAAATCGTTAAAATGATGGGTAACAAACTAAAAGTAGTGAAAATAAAAAATATACTCGATACCAAAAGAATATAAAATAAAGCTACTTTCAAATTAAATCTATATGCATAAGACAGTGTCGCTGAAATCAATATTGAAGATATAGTAAACAAGCACCATACTCTCCATATTTGATCTTCCGGAAACAATCCTAATAATAATATTTTCCTGTTAACTTCAATAAGAGTCCAATCAGATGTAAAAACAAATGTGAATAAAATAGAAGTTATTAAATATATAAAATAACCCCCAACTAATGTAAGTAATATATCTACTTTAGATGCAATCAAATTAACTTTAACCCAATTGAATATTGTAATCATGTTCCAATCCTGGTAACTCTATTATTCACCAAATTCATAACCAGAGAAATAATTAAACTCAACATTAAAAATGTTACTAATATAAGAAATAGCATAGGTAAAGCATATCCTGCATTATTCATGATAGTTCGAGAAACCATAAATACATCTGGATAAGCAATAGCAACAGAGAGACTAGAATTTTTGGTCAAATTTAGATATTGGTTAGTCAGTGGTGGGATGATAGACCTTAGAGCCTGAGGCAGTATTATTAATGTAATTCTTTGATATGGTGAAAAGCCTAATGCCTGAGCTGCTTCTGTCTGCCCCTTAGGTAAACTTTGAATACTTCCTCTGACTATTTCTGTAATGAAAGTACCTGTATACATTACTAACGCGACTAATATTGCCAAAAATTCAGGGGTCATAGTAAATCCACCTGAAGGAATATATGTCCCATATTTATTTACTTCTAATTTCGGGGTGTCTAAAGATAAATTTATATTTAACAGAAAATAAGTTGCCAGTAAAACAGTTCCAAATATTGAGACACAAATAAGATTAGGCGAAATAAAGTTAGTTTTTTCTTCTTTGTATTTATTTAGATAGGATCTTAATAATAAAACTAATATGAACGATATCAATAAAATAAATGCCAAAAGAGATCCGTTTTCATCACTCTTTATTAGTGGCAACAATATCCCTCTATTTGACCAAAGTGAAACTCCACCAAATGTCCATGCTTTAGAAATCTGAGGAAATTGTAAAAAAACTAATTGCCAAAATATAATTTGAATTAGTAACGGAGTATTCCTAAGAAACTCAACGTACCCTGTAGCAATACTTTTAACAAGGAAGTTCTTAGACAACCTTGCAATACCCATCAAAACCCCTAGGAAAGTCGCCAAAAATATCCCGACTAGACTAACCCTTATAGTATTTACAACCCCAACAATATAAGCATCCCATCGTGACTGGTTACTAGTGTAATCACTTAAAAAAGTATGACTAATCCCAAAACCAGATCTACTTGTAAGATGGGCGTATCCAAGCTCTAAATTTAAAGCACGTGAAATTAAATACCAAAAGAAAATTAAAATAAAAGTTGAGAAAACAATCTGGATAAGTAACTTTCGAACAGAACGATCATAGCGAATAAACAGTAATTTATCCGCTATGGTATTTTTAGAATTTAGTTCTTTATATAAACGCAATGAATTATTAATAATAGCTGCAAAATCATTTTATCTTTTGCAGCTATTATATTTTAAAGTTTATCTAAACGGAGGAGCGTAAATCAATCCGCCCTCTGTCCAAAGAGCATTTAAACTACCTTCTCTAGTAAGTCCTAGTGGAACTAGATGCCTGTCATAAACTTCTCCATAGTTACCCACTTGAGAAATAACATCTTGCATAAAATCTACAGATATACCAAATGAAAAGTCTGATGGCTCACCACCGTCAAATCCGACTCCCAATAATCGTGCCATACCTGGGTCAGATGGACTAGAGGCCATAGCAGAAACGTTCGAACTAGTTATACCACTTTCTTCTGCTTGCATCATACCAAATACTACCCATTGAACAACATCATAGAACTCACTATCGTTATCTCGGGTTAATGGGCCTAATGGTTCCTTGGATAAAGTCTCTGCAAGAACAACATGGTCATTTGGATTTGAAAACCCAGCCCTTTTAGAAGCTAATCCAGACTTGTCCGTTGTCCATCCATCACATCTGCCTTCTTCATACGCAGCTTGCAAGGGATCATTTGTCTCAAACGTTAATGGAGTATAAGGAATTCCAGACGAAGTAAATCTATCATCTAGATTAAGTTCAGTAGTCGTGCCTTGTAATACACAAATTGTAGTACCTGACATTGATTCGATTGAATCGTATCCACTTGCAGCTTTAACCATCATGCCTTGGCCATCATAAAAAGTAGGAGCAGTGAAATCATTTCCTAAATCTCTATCACGACTAGCGGTCCAAGTTGTATTTCGAATCAGTAAATCAATTTCATTTGCTGCTAAAGCTTCAAATCTTGCTGACGCCGTCAATGGTACATATTCAACCTTCGAAGCATCTCCCAAAATAGCAGCCGCTACAGCTTTACAAAAATCAATATCAAATCCTTCAAACTGGCCTGCTGAGTTAACAACTCCAAATCCTGTCAGATTATCGTTTACACCACATTTTAATACTCCTCTATCAATGATAGTTTGAAGAGTATTTGAACCGGAAACAGCAGATTCTCCACTCGATGATGAATCATCATCAGAACATGCTGCCAGTAAAAAGACAGCAAAGATAGATAGAGCCACTACCACAAAACTAATACGATAATTAATCATAGCATTCCTCCTAGATAATTATTCGAATGTACAAATTATGGGTATCATACAACAGAATAAACATTATTCAAAATATCTATATAGTTTTAGGTATAATTAATAATAAATATTTGACAATTAAGGTATCAAATTTGGAACTCAAACTTATCTTAGAACCAGTAGCAAAAAGATTGGATTTAACTGCTCAAAAACTAGATAAATTTGCAGCAGATGTCGAGCTCCCTCATCTCAATGAATTACTAAAATATGTATTTTCATCTGAAGGCAAATTGACCAGACCTGCTCTAACTTTTTTAGCATCTGACTTTAATGAATGCGAAGAAGAAAAAATCATAACAATGGCTAGTGCTGTTGAAATGCTTCATATTGCTAGCCTAGTACATGATGACACTGTTGATGAATCTGAAACAAGGAGAGGAAAAACAACCGTCAATGATGAATTTGGAGATTACACGGCCGTATTGTTAGGAGACTATATATTTGCAGCCTCTGCGACATACGTGTGTGAAACAAAAGATATTTATGTAATTAAAAGGTTTTCGCAAACAATAATGGATTTATCTTACGGCCAATTAATGGAAACATCTAATGTTGATGAACTAATTAAAATCGAAAATTACATGAAAAGAATTTACCTTAAAACGGCATCTCTATTTACAATATCTGGAGAATCAGGTGCTGTTTTAAGTGGAGCTTCAGACTCAAAGGTTAATGCTATTAGGGAATATAGCCACAATATCGGAATGGCATTTCAAATTATTGATGACTTATTAGATTTAGGTGGACAAGAAAAAACACTAGGTAAACCGGTCGGTAACGATTTAGTGAACGGAATAATCACATTGCCAATAATTTATGCTTCAGAAGACCCGAATTACAAAGAACGTTTATTACAATTTTTAAAAGACCCTACTGACGAAACTCTCCACAAAAGACTAATAGAGGACACTAATAAATCAAACGCACTAGAAAGAACATATCAGTATGCCAACAAATTAATTGTTAAAGCTAAAAATTCTTTAACCAATCTTGAAAACAATAATAGTAAAGATTCTTTAAATTATTTAGCCGAATTTATTATAAAAAGAATTTCTTAACTTACAAATTAGAATAAATAATCTGACCTTCTTTGATAGTGAGTGAAATAGTATCTGGTACATAATCTTTATCTGAAAATAAATCGTCTTTTTTTACTAATACCATATCAGCAATATATCCAACAGCTATTTTGCCAGAATCAAGATTCGTATTGTTTATTAACCTATTGTTATAAGTGGCCATATTAATCGCTTCATTAATAGTTGTTTTTTCAGATAAGGACATCACTTTATAATTCTTAGTAATACGCTTTGTAGCAGATTTTATAAACCTTAAAGCATTTGGCTGCGATACAGGAGCATCAGAGCCAAATCCTACAGTTAAATTCTTTTCTATCATACTTTTAAATCTATATATTTTATTAATCTCATCCGGGCTTAACATACGCATATATCTATCCCCATACTCATATATAAAATTAGGATTCACTGACAAATAATTTTTATTGTTCTCCAAAATACTTATAGTTTCATCATTCAATTCTGTTACATGCTCTAACCTGTCACCTTTCATATGGTTATTTGAAAAAATTTGAGACGCAATATGAACTATTTTTTCCTCAACTGCATGTACTGCAACAGGAAACCCCAATTTATGGCACTTAAGTATTCTATCTTCCAAATCTTCAGGATATATATAACCTCCTGAAAAAGATGTGAGAAGTTTAACCGGCCCGATAGAGATGCCTCGGAAATCCATTCCGTATTTTATGTTAGCTTCAATAAATTCTTCCAAATAATCATATCCCAACATAAATGAAACATTCAGATCTATATATCCTTGTTCAATACTGTCAGCTAAAAAATTTAGTCGCGACAGATCATTTTCTGCTGTGGCATCCATAAATGACGTAAACCCATTACTTAAAAGTTGATGATTTCCTCTTCTCATTCCTTCAAAAATAGTTTCTTTTGGGATCACAGGCAAAGATTTCTTAAGTAAAGTTTCTATTTCATAGAAAACACCTGTAAGTTTTCCAGTTTCTAAGGAACGCACAAAGGTAGATCCTTCAATCTCATCTGTTGATTCAGTAATCCCTAAAAGATCTATCGCATAAGAATTAAGCAGGACACCATGTCCTGAAGTAAATCGAATTACAGCAGGTCTATCCGGTATACATAAATCAACAATATCTTTAGAAAAAATATTATTTGATGATGGATGGAATAAATCTAACCCATAAATTCTTAAGCATTCAGAAGTATTGTCTGTCTGATTAATTCTTTCCAATTCATTAATAAAGTCTGACAATCCTTGATGTTCTTGAAAAGAAACTTCGTGGCCTACCAATCTGGCTGCTAGTCCTAAAAAATGAATATGTGAATCAACAAAACTAGGTATAGCAATCAATCCTTCCGAATTTATCGATGACTCCACATTGGAGTAATGAATAGGTAATTCAATCTCATCACCTATCCATTTAAACTCGCCATCTTCAATCACTACGGTTTTAGTTTCAGTAAAGTTGTCCCCATCGAAAAAAGTCAAATTGTCAAAACGAATCATGTTTGTAAAAGTAGTCTAAATCTATACCATTGACATAGGAGTCGATTCAAATCTTCGAACAACAATTTTGGGCCTATCTAAAAGTTCTGTCACAACAGGAGTTATCACATTCTTCCAATGATCTGATTCATACACAGCATCATATAATTTTACTTTCTCATCTTCATTTTCAAATCTTCGAATCCATATATACAAGTCATCTTCTTCTTCGCTAACAAAACTTCCGACAATAATCATGCCTTTTGAAGATTGAAATGGAATTATATCTGATTCCATGAATTTAACCCATTCATCTCTTTTACCATTTAAGATACGGTATTCTCTGAGTTCGTAAAACATATTAACTCCTTAAATTATAAATATTAAGCCATCATAAATACTAAGAAACTAGTTATACCATAAAGAAAAATTAAAATCATGGCAGGGGGAGAAAATCGACCAAAAAGTTTAGATCTCGTAACTGGATAAAGCACAACAAATGTCATTGTAATAGATATACAAGCTGTTAAAAGATGAATGTATGAAAATAATCCCCATATAGAAGATTCCAAGTAAAAAACATCATCTAAAAATAGTACAAACCCTATATTGAAAATATTACTTCCTAGTAAATTTGTCACAGCTAGTTCAGGCGCCATAATTCGTATAGCTGCTATTGATGCTGCTAATTCGGGCAATGAAGTACATAATGCTAAAAATTGAGTTCCTACAAATCCATGTTCCCAATTCATTTTTACAGATAAATCGTCACTTGTAGAAACCAAAAAAAATGCTGCGCCAACAATTACAAACGCAGCAATAAAGTAATTCCTAAATGCTTTAGTTAATGATTCTTGAGAATAAGTTTCAGAATTTATTTGATTTTTATCAACATTTTGATTCTTATACAAATAGTACATTGAAAACCCAAAAGTCAATATTAAAATAAAAGACATCGGACTAATATAAATATTTCCCATAAAGTCAAAATTCTTATGGAATAACATGGCTACGATTGCAATAAAAACAAGTAATATGCCAAATTGTCCGATTGGAACAGATTGCCTAGTTACTGACTTGAAAATAGACCCATTTTTCCAAAAAATATCTAATAAGCCAATTATTAATAAATTAAATATATTACTTCCAAAAACATCTCCAGCAGCTAAATTAACTCCCTCATATCCAGATATTACAGTAACAGCGGCTAATCCTGTACCTAACTCTGGAAGTGAAGTTGCTGTAGCTAACATAACTACTCCAACAAAAGAACGACCCAAACCTGTTTTAATAGCTATTACGTCTGCTGATTTAGTCAGATAAGTTGCTGAAAAAACAATGATGATAGCTAACACAGTTAGCTGAACCCACAAAAAAGGTAGCGATGTTAAATCCAAAAATTACTCCGATACATAGTTAGACAATAATAAATCTTCTCTAGTTCTCCATTTCTTTAAAAATTTACCATAATTTTTTCTACTTAAATCATCTCTTTGGGTAGATGGTAAATCATGCCATCCTCTATGTACATGTAAAGTAATAGGCAAATCGTTATCAGCAATAATACGATATCCTTTTTCTTTAAATTGAAAACTAAAATCAATGTCTAAATTTCTGTAAAAACGAAAAGATTCGCGCATCAGGCCAACTTCTCTAATAGTATTCCGATTGAATGCAAAACAATATGCTTGCATTGCATCAACATCTCCAGACTCTCCCTCTCCATCATGAAAATGCAGTAAGGTTTCTGTCTTTAATCCAGCATAACCTACAACTCCAACATTATCCTGAAGCAATAACTTTTTAAGTCTCAATAAAAAAGATCCAGTAAATTCAACACTTGTATCAATTAATACAAATATTTCACCTTTGGCACTTTTAATCAAAGTATTTTTAGCTGATGCATCTCCCAAGCGATGATCCGAGTGTATAACCTTAATAGATTGAAATTCATCAGCTAAAGATTCAATGTCATTTGATATCTGATTTTCATTTCCATTATCCAGAATGATTAATTCAATGGAATTATGTTGATCATGAGCAAATATACTATTCACACAACGTTTTAGGTCATCAAAATACCCATCAACTACTAATCCTATCGAATATTTAAATTCATCTGGTTCATAAATATTAGATGAAACATTATTAGAAGAAGATATGGTTTCCCATTTTTCATCTCTAAGTTCGGAAGGGTCCTTTAATCTAGCTAAATAATTACCTGAAGAAAAATCATTGATCTTATATCCTTCAAAATTTATTTTTTCTCTAATTAAATCAGCTTGTTCATATTGTTTGTTAGATCGTAATTCAGATCTAAAATTAAGGCTTTGAGTAATAGAATCAGGAATTGTATACATATTTAAAGTATTAGAAAGATCCAGACCTAAAATTTCATCAAATTTATTTATAAGTATATATTTTGCAGAATTTGTAATTGAAGAATCAGCTAGAGCCCAAACAAGAGAAATGGCTTCAGGTAAATTCAAATCATCATCAATTTTAGAAATAAATTTACCTTCCCATTCCAAAATGTCTGCTTCGGATTCAACATTAATATTAGATGAATCCTCGGACCACTCAACATATAATCGCTTCATTTTATTAAGAGTTTTTTCAGAAGCTTTTAATGAGGTAAACGTAAAATTTAATCTTGTTCTATATCTTGCCGTCATACAAAGATATCTAAATGCCATAGGATCAATATTCCGTTGAGACAAATCAGATACAGTATATGCATTTTGAGCAGACTTGGACATCTTAACTCCATCTGCCAGAAGATGTTGTCCGTGAACCCAGTGGGAAACAAATGAATGATTTAAGAAAGATTCTGACTGTGCAATCTCACCTTCATGATGAGGGAATATATTATCAACTCCTCCAGTATGTAAATCAAAATGTTCTCCTAGATATTTTATAGACATTGCTGAACATTCTATATGCCATCCGGGAAACCCTTCACCCCATGGACTTGGCCATTTTAATTCTCGTCCAGGTTCTGCATTTTTCCATAAAGTAAAATCTCTAGGGTCTCTTTTATTGGTATCTGTCTCAATCCTCATTGCTTCAAAAAGTTGAGAGTCGTGGATATTACCTGAAAGCTTTCCGTAATTTTTAAACTTAGAAATCTGGAAATACACATTTGAATCTACTTCGTATGCGAATCCTTTAGATAACAAATCTTCTATAATTTTTATCATTTCTTGAATATTATCGGTTGCTTTAGGAAAGTGATTAGCAGGAATAATATTCAACATTTCTTCATCTTCTAAAAATCTATTCGTATAAAAATCAGCTATATCTTTAGCAGTTTTACCTTCAGCAATAGCTGCGGCAATCATTTTGTCTTCGCCTTGTTCTAAAATTTCTTGGCGCATATGGCCAACGTCTGTAATATTTTTGACGTGCGTGACATCATATCCAGAATATAGCATTCTTCTTTTTATCCAATCCGCCATCAAATATGAACGCATATTTCCTATGTGTGCATCACGATAAACGGTCGGCCCACATGTATACATTGAAAAAAATCCTTTATCTACAGGAGTAAGAATCTCTTTTTTTCTATTAACAGTGTTATAGAGACTAATCAATTTAAAACCTATTCAATCAATTTAAAGTCAAAATTCTTAACATATTAGTGGTACCAGGTACCCCTATAGGGGTGCCTGCAATTAAAATAGCTATGTGAGGTTTGTCATCCAATATATTTTTCGCTTCAATTTCACCAATTACAAATAAATCATCAACATCTTCAACCCTATTAACTACGATTGGAAAAACACCCCAATATAGTGTAAGCAAATTCTGAACCTTCTGTGAAGGGGTTAAAGCAATAATTTTTGCCTTTGGACGATATCTTGATACTCTTCCCGCAGCCACACCTGTTTCTGTAAAAGCAATTATCAGACTTGCATCTAATGTATTTGAAGTTTGAGAAGCTGCAAAGCTGACTGCATCATCAATTTCAGATTCTAATTGCTTACGGCGTGTATTCATCATGATTTGGTAAGGTAAAGCTTTTTCAGCTTCTAATGCGACACTAGCCATAACTCTCACTGCTTCTAAAGGATATTGGCCTATAGATGTTTCCGCAGAGAGCATAACAGCATCTGAGCCATCATATACAGCATTAGCAACATCAGTCACTTCAGCCCGAGTTGGGGAAGATGAAGTAATCATAGACTCTAACATCTGTGTAGCAGTTATAACTGGTTTACCGACCTCATTACTTCTTCTTATAAGATCTTTTTGTATTATAGGAACCCTATTTAACGGTAATTCTACTCCCATATCCCCACGTGCAACCATTATGGCATCTGTTTCTTCTACAATTGATTCAATATTATCTATCGCTTCTGAACGTTCAATTTTAGAAATAATAATGGGATCATAATAATCAGTTTTATTTAATATAGAACGGGCTGTTTTTATATCTTCTACGTCGACAACATTAGACAAGGCAACAAAATCAGCATTCACTGATGCTGCAAAATTTAAACATTCAATTGCTTTTTCATCAGGGAAAAGTTGTGAAGGAGATTTCCCTGGGGTCACAACTCCCCTACCTTTAGTTAATAGACCTCCCCTAACAACTTTACAAGTAACGTTAGTGGATTCTACAGACACAACTTTTAATTCTATGTTGCCATCATCAATTAATACAATCCGTCCCTCATCAGCATCTTTATGAAATCCTGCAGGACTAACGGATACTCTATCTTTATTACCAACAAATACGTCACTTGAAAGAATAATAGATTCTCCATCTTTTAATGATACTCCGCCTGACTTTAGAGAACCTGTTCGATATTTCGCACCTGGAACATCCACCATCAAACCAATAGGAATAGATAATTCCTTAGAAACAGCGCGAACCATACCAACATACGATTTGTGGGTTTCTAGATCGCCGTGGGACATGTTTAACCTAGCAACATTCATGCCTGATTTAACCATTTCCATGAGAATTGCTGGATTGCTTGTTGAAGGTCCTAGAGTACAAACAACCTTAGTTTTAGGTAATTCCGGAAATGGATATCTAACTTGCATTTTCACCATTCTTTAACTATATGTAGTTTACGCATCGCATTAGAAATATGATATAAAGTTCACATCAAACTTATATAAGGTCTATTATACGTTTAATCAATTATAAATAAAAACTAAGAGGATACCGTGAGCGAAAGCAAATTACTTTTAGACTTGCAAAGATGGGATACGAAAGTCACCACCATAAAATCAAAACTTGAAGAAGCTCAGTTCAAATTAAATGATTCCACAGAAATTTCTAAAGCCAAGAAATTAAATGACTTAGTTAAGGACAAACTTCAAGAGATTACATTAAAAAGGAATAAAATAGAAAAAGACATCCATTCACTAAAAGAAAAAATGTCTTCTGTTAACACAAAAATATATAGTGGATTAATAAAAACTGAAAAAGGCCTTAAAGCATTAGAAGAAGAAATGGAAAGTTTAGATAAAAATATAAACGACCAAGAAGACCAGATATTAACTATTATGATTGATCAAGACAGATATTCTGACGGATTAAAAAAATCCTCCAACCAAATCTTAATCATTGAACAAACAAAGGAAAAAGAGATACCAAAGTTAGAGAAAACAATATCCGAATTAACAACTGAATTGGATATCGCATCTAGCCAAAGTGCTAATGTACGATCACAATGTGACAGGTTGTCTCTTCTTCAATATGATCGTTTAATAAAAAGTCACAAAGGTATTGCAGTAAGTACGCTTACAGCAAATTTGTGTGGGGCCTGTATGGTATCTGTACCAACAAAAACAATCCAAGAATTAAAAAAAGATAACTCGTTTGTGTTATGCAATTCATGTCAAAGGATATTATGTATATCGGATTAATAATATGAAGACTATTGGATTATGCAGAATAACTGATGTCTCGGAAAAAAGTTGGGATAAAGAAAAATTCAACGTAATATTTGAAGATTTTTGCGCTACAATGGGTCACTCTCCAGTGAAAAAAATATTCTCAGACCCAAAAGTAAGTGATGATAATTATCCAGAATTAGAAGATTTATTTTCATTCATCAATGAAACCGATGGCGGATATTTAATTATTGTACCTGACGCAACTCATGTAAGCTTTGACTTAGAAGGAATTGCTAGAGCTGTTATAAAAGCAGAAAAAAACCAATCTTCATTTTTCTGCTTAGAGGAAGACTTCCCTGATATTTTACAAAATGCATTCTTACACTTTGATGCTCCTGGGGTGTCACGTAAAAGAAGTAGCAGCATAAAAGAGTCTATGCAAAAAAGAGCTATGGAAGGTAAATCTTTAGGCAAGCCACCTTTCGGGTACGAAATAAACCCTGAAGGCAAATTTGTCATAAATCATGATGAAGCAAAAGTTGTGGAAAAAATTTATTCACTATATGTAAGAGAAGATCTGGGATTAAGAAAAATTGTAGAACATTTAAACGAACTAAATTTACTAACAAAAAAAGGGAATGCTTGGAACATAGTATCCATACGAGACATATTAAGAAACACTTCATACATGGGAACTTATACAAGATTCGGATTAAGACTAACAAGAAACCATGAACCATTAATTGATGCCGGATTGTTTAGAGAGGCCCAAGATAAAATACGAGAACGAAGAAGATATAGAGGTTTTTCTGACAGTACTCCATATCTTTTATCAGGGTTATGTATTTGTGGGTATTGCGGAAGCCGTATGATGGGTTCAAGTCGTAAGCAATCCTGGAAAAGACAGGATGGGACACGCGTAAAAAATTCCTATAGATACTACCAATGCCAATCAAAAGGTAACAGAGGAACTTGTAAATATCATACATGGCCAACTGAAAAACTAGAAACAAAAGTCTGGGGATTAGTAAAACAAATGTCTGATTCTGGACAGCTTCAAGCAAGTATGGATGGCGAATCTGGAAATGAAAAAGCAAGTAATGCCGCAGAAGATAGAATGCGTCAAGTTGTTGCGGCAGAAGACCGATTTATAGATTCAATGAAAAAAACTTCTAGAGGGCAATCAGTAATAGCAAGATTATCTTTATATTTAGAGCAATTAGATTTAGTTCGTTCTCAAGCGTTTATAAGTACTAGTCCCTCAGAAGTCCCAAGCATGATTTCAAACTGGGAAAATAAAAGTTTTGCTGAAAAACAAGCTTTTTTAAAAGAATACATATCATCTATCACTGTAAAAGATCGTTCTCTGAAAATTAATTTGTAATTTTATACTTCTATTAAAAATGTTATTATTTATTCAAGGTTGAGAAAGACGGACGGCCGCTGAAATAATATTTAAAATTCAGAGGAAAGTCCGAGCTCTCTCGGAAGGATGCCCGTTAACCGCGGGGCGGGGCGACCCGACGGATAGTGCCACAGAAATATACCGCTGTTTTTACAGTAAGGGTGAAAAGGTGAGGTAAGAGCTCACCGCAAAAATGGTAACATTTTTGGCTAGGTAAACCCCATCTGGAGCAAGGCCTAATAGAGGTAATTAAGGTCCGAGCCTTACCTGGGTTGGCCGCTTGACTATTTCGGTAACGAAGTAGCTAGATAGATGGTCGTCACTTCATTTATGGAGTACAGAACTCGGCTTACAGTCCTTCTCAGCCTTATTAATTAAGGGGTGTAGCTCAGTTGGTAGAGCGTTGGTCTCCAAAACCAAAGGTCGTGGGTTCGATCCCTGCCACCCCTGCCACAAATTTGTCCGTATCGTAGCTAAATGGTTACAAAATTACACACTACTGGTAATAATTTTACTTGTAGGAATGGAAATTGTCCGAGCGAAAATGGACTAAAATGGACTAAAATACCTGGACTTTACTTTTTTCGTCTACGCACATGCTAGGATATGTAAAGTAGGAGGTTTATATGAATGAAGAACACGGATTACCTGAAATATTTGGCTCAATTTTTGGAGCATTAATTTTTATAGCCATTCCTGGTATAGGGATAGGATTTCTTTGGAAATGGGCTTTAGGATCAGATTCAATGACACCAGTTATGATCAATACTTCCATTTATGTATTAATCGCTATTATTTACGGTGGGTTTGTAGGATTACTTCCTAGTAGAAATGCCCGACAGGGGGCTAATTTTATGCTAATGCCATTGCTAGTTATAGTTTGTCATATTATAGTGCCTGTAATCGCTGTGATCATCAAAATATTTTAAATGCCTAGAGTTTTCGTTTCGGTATTTTATTCTCTAGTATACTGATGTATATGATTGGATTTTGATTGAGGCAAATTATGAATCGTTGAGAATCATAAAAAAATGAACTATCTATATATACCTCCACATATTCCTTGAGATCTCATCACATTAACTTCTTTTAATTTTCCATTCGCTTGATTCATAAGTTGAGTTGATTCCTCCAGTGTATTTTGATCTGATGTATCAATAGATAATTTCCAAGTTGATTCAGCTTCAATTAATAAAGATAAGTATAAATCCATTTCATAATGGTGTTTTTGACAATCTGACGGCACAAACCCTATATTTTTAAATTTTTCTCTTGTACGAATGGATTGATCTAAACTTGCGCTTACATTCTCGTATAATTGTTCAGAAAGAATGTTTATATAAGGATCATCTTGGTCAAGTGACTTATACAACTCGCTTATTTCGTTGAATTTTTGCTCAAATTTTTGATCAGCTTGGGTAAATTCAGAGTTTATAGACTTAAAAGACTCTACATATTGTATGATATCTTCCGGAATATCTTCTTTAGAGCCACAAGATACTGTCACAAAAAATATATTGAAACAAATAGTGACTAATATTATTTTAGATTTCATAATTTTATTGACCATGGGCTATCCTTTATTTTGCATTTATTGATAAATTAATGGTTCTATGTAGCAGTCGCCTTCCAAATGGATATTAATATTATTAATAGTTGATTGAATTTCTAATCTAGCATATTCAACTTCAACTGAAATATCTGAATCACTATCAAATAAAAAAATATAATAATTTTCCATTTGATAAATTAAAGTTTCCATTAAATACAACAAAGTATTTTCGGAATCAGTATTTTCGGAATTAAATGTGAAATTTTTCAATGGAATCAGTGAATATTTATAATTATCTAAAGAATTAGTAAATGATCCAGAAGAGGTGGTTAAAATATTTAAGCTGTCTTGAGTAAGAATTTTCCAGGATTCCGCATCATTACATGCCGATTGCCTTGTTAAAGCATCTGAGTTAGTAACATCCGCTGACAAAATTATTTCTAATTTTTCATCACCATTTTTGTTATGTAAAAAATCATCAAATTTAATATAAAATTCTTCGAAAGAAATTCCGATATTTCTGTGAAATGATTCTTCAGCACCATATTCTTTCAAATCATCCCAATAATCTATCATAATAGCATCATGACTAGATAAGGCCGCTGCATACAAAGCCGCTAAATAAGACTGAGCATACCAATACTCTCCGGTATATACATTAGAATTCTCAAGAATGCTAATGTAGTCGTTTTGAGTCACACCTTCAGAGATAGAAATATCTTTTACATATGCTTGACCTTCAAGTGTTAACAAAATATCTACTATTTCAGCATTCAATATTATGGTATCTTCAAAGTCTCGCAATCCCATCTGATTCATTAAAAGAAATGAAGCGTATTCAGCAGTGCCTTCCATCAACCAAAAAGGACCCTGATTATACATTTTATTAAAATCTTCTTCCGTATAGGGCGGAGACATATCAGAATGAACACCTTGATATAGATGAAAATATTCATGTGAGATTAATTCAATATAATACTCAGAAGTTTCAATATTTGATTGATTAATAATTAGCAAATGACCATTATCTGCAGTAGTAATAGGAGCATAAATTCCTGCAAGCTTTAAATCAATCGTCTGTTTGAAGAGACGATTGACAGAAGATATACACATAGATTGATCTAAGTTTACAAGTGTAAATTTGCACACATCTGAAACTATAAGATGCAAATCTGAGTTATCAGAATTATATAAAACTATTCCTACGTAATTTACAACACGATCATTGGAGTTAAAAGTATCCACCCTAACTGTAAAATCCTCTTTAGTCAGATGATAATTAGATATAATTAACTCAAGGCCACTTATTATCTCCACCACATAAGTAGAATCAAACCCTAAATATTCCAGCAACTCAACACAAATAAATTCGAGAGCAATACCATCGTTGCATACATCGCTACCTGCAAATGTTTTAGATGGTATTAAATCAGAATCAGTAGTTATCTCAATCAATGGGATAGGAGTAGAGATAGGAGTAGGAGTTTTATTCACTAAAGTATTAATATCAGGGTTTTTTTCAAAATCTAGTCTCTTGGGTTCTTCAATCGATATAACAGAAGCAGATAAATCGTTTTGTGATATCCCGACATGATCTTCATAAATTAAGTATGCTGATAGCAGTAAAGCAAACCCAATGATTAGTACGAAAACTTTACGTTTATTTGATTTTGGAATAATTGACTGGCCACAATTGTAGCAATTGCTACTTGGCGTTAATAGCTTTGTCCCGCATTTTATACAAAATTTATCATCCACTATACAGCGCCCCACTATTTCGTAAGATTAGATTTATTGAAAGACATATGTCAAAAAAAAATGACACTATCTCAATTATCGGATATATTATGTATATGATCAAAAAAAGAAATACTTATCATTCTAGTAAATAATATATGGTTTCTCAATATTGTCCAAATTGCCAATCATTAGTGATAGCAAGCGATCAAAATTGTTCTGTATGCAATTTTGATTTATCTTATGAAAATCTTGAGCGACAACAAATTTACCAATCAGCTTATGAGTCTGCAGCAAATCAAATATTAGGCAACCGTCATATTTATTGGGCAATAGGGTTTATTGTCATTGGCACTGCGATCTCATTAGGATCTTTTCTAGCAACAGAATCAGGAACTTATCTTGTGACGTGGGGTATTGTGCTTTACGGACTTTACAGACTTATTATCGGGCTGCCAAACGCATCAAATAAACTAAGAATTCTAGGAATATCAATTACTTTAATTTGTGCCATATCTTCGTATTGGTTGATTCTGGGAGACGGTAGCTTTACTCCTTCTAATGATTTTACAAAATCTTCTGTGGACGTAAGTGCTATGCCTGAAGTGCGTGATTGCCTAGATAGTTCAGGGCTAGTTGTCAAATGTGCAGCAAGTCAAAGTGTATACGAAGTAACTAACGCGATTCGCATCAAATCAAATACTTTGCCTACTGATTTTTCACGATATGATCAGAATTGTCCTTCTGACACTCAAGGAATCTTCACCCCCACAAAAGAAACTTGGGCAGAAGGCGACAGAGCTTTTTTATGCGTTAAAGAAAGATAGCGAAAATGAGACTATAGCTCAGGTGGTTAGAGCGCTGTCTCCAAAACCAAAGATCGTGGATTATATTTTTTACTAATGTGGTCATTCTCATTCCCAGATTATGCCGTTTGCTTTATCTGTCATGTACATCATACTTGTAAATCTCATTATGCCGTCTTTGCGAAAACCTAACACTATTCCGGTAAATGAATTTTCTTCTCTATTGCTATCATATTCTGTATTTTTTTTATTACGTGAAAATTTCCTTTGCATGAAACTTAGTTTGTTTCCATATCTGTCATAGTCCTTACGGTAAACGTCGATATAATAATGGCAAGCATCATCTAAGTATTTATTTGGAAGTTCTGAAGATTCAGTATCTGTATGAAGAAAATCAACCAATCGTAGAGCCACATTAACTATTTGTTTTTCTAGAACTTTACGATCTTCACCAAAGTGTCGTTCTTCTAGTTCAAACATTAGTAGCGTCGCTACATGAAATTCTAAACTCCATCCTGAGTCAGGATACTCATTAGCTATTTCTGTTTCTGCAGGAGAAAAATCTTTTGGGTCTTTAAATTTCAGGAATTCTCTTTTAAGAATTATTCTTGCAGTATATATTACTAAAGAGTCAAATTTGTGGTCGTCTAAATACATATGGTACCGCTCCTTGTTAATTAAAACTACCAACAATTATCAATATTAAAAGAATTGGCATTCCTACAATATATACTAATTGTATTAAAGACCTGAAAATTACGAACAATATAACTCCAGGAATAGGGAGTAGTATCCAGCCCAATAGTAAAAACCACCAAGTATACGAATAGCTTAACCAAATTAATGCTGCTGTTAGTAAAAGCCAGTTAAACATTTCAAATAACGGACCCGTTTTATAGAAAACAACTCCTATATCAGCTGCTCCCTGTTGTGCTTTACCGTGCCATAGATTAAACGCAAAAGCTAATGATGCTAAGCTAATTAATAAATATTCATTTATAATCATTTGTTCTAGTGTTTCAATCATATTATGCTCTCATTATAGGATAGAGCCAAAGGCGACAATTACTCACACAGGTGTTTTTTCTTGGTTAGCTAAAATCGTGAAGTTCCCATGTAGCTGTACCTTCTGGGTCTACATTCCAGTAAAACACTATACATTTCCCATTTAGTTCTGATAACGATGGAGCAGAAGTTTGAAAATACGAAGTACCTTTCCATGCACTCCCTCCATCCTCTGTGTTAACTCCAACTCCAGTAGCAGAAAATGTAGCCCATCCATCAGCAACAAAAACAATACCAGAATCTGGGCACTCTCCTTGCCAATGTCCACCAGGTTTTAGTACACCTTGAAAAGTAGTTATAGACTGAAGCACTTCAGTTCCTAAAAGATTTCCTTCAAGTGAAAGCCCAGATACTTCTATTCTTGGGTATCCATCTACAGAAGGTAAAGCTTTAACAGTTGTAGCATATTTTATTGTTCCAATTTTCTTTAATGGCATTTAGACTCCTTATCTATAAATAAAATAACCAATATTTCTTCAAACTATAACATGCTATTATGGCCCAAAGTGTTTTGTAGAAAACAAGAGGTGATTTTATGGGAATAATTTCTGGATGGATGGGTCATGCAAGTAATGAGGCGGTTGATGATGCCAAAAAAATATTCGGAGAAATGTTAGTTAGAGATGAAGAAATATTAACAGCGTATAAATGGGTGAGAGACAGAGTTGTATTTACAACACATAGAATAATATGGGAAGACATAAAAGGGATGACAGGTAAAAAGAAAGAATTTATGAGTATCCCATACGCTAATATTACTAAGTTCTCAAAAGAGAGTTCTGGGTGGATGGATTTAGATGCTGAGCTTAGAATTTGGGTGAGAGGCGAACCAATAAATGACCCAATTAAATGGGAATTTAAAAAAGATGCTGGGGTAAATGAAATATTCAGAATATTATCTGAAGGAGTTTTACAAACCTAGTCATAATTTTTAATCTTTCAGAATAACGAATTTTTTAAACCTATTTTCAGAGAAAAGGGGGTCAAAGGCAATATGTCTGACCTAATTTATAGGAATTATAACCAAGAAGAACTTGATCTTGAATATGATATGCGTAGAAGATGTCCACATTTTGCAGAGGTACTTGCTTCTATGGAGCCTCACACCAAAAGGGCAATTTCGAACTTTGAATGCCAAATAGATGTAGAGTTTGGGAAAAACTCAGGGGAAAAACTTGATATATGGCCTGGACGTGGTGGCTCACCCATTCTTTTATTTATACACGGGGGTTATTGGAAGGCATATGATAAGAATATGTTTAGCTTTGTAGCTGAACGTTTTGTAGAGGCTGGTGCCTGTGTAATTTTAAATAATTATGATCTCTGCCCGTCGGTTAGGATGGATGAGATTATCCAGCAAAATAGAGCGGCGATCGCTTGGATATATAGGAATGCCAATACCATTGGAGGAGATCCAGGAAGGATTCATGTAACTGGTCACTCGGCTGGAGGGCATTTGACAGCTATGATGCTGGCAACAAACTGGGAGCAATATGGACTTCCTTTCGACGTAGTCAATGGAGCTGTCCCCCTAAGTGGATTATTCGATCTTGAACCTATTAGATTGTCTTATTTAAATGAAGAACTTCATATGAATAAGGACGAAAGTCATCGTAATAGCCCAATTCATAATATCCCGAAATGGATGCCCCCAACAGTGGTAGCAGTAGGCGGCGGGGAAACCGATGAGTTTAGACGTCAATCTAGAATTTACACAGACGCATGTAGAAATGCAGGCTTTGATGTAAGCTATCTCGAAGTGGGGCAATATGATCATGTAAGCATACCTGGAGAATACAGGAATAAACTTAGTCCTCTTACCTC
Organism: Dehalococcoidia bacterium; assembly: GCA_045564655.1. GTDB lineage: Bacteria > Chloroflexota > Dehalococcoidia > Lucifugimonadales > UBA826 > UBA826. The sequence goes on from JBJLGX010000027.1 coordinate 25,271, forward strand.
AGTTCTATTCTCTCAAATGGGACTTTAAATTAATATTAACCACACAACAAAGATAATTTCTTAATTACCACTCAGTACAACTAGCTGAAAGCAATTGGCCGCCAATCCCCGGCTCAAAGTCCCCATAGTAAATAATCCTTTCACCGTTCGGGAGCAAAAGTACTTCCGGGTCGTTCCCAAAATAGAGACCAGTATAGGCCTCGTCAGTAAAGGACAATCCATCGACCGATGTAGCACGCCAAAGACCATCAGGTGCAGAACCCTGTGAAGCCATAAACTTGCCATAGAACAGAGAAACTGAACCATCAGGCGCAATCACCGGAAATGGGTGCTCAGCTGATTCCGTTAGGTATGGAGCCCCTTCTCCCAGACGCCATCCGGGGTCGACTGTCCACTCAAGAAGGTCGGTAGAAGTAGCGCTACCTGATCGTTTGCCACCCGGACCTGTACCTGGTACTGCCAAGGTGGAGTAGTACATCCGCCATAATCCCGGCTCAACCTCAACAATAGACGGACTACTGATGGCCGTCAAACCAGCGGCCTGAGCCGTCAATCGGGTCCCTGAATCTTTGATGAAATTGAGTCCGTCGTCGCTGGTAAATGACGCAATTTCCTTGACCTTGCTCACGTACATCCGCCATCGACCATCAGAAAGACGCCAGATGCGCGGCTGCCCCGCCTCAGTTCCAGGGATCCTAACCCCCGACTCTTCAGCAAACATCCGACCATCGTTAGATACGGCGCTCACAATGCCAATACCCTGAGCAAAGGCATAAAGTCGAATCCGCCCGTCGTCTAGAACGGCAGCTGTTGGATCAGCGATCGGCTGCCCGACAGACACGCCGAAAGCCGGTGGTTGGTAAAAGACCCCATGAGTAGTGCAGATAGTCGGGCCTTCCCAAACATCCCCCATAGGTTGGATTGGTTGTCCAGGCTGCACTGGTTGCCCAGGCTGCACTGGTTGTCCAGGCAAAGGAGGTAAATTCTGTTGTCCTGGTTGTATAGGAGGTTCTCCAGGTAGAGGAAGTAAATTCTGTTGTCCTGGTTGTATAGGAGGTTCTCCAGGTAGAGGAAGTAAATTCTGTTGTCCTGGTTGCATAGGAGGCTGTCCAGGTAGAGAAGATAAATCTTGTTGTCCTGGTTGTATTTGAGGTTCTCCAGGTAGAGGAGGTAATTTTTGTTGTCCTTGCGGCAGAGGAGTTTGTTCAGCAGTCGTCGATGCCGGGGCGGTGGTGACAGGTGTTTCTGCACCGCCGCTACACCCCAGGGGCAGCAACAGTAATGTCAGAACAACAACGTACTTTCTCATGGCCGTTAGTATGTCACTATCCCACCATTAACGCAAACACCCCAAAAACCTGCTAGTCGCTCGTGTATATATCGCGTGTAGCGAAGTAATCTTACAGAAATCAATCACACAATTATTCAAATATTTGGATTAGTAAAGGGATTAAGATTTTGCAGGAATCAAAGATTTCATAGCTAAAATCAGCATTTAAACATTTAGTTAACCACTAAATCATTGCCAACGATTATTTTACCTTCTGCATTTAACGGTATTAACTTAATTGCAAACACAGGAGGTTTTTTATCTTGGATATCAAGCATAGATTTCAAAACATTTTTATCTCTAATGCCGTTCCCAGGATTACAGTTTATAGCCAAGCATCTATTAACAGTTTTCTCTACTTTGAAACACAACCCATTAATTTCAATGTTTTTACCAATCCAATCAAATTCTTCCCATGGATTTATACCTTCTATAATTATATTGGATCTAAATCTAGTGTGCTCTACTTCATAGCCTAATCGTTTATTCAGATCATTCAAAGATTCTTGACTATGCAGTGTCACTCCTCCATCCCGAGTGTCATGAAAATGGTTCGAATTTCCACCACCTATAAAAACAAATGGAAATCTTTGAGGGAAATTTTTTATCAGATCAGTATCAGAATTAATAACAAATTCTGTAAATCTATCTTCAATCTCATTTTTTTGAGTATCAACATTAGCTTTGATGATTGTATTTACATCATATTTGATGATCAATTCTCTCTTTTTATCATCATATTCAACATTTAATTTCGCTATCTGGGGCATATGCATTAATGCAGCAAAACTTGTCTTTTTTTGCCATTCAAAATCATCTCTCGATCCTGCATCTTTGAATCTAAATCCAAACAAGCGATCTCCTTCTATATAACCATTTTCATTTAAAGTTAATGATTCTGATTTTGAAGGTGTTAGGGATTTGATTGGGTACTTATATAATTTTGTAATTTTCATTTTTCAGACAAGGAATTTATTAACATGGCTTCATTATAAGGCACGATATTTCATCAACTGATGTATATAAGTTTGCTTAAAAATGATTTCCCCAAAATTGACTACTAATATTTTTAAGATTTAAGAATCTTACTCTATAGCGTCTCTTACTTCAGAATCTACGGTTATATCAATTGGTCCTGTATACAGTTCCCAAGGTCTGAACGATTCTACAAATTCTTTTGCGATATCCATCGAAGGAAAACCTTTTTGAGCTCTCTCAGGTGTCATGCTGAATGTTTTAGCAAACGCATCATAACCTGATTTAGTTTCTCTAACCCCTCCGATAATTTCTAGCTTTTCTCCATTTTGCAAATTTAGTTTTTGGCCTTTTCTTGTAAATTCCCAATAAATTTCCATTTAAATTCCTGCCGTATTTTAGTTATAAATATATTAAATTAAATATACCCTCATGATATCTTCGCGTCCATAGTTTTTATAGTTTTAACTTTTGGGTGCACGAGTATGGTACTGTCTTTTCGTACATAATTGTGTATTTGTTTGAGCTCATTGAGCAATATGAATTTTGTTACCTTAGTTAGAGAATTGTAACGAAATATGACTGCCTCGTGCACCCAAAAGTATTTATTTTTATTTTGTACTCTACAAAAGATAGGAATCTAATTTTTAAAAAGAGTAATGATATTTGATATAGTCCATGAAGATGCAGCTATCAACTGTAAGTAATCTCCTAAAGCAAATGATCCATAAACGAAAACTGAAACCATCCAAGATGTACTTGCAATTAATTGGAATACCCAGAGCATACTGACATTAGGTCTAAATTTTCTATTATTACTAATTAGCATGGACATTCCTCACCACAAGCACCTAGATCATCTAAATAGAGCCCTTGGTTACGATATTGTTCCAGAAATTCTGTGTCTAGGCCTAACTGACCACCAATCGCATTAGCAACAACGCCAAATCTCTGTCTATATTTATAGATAAAACATAATATTAAATTTTCATGCCGGACCTGAGGCCCAACAAGAAATAATCCAGGAGTTTTTCTTGATTCATCATGTTCATTTAATAAAACATATGATTTACTTTCGTCCCAATCAAACAAGTCTTTAACCATCACCAAACTACTTTCAAATCCTGTTGCTAAAATAGGTGGAACCTGAGTTTGATAAGTAGATGATTTTTCATCCTCCACATTAATTAAGTAATTATCGTTTTCTAACTTCACATCTTTGACTTTAGTTTTACCGAGAAGGCTAATCCTCTCATTAGTCATTTCTTCGCTTAACCTATCTAAGGTATATGGAGACAAATTTGCACTTGGGTCAGTTACTTTTTCACTCCAATCTCGACTACCCTCTAATACAGCCACTTTTTTACCCAATCTGCTTAAATGAATAGCTGCATCAATCCCACTTTCGTTGCCACCTATAATATAAACCTCATCTCCTTTAATTTGCTCCCAAGTTTCTACTTGGCTATTATGTAAACATAGTTCAGATCCTGAAAATGAATCTGTGTTTGGATATTGAAATTCGCCAGCTGCCCAAATCAAAAAGCGCGACTCGACAATTTCGTTTCCTCCAAAGTTATAAATATGGATATTAAAATTATCGTCAGGACGAGTTATTTTTTCTACATTTGTGTTTTCTCTAATTGGTAATTCAAAATGTTCTGATATTAACCTCAAATAATTTGCATATTGCTTACCAGTCGGATGCTCTGTATCAAGTGAAAATGCAGGAGAAGTACCTGCAACTACAGAATTAATGTCGATATGACCCCAGAAATTAGTTGTAAATGAAGGAGTTATAAACCTCATTTCTTCAGGCCATTTGTCGAAAGTAGATCCAACCTTATCTTTCTCAAGAACAAGCATTTTTTCTATCCCAAAATCCTTGAGCATAGAGGCGATCCCAATTCCAGCCGCCCCTGCACCTACAATCACAACATCATATTTTTCCATATTTTCTCCAAAAACGAACTAACGAATTTTATAAGACCAGTAAATAATAACATATAAATAAGAATGATTCTCATTCTTATTTATATTGCTGTTAGTTATAAAATTTACAGAGAAGAGATGGAATTTCTTAGAAAACTTTGAAAATTACTTTATATTTGGAAACTATTGCATATATTCTCATATTTATGAGAATATGGAGTAGCACTTAATTCATAACATAAAGTAATCCTGATTTATTACTAAAAAGGAGCTATAGTGAAATTATCATTACAGTATGAGATGCAAAGGCCTCAATTAGACGACCACAAGGTCATAACTGAAACAATGGAACAGTGTATACTTGCGGATGAGGTTGGGTTCGATAAAGTTTGGTTTGTTGAACATCACTTCCTAACAGGATTTTCAGCATCTCCCTCTCCAGATATATTTTTTGGAGCTTTAAGTCAAAGGACAGAAAGAATCAGACTGGGGCTAGGAGTTGTCGTGCTTCCTTATCATCACCCTGTACAGGTAGCGGAACGAGTTGCAATGTTAGATCATATTTCTAATGGAAGGGTCGAGTTTGGTACAGGTAGATCAGCTCCTTATGAATTAGATGCGTTTGGTGTTGACCCTCGTGAAAGTAGGGGCAGGTGGGAAGAAGCGCTATCAATGATTCCTGATATTTGGCGATCAGATTGGTATTCCCATGAAGGAGAATTCTGGAAAGTTCCTGAAAGGCAAATTCTACCAAAACCATACCAAGATCCTCATCCGCCAATTTCAGTTGCAGCATTTCAACCTAGTACATACGAAATAGCCGCTTCAAAAGGGATAGGCGTATTAGCTTTTGGATCAAGTGCTCCAGAATTAATGCAACCTCATATAGATCTATATAGAGAAAATATAAAAAAGGCTAACCCTGTAGGCGATGCTGTAAATAATTACTGGGCCAGTTCCACTATTGGGATTACTCATGAAAATAGTCGTAAAGGTAGAGATTTAGGAACAGAATCTCTAAAAGGTTTCTTTGCACCAGGTAGACCTTATGTTCAAGGTCAAAAAGATATTTATGATCAACTTCTAGATAGATGGGGTGGCTCCGAAGAAGTCCCGGATGATTTAAAACAAAATTTCTCACGATATATTGAAGATATTGAAGATAATAATACTACTGTAGATGGACAACAGTTAGATTATTCCGGTGGTGGAGCAATTAGTCACAAAGTATGGGACGGGCTAACTCCTGACACTCTTTGTGAAAGAGGAGTAACTATATCGGGAAACCCCGATGATTGCATAGCAGCTTTAAAAAAGCATGAAGCAA